>NZ_AQYB01000032.1 GCF_000377005.1 Streptococcus minor DSM 17118
ACCCATGCCGAACACAGTAGTTAAGCCCTAGAACGCCTGAAGTAGTTGGGGGTTGCCCCCTGTGAGATACGGTAGTCGCTTAGCCATAGGAATCGTAGAGATTCCGTTTGGGAGTTTAGCTCAGCTAAGGTAGACCTTAGTCACCTTTGTCGAAGCGTTAGCGCACGACAGGGAGCCAGCGAGTTAAACTTTCATCCCATGGGAGTTTAGCTCAGCTGGGAGAGCATCTGCCTTACAAGCAGAGGGTCAGCGGTTCGATCCCGTTAACTCCCATAAGTTATGAGGACGATAAGAAATCCGTTTTACTAGGGTTTTAGTCTGGATATAATTTTAGGTCCCGTAGTGTAGCGGTTATCACGTCGCCCTGTCACGGCGAAGATCGCGGGTTCGATTCCCGTCGGGACCGTTGAAATGAAGAGAGAATCGGCATTTCAACTAGTGTATAAACGGATACAAGAGAAGAGACTCGTTAGCTCAGTTGGTAGAGCAATTGACTTTTAATCAATGGGTCGCTGGTTCGAGCCCAGCACGGGTCATATGCGGGTTTGGCGGAATTGGCAGACGCACCAGATTTAGGATCTGGCGCTTTCGGGCGTGGGGGTTCAAGTCCCTTAACCCGCATAAGGAATAAATAAGCCGGCTTAGCTCAGTTGGTAGAGCATCTGATTTGTAATCAGAGGGTCGCGTGTTCAAGTCATGTAGCCGGCATTGAAGCGATTGCGAACGTAGTTCAGTGGTAGAACACCACCTTGCCAAGGTGGGGGTCGCGGGTTCGAATCCCGTCGTTCGCTTAGAGAGGCCGGGGTGGCGGAACAGGCAGACGCACAGGACTTAAAATCCTGCGATGGTAACATCGTACCGGTTCGATTCCGGTCCTCGGCATATATGAGCACCCTTAGCTCAACTGGATAGAGTACCTGACTACGAATCAGGCGGTTAGAGGTTCGACTCCTCTAGGGTGCATTTCTCGCTTAATGTCACGCACATTAGGGGAGCTTTCTTTTTAGTACCAGTTATCGGGAAGTAGCTCAGCTTGGTAGAGTACTTGGTTTGGGACCAAGGTGTCGCAGGTTCGAATCCTGTCTTCCCGATTGCAGCAACTCATGTTGCTTTTTTTGTGCCATAAAATGCGTTTTTAGCTTGTTCTGTAATACAGGCTTTTTTTATGCTCGTTAGACTATCTTTTTTTGATATAATAGATTTATGAAATCTTTAGGTGATGCTTTGTCTGTTCTTCCTGGTTTTAGTTCTAAATCGGTTGAAAAATTTTTAAAACTAGAATTGCAAACCGTGGGTGATGCACTGCTGTATTATCCTTTTCGTTATGAAGATTTTCAGTCTAAGTCAGTATTGGATTTGATGGATGGAGAAAAAGCCTTAGTTTTAGGTGAGGTGGTAAGTCCTGCTGCTGTTCAATATTACGGTTATAAACGGAATCGGTTACGGTTCTCCATTCGGCAGGGTGAAGTGATTGTCGCAGTTTCTTTTTTTAATCAGCCTTACTTGGCAGATAAGATAGTGGTTGGCTCTCAAATTGCTGTATGGGGAAAATGGGATAGGAGCAAGGCTTCTCTGACTGGGATGAAGATACTGAGTCAAAGTCAGGATGATTTGCAGCCTGTTTATCGTGTTGGTCAAGGAATCAAACAGGCTAGTTTAGTTAAGTTGATTAAGGCTGCTATGGAGGCAGGGTACCTAGATTTAGTAGAGGAAAATCTACCTAGTGAGTTATTGCAGCGTTATAGGCTGCTAAATCGTCGCGAAGCTATAAGAGCCATGCATTTTCCGAAAGATATTGAACAGTATCAACAAGCTTTGAGGCGTGTCAAGTTTGAGGAATTGTTCTATTTTCAGCTTAATCTGCAAAGTTTGAAGTCTGAAAATCGTAAGCCAGATGCAGGAGTCTTGATTACTTATGATCAGGTGGCTTTGGCTAATAAAATACAACAACTGCCATTTGCTTTGACTGACGCTCAACAGAGGAGTTTATTGGAGATTCTATCAGATATGTCATCGTCTAGTCATATGAATCGTCTTTTACAAGGGGATGTTGGCTCAGGAAAAACAGTTATTGCGGGTTTAGCTATGTATGCAGCTTATACAGCGGGTTTTCAATCAGCTATGATGGTTCCGACAGAGATTTTAGCTGAGCAACATTATGAGAGTTTGAGCCAGCTTTTTCCGGAGTTGTCCATTGCTTTGTTGACTGGAGGGATGAAGGCTGCGATTCGGCGGGATACCTTGGCTGCAATTGAGTCAGGGACAGTAGATATTGTAATTGGGACTCATGCTCTTATTCAGGAGCGGGTCAATTATCATCATGTAGGGCTGGTGATTACAGATGAGCAGCATCGGTTTGGTGTCAAGCAACGGAGGCTTTTTCGTGAAAAGGGAGAGAATCCAGATGTCCTGATGATGACGGCAACTCCTATCCCTAGGACTTTAGCAATCACAGCTTTTGGTGAAATGGATGTCTCTATTATCGATCAGCTACCAGAAGGTCGTAAAGAAGTTAAGACTCGTTGGGTCAAACATGAGCAACTTCCTGTTGTCCTAGAATGGATAGGTAAGGAAATCAAAAAGGGAAACCAAGTGTATGTGGTCTCACCTTTGATTGAGGAGTCTGAAGCCTTGGACTTGAAAAATGCCATTGCTTTGGAAGAAGAGTTGAACGCTTATTTTGGAAAAACAGTCAAGATTACCCTCTTGCATGGTCAAATGAAAAATCAGGAAAAAGATAGTATTATGCAGGATTTTAAGGCTGGAAAAATAGATTTGTTAGTATCAACAACGGTTATCGAAGTGGGGGTCAATGTGCCTAATGCTACTATCATGGTGATTATCGATGCGGATCGTTTTGGTTTGAGCCAGTTGCATCAGCTTCGTGGTCGTGTGGGCCGTGGGAATAAACAATCCTATGCTATTTTGGTGGCCAATCCTAAGACAGACTCAGGAAAAGAGCGGATGCAGGCTATGACTGAAACGACAGATGGGTTTGTTTTGGCGGAAAAAGACTTGCAGATGCGGGGGGCTGGTGAGGTGTTTGGTACAAGACAATCAGGTCTACCTGAATTTCAAGTTGCTAATATTGTGGAAGATTTTCCAATTTTAGAGGAGGCTAGACGGGTGGCTAGTCAGATTGTTTCAGATCCTAGTTGGAAGCTCAATCCTAATTGGTCTATAATTGTGAAGGAAATGAAAAGACCGAATCGTTTGGATTAATGTAACAGGAAGTTATATTACAAGGAATGTTTGTTTTTGATGCTAACATTTTTTATTAGTATTGGTCTGTTCACATGGTTGATGCCATTTCAGATAAACCATTTATCCTGCTAGTATAGATGGTACGAATAGTTGATTTTGCATTGTTATTATCTGTAAATGCTGATAAGAAAAGTCTCGATTTTTTTCGAGACTTTTTATTCTGTTATAGTTTCTCCTAGGTAGGTTGCGATAGCAGCGACATCTTTGTCCCCTCTACCAGATAGGTTGACAATGATAATTTGGTTTTTATCCATACTTGGTGCGACTTTTATCGCTTGAGCGATGGCGTGGGAACTCTCAATGGCTGGAATGATTCCTTCGGTCTTGGAGAGGAGAAGAAGGGCTTGCACTGCCTCTTCATCAGTAACGGCAATATAGTTTACTCGGCCAGAGTCCTTTAGGAAGGCATGTTCTGGACCAACTCCTGGGTAATCCAAGCCTGCTGAAATGGAGTAAACTGGTGCAACACTGCCGTCCTTATCAAAAAGAGCGATGGTTTTCATACCGTCTAACACCCCGATAGTTCCTTTGGTCAGGGTAGCAGCATGCTTGTCTGTATTGACACCATGTCCAGCAGCTTCAACGCCAATCAGAGAGACCTCCTTATCAGGTATATATTGAGAGAAAGCACCGATGGCATTGGAACCACCACCCACACAAGCAATCACTGCATCTGGCAAGCGGCCTTCTTTGTCTAGGATTTGTTGACGAGATTCTCGGCTGATTATTTTTTGAAATGTATGAACAATAGTTGGATAAGGGTGGGGGCCAACAGCCGATCCTAGAACATAAAAAGCATCCAAGTCTTCCATCCAGGCTCCAAAGGCAGCATCTACTGCTTCTTTGAGGGTGGCTGTTCCTTCGGTAACAGCATGAACGCGAGCTCCCATCATCTCCATTCGAAAAACATTGAGGCGCTGGCGTTTGACGTCTTCGGCTCCCATGTAGACATCGCATTCCATGCCAAACTTAGCAGCTGCAGCTGCAGTTGCAACGCCGTGCTGACCAGCTCCTGTTTCAGCAATGACACGAGTTTTGCCCATGCGCTTGGCTAGAAGGATTTGTCCCAAAACATTGTTGAGCTTGTGGGAACCTAAATGGTTAAGGTCTTCCCGCTTGAGATAAATTTTAGCACCATCTAGGTGTCGAGTTAGACTCTCAGCGTAGTAAAGAGGGGTTTGACGACCAGAATAATCCTGTAAATAAAAAGTTAGCTCCTTGATAAAATCAGGATCTTGGTGATATTTGTTAAAAGTTGCTTCTAGTTCATCTAATAGGACTTGAATAGGTGCAGGGACAAAACTACCGCCAAATTGGCCAAAATATCCTTTTTCTGTTGTCATGATGCTGTCTCCATTTTCTGTTGATTGTCGTGATGAGTGGCTGATACTTTATTAGAAAGTTACGATATAGGGGGCTTTGTATCATAATTGGGAAAACTAGTTTTATATAGTTCTTGAGTTTTATCTTCTGTCTTTATATTTTTGAATTGACTGCCAAGCACTTGTAGAATATTATCAGTACCACCCTCGATATAGGTGATTTCTAAGGAAATGCTGCCTTGGCCATCTGAGTCAATCAGCAAGTATTCGTAATAGGCTCTATCAAGACAATCCATATATCTGAAAAGAGGTCGCTCCATTTTCTTTTGATATGTAATAGACTGGATAGTGTCCCAAGGGAAATGATAGGATTTCCAGCCCTTATAAATTGTTAAGCCATCTGCATTTCCATTGATAAAGGGGCGCTTGCGAAAAGAAAGAGCGGAGAAGAGAACTGTTGTACCAAGGATGATTGAGCTTAGCCAAGGTAAGGTAAAGATGGGAGAGATTCCAGAACCTGTTGTCAGATTCATAAATGAATGCAAAATTCTAAAAAGTACTAAGCCACACAAGCCAAAAGCAATCAGAAAGATACTTATAATGATAATGGGATGGTAAAGCGAGGCTTGGTTTTTATAGGTGAATGACATTGTTTTCTCCTTTTTAGTAGTATACCAGAAAATAAGTGTAAAATCTAAGGAAAACCATAAAAAGACAGAAAATTTCAACTATTTTGGACAAAAATAATAAAAAAATAAGATTTATCTATTGACCTTTACTGACCAATGGTGTATAATACAGTCATGGGTATAAAAAACCCTAGAAAGGTCAGACTAAGGAGGATGACATATGTTTTATTTTTTTAGTGAATTGGTCAGAGAAAGTCAGAATACGAAATCTGCACCTGAACCGATTCGGAGAATCTGATAAGATTTATTTTTAGACAAAAGGTCAGTTTTGGTCAATGTAAATAGGCCAATATGAACACAAAATAACAAAAAGAGGTAGAAATATGAACAATAATTTTAACAATATGGATGATATTTTCAACCAACTCATGGGGAATATGGGTGGTTTTAATACAGAACGTCGTCGATACTCGATCAATGGGCGTGAAGTGACGCCAGAGGAATTTGCTTACTATCGTCAGACCGGTCAACTACCTGCTGGACCAGAAGCCCAGACGACTTCTTCACAAGGTCAGGTAGGAACTGTCAGTCAAGATGGTATTTTGGCTAAGTTGGGGACTAACTTGACTGATCAGGCACGTCAAGGTAAGTTAGATCCTGTCATTGGGCGAAACAAGGAAATTCAGGAAACTGCTGAAATTCTGGCTCGTCGTACGAAGAACAACCCTGTCTTGGTTGGGGATGCTGGTGTCGGTAAGACGGCGGTAGTAGAGGGCTTAGCACAAGCGATTGTTAATGGTGATGTACCAGCTGCTATTAAAAATAAGGAATTGATATCAATTGATATATCAGGTCTTGAGGCTGGAACACAGTACCGTGGTGCATTTGAAGAAAATGTCCAAAATTTAGTCAAGGAGGTGCAAGAGGCAGGAAATGTTATTCTCTTCTTTGATGAAATCCATCAAATTTTAGGTGCTGGCTCAACAGGTGGAGATTCTGGCTCTAAGGGTTTGGCTGATATTCTTAAACCGGCTCTATCTAGAGGTGATTTGACCGTTATCGGGGCAACTACTCAGGATGAATATCGCAATACCATTATGAAAAATGCAGCTTTGGCCCGTCGTTTCAACGAGGTCAAAGTCAATGCACCATCTGCAGAAGATACTCTGGCTATTCTCAAAGGTATCAAACCTCTCTACGAAGCCCATCATAATATTATTTTACCAGATGACATGCTCAAGGCTGCAGTGGATTATTCTGTCCAGTATATTCCACAAAGAAGTTTGCCTGATAAGGCTATTGATTTGGTGGATGTGACAGCTGCTCATTTGGCAGCCCAGCATCCGGTGACAGATATAAAGGCTTTGGAGGCTGAAATTGCTCAAGCTAGACAGTTGCAACAGGCTGCGGCAGATAAGGAAGATTATGAGACAGCTCTAAATGAAAAGATTCGTATCGATCAGTTGCAAGAGAAAATCGACAACCATACCGAAGGTCAAAAGGCGGTGGCAACTGTCAATGATGTCGCTCAGGCTGTAGAGCGGATGACAGGTATCCCTGTTTCCCAAATGGGAGCTTCGGATATTGAGCGTTTGAAGGGGATGAAGGAGCGTTTGGAGGCTAAGGTCATTGGTCAAAATGATGCGGTAGAAGCCGTGTCTAAGGCCATTCGTCGAAATCGTGCTGGTTTTGATGAAGGCAATCGTCCTATCGGTAGCTTCCTCTTTGTCGGTCCTACAGGGGTTGGTAAGACAGAGTTGGCCAAACAATTGGCTCTTGATATGTTTGGCAATAAAGATGCGATTATCCGTCTGGATATGTCTGAATATAGCGACCGTACCGCAGTATCTAAGCTGATTGGAACAACAGCTGGATATGTGGGTTATGATGATAATTCCCATACTCTTACGGAGCGTGTCCGCCGGAATCCTTATTCTATCGTTCTCTTAGATGAAATTGAAAAGGCTGATCCTCAGGTCATTACCCTTTTATTACAAGTCTTGGATGATGGTCATTTGACAGATGGTCAGGGCAACACGGTTAACTTTAAGAATACGGTCATTATCGCAACTTCCAACACAGGCTTTGGTTTTGGCAGTCATGATGAGGAAGAAGAAGTGGATATTATGACTCGTATCGCACCTTACTTCCGTCCAGAATTTCTGAATCGTTTCAACGCTGTCATCGAGTTCAAGCATTTGACCAAGGAAGATCTCCTGCAAATCGTAGACTTGATGCTGGCTCAGGTCAACCAGACCTTGGCCAAGAAGGATATTCATCTGGAAGTCAGCAAGGAAGCTAAGGACTTACTTATGGAGCTGGGTTATGATAAGGCCATGGGAGCTCGTCCTCTGCGTCGTGTCATCGAGGGTCAAATTCGTGATAAGGTGACGGATTTCTACTTGGAACATATCGACGCTAAGCAGTTGAAAGCGGATGTGGTTGATGGAGAAATTGTTATCCATCAAGCCTAAAAGATAGTGACAGCCACTCGCAAGGGTGGCTTTTTTTGTAAAAATACTGCAAGAAAATAATAGTTTCAGGAAACAGTTTCAATTTGCAAACGTTTGCAACATGTGGTAAGATAGGCTCATAAAAGAAAAATCAGGAGGTTCTCATGAAAAAACATCGTTCTAATGATGAGAAGCAGCAACAGTACACGCTGAAAAAGCTCAGTGTTGGCCTATTGTCTGTGGCGATCGGTGCAGTTGCGGTATTGGCTGGTCCGACCTATTTTGCTGAGGAAATCAATACGACTGTTGTTGCAGGTCTAGACCAAACAACTATAGTTGAGGCAACCGTTCCTGCTACAACAGTAGAAACGAGTGCTAGCCAGGCGCCTTCTAAAGAAGCCCCTGCTTTGTCTCAGGTTCAAGCAGAAAATACGGAAGTCCCTGCTGTTGCGGCCGGCTATTTTCGTCTTCATTTGAAAACACTACCGGCAGGGGACATTGCGAATCTTGGTCTGTGGATATGGGATGATGTGGAACAACCATCTGCCAATTGGCCAATGGGTGCTCTTTCTTTGAAAGATGCCCAAAAAGACGATTACGGCTACTACATTGACATCAAATTATCTGAAAAGCAGCAGAAAAAAATTTCTTGGCTAATCAACGATAAGGTGTCTGGGCAGAATTTGACTGGGGACAGAAATGTTGAACTTCTCGCTCCAGCAATGAATGAGGCTTGGGTGGATGAAGAGTTTAACAGCCACACTTATCCACCCCTTGAAAAAGGCCTTGTCCGTATCAACTACCAAAATGCAGATGATAAATACGATAACTTGACAGCCTGGCTCTTTGACGATGTGAAAGAACCATCAAAGGATTGGCCAAAAGGAGCTGCCAACAAAACAGGTATCGGACCATACGGTGCTTACTGGGATGTACCTCTTAAAGATGCAGCAAAACTACTAGGATTTGTTCTATTGGATCAAAGCAAAACTGGGGATGATATGAAGATTCAACCAAATGACTATAAGTTTCAGGACTTAGAACATCATACACAGGTCTTTGTTCATGATAAGGATCCAAAAGTCTATAACAATCCTTACTATATTGACCAAGTAGTGCTGAAAGGAGCAGAGCAGACAGAAGAGACAGAAATCAAAGCAACCTTCTCCACCTTGGCTGGAGTTACTAAGGAAGAACTCCAAAAGGGGCTCACAGTCAAGGATAAGGATGGACAAGAGGTCACCATCACAGACATGACACTGACTGATGGCAGTCCTGTCTTGACCATCACAGGTGATTTTAACCAGAGCAAGGGAATTTTGACCGTTTCCTATGCAGGGATAGAGCAAAAGGTCCGCATGTCTTGGGAGTTGAAGGATAAACTGTTTGCCTATGATGGGGAGCTGGGAGCCAAGCTCAATGATGATGGCTCGCAAGTAGAGATGCATCTTTGGTCTCCAAGTGCTGATAGCATCAAGGTCATCGTTTACGATAAGGATGACCAAACTAAAGTGATGGGCACCGTGGACATGACCAAGGAAGAAAGGGGAGTTTGGTCTGCAACACTAGATAACCAGTCTGGCCTAAACATTTCCAACTACACAGGCTATTATTACCACTACGAAATCACACGCGACAATCAAAAAGTGTTGGTGTTAGACCCATACGCTAAATCCTTAGCAGAATGGGATAATAATATGGTTCAGGGAGACATCAAAACAGCCAAGGCTGCCTTTGTTAATCCGAGTAAACTTGGTCCACAGGATTTGGATTTTGCTAAAATTGAGAATTTCCAAGGCCGAGAAGATGCCATTATCTATGAAGCAAATGTTCGTGATTTTACCTCTGACAGCACCTTGGATGGCAAACTCAACAGTCGTTTTGGGACCTTCTCTGCCTTTGTGGAAAAACTGGACTACCTCAAGAGTTTGGGTGTGACCCATATACAGCTCATGCCGATTATGAGTTATTTCTATGTCAATGAGGCAGACCATACGCGCTCTATCGATTATTCTTCTAAGGACAATAATTATAACTGGGGATATGATCCGCAAAACTATTTTTCACTTTCGGGCATGTACTCTGAAAATGCCAAGGATCCGGAGAAACGCATTGCTGAATTTAAGAATCTGGTCAATGAGATTCACAAGCGCGGTATGGGAGTCACATTAGACGTAGTCTATAATCATACTGCTAAGACCTATATTTTTGAAGATTTGGAGCCGAACTATTACCACTTTATGAATGCGGACGGCACCCCTCGTGAAAGCTTTGGTGGTGGTCGTCTTGGAACAACACATGCCATGAGTCGCCGCGTACTGGTTGACTCGATTAAGTATTTGACCAGTGAATTTAAGGTAGATGGCTTCCGCTTTGATATGATGGGAGACCATGATGCCCAAGCAATTGAGGAAGCCTTCAACGAAGCTAAGGCTATCAATCCCAATGTGATCATGATTGGGGAAGGCTGGAAGACCTACCATGGAGATGAGGCAAAGCCACAACAGCCTGCCGACCAAACCTGGATGAAATTGACTGATACAGTCGGTGTGTTTTCTGATGACATCCGCAATTCTCTCAAATCAGGTTTTCCAGACGAAGGAGAAGCTGCCTTTATTACGGGTGGTGCCCGTGATATTGAGGCGCTTTTCAAGAATATCAAGGCTCAACCGGGTAACTTTGAGGCAGATTCACCGGGTGATGTGGTCCAATATATTGCTGCCCATGACAATCTGACCTTGCATGATGTCATTGCGAAGTCTATCAACAAGGATCCAAAAGTGGCCGAAGAAGAGATTCATAAGCGTCTGCGCCTGGGCAATACCATGATTTTGACCGCTCAGGGGACCCCATTTATCCACTCCGGTCAAGAATACGGCCGAACCAAACAATTTCTCAATCCAGCTTACATTGGTAAGGTTGCTGAAAGTGCTGCTCCGTACAAGTCAACACTGATAGATGCGGTGACAGAATATCCTTATTTTATTCATGATTCCTATGATTCATCCGACGCCGTCAATCATTTTGATTGGGAAAAGGCAACCAATGAAGCTACCTATCCGATCAATGTTAAGACCCAGAAATATACAACAGGTCTTATCGCCCTGCGTCGGTCCACGGATGCCTTTAGAAAAACCAACAAGGCAGATATTGACCGCGATGTGACGCTTTTATCAGTGCCAAAAACTCAGACAGAATCTGCAGGAGTTGAAGAAAAAGATCTGTTTATTGCTTATCAAACAGCTGCTTCAAATGGCGATATCTATGCTGTCATTATCAATGCAGATACTAAGGTTCGTCAGCTCGACCTCTCCGCAGAACAAACCAAATGGGCTGATGCTCAGGTATTGGTAGATGCAGAGCGGGCTGGAACAGAGGCTATTGTAGATCCAAAAGGCCTCACCCTTACGGAAAATCAGCTAAGCGTAGAACCATTGACAGCCCTGGTATTGAAAGTGGCGAAAAAAGAAAATCAACCAACTCCACAACCAACGACTACAACAACCAGTGAGCCAGGCACTGCAACGACCACGCAAGCTTCTGAAACACCAACTACAAAGAGCCAGTCAGGCAAAAATAAATCGAAGCTACCGTCAACAGGTAACCAAACTTCCCCAATATTTATCATTGCTGGTGGAAGTATTCTGACGATTTTGCTGGCCTTTCTGGGAATCAAAGTCAGTAAAAAAGAAATCTAGGAAAGAGTGATTATGATTAAACCCATTATGAAAGATATCCTCTTTCTCCAACAACAATCGCAAGAGGCCAGTCAGGCAGACTTGTCCATCGGGAAAGATTTGCAGGACACCCTGCTAGCTCATCAGGACGCCTGCGTTGGTCTGGCGGCTAATATGATTGGGGTCCAAAAGCGGATTATCATTGTCAGTCTGGGTTTTGGTCACTTGGTCATGTATAACCCTGTCCTCATCAGCAAGGTTAAACCTTACCAAACAGTGGAGTCTTGCCTGTCCCTGATAGGTAGTCGTTCGACCACTCGATATGAAGAAATTGTGGTTCGATACCATAATCAGGATTGGCAGGAGGTAACGATGTCCTTTACAGGCTTTACAGCTCAAATTGTTCAGCATGAATTGGATCACTTGGAAGGAATTCTTATCTAATAATAAAAAAAAGCAAGGAAGTTCATTCCTTGCTTTTTACCGTTTGGCGATGGAAAGAAAAGTGACCTTATCTGGTCGATAGCTGATACTACCGGTTTGAAACAGTTGGCCATTAGTGAGATAGGTAGTGCTCTCTACCACGACGACCATGTCGTAGTCTCCTAAGTCCATCAGTCGTTTTTCTTCTTCATTGGCGTAACGGAAGGAAATCTCACGGCGAGAATGGGAAATCTTTAGTCCAAGTTTTTCTTCTAGATAACGATAAATGGAGCCTTCTGCGATTTCACGATTGAGAAAGGGGACAATACGACGATCAAAATAGGATACTTCGTATTCCAAGCGTTCTCCATCAATGGTACGGACACGACCTACTCTGTAAAAATCTACTGTCTCATCTACTTCAAAGCTTGCCATTAGGTCAGCTTGACCTTGGACAATATAGAGATCTGTCAGTTCAGTTTCGATCTGATGGAGAGCTAGTCGATTCAATTCACTGGCGGTCTTGAGCTCGGATAAGTATTGCTTTTTTATATGGTGATGGTCCAAGACGATAGAGTTTCTCCCCTGACGTTTTTGGATGTAGCCATCCAATTCTAGCATAGACAGTGCCTTGCGAATGGTATCCTTGGAATAGGAGTAAATCCTCATCAATTCATTCTCAGTTGGAAGTTCATCCTGAGCTTTCCAGATATTTTGCTCGATTTTGTCTTTGATGTCAGTATAAACTTTTTTGTATTTACTCATAAACCATACTTTCTAAAGGGATTTATATCTGCTTTAAGTCTACCATAAATGAGGATAAAAATATAGAAAATAATAGTAATCGTAGGTTGATAATCTCTTTTTGGAAAACTTTTACGTATAATGTTAAAATTATTACGTATAAATACTTGACAAGTGAAAACGTTTCCGTTACAATATCCTTATATCCTAAGAAAGGAAAGCGCTTTATGACACAACGAAACAGCGGTGTACTGATGCATATCAGCTCTCTTCCAGGAAAATATGGAATTGGAAGTTTTGGTCAGTCAGCCTATCATTTTGTCGATTTTTTAGTGGAAACTAAGCAGACTTACTGGCAAATTTTGCCACTGACAACAACTAGTTATGGAGACTCTCCCTACCAATCTTTTTCGGCTATTGCCGGAAATCCTCATCTCATTGATTTTGATCTCTTGATTGAGGAAGGCTTGTTGGAAGAGGCTGATGTAGCAGAGGTTGATTTCGGAGATAAGGAAGATTTGGTGGACTATGCTCTGATTTACCAGGTTCGCCGACCGATTTTGGAGAAGGCTGTTCAGCGGTTCTTGTCTAATGACCGGAACAAAGCCCTTTTGGCAGCTTTTGAAAAAGCCAATAGCACCTGGTTGAATGATTACGCTGAATTCATGGCTATCAAGGAAAAATTTGATAATCGAGCCTTACAAGAATGGGAAGATAAGTCCGTTTTGGCTCGCAATGAAGAGGCTTTAGCAAAGTACCGTATTGAGTTGGCTGACCAGATTGACTATTTCAAGGTTTGTCAATACTTTTTCTTTGGTCAATGGAAGGCTCTCAAAAACTATGCTAATGAGCACCATATCAAAATTATTGGTGACATGCCAATCTATGTATCCGCAGATAGCGTGGAGGTTTGGACGAAACCACAGCTTTTTAAACTAGATAGTGAGCGTAGACCAACCTTTGTTGCAGGAGTTCCGGCTGATCAATTTAGCGCGGACGGTCAGTTGTGGGGCAACCCTCTTTATGACTGGGAACAGCATGAGAAAACAGGTTTTAGTTGGTGGATTTACCGTATCCACGAAAGTTTCAAGTTGTATGATCTTCTTCGGATTGACCATTTTAAAGGCTTTTCAGACTATTGGCAGGTAGATGGGAAAGCTACTGTGGCAAAAGAGGGTACTTGGCAGCCTGGTCCAGGCTATAGCCTATTCAAGGCTGTTAAGGAGACGCTAGGAGATTTGCCAATTATTGCGGAGGATTTAGGTAATATTGATGCCAAGGCTAGAAAATTGCTCAATGACTGCGGTTATCCAGGTATGAAAATTTTAGAATTTGGACTGAGTGATGTCACCGGTAAGAGTATTGATGCAGTTCACCGTTGTATTCCAAATTCTATCGCTTACATGGGCACGCATGATAATGAAGTGGTCAATGGTTGGTATCAAAATCTAAGTGTTGAGCAACAAGAGTATGTAGATGCCTACAGCAATCGTAAACCGATTGAGCCAATCTATCAAGCTATGTTACGGGTTCTTTTTGGGACTGTGAGCAATACCGCTATTGCAAGCATGCAGGACATCCTGAATCTGGGAGCAGAGAGTCGTATGAATTTCCCATCCACTATCGGAGGCAACTGGCAGTGGCGCATGAAGGAAGAAGATTTGACTCAAGAACATAAAGATTTTCTAACTCGCATTACCCTTTTGTACCAGCGTGGCAATGAGTTGAATGCCTCAGAATAGACTGGAGAAAAAGATGAAAGTACTTACCATCAATGTTCATGCCTGGTTGGAAGAAAGTCAAGAAAAAAAGATAGAAGAGTTAGCCAGAACAATTGCGGAAAAAGATTACGACTTGATTGCCCTCCAAGAAGTCAACCAGAGTATCACAGCTCCTAATGTGAGTCGGGAGCTCAAAAGTGATAATTATGGACTTAAGGTTTTGGAGCATTTAGAGAGTTTAATAGGTCCGCAGTATTCTTACTTTTGGAGCAATTCGCATATTGGCTATGGTCGTTATGATGAAGGGATTGCAATCCTAACCAAACATCCTGTCTATGAGGTGGATACTTTTTATTGCAGTCGTCATCAGACAGTTGACTCAATTTTATCGCGTAAGATTTTGGGTGTTACGATTTCTTACAAAGGTCAGTTGATTGACTGCTATTCTTGTCATATCAATCTACCAGATAGTCCAGGTGAGGAACAATTGGAAAATGTAAAAGCGATTGTAAACCGGACGGACCATGGTCGCTTAAAACTATTGCTAGGTGATTTCAATATGGATGCTTTTTCAGATCAAGAAGCTTACGAGGCTATCAAAGGTCTGGGACTCTTTGATGGATTTGAATTGGCAGAGGAGAAAGATTCTGGTATTACGGTTGAAAAAGCCATTGATGGCTGGAGTGGTCATAGCCAAGAGAAACGTCTGGATTATATCTTTTTAAATCAGGAAAGGAGGGTTTTATCCAGTCAGGTTATTTTTAACGGAAGTAACAAGTCCCCTATCTCAGACCATTTTGGTGTGGAGATGTCATTAAAACTTTAGGAGAAATATCATGAAAAAATTGTTGAGCTTCGAGTTTTGGCAAAAATTCGGAAAATGTTTGATGGTCGTCATTGCAGTTATGCCTGCGGCTGGTCTGATGGTTAGTATCGGAAACTCCATTCCTCTCATGAATCCTGATTCAGAACTTTTGGTTCGTATTGGGAACATTGTAGCCCAAATTGGTTGGGGGATTATCGGAAATCTTCATTTACTCTTTGCCTTAGCAATCGGTGGTAGCTGGGCTAAGGAACGTGCAGGAGGAGCCTTCTCAGCTGGTCTTGCCTTTATCTTGATGAACCTGATTACAGGAAACTTCTTTGGGGTTACTACTGCTATGCTGGCAGATCCTAAGGCGACCGTTAGCACTGTATTTGGCACTCAGATTCCAGTTTCTGGTTACTTTGTAAATATTCTAGGTCAGCCAGCCCTTAATATGGGTGTCTTCATCGGGATTATTGCTGGTTTTGTTGGAGCAACAGCCTTTAATAAATACTACAATTACCGCAAGTTGCCAGATGTTCTGACCTTCTTTAACGGGAAACGATTTGTACCATTTGTGGTTATCTACCGTTCTGTCTTGGTGGCGCTGTGTTTGGCAGTATTCTGGCCGCTTGTTCAAACAGGTATCAATAGTTTTGGTAAATGGATTGCGACTTCACAAGATACTGCTCCGATTTTGGCACCGTTTGTCTATGGAACGCTTGAGCGTCTACTCTTGCCTTTTGGTCTTCACCATATGTTGACAATTCCGATGAACTACACCTCACTGGGAGGAACCTATGATATCTTGACTGGGGCTCAAGCAGGTAGCCAAGTATTTGGACAAGATCCACTATGGTTGGCTTGGATTACTGATTTGATTAATCTCAAAGATGCTGGGGATATGGGGCAGTATAACGACCTTCTAGTCAGCGTCACTCCAGCTCGTTTCAAGGTTGGTCAGATGATTGGTTCTTCTGGTATTCTCATGGGCTTGACCTATGCCATGTATCGCAATGTAGATGCAGATAAAAAACACAAATATAAAGGTATGTTTATCTCTTCTGCCCTTGCGGTCTTCTTGACAGGTGTTACCGAGCCAATCGAGTTTATGTTTATGTTTGCGGCGATGCCTCTTTATGTTGTTTATGCGTTTGTCCAAGGTGCAGCTTTTGCTATGGCAGATATTGTCAACCTACGGATGCATTCTTTTGGTAATATCGAATTTTTAACCCGTACTCCAATGGCCCTGAAAGCAGGTTTAGGTATGGACTTGCTCAACTTTGTTTGGGTAACAGCCTTCTTTGCGGTTGCTATGTACTTTATCGCTAATTTTATGATCAAAAAATTTAATCTGGCAACAGCTGGGCGCAATGGCAACTATGATACTGATACAATTGATGCCTCTCCAGAAGGTGAGGCAGGAGTGGCGGATGCAAACTCTCAGGTAGTCAAAATTATCAATCTCCTTGGTGGTCGCGATAATATTGAAGATGTAGATGCATGTATGACCCGCCTGCGGATTAGTGTTAAAGATGTCAAGCAGGTTGGAACTGAAGCGGATTGGAAAGCAGCAGGGGCGATGGGCTTGATTGTCAAGGATTCTGGAGTGCAAGCCGTTTACGGTCCGAAAGCCGATGTTCTAAAATCAGATATTCAAGACTTATTGGAATCTGGAGTGGCTATTCCAACATCCACTTCCGTTTCGACAGATACAGTTAAGCAAGTAGTACAATTTAAAGGGATGATAGAAACTGTTCAGTCCGTAGCGGAAGGGAAAGCTTTGTCGATTACAGATGTCAAGGATCCGGTATTCGCTCAGAAAATGATGGGAGACGGCTATGCTGTTGAACCTTCTAACGGTAGCATTTATTCTCCAGTAACTGGGGTTGTAACCAGTGTCTTCCCAACCAAGCATGCAGTCGGTATTCTATCAGACAAGGGCCTGGAAGTTTTAGTCCATGTTGGTTTAGATACGGTAGCTCTCAATGGTGCACCATTCTCAGCTAAGGTTGTAGATGGTCAGCATGTAACAGCTGGTGATTTACTCTTGGTCGCAGACCTAGAAGCTATCCGTTCAGCAGGACGTGAAACCACAACCGTTGTTGCTTTTACCAATACAGCAGAACTCAAGTCAGTAGCTATTGAAAACCTCGGCCAAGTAAACAAAGATAGCCTGGTTGCAACAGTTGAATTGTAAAAATATTAGAAATGAAGAAAACTCGTTAAAGAGATTTTCTTCATTTTTTTATAAAAAATCTCTTAGAAACTAGTCTTTCTAAGAGATTCTTATATTTGATAGTGTGCTAGAAATGAAGGATGGCAGCGGTGTTGTGCAATATGTGCATGACCATTACCAACTCCAAACGCTTGGTCTTATAATAAACCAAAGAGTAAATCAAACCAATACCACCATAAATGCCCCAGCTAATCAGATTGGTCGGCATATGGAGAACTCCGAAAATCAGGGTGCTAATAGCAAGCCCAAGTAAGGGGTATTTTTCAAAAAGATAGCCGATGAGTCCTGCCCGAAAGATCCACTCCTCTAGGATAGGACCGCAGATAGCAATAATGATAAAGGCTAGTGGAAGGCTAAAGTTGGCAAACATGGCCTCTAGTGCAGCATCATTTGCAGTCGCATCAATATGTGATTGCTTCAAAAGATAGATACCCGCATGGGCGAAAAAGCGAGTCAAAATCGTCATTCCTATCGCAAAGCCACCATCTTTAATAGTCCAGCCCTTAAAAATCGGCAAGGGCATACCAGCTTTCCTAGCGATAAGCCAAGACAAATAGACGGATGCAATCGCACTGGCTGTAATGATGAGTTCTACCAGAAGATTGGGATTGTAAGGGGTTTGGGCTAGCATACTTGGGGCCATGGTAAAACCTATCACGATGCCCCATAGCTGAGAGGTCATAAAGAGTAAAATCAACCAGAGAACCTTGATCAATGTTTTCATAAACTATCCAACTTTCTAAAAATAATTCTATTCATTATAATAATATGTTTTTTGCCAAAAAATGGCAAGTCAGACTTGAAAAATACATCCCATCTTCTCAAAAAAAGCAGATTATGGTATAATGTGGGAGTTATTAGGAAATAGAATTTCCTATTTCCCAAAGAAAAATAAGAAGATGGAAGATAACCATCTTAGAACAAGGAGAATTCCCATGGGACGTAAATGGGCCAATATTGTTGCGAAAAAAACTGCCAAGGACGGGGCTAACTCAAAAGTGTATGCCAAGTTTGGTGTGGAAATCTATGTTGCTGCTAAAAAAGGTGATCCAGATCCAGAAACCAACTCAGCACTGAAATTTGTCATCGATCGCGCCAAACAGGCACAGGTACCAAAACATATTATTGATAAGGCCATTGACAAGGCAAAGGGAAATACGGACGAAACCTTTGTGGAAGGTCGCTATGAAGGTTTTGGACCAAATGGTTCGATGCTGATTGTCGACACCTTGACTTCCAATGTCAATCGGACTGCGGCGAATGTGCGTGCAGCTTTTGGTAAGAATGGGGGAAATATGGGAGCTAGTGGTTCCGTTTCTTTCATGTTTGACAAAAAAGGTGTTGCGGTCTTTGCAGGTGACGATGCAGATAGCATTTTCGAGCAACTGTTGGAAGCTGATGTGGAAGTAGAAGATGTGGAAGCAGAAGAAGGAACAGTCACTGTCTATACTGCTCCAACGGATCTTCACAAAGCCATTGTTGCTTTGAAAGAAGCTGGTATTAAAGAATTCCAAGTAACTGAGTTGGAAATGATTCCCCAGTCAGAAGTGGTCTTGGAAGGTGATGATTTAGCTACTTTTGAGAAACTCTACGATGCCCTCGAAGATGATGAAGATGTCCAAAAAATCTATACCAATGTAGAAGGATTTTAAGACATAGAGCCAACCGCGAGGTTGGTTTTTCTGTACTCATCTTTCCATAAGCTACGCTATCTGATAGTGGGTACTTGAGGAATGGTGTTATTGCCAAGAATGAAAGATGGCAATGAAAGATATTTTAGGTATAATTCCTACGGAGGTAAACCAAATGAAATACAACAAAAATCGCATTATCATTAGCGTAGTTGCGTTACTCTTAACTGTTTTTAGCGGTTCTATTCAGGCCAAAGCTCAAGAAAGAACCTATAACTACTACATCACTCAAGAAGATTTTGATTTTGCCAGCATTCCTAATGGGGAAGTGGTAGTAGGCAGCAAGGGACAGGTTCGTCCGAGTCAGGAAAGTATCCTGAAAGATTTGCAGTATGCCTTTAAATACGAGGTATCGGATCCGTCCATTCTGACAGTGGATGCAACAGGGAACTGGGTGGCCTTGAAGGAAGGGACAGTGGAGATCACAGTTAGAGGATGGAGATACTATAATGAAAGTCCAGAGTTTGAAGCAGAATTGGACCAACATGGTATCAAGCGACATATCGACTCACCTGGTACGACGGATATCCCCTTTCATGTGAGAAATACCGTCAAGGTTATCTCTCCCAACTCCGTATTAAAACCAGTTTATCGCCTGTATCATTCAGGGCTTAAAACTCATTTGTATACAACAGACGCCAATGAAAATGCAGTTCTCGCTACTCGCGGTTGGCAAGCAGAAGGTGTTGCTTGGAGTACAAGGGCTACTGGTGAACATCCGGTTTATCGCCTATATCACCCAGGCTTAAAAGTGCACCTCTACACCAAGGATACCAATGAATACCAGGTTTTATCAAAACGCGGTTGGCAGGCAGAAGGGATTTCATATCAGTCATTTGGGACAATCCCAGTTTACCGTCTCTATCATCCAGGTATCAAAAAACATCTCTACACTAAGGATGAAAATGAGAAAACGGTCTTATCTCGGTCTGGTTGGCAATATGAAGGAATTGCGTGGCATGTGGAATAAAGAAGCGTATTTCCCTCTTTTATAAATATAATATTTGAACCTTATATCTCTGCATTCCAGTCAGAAATATAAGGTTTTCTTTTTTAAAAAGAAATCTTATTTATAAAATTTTTTAAAGTCTATTTAAAATTTATATATTATACAAGGGGTCGATTTACTGGTATGATGGCATGGAATACTTAAAAAGGAGTTGGATATGAAAAAGAAATTAGTAACCAGTCTTTTAGCAGCTGTGACAGTTTTAACCTTGGCAGCTTGTGGTACTAAGGAGACAAGCAAAACCAACACAAGTAAGGCGGTAGATAGTGATACCTTTATTTATGCCATTGATGGAGATCCTAGTTCGACTAACCCGATCAATACTAGCGACCGTTGGGGATTAACCTTGACCAATATTCTCTATTCTCCGCTGATTCGTGTAGAACCAGACGGTTCTTATGTCAATGAATTAGCAGATAGCTACCAGATTGCAGATGATGGACTCAGTATTACGGTTAAATTGCGTCAGGATATCAAGTGGTCTGATGGTGAAGCTTTTACCGCAGATGATGTCCTCTTTACATACCAACAAAAGGTTAAGGAAGAAAATGGCAATGCGGATGGTCTCTACATCAATGGTCAACCCGTTCAGTTTGAAAAAGTGGATGATTACACTGTTACTTTTATCTTACCAGCAGTCAGCGCTTCTGCCTTGGACAATATCGTAACAGAGACCTACATCTTACCAGAACATGTCTACAATGATGAGCCTGATTTCTCGGTTAGTCAGCTGACCAATACCCCAGTTGGAACAGGTCCGTACAAGTTTGTGGAATACAAACATGGTCAGTACATCAAGTTAGAAGCCAATGAGTATTACTATAAGGGTGAGCCAGAAATTGATCATCTGGTCTTGCGTATCATCACCAGTGCGGCTACTCGTAAGATAGCTCTACAAACAGGGGAAATCGATGCTTCGTTCGTGCTTCCAACAGATATAGCAGATTTAGAGAGTAGAGATATCGAGACCTATGCCTATACTGAAAATCGTATTGGTTATCTGGGTCTCAATGCGGCCACTCCGGAATTGTCTGATGTGCGCGTACGGCAAGCCATCCTCTTTGCCCTCAACAAAGAAGATATGAACCAAGCAGCTTATTTAGATAAGAAATACTACGATATCCCTTACTCCTTCTTGCCAGTAGCCAATCCATACACCACTGAAAAGGTAGAGCACTATAAACAAAATCTAGAAAAATCCAAGGCTCTCCTAAAAGAAGCTGGTATCAGCAATCTGAAACTCAATCTGGGCTTCAACTCGTCTGATCCTGCTCAAACCTTGCAGGCAACCTTGATTCAGGAGCAACTAGGACAAGTCGGCATCAGTGTTGAATTAGCTGGTGGTGACCCTACAGCACTCTTTACAGAGTTGCGCAAGGAAGGGACGACTACTTATAAACTCTTCTTGGGTGGCTATATTATGGGAAATGACCCAGACCAGTATGCCCGTCTTTTTAAAGGCGGAGGTGCGTCCAACTACTTCAAGCTCAACTCGGCTGCCATCAATAGTCTCTTTGAAAAAGGTGCAGTTGAGTTGGATAAGGAGAAACGTTCAGTTATCTACGATGATTTGCAGGCAGAGTTGGCCAATCAAGCGGTTATTTACCCAATTGTAGACAACAAGAAAATATTAGCTGTCAACAAGCGTATCAAAGGAGTAAAAGAAGCTGGTTTGGTACCAATCTATACCTTTGAAGATCCATCGCTTTTGACGATTGAAGATGAATAAAAAATAGGATAAAGACTGGCTTTGCCAGTCTTGTCCGCGTTATAGGAGTACTATGTTTCAATATATTATTAAGCGAATTGCCCAGGTCATTCCTCTACTCTTGGTCATTTCCTTCATTGTTTTTTCTCTGATTCAGCTAGCCCCTTTTGATGTCATTGATTCTCTGGCTACACCTAACATGACAGCAGAGCAAATCGAGCTCTTGAAGGAGCAGCATGGTCTTAATCAACCATTTTTGGTTCAGTATTATATTTGGTTGGACAACATTTGGAATGGCAATTTTGGTCATTCTCTTCTAACCCATCATAATATTGCTGATGATTTGGCGGAAAAGATACCAAATACCATCGCTCTAGTTTTGCCAGCCTATCTAACTGCCTTGATTTTGGCGATTGGACTGGGGCTCTTATCAGCTGCCCATCGAGGAAAGTGGCTAGACCGTTTCATTGATGGTTTTGCTTCCCTGGGGATTGCGGTACCGACCTTCTGGTTTGCCATGATTTTGATTTATATTTTTGGTTTCCGTCTTAATCTATTGCCTTTTATTGGGATGTATAGTCTTGGTAAGGAAGGAGACTGGGGTGATTTTCTTGCTCATTTAGCCTTACCTTATCTAACCTTGGTGATGGCTTTTATGCCAGACTTAATACGCTATATTCGGACTTCTGCCATTGTCGAGGTAGATAAGGATTATGTGACGGTTCAGGAGGCTTTTCAGGCGAGCAAGAAAGAAATTTTTGGTAGGCATATTGTCCGTAATATCCTTCTTCCCATTGTCACCCAAATAGGTTTAGCCTTGCCTATGCTAGTGACAGGTGCTCTGATTACAGAAACCATCTTTGCTTGGCCGGGTGTTGGTCCTTATCTGACTTCAGCCACGAAAGCCTTGGATTATCCTGTGATTATGGCTGTCCTGCTTTTTTCGGCTACTTTGGTTATTTTAGGCAATCTTCTATCAGATATTCTCTACTCCATCGTAGATCCGCGTATTAGCAAGGGAGGTAGTTCTTGATGTTTTTTAAACGATTAAAAGAAGAGACTGTGTCATCGCCTCTCTATCTGTTTTCTGTCCTCTTTCTTTTTTTCTTGCTGACTTTGTCCATTTTGGCTCCTATCTTGCCTCTGGAACCCAACACCACTAATGTCAGTCAGATGAATCAACCACCTAGCCTGGCACATATCTTTGGGACCGATAATGTGGGACGAGATTATTTTGCGCGTGTCTTATATGGTGGTCGAATTTCCCTCTTAGTCGGATTGTTGGCCATGCTAGCTTCGGTTTTGATAGGGAGTTTGGTAGGGATTTTGGCTGGCTACTTTGGCGGTTGGTTGGATAGTCTCTTGATGCGAACAGTTGATGTCTTGTCTTCCATTCCTTGGTTGGTTCTGGTTATTGTGGTCAGTGTTTTTCTCCAGCCAGGGCTTACAACCATTATTGTTGTGATTGGTGGTTTTTCTTGGATGCGGATTTCTAGATTGATTCGAGCAGAAACCTTATCAGCTAAGACCCATGATTATGTCAGTTATGCTCGTTATATTGGAGTGCGACCTATGGTCATTATTAGAAGACATATTTTGCCTTCGATTTTTCCTACTCTTATCGTGGCAGCTTCTAGCAGTATTTCTTCTGCCATCATGACAGAGTCTGCTCTCAGTTTCTTAGGAATTGGGATTCAGCAGCCACTAGCTTCTTGGGGTAGTCTGTTGCAAAATGCTCAATCTACGCTACAAAGTGCTCCTCATATGGCTATTTTACCGGGATTCTTTATCCTCCTGACCATTTATTCTTTCAATAATGTAGGAGATTTGATTCGGGATAGTTTGCAAAAGGAGGTTATCTAATGATGATGAGTATTCAGTTAGAAAATTTAACACTTCAAACTCAAAGAGGCAAAGCGATTGAAACCTTAGTGAAGGATGTGTCTCTTTCTCTTCCACGGGGAAAAATTCTTGGTATTGTGGGAGAGTCAGGGAGTGGCAAGAGTTTGACGGTCAAGTCCATGATGGGGATTGTCCCAAAAGAAGTGAGGGTAGCCTATGACCGTCTAGAATTAGAAGGTAAACCACTTTTGGATTATGATCGTTTGCCTATGGCTATGATTTTCCAAGACCCTATGACTTCTTTAAATCCCTTACGAAAAATCGGCTACCATCTGGAAGAAATTATTGACCGCTTTAGTCCTGGATTATCTGCTGGTGAGCGGATGGAAAAGATGATAGATATGCTGAACAAGGTGGGGATTTCTAATCCAGAGCAACGCCTCAACCAATACCCCTTTGAATTTTCAGGTGGGATGCGGCAGCGTATTTTGATTGCAATGGCTCTCTTGGCAGAACCCCGCATCCTGATTGCCGATGAGCCGACTACGGCCTTAGATGTGACAATTCAGGCTCAAATTTTGGCTCTGATTAAAGGATTACAAGAAAGTCTAGGATTGACAGTTATTATTGTCAGTCATGATTTTGGTGTCATTGCAGGTCTTTGTGATCAAGTTATGGTCATGCGCTCTGGTCAGGTGGTAGAAGAGGGGACTGTTGAGGATATTTTTACCAATCCTCTGCATCCTTATACCCAAGAACTTCTGCGGGCAGCCCGATTAGATGGAAAATGGGCTCCACAGTCACTGTCTGTTTACCCATCTGGTCCTCTTGTGGCGGTTTCTGAAACCCATTCTGTTAGAAAGGAGCTTGAATAGATGAATAGAGAAGTACTTATTACAGTTCGTGATCTACAAAAAATCTACAGCAAGAAAAATCTTTTTGGTCAAGAGCAATACCAGATAGCAGTAGATGGTGTCACCCTAACTCTTTACAAGGGAGAAACCTTAGGTCTAGTAGGTGAGTCAGGTAGCGGTAAGTCTACCTTATCCAAGCTAATATTGGGTTTGGAAACACCCAGTCAAGGTCAAGTGGACTATGTGGGGCTGAGTCAAGCTGATTTAGCCAATCAAGCCTTACAAATTATCTATCAGGATCCCTATTCAGCCCTCAATCCTTATCTATCTGCTTTAGAATTGGTCAAGGAACCTCTATACCAATGGCCTAAAGAGGAAGCTGAAGCCATGGCTCTAGCTATGCTGGAGAGAGTCGGCATCACAGGTGATGCGGTTCATAAGCGCCCCAAATCTTTCAGTGGCGGACAGCGTCAGCGGATTGGTATTGCTAGGGCAGTTGTGAGCAGGCCTCAATTTGTGGTCTGTGATGAGCCCACTTCAGCTCTGGATGTCTCCATTCAAGCTCAAATTTTACAGTTGCTTTCTGAATTACAGGAAGAATATCAACTGTCCTACCTGTTTATTTCTCATGATTTGACGGTTGTCAAACACTTTGCCCAACGTATTGCTGTCCTCTATAAAGGCTCGTTGGTTGAGTTGGCTCCAGCAGAAAAACTTTTTGCAAATCCTCAACATCCTTATACCCAGTATCTCCTTTCTGCCAATCTTCCACTTTCCCCTCATCAGGCTAGGCTCCAACTCCAACAGATTTCGAGTCAAATCCAAGATTTTGAACTGTCAGCTGATGATGACTGGCTAGAGGTAGAAACAAATCATTTTGTTCGAAAATCCAAGCGAGAATCCCAGTAGGCTCCTCTTTTTGCCTTAAAAAATCTTTAACTCTCCTTTAATTTTATATATTAGACAGAAAGAAATACTCCGTGTTACCATGAAAACAATATTTTGGAAGGGAGAAGCGATATGTCTAAGGTGATTGTTGGCATTTCAGGAAATGAAAAGGAATTATCTGATGGCTCTAATATCCAGTATGTAGCAGTGGCCCGTGACCTTTCAGAGGGAGTCAAGGTGGCGGGAGGTCTTCCGATTCATGTGAGGTTTCTTCTCGATGAGTTTGCCAACATCGGTTTGATTCCAAAGTTTGAGAAGTTGATTGCCACAATCCGAAGCCGAGAGATTTCGGCGAGCATTATATTACAGGCACAATCTCAATTAAAGGCAATTTACAAGGATCATGCAGATACCATTGTCGGTAACTGTGATAGTACCTTGTTTTTAGGAGGGAAAGAGAAAACAACACTAAAAGAGCTTTCGGAAACACTTGGAAAAGAAACCATCGACCTTTACAACACTTCGGAAACAAGGAGCAATCAAAAGAGTTTTGGACTAAATTATCAAAAGACCGGTAAAGAGCTGATGAGTCAAGACGAGATTACGGTTATGGATGGAGGAAAATGTATCTTTCAGCTTCGTGGTGTTCTCCCTTTCTTATCGGATAAATTCGACATCACAAAGCATAAAAATTATAAGCTCTTAGAGGACTACGACAAGAGAAATTTCTTTGATATTCAGAAGTATCTTGCCACAAGAGAAAAAGCTAAATTAAGAAAAAACACAGTGATTACAACAATGAATATTCAGCTTGAGTAAATGATAAAATATGGGAAAAGTGATATAATGAAGTGGACGAGAAATTGACAAATTAGAACTTGAGGAGATAGATTATATGGAATTTAGAAACGCAAAACCACAAGATTATGAAGGTATTGTTCATTGCATTTATCATGGATTTCAACATCACTTTAAGCATTTTAACACAAGTGAAATCTCAATAAAAAAGTTGCTTTTGAATGTATTAAGGCTAAATCAGTTTAAAGTTGTTTTGGACAATGGACAAGTGATTGCGTGTTGTGGTATTGGAAAAGGAGGAGCTCGGCTTTATAAGAAGAACAAAAATGTATTTCGTCAAGAATTTGGATTTATCAAGGGAACAATTATGGGGATAACACTTTATCAAGTTTTAGGGAAACCATACAAAGTGGACTCTAATTGTGGATATTTTGAGTTTGTAACTATATTGAATAGTTATCGTGGTCAAGGGATTATGAAACAGTTCTTAAACTGGATTATCGAAAAAAAAGAATACCCTTGTTTTATGCTTGATGTAGCAAATAACAATATTGCAGCAATTGAACTTTATAAAAGATTAGGATTTGTAGAAACTCATCGAGTAAAAGAAAAATTTGCTAAACAAGCTGGATTTGAATATACGATATTTATGGAATTAAAGTGATATATATCGAGAATTTTATAAATCGAAGCGGAACAATTAAATGAGATCACCAAGAGGAAGTAAAAGCAAATAGCGGATACTTCCTTTTTTGATGCTTAAAAATAAGGAGGAAGAAATGAGAATAAGGAATAGATCCCCCACTATATCGGTGGAAATAATAAGAACAGTCAAATAGTTAAGGCGATAGAGAGGAATCCTATCGTCTATTTTTTACTCAAAATAAGAAAGGATAAGGAAATGGACAAAGAAAAAATGATTAACATCAATGCCAGTCTTGTGGAAGAGCCTGTGTTTAGCTTGACACGAGAGGGCTTGGTAGCCACTGCCCACGATCCACGAGATGGCACCATCGAAGCCTATGAAAGTAAGGGTTCACAGTCCATTTTAGGTATCCAATGGCATCCTGAATTTTTGGTCAAATATTGTACCAAACATCGCCGATTGTTTGAATATGTGGTGCAAAGCCTGTAGAGCAGGCATCCTCCTATTGAAATCCTAAGCGGTCATCGAACTGTCCTGAACGGTAGAAAAAATAGATATGCAGTGATAAAATCGTATTTTATCCTGTTTTCTGATTGAATCTAGATATAGTCAAAAACTATAACTGATACAAAAGAGACATAAAAATTTTTAAAGAGCTAGTTAAAAAATCTCTACTAGTCAACGGAAGAACCTTATGATAACATAGAGACAATTAAATAAGAGTCAGCTAGTTGCTGGCTCAGGAAATGGAGATTTAGTTTATGAACTTTAAAAAAGTATTTGGTTTTGCAGCAGTCGCTGCCCTGTCAGTTGTAGCTTTGGCAGCTTGTGCTCCGTCATCAGGCAATGATAGCAAGGAAGACGATAAGACTCTCACCGTTGGTATCATGACGCGTACAGATGCAACTGAGCCACTATGGGAAAAAGTCAGTGAAAATGCTAAGAAAGAAGGACTCACATTGAAGTTTGTAGAGTTCACAGATTATTCACAACCAAACAAGGCCTTGGCTAATGGTGAAATTGATGTCAATGCTTTCCAACACTACAACTTCCTCAATAACTGGAACACAGAAAACGATGGAGACTTGGTTGCAGCAGCAGATACATTGATTAGTCCCCTTCGCATCTTCTCTGGATTGAATGGAGAAAAAGCGAAGTACAAGGATATCTCAGAATTACCAGATGGAGCAGTAGTTTCCGTACCAAACGATGCAACCAATGAGAGTCGTGCTCTCTACCTCCTGCAAACAGCTGGTCTAATCAAATTGGATGTATCTGGTGAAGAATTGGCAACGAAGGTTAATATCACAGACAATCCTAAGAAATTGGACATCAAAGAGTTGGATGCTAGCCAAACAGCTTCTACTCGTACATCCGTTGATGCAGCTATTATCAACAACAACTACGCTGTGGATGCAGGTGTGGACTATTCAACCGTTCTTTTCAAAGAAGAAATCAATGCTGAGTCCAAACAATGGGTCAATGTCATTGCTGCTCAAAAGGGTTGGGAAAAGTCAAATAAAGCTGATGCGATAAAAATCTTGATTAAGGCCTATCAAACTAATGAAGTGGCTAAAATCCTTAGCGATGCATCAAATGGTGTTGATGTACCAGCTTGGGAAGGTGCAGATTCAGTAAAATAATCTCAATAGTGAGAACTGTGAATACACATAGTAGCAAGTATGGGCGTGTGCAAGCACGCCGTATTTGTGTTTAGGGGGAAAGTATGAAGCAGCTGGAAACAGTTGAACAAGATAGAATCATAGAACATTATGTGTCTATTCTAAGAGAATTGGTTGCAAAGAGGAGCATATTTGCCCAACAAATAGGTTTATCTGAAACAGCCCACTACCTCAAGGAGGTCTTTCAAGCAGCTGGGGCTCAGGTGGTTCTAGATGATGAATTTACAGCTCCCTTTGTAATGGCAACCTTTACCAGCCCAAAAAAGGATGCTAAGACCCTTATTTTTTACAATCATTATGATGTGCAGCCTGCAGATGCAGATCAACCTTGGACGAGCCCTCCTTTTCAATTGGATATTCGAAATGGTTATATGTATGGTCGTGGTGTGGATGATGATAAGGGGCATATTACAGCCCGCTTGACAGCGATTGAGAAGTATTGTCAAACGCAGGGTGAACTCCCTGTGAACATTATCTTTATTGTAGAAGGAGCAGAAGAATCAGCCTCCGTTGACTTGGAAAAATATTTGGTCAAATACCAGTCGAAGCTAGTTGGTGCAGATCTTCTGGTCTGGGAGCAGGGAATTTTCAACCAAAAAGGGCAGATGGAGATTTCAGGTGGGACCAAAGGAATTGTGACTTTTGATGCCAAGGTTCGGAGTGCGGATGTCGATATCCATTCCAAATTTGGTGGCACCATTAACAGTAGTAGTTGGTATCTCATCAATGCCCTGACCAGTTTACGTGATGCGACGGGAAAAATTCTAGTGGAGGGCATCTATGATGATGTCATGGCCCCCACCGACCATGAGATGGAACTAGTCAGGCAGCATGCCTTGGTAGATCAGCAACATCTCCAAGAAGTTTACAATCTGCAACTTCCTTTTTTAACAAAAAATCAAGATGCCTTGCTCAAGAATCTCTTTTTTGAACCTGCTTTAAATATCCAAGGCTTACAAACAGGTTACCAGGGTCAAGGTGTCAAAACCATCTTGCCAGCAGAGGCCAGTGCCAAGTTAGAGGTACGTTTGGTTCCAGGTATGAAGCCGCGTAAAGTTTTTGAACAGATTCAGGCGCAGTTGGTTCGAAATGGATTCGAACAAGTAGACTTGACCTATACCTTGGGAGAAGAGGGCTATCGGAGTGATATGACTGCACCCTCAATTCTCAATGTCATCGCCATTGCAAAAAAATTCTCACCAGAGGGAGTAGCTGTTTTACCAACTACAGCAGGGACAGGTCCCATGCATCAGGTTTTTGAAGCCCTGGGTGTTCCCATTGCAGCATTTGGTATTGGCAACCCCAATAGTCGGGACCATGGGGGCGATGAGAATGTCAAGATTGCAGATTATATAACCCATATAGACATGATAGAGGAGTTAATTAGAAGTTATGAGTGAAACGATTATTCAGCTAGAGCATATCGACATCACCTTTCATCAGAAGAAACGAGTGATTGAAGCAGTAAAGGATGTCTCCGTCAATATTAACAAGGGAGATATTTACGGGATTGTAGGCTATTCAGGTGCTGGGAAGTCGACCTTAGTCCGTGTTATCAACCTCCTACAAGTACCGACTGCTGGGAAAATTACTATTGGGAAGCAGGTGACTTTTGCGGATGGCAAGGTCCAACTATCAGCTGCCGAACTCCGTCAAAAGAGACAAAGTATTGGCATGATTTTCCAACACTTTAATCTGATGGCTCAAAAAACAGCTCGACAAAATGTCGCCTTTGCTTTGAGACATTCTGATTTGAGTAAGGAAGCACGAGCTAAAAAGGTAGATGATTTGCTGGAATTGGTTGGTCTATCTGAACGAGCAGACAACTATCCTGCCCAATTATCCGGAGGTCAGAAGCAGCGGGTAGCTATTGCGCGTGCCTTAGCCAATGACCCTGAAATTTTGATTTCAGATGAGTCCACCTCGGCTCTTGACCCTAAAACAACCAAGCAAATTTTAGCCTTGCTTCAAAAACTCAATCGCAAGTTGGGACTGACAGTAGTGATGATCACGCACGAGATGCAAATTGTCAAGGATATTTGTAATCGGGTCGCGGTAATGCAAAATGGTGTCTTAATTGAAGAAGGTTCCGTTTTGGAAATCTTTTCTCATCCCAAGCAAGCCCTGACCAAGGAGTTTATTCGAACTGCAACGGGGATTGATGAGGCTTTGGTGAAAATCGAGAAGCAAGATATTGTTGAAAATTTAGCTAGCAACGCCCTTCTGGTTCAGCTGAAATATGCTGGGCACACGACTGATGAGCCACTTCTCAATGAAATTTATAAACAATTTGAGGTGACGGCTAATATCTTGTATGGTAATATCGAAATTTTGGACAATACACCAGTAGGTGAGTTGGTGGTGGTCTTGTCCGGTCTGCCAGATGCACTAGAAGCCGCTCAGAGGGCCATTGTGGAGTCTGGTGTAGAACTGACAATATTGAAAAGAGGTGCTTAGATGAGTAATTTAATTCAAACTTATTTACCTAATGTCTATAAGATTGGACTCTGGGGAGAAAGTGGCTGGCTCATAGCCATTTATACAACATTGTATATGACTATTTGGGCTTTTCTAATTGGAGGCTTGATTGGTCTTTTGACTGGTCTTTTTCTGGTCTTGACTGCTCCTGGTGGTGTGTTGGAAAACAAACTTGTCTTTCATATCTTGGACAAGATTACTTCTGTCTTCCGAGCTATTCCTTTCATCATCTTGCTTTTTATTCTGCAACCGCTGACCTATTTATTGGTGCAGACCAACCTTGGTCCAACAGCAGCTATTGTACCTCTGGCTTTTGCAACCTTTGCCTTTTTTACCCGGCAGGTTCAGGTGGTCTTATCTGAGTTAGATAGAGGTGTCATCGAGGCTGCTCAGGCTTCTGGTGCAACTGGTTTCGACCTTATCAAGGTCTACCTTAGTGAAGGTTTGCCGGATCTTATTCGTGTCTCAACGGTGACCCTTATTTCTCTAGTGGGAGAGACGGCTATGGCTGGTGCTATCGGTAGTGGCGGTATTGGAAATGTAGCCATTTCTTATGGCTTTAACCGTTTCAACCACGATGTGACTTGGACAGCGACCTTCATTATTTTGCTAATTATCTTTGGAATCCAACTATTGGGTGACTTACTGACCCGCAAGCTCAGCCATCGTTAGTACTGATAGGAGCTAGGACAAGAAACAGAAATACCTGGATTTAGATTAAAGACAACCTTCTTTGGAGGTTTGTCTTTTCTTGCGTGATATACAAAATATTTTATCATCTTTTCACATTGATTTTGTCATATTAGACAAAGCGCTGACTTTCTGCTATAATACTTATCAGGAAAGAAGGTCTGGCATAGATTTCTCTAGCGAGCCTGAGACAGTGAAAGTCAGGTGAAAAACATGGACAGATTGGCGCTTTCTAGTCAATATCATATAAAAATGAAGTAATAAATTAGGGTGGAACCGCGTTCTTAACGCCCCTATGTCTGTTGGCATGGGAGTGGAAGATTGTGGTTCTCTTTTTATGTCAACATCCAAAAATTAACTCTTAAGATAGGAGCAACTGATGTCAAAAAAACTAACCTTTCAGGAAATCATCCTGACCTTGCAACAATATTGGAATGACCAAGGCTGTATGCTCATGCAGGCCTATGATACAGAAAAAGGTGCTGGAACGATGAGTCCATATACCTTCTTGCGTGCGATCGGTCCTGAACCTTGGAATGCTGCCTATGTGGAGCCGTCCCGTCGCCCAGCAGATGGTCGTTATGGGGAAAACCCAAATCGCCTTTACCAGCACCATCAATTTCAGGTGGTGATGAAACCATCTCCAGCAAACATTCAAGAACTTTATCTCGCATCTTTGGAAAAATTGGGTATCAATCCTTTGGAGCATGACATCCGATTTGTTGAAGATAACTGGGAAAACCCCTCAACGGGCTCTGCAGGTCTTGGGTGGGAAGTTTGGTTGGACGGGATGGAAATTACTCAGTTTACCTATTTCCAACAAGTAGGAGGGTTACCGACTAGCCCAGTCACTGCTGAGGTAACCTATGGTTTAGAGCGTTTGGCATCCTACATTCAGGAAGTGGATTCGGTCTATGACATTGAGTGGTCACCAGGTGTCAAATATGGAGAAATCTTTTTGCAACCAGAATTTGAGCATTCAAAGTACAGCTTTGAAGTATCTGACCAAGATATGCTTTTGGAGAATTTCACTAAGTTTGAAAAAGAAGCAGCCCGTGCCTTGGAAGAAGGGTTGGTACATCCAGCTTTTGACTACGTCTTGAAATGTTCGCATACCTTCAACTTGCTTGATGCACGTGGAGCGGTGTCGGTTACTGAACGGGCGGGTTATATCGCTCGTATCCGTAACTTAGCCCGTGTTGTTGCTAAAACCTTCGTTGCAGAACGTAAAAAACTAGGTTACCCACTCTTGGATGAGGCAACTCGTGCAGAACTACTTAAGGAGGATGCGAAATAATGACAAAAAATCTATTAGTAGAACTTGGTTTAGAAGAATTGCCAGCCTATGTAGTCACTCAAAGTGAACAGCAACTAGGTGAGAAAATGGCTGCTTTTTTAGGAGACAACCGTCTCTCTTTTGAGTCTATCCAAACCTTCTCGACTCCCCGTCGTTTGGCTGTACGGGTAAATGGTTTAGCAGATGCACAGACTGACTTAACAGAAGATTTCAAAGGTCCCTCTAAGAAGATTGCCCTAGATGCGGATGGGAATTTTTCAAAGGCAGCGCAGGGATTTGTTCGTGGTAAGGGTTTGACCGTTGAGGATATTGAATTTCGTGAAGTGAAAGGAGAAGAGTATGTCTATGTGACCAAGCATGAGGCCGGTCAATCCGCTGAGCAAGTGCTGACTGGGCTACCTGAAGTCCTAGCTTCTTTGAGCTTTCCTGTCAGTATGCATTGGGCTAGCAATTCATTCGAATACATCCGTCCTGTGCATACGTTGACTGTTCTTTTGGATGAGCAAGCCTTGGATATGCCTTTCTTAGATATCCAATCTGGTCGTATCAGTCGCGGTCATCGCTTCCTTGGAACAGAAGTTGCAATTACCAGTGCAGATAGCTACGAAGCTGATTTGCGCAAGGTCTTCGTCATCGCAAATGCCAAAGAACGTGAAGACATGATTGTAGAACAAATCAAGGCTATCGAAAAATCACAAAATGTGGTTGTGGAAATTGATCCAAGCCTTCTAAATGAAGTTCTCAACCTAGTTGAATATCCAACTGCTTTCATGGGCGCCTTTGATGCTAAATACTTGGCTGTACCAGAAGAAGTTCTCGTTACCTCTATGAAAGCCCACCAGCGTTATTTTGTGGTGCGGGATCAGTCTGGCAAGCTCCTACCGAACTTCATTTCTGTTCGTAACGGTAATGCCGACCATATCGAAAATGTTGTCAAAGGAAATGAAAAAGTCTTGGTAGCACGTTTGGAAGATGGAGAGTTCTTCTGGCGTGAGGATCAGAAACTGCAAATCGAAGCATTAGTAGCCAAATTAGAGGATGTCACTTTCCATGAAAAAATCGGTTCTCTAGCTGAGCACATGCATCGTGTCCAAGTCATTGCAGATTCTCTAGCCAAACAGGCCAACCTTTCAGAGCAAGAAAGAGAAGACTTGGCCCGTGCAGCCCACATTTATAAATTTGACCTTCTGACTGGAATGGTAGGCGAATTCGATGAACTCCAAGGTATTATGGGTGAGAAGTATGCCCTATTGGCGGGAGAAAACCCAGCGGTTGCTACAGCAATCCGAGAACATTATCTACCAAATGCTGCTGATGGAGACTTACCAGAGACAAAAGTTGGCGCTATTTTGGCTCTAGCGGATAAGCTAGATACTCTTTTATCTTTCTTCTCAGTAGGTTTGATTCCATCTGGTTCTAACGATCCTTATGCCCTTCGTCGTGCGACTCAAGGGATTGTCCGTATCCTAGATGCCTTTGGTTGGAACATTCCGATGGATGAGTTGATTCATAGCCTATATGAATTGGATTTCGCGAGTTTGTCGTACGAAAATAGGGAAGAAGTCCTCAACTTTATCCGCGCTCGTGTGGATAAGATGATGGGCAAGATGCCAAAAGATATTAAAGAAGCAGTTTTGGCAGGTTCAACCTTTGTTGTACCGGAAATGCTAGCTGCTGCAACCAGCCTAGTAGAAGCTTCACAGGCTGATAACTACAAGCCTGCTGTGGAAAGTCTGTCTCGTGTCTTTAACTTAGCTGAAAAAGCGGATGCAGTAGCTACTGTGGATCCTTCTCTCTTTGAAAATGAGCAGGAAAAAGCCTTGGCCTCAGCTATCGAAAACTTACTGCTCTCGGGTGAGCATAAAGAAAAATTGGCACAACTCTTTGCTCTTAGCCCCGTTATCGATGCCTTCTTTGACAATACCATGGTCATGGTAGAAGACCAAGCCGTAAAAAACAATCGTCTAGCCCTCCTTGCTTCTCTTACAGAAAAAGCAGCGACAGTAGCTAAATTTAATGTTTTAAATACAAAGTAGGAGGTTTTTGAATGGAGCAACAAAAAATCGATCGTATCAATGAGCTGGCTAAAAAGAAAAAAACAGTCGGTTTGACTGAATCTGAGAAGGTCGAGCAGGCTGAACTCCGCCAGGAGTATATTGAGGGCTACAAACGTTCCTTGCGGCACCATCTCGCTGGCATTAAGCTAGTGGATGAGGAAGGCAATGATGTTACCCCAGAAAAACTTCGCCAAATCCAGCGTGAAAAAGGCTTGCATGGCAGAAGTCTAGATGACCCAGAATCATAGTCTAAGTTCACCTATTATTTTATTGAGACGTTTGGTACCAATTTTTCATTAGAAAGTTGGTGCTAGACGTTTTTTATATATCTAGAAATATTGGTGATAGTCCTAGAGTTCGATGACGACTAATCTAGTAAATGTCTAATGTTATAGATTGATTAGATAAAATGAAGGCAGTCAAAGATATGAATAACTTGTATGTTGAAAAGAGGGATTATGGCAACTAGGAGACTACAAAAATGAAGACTCAGTAAAAAATTTTCTAAAAAACCTTGACTGGTTAAGTTGTTGGTGTTATAATTAACCGGTTAAGTTTGAAAGGAGATGTTTATGAAAAAAGGCTATGTGACTCTTTTGGTTCTATCCCTTCTTGTTTTCCCTTTGTTATTTGCCTGTCAAATAGGGGAGAAAAAAACGGATGAACATTCAGGGTTAAAGATTGTTACCAGCTTTTATCCTATTTATTCCTTGGTAAAAGAGGTGTCGGGAGACTTGAATGATGTACGGATGATAGGCTCTAGTCAGGGAATTCATTCTTATGAGCCTTCTGCCAGCGATATTGGAGCGATTTATGATGCAGATGCTTTTATCTACCATTCGCGTGTACTGGAATCATGGGCGGGACGTTTAGCTCCCAATCTAGAAGGGTCAGATGTTCGTGTACTTGAAGCTTCAGCTCAGTTGCCATTGGAGCGGGTACCTGGACTAGAGGGTGTCGAGGTTACGCAAGGAATGGATGAGGCAAGTTTATATGATCCCCACACATGGCTAGATCCCACTTTGGTTGGTCAAGAAGCGCTGGAAATTGCAAACCTTCTAGCTGATTTGGATCCGGACAATGCAGAGATATATAGAAAAAATGCAGAAAAGCTCAATCAAGAAGCACAAGCATTGACCAAACGCTACAAGGAGCTGTTTGATAACACTCGCTCAAAGACTTTCGTTACCCAGCATACAGCTTTTTCTTATTTAGCTCGACGTTTTTCATTAGAACAATTAGGCATTGCAGGTGTATCAGAGGAAGAACCAAGTCCCCGACAGTTAGCGGAAATGAAAGATTTTGTAATGGAGTATAAGGTCAAGACTATTTTCTCTGAGCGAGGACTTTCAGATAAGCTAGCCAAAACAGTCGCAGAGTCCACAGGAGTCAAAATGAAGGTACTAGATCCTTTAGAAGCCGATCCACAAAATGATCTCAGCTATTTAGATAATTTGGAAGAGGTTTTAGAGACTCTCTATCAGGAATTAAAGTAACAGAAGTTAGATGACTTAATGTCATGATTTTGCTCGCATTCACATCCAAAAGGTGATTTAAAGCCTAAATATAGCAATGAATCAACAGTAAATCCAGAATTGAGTAGCTCTTTGTAGCAACACTGGCCTATCTTTATTTCTGGTTTCTGCTCATTTTTGATTATAGGATACGAGAAATCGTGCAACACCTGTTCATTCGGTGCTGTAACTAGAGTAAAAGGAAAGGAATGAATGATAAAATGAAAAAGAAAAAAGTAGTCGTTGGGTCAGTTGCCGCCCTTCTTGTCAGTCTATCGGTATGTAGCTATCAGTTAGTGCGTTACCAGTCGCAAGAAAGACAAAACAATCGTGTCGCCTACATAGAAGATACAGCTTCGGCAAAGAAAACAAATGATCACATGAATGGTGCCATCAAGGCTCTTTCTCCAGAGGAGGTATCAGCCAAGGAGAATATTGAAGCAGAGCAAATCGTTGTGAAAATAACAGACCAAGGCTATGTGACATCCCATGGGGATCACTTCCATTACTACAATGGAAAAGTTCCCTATGATGCCATTTTTAGTGAAGAATTGCTAATGACAGATCCTCACTATGTTTTGCAGGATGACCACATTGTTAACGAGGTAAAAAATGGCTACATTATTAAGGTAGATGGCCGATATTACCTCTATCTATCTGATAAACAGAAACGAGATAATGTACGTAACAAGGAGGAAATTGAACGGCAACAACAAATTTCTCCAGAGGACAGTCCCAACAAACATTCAAATGATGCGCATAAAGCCAAAGATGGCCGCTACTCAACAGATGATGGTTATGTCTTTCATCCATCGGATGTTATAGAGGATACTGGTGATGGCTTTATTGTTCCGCACGGTAACCATTTCCACTTTATTCCCAAAAAAGACTTATCTCCAAGTGAATTACAAGCTGCTCAGGATTATTGGAATCGCCAAAAGAAAAATAAAAAACAAGAGGAAGCACCAACTCCTCCATCTACCAATCCTTCTCATCCACCGCAATCAAAACCACAGCCAAAACCAGGAAATGATCAAGCTCAGCCAAAACCAAAACCAGACAATGACAAACCACAAGCAGACCCAATTGGAGACGACCTACCTAGTTTGCTAGCTCTGCTTGATGCAACGCCATTGTCCCAACGACATGTTGAGGAAGATGGGTTGGTATTTGACCCAAGGAAAATCATCAAAAAAACAGAGTTTGGCGTCGTTGTTCCGCATGGAGACCACTATCATTTTATTCCATATAGTCAACTGTCTCCCCTAGAAAGAAAAATAGTTAACCTGATAAAAGTCGGTGATGGTCCACATTCTTCTGGTCCTGCTCAACCAGCCCCGCCGAAACCTAAGAAGCCGACTCCTCCATCAACAGATAAACAAGAGGAACCTTCGAAACCTGACACACATGAAGTACCATTCGATGTGAATCAGATTATTAGTGGTGATAAGGAAGGGTATGTAGTAGCCCATGGGGATCATACCCACTATTTCTACAAGAAACATTTAACACCGGAACAGATTCAGGCAGCTGAGGCAGCTTTGGCAAAGAAAAAGAATGAAGATGGAACTACAGATGCTGCCAAACTCCAGTCCTTGCCTTTAGAAGAGTTTTCTCGTGATGCAAGTGATCAAGAAAAAATGGATTATATAGCAAAAGCCTACGGCATCCCACTAGAGGCGATTCGTTCATCCAATGATTATTTTGTTTTCAATAATCCAGACCATGCCTATGATCCAACCCACATTCACCCCTATGCAGTCTTGAAGAAAAATGTCCGTATTCCATTGGTGACAGGTCAGGCAGATTTAGACTTACTCAACGAACTGTATACAACAGCGCTACGTTCTGGAGTATCACCTTATCGCTTGAAAATCGAAAATGGCACATTTGTCGTTCCACACGACGGACATAACCACTATATTCGTATCCAAACTGAAAATATTCAACAAGCGTTGAAAAGTCGTTTGCCAATGATTCAGTCCATCTACGTCTCAGGAAGCTATGATGGAAAAGTGGTGCGTGAGAAAATCGATCAATTGATTGCGGAGAGTAAGCGTATCAATGCCAACAATCCCGCTTATCACCGTCAAGTGATTTTTGCCCTAGAAAGTTTCTGGGAAACCGTATCACGATTGGCAAGTAACTCAACAGAAGGCTATTTAGCTGCTCTGGATACCTTTAATCAACAATATATACAGAAAAATGTTGAGTTTGTTCCAAATGAAGAATCAGTCACCGACAAGCAGTACCGTGCTTTAGTGGCAAAGGTTGAAGGGATTTCCTTTGAAGGTCTAGAAATGACCAAGGAGGAGTTCTTAGCTAGCATACAGGAAGCAAGTTTGAGCAAAGATGGTGCAGCTCTAGAAAAAGCTGCTGCTCTACTGGATGTTCTCGAAAAACTCGATAAGCAACCAGGTATTGCAGGGGCAGATTTACTGCGTCAGTTGTATGAAAATTACCGTAATCCACGTCTTTCAGCCACTACTAGAGAGCGTGTAGAAGAAGCCATCTTGCTACTGTACAAATCCCAAGTTGAAAAATGGAATCTTACAGAAATTCGCAAAAACTTCCTTGCTAATTTACGCCTGAGAGATGAAATGCTCAAAGAATTGGCTGAAAGCAATCAGGAGAATCCTATTGCTCAGAGCCTATTAGACAAGGAAAAAGTAAGGGATATTTCATATACCGAGCGTGTCGGTCGCTTCTTGGATGAAGTTTATGGTGTAGACGGAGTCAAGCAGGATGAGACTTCTCGAGAAATCAAACTATTCTTGAAAAAACTTGCCCAGAACCTACGTCACATACAAGACCGCCAGTTGCGTAGACGTCTCAATGAGTTGATAGAAACCTATCTTTCTAGAGCCTACGATAGTCAAACTGACAAGGCCTTACTTCTCTTAGAAGTAAAAGATCTCCCTAACTACATCCAATCCATCGAAGCTCACCCAGAGCGTTTAGGTAAGAAAAACACAGAAATTACCTACACAGCTGAGGAAATTGCTCAAGCGAAAAAAGCTGGTAAGTATACAACATCTGATGGCTATATCTTTGATCCTAGGGATATTGAAGCTGACGAAGGAGATGCTTACGTGGTTCCTCACCAAGGTCATAGTCATTGGATTCCTAAGGCTGATTTATCAGAAAATGAGCGTAGATTAGCAGAATATTATGCTAAAGTGAAAGGTCTCGTACCACCGACTAAGGAGGATACACCAGATGCAACTCCTCCTGCCAACTCAGATACAGCTTCTGAGACAGAGACGCCAAAGGAATCAGCAGAAGCGATGTATGAGAGAGTTGTAGCAGCAAAACGAATTCCATTAGACAAGCTTCCATACAATACTGCCTATGTTGTCGGCTATAAAAATGGTCGTCTCATCATTCCACATTATGACCATTACCATAATATTGCCTTATCCTGGTTTGACAATGGGCATTATAAGGCTCCGGAAGGTTATACTTTAGAGGACTTCTTGGCGACTGTGAAATACTATATTGAACATCCAGAAGAACGGCCAGGTTCAAATCAAGGTTGGGGCAAGGATGCCTCCGTTGAACCGGATGACAATACTTCGGAAGAAGAAGTTGAAGAAGATGAGGAAGAACTGGATGAGTATACGGCAGCTTTAAATGAGCGTGCAGCAGCTTTTGGTATGAACAGTAAGGAATTTGAGTCTGCCTTGATTACCTTAAGTCTTCGTTATGGCGTTTCAATGGAACAATTAACATATGATGCGCCGAATAAGACGGTTACGTTTACAGATAAGGAAGGACATACTCGGACAATTTCCATTCCTCAATTGACAGAGGTAACCCAGTAATGCCTACTCTAGCTATTCTAACTTCACAACTACTTTACTACTAAAGAGGTTGTGAAGAACACAGGTGAAACTGCTAGAAGGGTCAGAGCATCTAAAACAGAACAAAAGGCCCCATCCACATTTAAGAATGTGGATGGGGCCTTTTTTATAGAGAATTGGTTTTCACCGATCTCTTCCTTATTGAAATTGAACGATGCAAGTTTAAAATTGTCACTTTCATTAAGATGTTGGGGCTTGATGGTCACATCTTATTGGTGTATTCCTCAAAATGGTCAACAGTTTTGTTGTCTGTGACAGCCATAATTAACTCATCTTCGTTGAAAATATAATCAGGTGTCAGTTGAATTTCAAGAATATTGGTATATTTGCTGCGGTAGCCAATGATATTCATCATATGAGTTTGACGGAGCTTCAGCTCTCCTAAACTTTTTCCGATCCACTTTGCAGGTGGGTTAAATTCAATAATGGAAATATATTCGTCCAGTTCAATGACATGGGTTGTATCATCGTGGAGCAAGTGCTTGGCTAGAGAAATACCCGTTTCGCGTTCCGGAGATATGACTCGGTCAGCTCCAATTTTTAGGAGAACCTCTCTAGTGGTTTTACTTTTTGCCTTAGCTACCACTTTAGGAATGCCTAAAGCCTTGCAATGAAGAACTGCTAGAACACTAGCTTCCAAGTTGCTACCAGTCGCCACAACGACTGTGTCACAGGTGTCAATCCCTGCTGCACGCAAGAGGTCCTTATCAGAAATGTCGCCAACAACTCCACGTGTTAGAATCGATTCAAGCTGATTGATTTGATTCTCGTGGTCGTCCACAGCAATGATATTACAATTGTACTTACAGAGAGTTTTTGCAATACTGGTTCCAAAAATACCTAGACCCAGTATTCCGATAGTATGTTTTTGCATAATAGAAAGATACTCCTTAGACAGACAAGATCCAAAAATACCAGACCTTGTCAATAAATAATAGTTGCTTTAAACGATGAGGGAAGATTTAGCGTATTGGAGGGTAGCTGATTTTGGAGGCTTTTTGGTAGAAAGGCTGACCAAAATAGACATAGGTCCAATTCTGCCAAAGAACATGAGGGCCATGATAATCAACTGCCCTGCATAAGACAAAGTTGCGGTCAGATTGGCTGATACACCAACTGTTGCTAGGGCTGACATCACTTCAAACATAAGGAATCGAAGGGGTTTTTCAGCATCTGTGACACTAATGGCAAACAGTCCCAATAGAAAAGTTGAAAGAAAGACGATGAAGACAGCGATGGTCTTACGAATCGTTAAATTATCAATAGTTCGACGTTTGAAGTTAGTATGTGGGAGGCCCATGATTTCACTCCGAGCGTAGGCTATCAGGACCAAGAAGGTTGTGATTTTTATTCCGCCTGCTGTTCCGCCTGGTGCACCACCCAGCATCATCTGAAAGGCGTAGATTAACAGCGTAATGGGTCGTGTTTGGGTGTAATCAATAGTAGCGAATCCTGCTGTTCTCATGGTCACTGCTTGGAAAAAACTAGCCAAAAGCTTGTGTCCAAAAGAGAAATTGCCGATAGTAGAAGGATTGTTGTATTCAGTAATGAAGGTCAACAGAGTACCGATAGATAAGATTGTTACTGTCAGACCGAGAACGATCTTGGTGTGAAAGCTGAGTCTGCGTCTAGTCTGTTTTCGATCAAGTCGACTTTGAAAATCAAACCAGACAGAAAATCCCAAGCCCCCCATAATAATGAGAGAGGCAACGACGAGGTTGAGATATGGATTTTCTACAAAATCGACCAAGCTACTCGAGCCCATGTTGTCAAAACCAGCATTACAAAAGGCTGAAATCGCCAGAAAGATTGATGTAAAGGTCCCCTTAGCCCAGCCGAATTGTGGTACAAAATGAAAGGACAGCAACAGCGCCCCTAACCCTTCAATGGCAAAGGTGAAACGAAAGACAGACAAGATAAAGCCTTGAAAGTTCTTGGTATCTGCCCTGCTAAAACTTTCTTGTAGAGTGGTTAGATTGACAAAACTCAATTTTTTTCTGGCCTGCAGGGCGATTAAACCGACAAAACTCAGGAGACTCAGACCACCGATTTGCATGAGAATCATACAGATGATTTGCCCAAAAGCTGTATAGCTAGAAGCTACTGGTTGAGTAAACAGCCCAGTCACACAAACCATGGAGACTGCTGTAAAAAGGTTGTCCCAGTAGTGGGCCTGGGAATTTGGTAATTGTGAAATCGGTAGGGTTAATAAAATAGAACCGACAACAATCACACCTGCAAAACTAAGGACAATTCGCTGAGTAGGTGTTAAGGAAATCCTAAAAAAAGACATATGCCTCTCTTCTCTCTGATTAAAATATGTAGATATTGTAACACATTCTAAAAAAAAAGAAAGGGAAAACTACTAAATGTTTTCCTTTCCAGTTGAAACTGATTATTTTTGTCGAGCCTTAACCAAAAGATGCATGAGTAAGCCAAACATCAGTCCACAAAGACAACCAAACATTAAAATTTTTGGTGTAAAGAGGCCATCAATGTAACTCATTTCCAGAATAAGTGGACCAAATAACCACATTATCAAACCAAAAAAGAGACCTGATTTCCAGCCGACTTGTTTCAACTGTACTTTTTCTTTTTCATCCAATTCTTCTACATCGATGGTCTGTACGATATCAACATTTTGTTTGGTCGCTACAACAAAGTATAAGAACAAAATGATGAAGGTCAGTGCAAATGGATAAGCTATTGCCACCACCTCTGGATATTGTCGCCCAAGAAAGAAGGCGATGAGATTACCAAAGGCGATAATATAAAAGAGCCAAATAAAGCACATGTTGCCCACGCGTTCTACTTGTTGGCGTCTGAACTCATCTAGTGGCCCTGTAATACCATAGAAGCGTTTAATCAGTTTGTCTGTCAGTGTTTCTTTCATTGTTTGTTTTCCTTTCGATCCAAAAGAGGCTATTCAAGTCTGTGTCCAAGGCTAAAGCTAGTTTGACACAGAGATCTAGTGAGGGATTATACTTATTATTTTCAATCATATTGATGGTTTGTCTGGCTACACCGATTTCCTTTGCCAGTGCTAATTGTGACTTGCCAACCATCTGTCGGTAGTCTTTGACACGATTCATAATTCTCCTTTCGTAGGCAAATAATGTCGCATATATTTTACACAACTAGTATAAAACAAGATGGTTAACATGTCAACTATATACGACATATTTTTGAAAAATTTTTTTCTATGGCTGAATTTAAGCTGGATTTCTCACAGTATGGTATAATAAGAAGATATGACGACAGAATTTAATCATACAACGGTTCTCCTCCATGAGACTGTTGATTTACTAGATATTAAACCAGATGGTGTTTATGTGGATGCCACTCTAGGTGGAGCGGGACATTCGGCTTATTTACTTTCCAAATTAAGTGAACAAGGCCATCTCTATTGTTTTGATCAAGATCAAAAAGCTATTGACAATGCTCAAGTTCGCCTGAAAGAGTATATTGAAAAAGGGATGGTCACCTTTATCAAGGATAATTTTCGCCATCTCCAGTCCAATTTGGCTCAACATGGAGTAGAAAAAATCGATGGTATTCTCTATGATTTGGGGGTTTCTAGTCCTCAGCTAGATGAACGTGAGCGTGGCTTTTCATACAAGCAGGATGCAGCGCTCGATATGCGGATGAATCAAGACCAAGCCTTGTCAGCCTATCAGGTGGTCAATGACTACGACTACCATGACTTGGTACGGATTTTCTTCAAATATGGAGAAGATAAGTTTTCCAAGCAAATTGCCCGTAAGATTGAGCAGGCTCGTCAAATCAAGCCTATCGAGACCACGACAGAACTAGCAGATATCATCAAATCAGCCAAGCCTGCCAAGGAGCTGAAGAAAAAGGGGCATCCGGCTAAACAAATTTTTCAGGCCATTCGAATTGAAGTCAATGATGAGCTGGGTGCTGCAGATGAGTCTATCCAGCAGGCCATTGATTTGTTGGCACTTGATGGGCGAATCTCTGTCATCACCTTCCATTCCTTGGAAGATCGCTTAACCAAGCAGCTTTTTAAGCAAGCGAGTACTGTGGATGTACCAAAAGGCTTGCCATTTATTCCTGATGACCTCAAAGCACCCTTAGAATTGGTTAATCGCAAGCCGATTTTACCAAGCGTGCAAGAACTTGCCGCAAATAACCGAGCCCATTCAGCAAAGTTGCGGGTAGCTAAGAAAGTTCATCAGCTTCAGGAACACCCATAAAATCATAGCTTTAGAGAGGAAGACCTTATGCTAGAAGACAAACATAGAGAGCTGACCATGCAGGTCATTGAAGATAAAATTAAGACCTTTACTCGCGTAGAAAAGGCTTTTTATGGCAGTATTGTTCTTTCTGGTTTGATTTTGGCTATTGGCATTGTTTTTTTGCAGACCAAACTCCTCCAAGTTCAATCTGAAATGGCGAGTGTGAATCAAGAAATCAGCGTTAAATTGTTAGAAATTGAAGATGCCAAGCAGGCTGTCAATGACTTGGTGCGGAATGCTCGTCTACTAGAAATCGCAAAAAAAGAAGGTTTGACACTGAATAATGACAATATTGGAGTAGCAGAGTAAGATGCCTAGAAAAAAGAAACAATTTTTAAGATATATCTTGAAGAAACGAGGTTTACCGAATCAAAATCGTAGAAGAGTAGGGCAAAGTTTGATTTTACTTACAGTCTTTCTTTTCTTCGTTTTTCTCATTAATTTTGCTATTATCATAGGTACAGATAGTAAATTTGGGGTAGATTTATCTGAAGGAGCCCAGCAGGTCCATCAAAAAGAGGTTACAGTTCAAGCCAAACGAGGCACTATCTATGACCGGACAGGATACCCAATCGCTCAAGATTCCACAACTTATACTATTTTTGCCATTCTTGATAAGAATTATGTATCTGCTCATAAGGAGATTCTCTACGTAGAAGAGAGTCAGTTTGATAAAGTAGCAGATATTTTTCATGAGTTTTTAGGGATGGAGAAGGACTATGTCCTTCAGCAACTCAGATTGCCTGATTTAAACCAAGTGTATTTTGGAACAAAGGGCAAGAATATCTCTCATGGAACGATGACAGCTATTGCTGAAGCAGCCGAGGCGGCTAATATCAAGGGTATTTCCTTTTCTACTAGTCCTGGTCGTCTCTATACAAACGGGGTTTTTGCCAGTCATTTTATCGGTTTAGCTCAACTAAAAGATAACGATGATGGTAGTCAAAGTCTACATGGTCAGACTGGTGTTGAAGCAGCCTTGAATCATATTCTTTCTGGTCAAGATGGGAAGATTATCTATGAAAAAGACAGCTATGGCCGCCTCATTCCAGGTACAGAAACTGTTAAAGCAGAGATTGTTGATGGAAAAGACATCTATACCACCCTTTCGTCTGACTTGCAACGGTCTCTTGAAAAAAATATGGATGTTTTTTATGGAGAGAAGACCAAAGGTGTCTATGCTAATGCCACTCTAATGTCAGCTAAGACAGGGGAGATTTTAGCTACTACTCAGCGTCCGACCTTTGATCCAGATACGAAGGAAGGGCTAGATAAAAAAGATTTAAACTGGAACTCAACCCTTTACCAGGGATTCTTTGAACCAGGTTCTACGATGAAGGTTATGACCTTGGCAGCAGCTATTGACAATAAGACCTTCAATCCCAATGAGTACTACACCAATAATACCTATACCCTAGCAGATGCAAAAATAAATGACTGGACGGTCAATGAAGGACGCCCTCCTCAAACACTGACATTTGCTAATGGATTTGCTCTTTCTAGTAACGTCGGCATGACCATGCTTGAGCAGAGGATGGGAGATGCCAGATGGTTGAGTTATTTATCGAAGTTTCGTTTTGGTTACCCAACCCGTTTTGGGATGAACAATGAGGATGGCGGTATTTTTCCAGCAGATAATATTGTTACCATTGCCATGAGCTCCTTTGGACAGGGGATTTCAGTTACCAATACCCAGATGTTACGTGCTTTTTCTGCGATTGGAAATCATGGAGTGATGTTGCAACCCAAATTTATTTCCGGGATATATGACCCGCTCACAGACTCAGCTCGTATTGCCCAACCGGAAATTATGGGAAAACCAGTATCGACTGATGCAGCTAACCAAACACTTCAGTATATGGTGACAGTTGGTACAGATCCATATTATGGAACCCTTTATTCGAAGGAGACCGGAGCAGTTATCCAAGTAGATGGTTATAATATTGCCGTTAAATCGGGTACAGCGGAAATCGCCAAAGAAAATGGGATAGGTTATATGGAAGGTGCCAATGACACGATTAACTCTGTGGTAGCGATGGTTCCAGCTGAAGACCCAGAATTCATTATGTATGTGACAGTTCAGCAACCTCAACATTGGAGCCTTCTTTACTGGCAAGATATTGTTAATCCAGTTCTCAAGGAAGCAATGCTTTTGAAAGACAGCTTGAACTTAACAGGAGCATCTCCTGCATTGGCTAGTTTGGCTAATGAGACGGAGTACAAGCTACCTAATATCATCGGCGAAAGCCCTGGTAAGACAGCAGATGAACTCCGCCGTAACTTGGTGCAGCCTGTTATTTTGGGAAATGGCTCAAAAATTGAAAAAGTTTCGAAAAAAGTGGGCTCTAACCTAGTAGCCAATCAACAAGTCCTACTCTTGACCAACAATTTTGAAGATGTCCCTGATATGTATGGTTGGACAAAAACCAATGTAGAGAAGTTTTCTAGTTGGACAGATATCAACATTGATATGGAAGGTTCTGGTAGCAAGGTTATTGGCCAGAGTGTAGAGGTAGGAACCAATCTCAAGAAAACCAAAAAAATTACCATTACATTAGGAGAATAAGATGCAAACTGCTTTATTAGCAGGAGCTGCTTCCTTTATTGGAACAGTTCTATTGATTCCAGTATTTATCAAATTTTACCAGGCCAAGCGAATCGAAGGGCAACAAATGCATGAGGATGTGAAGCAGCATCAATTTAAGGCAGGGACCCCAACGATGGGAGGAACAGTATTTTTAGCTGTTTCCATTCTGGTCACTCTTCTGATTGCAGCAAGCTTTCAGCTATTAACAGGTGGGGTCTTGGCTATCCTCTTCGTTCTTGCCCTCTATGGCGCAATCGGATTTTTGGATGATTTTTTAAAAATTTTCCATAAAATCAATGAAGGTCTCAATCCTAGGCAAAAACTAGCTCTACAACTTTTTGGAGGGGTGGTCTTCTACTTAGTCCATATGAGAGGAGCTGGAACTGGTGCTCTCAATGTCTTTGGTTATTTATTCCACCTTGGGCCACTCTATGTTCTCTTTGTCCTCTTTTGGCTAGTTGGTTTTTCCAATGCGGTCAATCTAACAGATGGAATTGATGGATTAGCCTCTATTTCAGTGGTTATCAGCTTGACAGCTTATTCTATTATTGCTGTAGTACAAGAACAATTTGATATCCTCCTAGTCTGTATCAGTATGATTGGTGGCCTTCTTGGTTTCTTCATTTACAACCACAAGCCGGCAAAGATTTTCATGGGAGATGTAGGGAGTCTGGCTTTAGGTGGGATGTTGGCAACTATTTCCATTGCTCTGCGGGTTGAGTGGACATTGCTCTTGATTGGATTGGTTTACGTTATTGAAACCTCATCTGTCATGCTTCAAGTTTCTTATTTCAAATATACCAAGAAGAAGTTCGGCGAAGGTCGTCGCATCTTCCGTATGACCCCTTTCCATCATCATTTGGAATTAGGTGGCTTATCTGGTGCTGGGCAGAAATGGAGTGAGTGGAAGGTTGACTTCTTCTTATGGGGACTTGGACTTGTGATGAGTCTGATAACCTTAGCAATTCTTTATTTATAGCATTCAAAACAGCAGGAAAGGTCCTGTTGTTTTTGAAAAATCAGAAAAGAATAAATTAGAATATGAAGGACGGGCATCCGTCCTTTTTGCTTGTCTTCCTATTAAATGTTATAATGAAAAGTACTAGAAAAAGAGGAAACTATGAAATTTACAGAATTTACCTTAAAGGATTATATTCAAAAAGCGCTATTGGAAATCAACTTTGTTGAGGCGACAGAAGTACAAAAAAGATTGATTCCTATCGTCTTGTCAGGGCGAGACTTAGTGGGAGAGTCAAAGACTGGTTCGGGCAAAACTCATACCTTTTTGATTCCGATTTTCCAAAAGTTAAATGAGGAGTTGGACCAGGTTCAGGCTGTCATCACAGCGCCATCTCGTGAACTCGCCACCCAGATCTACCAGGCAGCCTGTCAGCTTGCTAGTCATTCTGAAACGGAAGTTCGTGTCAGCAATTATGTAGGTGGGACAGACAAAAAACGCCAGATAGAGAAGCTTCAATCCAACCAACCCCATATCGTCATTGGAACGCCGGGCCGGATTTATGATTTGGTCAAATCCGGAGACCTGGGTATCCATAAGGCGGGGATTTTTGTGGTCGATGAAGCAGATATGACGTTGGATATGGGATTTTTGGAGACAGTCGATAAGATTGCGGGTAGTTTGCCAAAACAGCTACAATTTCTGGTCTTTTCAGCGACTATTCCACAAAAATTACAACCATTTTTAAAGAAATATTTATCCAATCCTGTGGTCGAGCAGATTAAGACGCAGACTGTTATTTCGGATACTATCGAAAATTGGCTGATTTCTACCAAAGGTCGAGATAAAAATGCTCAAATTTTAGAGATGACAAAGCTCATGCAACCCTATTTAGCTATGATTTTTGTCAACACTAAGACCCGTGCGGACGAACTTCATTCCTATTTGACGGCTAATGGTCTGCGGGTTGCCAAAATTCATGGTGATATTCCACCACGAGAGCGCAAGCGGATTATGAACCAGGTCAAAAACTTGGATTTCGAGTATATCGTGGCTACCGATTTGGCTGCGCGTGGTATTGATATAGAGGGTGTCAGTCATGTCATTAATGATGCCATACCGCAAGATTTATCCTTCTTTGTTCACCGAGTAGGTCGGACGGGACGCAATGGTTTATCAGGCATTGCTATTACACTTTATCAGCCTAGTGATGATGCGGATATCCGTGAATTAGAAAAACTAAATATCCAGTTTCTACCAAAGGATATCAAGGGTGGAGAGTTTGTTGATACCTATGATCGAGACCGTCGTGTCAATCGAGAAAAATCTCACGAAAAACTAGATTTGGAAATGATTGGCCTTGTCAAAAAGAAAAAGAAAAAAATCAAACCTGGATACAAGAAGAAAATCAAGTGGGCTGTAGATGAAAAGCGTCGCAAGACCAAGAGAATTGAAAATCGTGCCAAGGGTCGAGCAGAGCGCAAGGCCAGACGTCAGGAATTTTAATTGTTGTCAGCTTACTAAGACAAGCTTTCATCTGTCTACGTATCAGATAGAAATCTAAATCTAGAAATAAATTAGGAACTCACATGCTACAAACTATTTTAAGTCTTTATTTGGAAAGCCTCCTTTTTTCAGCCATCATAGTGGTCATTGCTAGCCTAGCTTGGTTTGTAGTGCGGGCTAGCAAAGGGAGGGATAAAACCCAGCACGAAAAAAGAGAATTTTTATATGATTTGCTCATTATCAATGTAATGACCATACCTATTTTTGCCTTTGGCATTATCGGTCTCATCTTGATTTTAAGAGCTTGGTAGTAAATTATTTGCAAACATTATCAGAATAATTGTTTAATCGAAGGAGAAATATCATGTATGATACATTAATTATCGGCTCAGGACCTGCGGGTATGACAGCAGCTCTTTATGCAGCCCGTAGTAATTTGAAAGTCGGACTTTTAGAACGCGGTATCTATGGTGGTCAGATGAACAACACGGCGGATATTGAAAATTATCCGGGCTACGAGCTCATTTCAGGACCAGAATTGGCTGAAAAAATGTATGAACCACTCGAAAAGTTCGGTGTTGAGCACCTCTTTGGACAAGTGGTAGAAGTACAGGTGGAAGGTCCCGTCAAAAAAGTGATTACAGAAGATGATACATTTGAGGCTAAAACGGTTATTTTAGCTATGGGAGCACAACATCGTCCTCTTGGTGCGCCTGGAGAGGCGGAGTTCAATAGCCGCGGTGTATCCTATTGTGCAGTCTGTGATGGTGCTTTCTTCCGTAATCAGGACTTGTTAGTAGTTGGTGGCGGCGACTCTGCTGTGGAGGAAGCTATATTCCTAACTCAGTTTGCCAACTCAGTAACAATTGTTCACCGTCGAGATGAACTACGAGCACAAAAAATCATTCAGGATAGAGCTTTTGCTAATGAGAAAATCACTTTCCTTTGGGATAGTGTGGTTGAGGAAATCAAGGGGGATGAGCGTAAGGTTCAGTCTGTAAATATCAGAAACCTCAAGACAGGGGAAGTCACTGAGCATGCCTTTGGTGGTGTCTTCATCTATGTTGGGTTGGATCCGATGTCTGAAGCAGTTGCAAATTTGGGGATTACAGATGAACATGGATGGGTTGTGACCAACGAATTGATGGAAACTAACCAGCCGGGGATATTTGCCATTGGGGACCTGCGTCAAAAACAGCTCCGCCAGATTACGACAGCTGTGGGAGACGGAGCGACCGCAGCTCAGCAAGCCTATCATTATATCACCGAGTTGGAGGGTTAAGATGGTTCAGTTTCATATTTATGACCTTCAAAAAAATCCAGAAGGTATCCATTTTGAAGAGACCTTGGACTTGAAGGCTGAGATATTGGAGCGAAATCCAGAAATCTTGGATCTATCATCAGTTGCAGCATCCGGTCAAGCCCGCTTTGAAGCAGGATTTTACTTTCTGGAATACACTCTTTCCTATGAGATTACTATGGCATCGAGTCGCTCTATGCAGCCTGTCACTTGGAAAGAGGTTTATCCGGTGATGGAAGTCTTTGTAGAAAATGAAGTGATTCTTAAAGAAAAAGAGTTGGCTGATGAGGACTTGGTTTTGATTATTGAGGGTGAGAAGCTAGTGCTGGATGAGAGTGTAGCAGACAATATTCTACTCAATTTACCAGCAAAAGTGCTAACACCAGAAGAAGCAGCTGGACAGGAGATGCCTTCTGGTCAAAACTGGACTCTTCTGACAGAAGAAGACTTTGCTCATCAAGCTCAAGAAAAGAAAGAGGCCAATAGTCCTTTTGCTAAATTACAGGGTCTATTAGACCAAGAATGAAATTGACAGAAAATTTGTAAAATCCCATTTTTCTGTGTATAATAGAGTGGATACAAACAAAAATGAATACTCAGAAACTGCCTGTTTCCATGACGGGTAGATTGTGTATCTGATTTCATAACTGAATACGGCTACGGCACACTACAAGATAAAAAACTTCCCAGAAGCTTGTCCTTCTTCCTTTTGTTTGGCTATTTTGTTATGTGTCGCATAGGCCCTTATATCTTAAATTTAGGAGTAAATATTCATGACTAAAGCAAATTTTGGTGTTGTCGGAATGGCTGTTATGGGCCGTAACCTTGCCCTCAATGTAGAATCACGTGGGTACTCAGTCGCTATTTATAACCGTTCAGCGGATAAGACAGAAGATGTTGTGGCTAGTAATCCAGGCAAAAACTTGATACCAAGTTACGATGTAGAAAGTTTTGTAAAATCAATCCAAACACCACGTCGTATTATGCTCATGGTTCAGGCAGGACCGGGTACGGATGCGACCATTCAAGCTTTATTGCCACATTTGGATAAGGGAGACATCTTAATTGATGGTGGAAATACCTTCTTTGAAGATACAATCCGTCGCTCCAAAGAATTGGCAGATTCAGGTATCAACTTTATTGGCACTGGTGTATCTGGTGGTGAAAAAGGTGCTCTTGAAGGACCTTCTATCATGCCTGGTGGACAAAAAGAAGCCTATGAGTTGGTAGCAGATGTCTTGGAAGAGATTTCTGCTAAGGCCCCTCAAGATGGGAAACCATGTGTAACCTATATCGGCCCAGACGGAGCTGGACATTATGTCAAAATGGTTCACAATGGCATTGAATATGGGGATATGCAGTTGATTGCTGAGTCTTATGACTTGATGCAAAACCTTCTTGGTTTAGGTGCGTCTGAAATGGCAGACATCTTCACTGAGTGGAATACAGGTGAATTGGATAGTTACCTCATTGAAATTACAGCGGATATCTTAACACGTAAAGATGATGAAGGTCAGGATGGGCCAATTGTCGACTATATCCTAGATGCAGCTGGCAACAAGGGTACAGGTAAATGGACGAGCCAAAATGCCCTCGATTTGGGTGTTCCATTGTCCCTCATTACAGAATCTGTGTTTGCCCGCTACATCTCAACCTACAAGGAAGAGCGTGTTCATGCTAGTAAGATTTTGCCAGGTGTTGACTACAAGTATGAGGGTGACAAGGCTGAGTTGATTGAAAAAATCCGCCAAGCTCTTTATTTCTCAAAAATTATTTCTTATGCTCAAGGTTTTGCTCAACTACGTGTGGCTTCTAAAGAGCATAACTGGGATTTGCCGTTTGCTGACATCGCCTCTATTTGGCGTGATGGTTGTATCATCCGTTCTCAATTTTTACAAAAGATTACCGATGCTTACAACCGTGAAGCAGATTTGGCTAACCTTCTCTTAGATGAGTATTTCTTGGATGTGACTTCGAAGTACCAGCAGGCTGTACGTGACATTGTTGCTATTGCTGTCCAAGCTGGTGTACCTGTCCCAACTTTCTCAGCGGCCATTACCTACTATGATAGCTACCGCTCAGCAGATCTTCCTGCTAACCTGATTCAAGCACAGCGGGACTACTTTGGAGCTCACACTTACCAACGAAAAGACAAAGAAGGTACATTCCATTATTCATGGTATGATGAAAAATAAGCATGGCAAAAAAGATTTTAATAGCAGGTAAGGAGCGTAATTTATCTCACTTTGTTTCCATGGAATTGCAGAAACAGGATTATGTTGTGGAGTACGCATCGAGTGGAGAAGAAGCGCTCTTGCTGAACCAGGAGACAGATTTTGACTTGTTGATTGTCAGCTATCAATTAGCTGATATGACCAGTACAGAGCTAGCTAAACAACTCCAACGCTTTAGGCCAGGGCTTGTCATGATTGTCGTTGTCGAGAGTGATGAAGCTCAAATATACGGTGAGGAAATCAAGCAATACGCAGTTTCTTACACCATCAAGCCGTTTGTTATCAGCGACTTGGTCCAGCAGGTTACAACTATTTTCCGGGGACGTGATTTTATTGATGAGACTTGTAAGCAGGTCAAACTGCAAGCAGCCTATCGAGATTTAAAGATTGATTTTCAAAATCGAACGGTACACCGCGGTCAGGAAGCAATTAATTTGACTCGCAGAGAGTATGATCTACTGGCAACCCTTATGGAGAGTCAGGAAATCATGACAAGGGAACAGCTCTTAGATCGGGTCTGGAAGTATGAATCAGCGACAGAAACAAATGTGGTAGATGTCTATATTCGTTACCTCCGTGGGAAGCTGGATCTTCCTGGTCAGGCTTCTTATATTCGAACGGTCCGTGGTGTTGGCTATACCATGCGGGATGAATAGAGTTTATAGATAGAGAGAGTTTGGATCACCTGCTCTCTCTTTTTAGACTTTTAGAGCTAGATAGGGTATAATAAACCAGTATAAAAGACAGGGATGGTAGATGATGAAAGATTCTATGAAAGAAAAATTATTGTTAATTACCTTTGCAGCCGTAGTACTCTTGGCGGTTCTCAATATTGATGACCTATATGCTCTTTTGCTGGTTATTCTAGGGTCTATGAATTCTCTTTTTGTAGGTGGGCTGTTAGCCTTTGTCCTCAATGTACCCATGAAAAAGTTAGAAGATTTGCTTGAAAAAGTTCCTTTTTTGAAAAAAGGGAAACGTCCCCTAGCTTTGGTCGGCGTGTTAATCGGCTTTTCTTTGATTGTGACGGGAGTAGTGGTTATCGTCCTGCCGACCTTAGCATCAACGATTTCACAGCTTGTAACGGTTGCCCAAGAGGGCATTCCCAAAATTCTATATTATTTGAATAACAGTGGCATCTTATCTGACAAATGGGTTAAACTGCTTACGGATTATGTGACGCGTTTTACAGACTGGAGCAATGTTTCCACATATGTAACAGGTTTTCTCTCAGGCCTCGTTAGCAATGTTGGAGGGATTTTTTCGAATGCGATGACCCTAGTGATGGCCTTCTTCTTTACATTAGCTATTTTAACGAGTAAAGAGCATCTTCAGGATATGACCTTTAAGCTTCTTTTAGCTGTTTTTCCTGAAAAAGTGGTAAAAAAAATCTATTATGTTGGGGAAGTTATTATTGATACCTATGACAAGTTCTTGATGAGCCAGATTGTAGAGGCTGTTATCATTGGTATCCTCGTTTTTATTTCCTACAGTCTCTTTGGGATACCTTTCGCAGCTATGGCGGGTATCTTATCTGGAGTTCTTTCTTTTGTTCCTTATATTGGGCCTTTTTCAGCCTGTCTTATCAGTGCCCTCTTTATTTCTGTCGAAAGTCCGCTCCTAGCCTTGGGTTCTATTGTCCTCTTCCAGTTGATTCAACTGATTGAGGGGAATGTCATTTACCCGCGTGTTGTTGGACAATCAGTTGGTTTGCCAACCTTATTTACCTTGGCAGCAGCTTTAATTGGTGGAAATCTTTTTGGCCTACTAGGTATGGTTTTCTTCACTCCTATTTTCGCTGTGGTTTACCGTTTGATAAGAGAATGGACATACGCTCGTCTGGAAGGAAAATACTCAGAAACAAATGAACGTTAGATTCTTCTTTTGCAAATATGATGAAAAGGGCTAGCAACAAGTCCTTTTCTCTTTCTTCCTTTCTTTCCTTCTCCCTAGAATTGTGGTACAATGGGGGCATAATGATAAAATGGGGGAAAGAAGATGCGTTGCCCGAAATGTAATAGTTTGAAATCCAGCGTAGTAGACAGTCGTCAGGCTGAAGATGGCAATACCATTCGCCGTAGGAGAGAGTGCGAGAATTGCCATTACCGCTTTACAACTTATGAACGTTTAGAAGAAAAAACCCTCGTTGTAGTCAAGAAAGATGGAACACGAGAGCAATTTTCACGTGAGAAAATCTTTAACGGGATTATCCGTTCCGCTCAAAAACGCCCTGTTTCCAGTGCAGACATTGATGAAGTGGTCAATCGGATTGAACAGAAAGTGCGCGCTCAGAGTGACAGTGAGGTGGAGAGCGATGTGATCGGTAATCTGGTCATGGAAGAGTTGGTAGATTTGGATGAAATCACTTATGTTCGTTTCGCCTCTGTGTACCGTTCTTTCAAGGATGTTAGTGAGATTGAAAGTCTCCTCAAGCAGATTACCAAGAGTGGTCGTCAGAAAAAATAACAAGGTAAAACAATGAGACCGAACCAAACCTATTCCTTTGTGGGGAAACTGGCGGTCTGGCCAGATATGGTCAGTCTGGTCCAGTGTTATCAGCCCATTATTGGCCTACAGGCTTTTGCTCTATATCAATACCTCTGCGTCACCAATGATCAGGGGGTAGGCCGTTTTCGTTTTAGCCAGATTTTAAATCATCTTAACTTTGGTACTCAGGCTTTAGAACAAGCTCTGGATGTACTGACTGCTATGAAGCTACTGGCTATTTACCAGCAAGAAGACAACTATACTTTAGCCCTTCAAGCTCCTCAATCCAGTCAGGATTTTTTAAAAAATGAGCTTTATCGAGCTCTTTTAGCCAAAAAAATTGGCGAATCTGCTGTTGAGAAATTGCGGATTAGCTTACCTACTGCAGATAAAAATATTTCAAAATCATTTTCAGAAGTTTTTCAGTTAGATGGTCAAATTGAGCCGTTGCGATCTAAGTCTGAACGCTTTGATGCACAGGCTTTTAAGCAAACTATGGCTCGTCACAATTTGCGTTTTCAGGATGAGCAGACGGATATTATCGGTCTCTATCACTTAGCTGAACAAGAAAATTGGACTTGGTTGGAGGTTTATCAGTTAGCTCGAGAAACAGCCATTAACCAAGAAATTTCTATTAAGCGGATGCAAGAAAAACTACGTTCTAACCAGAGGAAAAGTGCAGGAGAAGTAAGCTTTTCCCCTGCCGAAGAAACCATTATTCGCGAAAGTCAAGCTTTATCACCATTGGCCTTTTTGACAGCCATTAAAGATAGTAAGAAGGCAGCAGTCATTGCTTCTGAGAAGACTTGTTTGACCAGCTTAGCCAAACTAGGATTATTGGATGAAGTCATCAATGTCATTGTCCTCTATACCTTTAATAAGGTTGACTCGGCCAATCTAAATGAAAAGTACGCCCTCAAATTGGGAAATGACTTTTCCTATAAGGAAATAAGAAGTGCGGAAGCTGCTGTTTTGGCCTTGCGAGAAGGCAACCGTAAGTCGACTAGCAAGAAGGCTGAGACTAGTCAAAGTCAGCACTCAAATGTGCCCAGTTGGAGTAATCCTGATTACAAGGAAGAAACCACAGAAGAAGATTTGGCCAGATTAGAAGAAATCCAGCGGGAAATCTTAGAAAAATTAGAAAAATAAGGTGCGTAAGGTTGTGTAGTTCTCATTTGAGATTTTTAACATCTTATAGTCATTAGACATGCCTGAGGAACTATATAAAAACATTACTTCCCACCTTGATGACCTTTATATTTTAAGAAAGGAGAATAGATGAAAGAGGTTCAAGAAAGTTTGCGTCAGCCTGAGCAGGTCCGCAAGTCTTATCAGGAAATCCGTCAGGAAATTATAGCAGATCCTCAAGTTGCTGCCTTTATTCAAGAACATGCGCTGACGGAGAAGATTATTGAACTCTCCATCTCCAAGTTTTTTGAATATATCAAGGAGAGGGACAAGTGGCTTCATGGGGATGAAACCTATATTGCTAAGGGATATAAGCCCATTTTGATGATGAATAAAGGATATGCAGACGTATCCTACGAGGAGACAGCTGAGCTAGTCGAAGCGCAACGTCAAGAGGCTATTCGCCGTCGGATGAACCTAGTTGAATTGCCATCTAGCCTGAAGCACGCCACCTTGGTTCCCAATCAGGAGGACAGTGTCATCTTGACCAAAAGTCGGGTAGAGATTCTCTCATTGATGAGCGACTTTATTGGCAATTTTCATTCTCCAACAAAAAAAGGTCTCTATGTCTATGGTGATTTTGGAGTTGGTAAGAGCTTTTTGTTGGCAGCTCTAGCCCATGACTTATCTGAAAAATATAGCGTAGCCACAACCATGGTTCATTATCCTAGTTTTGTGGTCAATGTAAAAAATGCAATTCAATCTGGTCAGGTCAAGTCAGAAATTGATACTGTTAAGAAAGCAGATATTCTGATTTTGGATGATATTGGTGCCGAACAGCATAGTCCATGGGTACGCGACGATGTCTTGCAGGTCATTTTGCAGCATCGAATGCAGGAAAATCTACCAACCTTCTTTACTTCTAATTTTTCAATGCTTGATTTGGAAAAACGCCTATCTCAAGGCAAGGTTGGAGATGAGAGTTGGCAAGCAAAGCGGGTGATGGAACGTATCCGCTTCTTAGCTAAAGAAGTCCATTTGGAAGGAGAAAATCACCGGCATGAATGAAACCATCAACTTAATGAAGTCCCATTCGTCTGTTCGTCGTTTCAAGGATGAACGGATTTCAGAGCCTGATTTGCAGGCTATAATTGAAGCAGGAAGCGCAGCTTCTAGCTGGAAGAATTTCCAGTCTTACTCCATCATAGTGGTGAGGTCATCAGAGAAGAAGCAGTCTCTTTATGATTTGGTACCCCAGCCGGCTGTTCTACAGGCAGATACAATTCTAGTCTTTGTGGGTGATCACAATCGAGCGAGCAAGGCGGCCCAGCTTCATCAAGCAGATTTTGATGCGAAAGGTACAGAAAATCTCCTGATTTCCTCAGTGGATGCGGCCTTAGCTGGTCAGAATGCCATGTTGGCAGCGGAAAGTTTGGGCTATGGCGGTGTATTTATTGGGATGATTCGCCATTCTGCTCTGGCAGTGGCAGAACTTTTTGCACTTCCGGATTACACATATCCTGTTTTTTGCATTGCATTAGGTGTACCTAACCAGCATTTTCCTGTAAAACCTCGCTTGCGCTTAGATGCTTTTGTTTTCCAGGAAGAGTACAAGGAGCAAACAGTGGAGACTATTGTAGCCCATGATGCTGTTCAGACAGAGTATGCAGGAGCTCGGCAAACAGAGCTTTGGTCTGAACGTCTAGTCAATCAATTTAAGCAGGAAGAACAGCCTGAAACCAAGGCTTTACTTGAGAAACACAAATTACTTTAAACAGAGGAGGAGCCATGGCTCTACCAACTATCGCCATCGTGGGACGTCCTAACGTTGGAAAATCAACCCTATTTAACCGGATTGCGGGAGAACGCATTTCAATTGTCGAAGACGTTGAAGGTGTTACTCGAGACCGGATTTATGCAACAGCAGAATGGCTTAATCGCAAATTTTCTATCATTGATACAGGAGGTATCGATGACGTAGACGCCCCTTTTATGACCCAAATCAAACACCAAGCTGAAATTGCTATGGATGAGGCGGATGTCATCGTTTTTGTTGTGTCCGGAAAAGAGGGGATTACGGATGCAGACGAGTATGTGGCTCGTATTCTTTATAAAACCCATAAGCCAATTATCCTTGCCGTCAATAAGGTAGACAACCCTGAAATGCGCAATGAAATCTATGATTTTTATGCTTTGGGCCTAGGCGATCCCTATCCTGTTTCGTCTGTTCATGGTATGGGAACAGGTGATATTCTGGATGCCATTATCAACAACCTTCCTTCTGTTGAGGTAGATGAAAACCCAGATATGATTAAGTTCAGTCTAATTGGCCGCCCCAATGTTGGAAAATCAAGTCTCATCAATGCTATCCTAGGCGAAGAGCGTGTGATTGCCTCGCCTGTAGCTGGTACGACCCGTGATGCCATTGATACGCATTTCACAGACAGTGAGGGTCAGGAATTCATCATGATTGACACGGCTGGGATGCGCAAATCAGGCAAGGTCTATGAAAATACGGAGAAATACTCAGTGATGCGTGCTATGCGTGCTATCGATCGTTCAGATGTAGTTCTCATGGTCATCAATGCCGAGGAAGGTATCCGTGAGTACGACAAGCGGATTGCTGGCTTTGCTCATGAGGCTGGTAAAGGTATCATTATTGTAGTCAATAAATGGGATACTCTGGAAAAAGACAATCATACCATGAAGAAGTGGGAAGAGGATATTCGTGATCAATTCCAGTATCTATCCTATGCTCCAATTATCTTTGTATCAGCACTGACCAAGCAACGGCTCCATAAGCTGCCAGACATGATTAAGCAAATCAGCCAGAGCCAAAATACCCGCATTCCGTCAGCTGTTCTGAATGATGTCATTATGGATGCCATTGCAATTAACCCAACGCCGACAGATAAGGGCAAGCGCCTGAAAATCTTCTACGCAACCCAAGTGGCAACCAAGCCTCCGACTTTTGTAGTCTTTGTCAATGAAGAAGAGTTAATGCACTTTTCTTACCTGCGTTTCTTAGAAAATCAAATTCGTAAGGCCTTTGTCTTTGAAGGAACTCCTATTCATTTGATTGCTAGAAAAAGGAAATAAAAAAATGACTAGATAGAAATATCTAGTCATTTTTTTGTGAAATCTGTGCTTTCAAAAAGACTTCATTTGCCATGATGAGTTGCTTATAGTACTGATCATAAGATATGCTGATTTTACGTAATAAAGGAATGGCTACGTTATAGTAATTTTGATCTAACAGATATTGTTTTAGTTTGTATTCTATGGCTTTTAATGGGCTATTTAGATAATCATCACTTTGCTTGAAAGATTGATACTCTCGTATAGCCTCTTGATTGTCTTCAAACCACTGAGACGGATTATTAATCGCTAAAATTTTCTGTTGTTGTAATTTTTGCAGTTTCGAATCATCAATATCAAAAGTTTGTTTTTCAATATAGGCGCGTTCATCATTAGTAAGTGGCAACTCCGAAAAGTTGATCTAAATAATGTACATAGTCTTGAAAGGCTTGTTGCGCGTCTTCACTTAAGGTCTCATTGAGAAATGGTTGGTAGGCTGTAAAGAAACAGCTGGCGAGGTATCCTGGAAAAGCTCTTTCAAGTCTATCATAAAGACATTCCTTTTTTTTCCAAAATAGCGAGCTGGTTTTGGATTTCATCGAGAGTAGCTCCTTTTGCCAATTGAGTTAGGAGTTCTTGTTTTTCCTTTTGGTTTGCCACATTTCGCGCTTTTTTTCGTAAAAGGTTTTTGAGAGAATGTGGTGAATCTTTTATTTCACGAATTTCTCTAAGATTTAACCCTAGTTTTCTGTAAAGGGAGATGAACTCTAATGTGGCAATGTCTGTGTCCGAATATTTGCGATACCCATTTTCCATTCTACATGGATGAATAAAGCCCTTTTCTTCGTAATAATCAAGGGCTTTTCTTGTAAGTCCTAGTCTTTTTTGTATGTCTTTTCTAAACATCAAACTTCCCTCCTTTATTCATTTGTAGCATAACACAGTCCCCAAGGGACAAGTCAAGTAAAAGGATAACAGTGATAGGATTAAATGGCTTCAACAGTTATCTTTTTTGCGCGCGATTCTTTTGGTTTACCTCCAAATATGCTATAATGGAGAGATGAATTGAAGAGGGTGTGGAGAAATGAGTCGAATGATGCCCGGTCGGATACGGCAAGAGGGAATTGAGTTATATGAAAAAGGTCAACTAGTAGTCAAAAAAGTGGAAGGTCAAGATATCTTTTTGCGGGTTGCCCAAGAAGAGTTCCTCTATGATTTGGATGAAAAAAATCTGTCCTGTAGCTGTCAGCTGTTTGCTCAAAAGGGCTACTGCCAGCATCTTGCTGCGACAGAATATTTTTTAAAAAATGATACAACAGCCAGGGAATTGCTGGAACAAATCCAAACAAAAGGTCAACAAGAACAGGAAACAAAGCAGCGCAATTATTTTGGTGGTCTTTTTCTGGATAAGGTTTTGGGGACTTTGGAGCCGAAAATTCTCAAATATCGCTTGGCGGCAGAAGGAAGTCTAGGTACTTTTGAACAGCAGATTGACTGGACCCTAAAAATCAGCCGTTTACCTGATCAGCGGACTTATATCATCCGAGATATTGGAGCTTTTTTAAAGATTCTCAAACAGGAAGGGCATTACCAGATTGGTCGCAATTACTATGAGCTGATTTCCTACGAAGAGTTTGATGACGCTAGTCAAGAATTGATTGATTTTCTCTGGCGAATGGCACCGGATAAGCATCTTATTAGTAACGAGATTTTTGTTGATTTTGGTCGGAACTTGCGCTTGCCTTTGCTTTATTTTGAAGAGGGATTGGAATTATTACAAGGACTCTTTTTTTTCCAGTTTGATTATCGTTTTACAACTTATCACAGTCTGTCTGTTCTTCCTTATGATCCTAATATGAGCCTGTTTCGTTTTGAGGTTCAGCCCCACACCCACATGATTGAATTGTTGATAGAAGAACAGCCCATTCAAGAATTGTTGCAGGGGCATTACTTGATTGTAGATAACCGCCTTTATCAGTTGGGACGTAAGGAACGGGCTCTTTTAGCCTCCATCAAGGATTTGACTCCTACAGATGAAGGAATTAAGAAAATACAGGTTGATTACCAAGACCAGGAAAAATTAGCTTTATCCTTGTTGGATTTGCAACTCCTAGGACCAGTAAAGGCTCCGCAGAGATTTACCATTCATCCTTTTCAGGCTTCCTTTGCTTTATCAAAGAAGGACCAGTATTTGAGACTAAGCCTTGAGTTGGATTTTGATGGGGTAGTGGTGACTAACCAAGAAGATTTACATCAGTTGCCCTTCTTACCTCATTATCAGCAACTGCAGAAAATTTTTGCTACACTAGAGCAGTTAGGTTTTAGAGGTGCTTTTCAGGCCCAGCGAGAGGATTTGTTGGTCCAAGAACGATATAGTTTCCTGACAGATGGATTGGCTGAACTACGTGCTCTTGGTAAACTATCTCTGTCTCCAGAAGTAGCTGATTTGTTGATTGAGGGAAGTACTCATGTTTCAGTATCTACTTCAGGTTCATTACTGGATGTATCCTTTGATTTTTCAGGTATTGCAGAAGACGAAATTGAGGCAGCAACCCAGGCTCTGCTAGCACAAGAGGCCTACTTTACTAGTCAGACAGGGAGGGTACTAGTTTTTGATGAGGAAAGTCGAAAAATCAGTCAAAGCCTACAAAACTTACGGGCCCAATATAGTCAAGGTGGGCATCTAACCCTTACGAAACTAGCCGGCTACCAGCTGGCTCAAGCATTGGAAAGCAATAACTACGTCCAATTCTCTGCTGATTTTCAGGAGCTGGCTTACGATTTGACCCATCCTGAGAGATTCCCCTTGCCGGATGTGGCTGTGACAGCTGATTTACGCGATTACCAAAAAGAAGGTATTAAGTGGCTTTCTATGCTTGATAAATATGGTTTTGGTGGTATCTTAGCAGATGATATGGGGTTGGGGAAAACCTTGCAAACTATCGCTTTTCTTAGTAGTCGCTTGACCAAAGATTCCCGTGTCCTCATCCTAGCACCTGCTAGTCTCATTTACAACTGGCAGGAAGAGTTTCGACGTTTTGCTCCTCAGCTAGATGTGGCAGTTGTATACGGTCATAAGACTGAACGAGAAGCCATTTTAGCTAAAGAGTATCAAGTTTTAGTGACTAGCTATACCTCTTTCCGCCAAGATTATGAACTTTATCAAAAGACCAAGAAATATGATTACCTCATTTTGGATGAAGCACAGGTTATGAAAAATTCTCAGACCAAGATTGCCCAGCTCCTTCGTGATTTTGAAGTAGGCAATTGCTTTGCCCTATCAGGCACTCCGATTGAAAACCATTTGGCAGAAATCTGGTCCATCTTCCAAATCGTCTTGCCAGGCCTCTTGCCGACTAAGTCAGACTTTGGGAAGTTATCCGCTCCTCAAGTATCACGTATTATCAAACCTTTTGTTCTACGCCGAAAGAAAGAAGATGTTTTGATTGAGTTACCTGACCTGATTGAGGTAAATGTCCTCAATGAGTTGTCTGATGAACAAAAGGCCATCTATCTGGCACAATTGCAGCAGATGCAGACTAGCATAGCCGGAGCCAGTGTGGCTGAAATCAACCGCCGTAAGATTGAAATCTTGTCTGGCATTACCAGACTTCGACAAATTTGTGACACACCAAAACTCTTTATCGAGGATTATAAGGGCGAGAGTGGTAAATTGGACAGCCTTCGTGAGCTTCTTATCCAACTCAAAGAAGGTCAGCACCGTATTCTGATTTTCTCTCAATTCAGGGAAATGCTGGATATTATTGAAGAAACCTTGGACAGCTTGGAGATTTCCAGCTACAAACTAACAGGTTCAACGCCAGCTAATCAACGCCAAATCATGACTCGAGCCTTCAATGCTGGCAGTCGAGATGCCTTTCTTATCTCTCTGAAAGCAGGTGGGGTCGGTCTCAATTTAACAGGAGCCGATACGGTGATTCTAGTTGACTTGTGGTGGAATCCAGCTGTTGAAGCCCAAGCTATTAGCCGAGCTCACCGCATGGGTCAAACCCAAAAGGTAGAATTTTATCGGTTGATTACCAAGGGAACCATAGAGGAAAAGATTCAGGCTCTCCAGGAAACCAAGAAAAACCTAGTTACAGCAGTTTTGGATGGCAATGAAAGCCGAGCTAGCATGACGGTCCAAGAAATCAAGGAAATCTTGGGAATTTCTTAAACAAGTATAGGCTAAAATAGTGTAAATGTGCTATAATAATTTCTTGAAAGGAATGCGTATGAGAAGAACATCATTTCCAATAGTGGCAGACAACGAGCCTGTCTTGAGTCCCAATCCTCAGATGCGTTTGTATGAGGAATCAGACCTTATCAGCAATATCAGGGGACCTTATCAAGAAAAAGATTATGGTAGTCAAGAAGAAATTCCTGTTAAGGAAGAAAAACAGGTTGTAGCAGATATTTCAGAGGATCTCTTGCCTCCAATCTTTCATGCAGAGCCGAGCCTTTATTCAAGGCGGGACCGTATGCAGAAAACGGTGCGTTCTGCTGTAGTGGACACCAAACACTCCACTCAAAAAACTCAAGGCCAGCTAGCGAGAGAGCAAGCACGTGAAGATTTGAAGAAAAAACGCTCAGCTGCTTATCTAAAGGACGATAAGCCTAATGTTCATAGCCCTGTTATTAAAAGGGAGCCAACGACCCTTTTGGTTAAAAATCGCAATGAGCAGCTAGTTGACTTAGCTGAGCGCTTGCGCCAAACTAGCTATATTTTGGCGGATATGCCAGCAGTTTATTCTTTGGAGAAGAAGGAAAGCGAAAAAGAACAACCTGTACGTAAGAATTCTTATGATTTCTTAAAGAAGAGCCAAGTATACAATTATCCTGAGCACAAGCTCAACCAAGAGCGTCGCTTGGCCCAAGAACTCAATTTGACTCACATGGAAGAGGAAGTATAAACCAATGACAAAAACATATCATTTTATTGGAATTAAGGGTTCAGGTATGAGTGCCCTTGCCCTTATGTTGCATCAAATGGGCTACAAGGTTCAAGGTAGTGATGTTGATAAGTACTATTTTACCCAGCGTGGTTTGGAGCAAGCGGGAATTGCTATTTTACCTTTCTCTGAGGAAAATATCACAGAGGATGTCGAATTAATTGCCGGTAACGCCTTTCGACCAGATAATAATGTGGAGATTGCACAAGCAGATAAATTAGGTTTGTCCTATAAACGTTACCATGAATTTCTAGCTGACTTTATGCGCCAATTTGTTAGTTTTGGTGTGGCAGGTGCCCATGGAAAAACTTCTACAACAGGCCTTTTTGCCCATGTGATGAGCAATATTACGGATACTTCTTTTTTGATTGGAGATGGTACAGGACGTGGTTCTGCTAATGCACAATACTTTGTTTTTGAATCTGATGAGTATGAGCGTCATTTCAAACCTTATTATCCAGAATACAGCATTATCACCAATATTGACTTTGACCATCCAGATTATTTTACCAGCTTGGAAGATGTCTTTAATGCTTTTGATGACTATGCCAAACAAGTCAAAAAAGGTCTCTTTGTTTATGGAGAAGATGAGCAGTTACGCCGTATTACAGCCGATGCACCGATTTATTATTACGGATTTAAGGACAATAATGATTTCGTAGCTTATGACCTGAAGCCGTCTACCACAGGTTCGCAATTCAAGGTCCGTCATGGACAACAGGAACTAGGAGAATTCCAGATTCCAACCTTTGGGAAACACAATGTCCTCAATGCTACAGCCGTCATTGCCAATCTTTTTGTGGCTGGTTTTGATTTGACTTTAGTTGCGGAGCATCTTCAGACCTTTGGTGGCGTCAAACGTCGCTTTACTGAAAAATTGGTGAACGGAACGGTTATCATTGATGATTTTGCCCACCATCCAACAGAAATTATTGCGACCATTGATGCGGCTCGGCAAAAATATCCAAGTAAGGAAATTGTCGCTATTTTCCAACCCCATACCTTTACCCGCACGATTGCCTTACTAGATGAATTTGCAGAAGCTCTCAATGATGCTGATGCAGTCTATTTGGCACAAATCTATGGTTCAGCCCGTGAAGTGGACAATGGAGAAGTTAAGGTTGAAGATTTGGCAGCAAAAATCACCAAAACAGGTGGCTTGGTGACTGTTGAAAATACCTCTCCTTTACTTGATCACAGCAATGCTGTCTATGTCTTCATGGGAGCTGGCGATATCCAATCCTATGAGTATTCCTTTGAGCAACTCTTGTCCAATTTGTCGAAAAATGTCCAATAAAAATTGGCAGACAGCTGTCTGCTGATTTTCCTTTTTTAGAAAAGTTTTTTAGCAAAAAATTGAACTAAAAAACAGGCGTGAAGCCTATAAGATAGGGAAGTTCTTGCTTTTAAATTGCATTTAAGATATAATAACAGATGATTGTGTGAAAGGAGCTTCATTCTAGTGGACGATTTACAATCAAAAGATACACAGACCTCTGAAGTGGCAGAAGACAAGCTCGAAGCGCTTGAAGTTGAGTCCTTTAAACAAACTGAATTGTCGCAGTCAGATGAAGGATCATCTCAGTTCCTTCAGGAAGGAAAAAGGATGACCAGAGATGAGTTTGATTTTATCTCTCCTAGTGATCCTCTGCAAGAACAATCTCTTTCTGCACCAAGTAATCTGGATTTAGAGGACACTAGGGTTGAAATGGACTGGCCACAGTCAGAAAAAACACCTGAGCATGAATTGGAGGACACTATTATTAGTCCAGCAGTATCAGCAAAGACAAAAAAGACTCCTAAAGTCGAATCTACTAACTCAAAGCGTCGAAGAAATCGCCAGCGGATGAAACAGGAGACAGCAGCTAAACGCATTGCTGCAACTGTTGTGGTGGTTGTTCTTTTAGCATTAGCTATCACAGCATACACTGGCTATTCTTATGTTAAATCGAGCCTAGAACCAATGGATCCAACTTCGACAAAAATTGTTCAAGTGGAGATTCCAGAAGGTTCCTCTACCAAAGAAATTGGGAACATTTTAGTCCAAAATCAGTTAATAAAAAATGCAACTATCTTTAACTACTATGCTAAACTAAAGAGCTATAACAATTTTCAAAGTGGTTACTACAATTTAAGTCAGTCCATGTCTGTCGATGAGTTAGCTAAAACGCTTCAAGAGAGTGGAACACCGACACCTGTAGATCCAATAGCTGGTAAGGTTTTAGTTATCGAGGGTTATACCATTGAGCAAATTGCTCAGGCCGTGACTGATAATGTGTATACCAAGGATAAGGATGATAAAACTAGCTTTAGTTCAGAGGAATTTTTGGAGACAGTTAAAAATCCCGATTTTATCAATCGTATGGTTGCAAAGTATCCTAAACTATTTGCAAATTTACCAGCAGCAGATAGCGGTGTGAAGTACCAGTTAGAAGGCTATTTATTCCCAGCAACCTATGAATATACGAAGTCAACTAGCATGGAAGAATTGGTTGAAAAAATGATTACGGCTATGGATGCCAATCTTCAATCCTACTATGGTCAATTGTCTAGCATGGGCTTGACAGTCAATCAACTGCTCACCTTGGCCTCCTTGGTTGAAAAAGAAGGCGCGACAGACGAAGACCGCAGAAATATTGCCAGTGTCTTTTATAATCGCCTCAATATTTCCATGCCTCTACAATCAAATATTGCAATCCTCTATGCCATGGGAAAACTTGGTCAAGAGACTACTCTAGAGGAAGATGCAACTATTGATACCAATATTGATTCCCCTTATAATATCTACGTTCGAGCTGGTTTGATGCCTGGACCGGTTGACAGCCCTAGTCTGTCCGCCATTCAAGCAACGCTCAAGCCAAATGACACAGAATATTATTACTTTGTAGCTGATGTAACAACTGGTACAGTTTATTACTCTGCTACGGTTGAAGAACACAATCATAATGTCGAAAAATACGTTAACAGTAAGTTAAATCAGTAATTTTCAAAATGGAATTATGTGGTTGGAACCACATAATTCTGTTTTAGTATAAAAAGATAAAAGAAGAAATGAGAAAAAAGTAATGTCAGAAAAAACATATCCAATGACAATTGAAGAAAAAGAGAAATTGGAGAAAGAATTAGAAGAACTCAAATTGGTTCGTCGTCCGGAAATTGTTGAGCGTATCAAGATTGCGCGTTCCTATGGTGACCTTTCTGAAAATAGTGAATACGAAGCTGCTAAGGATGAACAGGCCTTTGTTGAGGGACAGATTTCTAGTATTGAAACAAAAATCCGCTATGCAGAAATCGTTAATAGTGATGCCGTAGCAAAAGATGAAGTGGCTATCGGGAAAACAGTTACCGTTCAAGAGGTCGGTGAGACAGATAAGGAAGTCTATCAAATCGTAGGTGCTGCTGGTGCAGATGCCTTTGCCAATAAGGTTTCAAATGAAAGTCCAATAGGACAAGCTCTGATTGGCAAGAAGAAAGGGGATACGGTTACCGTACAAACTCCAGCAGGGAGCTATGACATCAAGATTTTGAAGGTCGAAAAGACAAAATAAGGTAACAAGCAATGAAAGTGTTTGTTACCTTTCATTCTGTCACTTTTTTGGTACATGAAAAGGTAAGAAAGATGTTGAGAAAAAGAGTTTACTATAGGTTAATGTGCCTATTTCTGCTAGTGTATTTAGGGCAAGGGGAAGTTTTTGCTCAAGAAACAAATGGCTCAGAATCAGGTATACCTACAGAAGCAACGACTTCTACCACCAGTGCCGATTCCTCAAAATCAGAGCTGATTCCCTCTAGCGAAGCAACGACTATATTGCCATCGCAAGCACCAGATTTTTCTGAAGTAGAGGCCATACCAGAAGGGATTATTGATTCAGATAATCAAATCTTGGTGACAAATACCTTGCTCACCCCTTATCGACAGGTGGTTCGTCTGGAGTCTTTTTTTGCATCAGGTGTTCTCTATGGCACTGGTGTGATGATAGGACCGGATCTTGTCTTAACAGCTGCGCATAATGTGTACAATATTAAACGGGGTCAGTGGACAGAGGACGTTTTAGTGATACCAGCTCAAAATGGGGAGGCAGAACCATATGGGAAATATCAAGCTGGTCGGATTTTTATGCTCAAATCTTATCAAAATGAAGAAACGGGAACATCTGAGTCTTTTGATATGGCTGTTATCAAATTGACTCAGCCAGTTGATAGTCAGGTTGGCTTTCTTCCAGTATCCACAGAGATTTCTGACGGCAAACGGATTCAAGTAGCAGGATATCCGTATCCTAGGACTTCTGACTGGAAGATTGGTTTTATGTATACTATGTGGGGTGAGGCTACCTCTATCAAGGACAACCTTATTCGCTATGAAATTGATACAGAAAGTGGTCAAAGTGGCTCTCCTGTTCTCAATCAAGATAATGAAATTGTAGGCATCCATACCCTCGGCTTTGTAGATGGCAATCAGGTTTATATCTACAATGCAGCACGACGCATCATGCAAGATAGTTTAGATATGATTGCTATTGCTAAAGGTGAAAAGCAGGGTTCGGAAGAGGTGATTAGCCATTGGTTGGTTCAAAAATCAGTCCATCGTCTCTATCATGCAGGTATTCAGCGACATCTTTACACTCAGGACCAAAATGAGATAGCTATTTTGAAGACAAGGGGATGGAAATATGAAGGTGAAACTTTTCGTTCTGCGGACTATGGTATCCCTGTCTATCGCCTCTATAGCCCAGTGACTAAGGAGCATCTCTATACGACTAGTAGTCTGGAGAGAGATATTTTGGTCCAGCGAGGTTGGGATTATGAAAGTGTTGCTTGGTACTCAGAAGGTGAAACGCCAATCTACCGCCTCTATCATACAGGTTTGAAGGTTCATCTGTATACAAGTGATACAAATGAAAGGAACGTTCTAAAAAGGCGTTCTTGGCTTGATGAAGGACTTGCCTGGTATGCCCAGTAGGTTAGAATATCATTCGATTCACGATAGATAAGGAATGTTCGTTCCTTATCTATTTTTTGTAAAAAATGACGACAAATATTTTGAAAAAAAAGATAGTTGAGATATAATATAAAAGGAGGTATATTATATGAAATTTACAAAATCACTTTGTTCCATGTTCTTGTTAACATTGGTTCTTGGGACAACGGCGCCGACATTGGTTTCTGCAAATGAAACAACTACTGCTGAAGAGGTGGCGACTACCGAGGTTGTGAGTGGACATCCAGTTACAACAACTGAACTAACAGAAGCTACCCACACCCTGAATGTTATTACTTCAACAGTGGAAAATACCACTACAAGTGAAGAAACAACTGAAGAAAGCGAACCTAAGATTGAAGACAGTGAAGTTGCTGCCTTAGTAGAATCAGGTGTTTTGGAAGGGGTTATTGGTGCAGATGGTCAGTATCGTGTGACAAATACTACAGTAAATCCTTATCGTAAGACAGGGGTTGTTCTGGCTAATTTCCCTAGTGGAAATACAGGCATTGGCACGGGTGTCCTGATCAGTCCAAACCTTGTTTTAACAGCAGCTCATGTCTTTTATAACAAAAAAGAGGGCGGATGGGCTACTTCGCTTACTTTCATACCAGCCTTTGATGGTAAGAAAAAACACTATGGAACTTATAGTGCCCAAAACTATTATATGTTCCGCTTGTATAAGACCACAACCGGTTCATCTAGTGAAGACAATGATATGGGGGTCATCAAACTAAATCGTAATGTTGATTCGCGTGTTGGTTACCTGCCTATTTCTACTACACAGGTAGCTGGGGAGCGGATTCAGCTACCGGGTTACCCAACTCGTACAGATGCTAAAACAGGTTACATGTACACGATGTTTGATAAGGTATCTTCGATAAATGGAAAAAATATCCGTTACCAATTAGACACAGAACCAGGTCAAAGTGGTGGAGGAGTCTTGAATCGCAATAATCAAGTCATTGCCATTAATACCTATGAGTATGGAAGCTATGATCGCTATACAGGTGAATGGATTGAATTCCATTACAATATGGGCCGCCGTGTCATGGAAGATACTAAGACTATGATCAATATGGCTCGAAGCAACAAACCAGGGAATCTTTCTGTTGTTAGTCAAAAAACAGCGGATCCTAAACATGTCACTTATCGTCTTTATAACCCTGGCATTCAGCGACACCTTTACACACAAAGCTTGGACGAATCTTCTGTATTAACGACCCGTGGCTGGAATTTTGAAGGACAAAAATTTACTACAGTTGCTGGTGGCACACCAGTTTATCGTTTGTATGGCAAGGTTATGAGGGAACATCTTTATACAACAAGCAAACATGAACGTGATGTCCTTGCTCGAAGTGGTGCATGGGATGCAGAGGGCATTGCCTTCTATTCTGGTGGTAAGACTCCAGTTTATCGCCTTTACCATGATGGTTTGCGTGTTCACCTATATACAGCAGACCAAAATGAAGTGAAGGTCCTAGGTACTCGGGGTTGGAGAAATGAAGGTATTTCCTTCTATACTAAGTAATCTATATTATTTAAAGATGAGCCTAGGCTCATCTTTTTTTGTGTAACTAGTTCTTTTGACAGCAAAAAAACCATCAGCAAAGCTGATGGTTGATAAGGATCAATCTCTATTATCTATCTACTTCTTTGTTTACCGGCATTGCGGTTGCTTTTCTTTGTAGGTGTTTGAATAGCTGAACTTGCCATCGGAGTCACATCCTTAGTAACTTTTTGTGCTTTTGGAGGATTTTTTGCAAATTCTTCTTCAATTTGTTTGCGGATTTTTGGTTTGATGATAAAGTTGGTGATAGCCTGCTGAATAATTCCAAACACCCCGCCGACTACCCAGTAGAGAGTGACTCCAGCTGGTGAAGACCATGAGAAGAACATAATCATCAAGGGGTTCATCAACATGATAGAGCGGCTTTGCTTTTTCTGCTCCTCGTCCATGCCAACCTGCATAAGGATAGATTGGGCAAAATAGAAGAGACCAGCTAGGGCAATCAAGACCAGGCTACGGCTTCCAAGATTAATGCCCATAAAGTTGGCTTCAGCAATACCCTCTGTGTAACGGGCAGCAAAGAAGAGAGCTGAGAAGAAAGGCATCTGAATGAGAAGCGGTAAACATCCCATGCCACCAAACATGCTAACACCGTACTCTTTTTGAGCAGCGAAGTAGGCTTGTTGAGCAGCCATTTGCTCTGCTTGTGTACTAGCCGTTTTCATTTTTTCCTGAAGAGGAGCTAGGATTGGTTTGAGGTAGTGCATCTTTTCAGACTGGATGCTAGCCTTCCAAGACTGATAGAGGCCCAAGGGTAAAATTAAAAAGCGAACGAGGAGGGTTACGATGATAATACCAGCACCAAATCCCAAACCTTGCTCTTCAGCAAAGTAGGTGATGATATTGGCCATGGGTTGTCCAATAAAGTTCCAAACCATACCAGTAGGATTTCCACTCTTATCTACACTTACACAGCCAGATAAGAAGAGCAAACTTGAAAGGGCAAAGCCCGATAACAAGATACGATTAATTTTTTTCACGATTTTATTTCCTTTTTTTCAAGATAAGTTCTATTTTACTGGTTTTCAGCCAAATATTCAAGTCAGACCTCAGTTGCTCATCTTAAAATCTGTAAAATCTTCAAAATGGGCCATGGTCACATCCAAATAGGTGACCTTAGACATACGGGAAGGACCTTTGCGGATTTCATGGATGAATTTGCTGAGCTTCTCAGAATTGTCAGATTGGGCAAGTATAGTGACTGTTCCGTCCTCATTATTCCAGACGCGGCCATAGATTTCTCCGATGTCCATGGCTAAAAACTGGACGGACCAGCGAAAACCAACACCCTGTACTCGACCAGAGGCAATCATTTTAACCTTTCTCATTTTTTGCCCTCCTATCTTTTTGACAAGAACTTTACTTTATTATATCATTGTTGGCAAAGAAAGAAAATGGGGAATTGCATGGAAATCATTCGCTCAAAGAGCAATCAGTTGATTAAACAGGCTAAAAAGTTGCAACAAAAGAAATATCGAAAAACTTCTTATTTGATTGAGGGATGGCATTTGCTAGAGGAGGCCAGACAATCAGGCGCCATTATTCAACAAATTTTTGTGACAGAAGATGGACTACATCAACTGGATACAAAGAGTCCAGTCAAGGTAGTTAGTCCAGAGATATTGGCAGAGTTATCTGATAGCGTAACACCACAAGGGGTTGTTGCTCAAATTGCTTTGCCCCAGCAAGAGCTACCCCACGTTCTAAATGGTAAATATTTGGTGTTGGAAGATGTTCAAGATCCAGGCAATGTCGGGACGATGATTCGGACGGCGGATGCTGCTGGCTATGATGGGGTTTTTGTTTCGGAGAAGACAGCTGATATTTATAACATGAAGGTCTTACGCTCAATGCAGGGAAGTCATTTTCATCTGCCGGTTTATCGTGTAAATCTACCAGCATTAGTTGAACACTTTCAGACCAATCAGGTTCCTATTTACGCTACTACTTTATCGAAAGATTCTGTTGATTATAAAAAGGTGAATATTCCAAGTTCTTTTGCCTTGGTCATGGGAAATGAAGGGCAGGGGATTTCGGATTTTATAGCTGAATATGCAAACCAACTGGTTCATATTCCGATGCCAGGCCAGGCTGAGAGTCTCAATGTGGCTGTGGCAGCAGGGATTTTACTATTTAGTTTTATTTAAGTAATTGAGAGTAAACTGTGCTATAATGATAGAAATGAGGTACAATTTATGACAGCTTATTTGAAAGATGAGGAATATATGGCTCATGTCGGTCATTTGATTGATACTACAAGGGTTCAACGTTTAGGTGAAATTACGCATCATTACCATTCGACCCGCCTAGAGCATTCCATCAATGTTTCGTATACCAGCTATAAGGTAGCCAAGAAGCTCGGCTGGGATGCCAAATCAACAGCCAGAGGGGGCCTCTTGCATGATTTGTTTTATTACGATTGGAGAGATACCAAGTTCAACAAGAGTCATGCTTGGATCCATCCTCGGATAGCAGTTAGAAATGCTCAGAAGCTAACAGCCCTCAATAAAATTGAAAAAGATATTATTGTTAAGCATATGTTTGGAGCCACCATTGCACCACCGCGATACAAGGAATCTTGGATTGTGACCTGTGTGGACAAGTACTGGGCTGTCAGAGAGGCTACTCTCCCTTGGCAGCATAAGTGGAAAAATCGTAAGATTCTTCGCTTGAAAATACCATAAAATTTCGATTTAGATTTAAAGGAGACATATTATGAACAACAATCCTATTATGATGGAGCAAACGGAGGTTACAGCCCTCAATCGTTTCTTTGCAAAAATTTATGGCTATGTGGCCATGGGCATAGGCCTGTCAGCTCTAGTGGCTTATCTATCATTGACGGTCTTTTTTGAAGCAACTCTTCAATTAGTCATGGGTGGGCGATTGGTTATCTGGCTGATTATGTTAGCAGAAATTGCCTTGGTGATGTTTGCCTCAACAGCTGCAGCTAAAAATAGCCCGATGGCTTTGCCACTTTTCATCGCTTATTCTGCTATCAATGGATTTACCATTTCTATCGTCCTCTGGTTTTATGTTCAAGAGACGATTCTTCTAGCTTTTGTCACAGCAGTTGGTATGTTTGCGGTTATGGCAATTATCGGTGCGACCACTAAGAAAAATTTATCAGGCATGGGGCAAGCCCTACTTGCTGCCTTGGTTGGTATCATCATTGCTAGTGTGGTCAATATGTTTTTACAAAGTTCAGGCATGAGTTTCATCATTTCTCTGATCTCCGTTGTCATCTTTGCGGGCTTGATTGCCTACGATAATCAACGTATCCGCTATGTCTTTGAGGAAACAGGCGGTGAAGTTCAGGAAGGATGGGCAATCTCTCTAGCTCTACAACTCTACCTTGACTTTGTCAATCTCTTTCTTAATCTTCTTCGTATCTTTGGACGTAGAGACTAATGTGCTACAAAACCATCAACTTAGTTGGTGGTTTTTTATCTGCATCAGAGCCAGTTGCACTAACCAGTGTACTCATCGTTTTATTTGACTATCTATAAAATTTTCAGGAAGAAATAAAAGACCATACACTGGCTGTAGAATTTTTCCGGGTTGATAGTGGCCGATAGTTTTGATAGCAATGGACTTGGAAGTTTGAAGTCTAACTGTGCAAGTGATACCATAGCAGGCTCTCCATACTAGTACACTGCTTGTCTGAATGCCTTAGGAGAAGGCAAGGAATGTGGTGATTTTTGCCTCATGTCATTGGAAGGCTTTGTAAAATAAATAGCTTAATCAGCCAAGTCTGACTGATTGTTTAATCTATGGTATAATAGAAAACTAAAAGGAGAAAGACGCTATGACCAAGACCCCCTTTGTAACAGAAGCTCAATTGACAAACATAACAACCCAATTTCCGACTCCATTTCATCTCTATGATGAAAAGGGGATCCGAGAAACAGCACGTGCTGTTAATGCAGCCTTCGCTTGGAATCCAGGCTTCAAAGAGTATTTTGCTGTAAAGGCGACACCGACACCAGCTATTTTGAAAATTTTACAAGAGGAAGGTTGTGGTGTGGACTGTGCGACTGATACAGAGTTGGTTATGGCAGAACGGCTAGGGTTCAAGGATATTTGCTTTACATCCAATGTAACCAAGGCTTCCGAGTATATATTGGCTCGCAAGGTCAATGCCATTATCAATTTGGATGCCTACGAGCATATCGCATTTCTAGAAGAAGTCGCAGGATTGCCTGAGACGGTCTCTTTACGCTACAATCCAGGTGGTGTATTCTCCTTGGGAACAGATATTATGGACCATCCTGAAGAATCTAAGTTTGGTATGACCAAGGAGCAGCTGATTCAAGGCTATAAAGACTTGCAGGCAAAGGGAGTTCAGAAGTTTGGTCTTCATGCCTTCCTAGCTTCCAACACGGTCACTAATGACTACTATCCGACCTTGGCGGGCCAACTCTTTGAGTTAGCAGTAGAAATTAAGACACTAACGGGAGTAGAGTTAGATTTTATCGATCTATCGGGTGGTATCGGTGTGGACTACAGCCCTGAAAACAAGCAAAATAATATTGCGGTGATTGGGGCTGGGGTTCATGCTAAATTTGATGAAATTTTAGTGCCAAATGGTCTTGGAGCTGTTAAGATTTATACGGAATTGGGACGCTTCATGTTGGCACCTCACGGACATTTGGTGACCAAGGTTCTCCATATTAAAGATACGTATCGCCGCTATGTCGGGGTGGATGCAACTGCAGCCAATCTCATGCGACCAGCCTTTTACGGAGCGTATCATCACATTACCAATATTTCTAACCCACGTGGTCCTGTAGAGGTGGTCGATGTTACGGGGAGTCTCTGTGAAAACAATGATAAATTTGCGAAAAATCGTGCATTACCACAGGTTCGTGTAGGCGATACCTTGATTATTCACGATGCTGGTGCTCACGGCTTTTCAATGGGCTACAATTACAATGGTCGTCTCCGTTCAGCAGAGATTCTCTTACAAGAAGACGGAAGTCCGCGCTTGATTCGTCGGGCGGAAACTATGGATGATTACTTTGCAACGATTACTGGTTTTGACTTTTAAAAGATGTTTTGGATGTGATTTGCAATTGTCAATCATCTGGGATTTTGATATAATAAGAGGAATACAATCTAAGGAGATAGAAAAATCATGAATCTTGGTCTTGCAATTTTATTGATCATCGTCGCTTTGGCGGGTGGAGTAGCATTGGGGATGTTTATTGCTCGTAAACAAGTCGAAAAGATGATTGCTGACAAGCCGATTTTAGATGAAAATGCTCTTCGTGTGATGATGACACAAATGGGTCAAAAACCAAGCGAAGCCAAAGTACAGCAAGCATATCGTCAAATCAAGGCTCAGCAAAAACAAGCTGCGAAGAAAAAATAAGAATATTGGGACTGGGATACACTCCCAAGTCCCTTTTTCGAGCCAGAAGGTTAGGGATTTATTCCCTTAAAAATGATAGAAAGAATGGATATGGGCTCTCAATTTAGCCCTGACTAGCTAAGAGTATGGATAATCGACCAATTGGTTTTTTGGATTCTGGAGTGGGCGGTCTGACAGTGGCCCGAGAACTCATGCGCCAGCTTCCTCATGAAGAAATTGTATATATCGGCGATTCGGCTAGGGCTCCCTATGGTCCAAGGTCGGCCGAGCAAATTAGGAGCTTTACTTGGGAATTGGTCAATTTTCTCTTGACCAAGAATGTTAAGATGATTGTCTTTGCCTGCAACACTGCAACAGCAGTAGCTTGGGAAGAGGTCAAGGAAAAATTGGATATTCCCGTTTTGGGGGTGATTTTGCCAGGCGCTTCAGCGGCTATCAAAGCTACTCGTAATGGGAAAATCGGAGTTCTAGGGACACCCATGACAATCCAATCGGACATCTACCGCCACAAGATTCAGGCCCTTTCACCAGAAACAGAAATAGAGAATTTGGCCTGCCCGAAATTCGTCCCTCTGGTAGAATCGAACAATTACAAATCCAGTCTGGCTAAGAAGGTAGTCTATGAAACCCTACGGCCCTTAGTCGGCAAAGTAGATACCCTTGTTCTAGGTTGCACTCATTATCCCTTACTTCGGGCCATCATCCAAAATGTCATGGGCCAGGATGTGAAATTAATTGATTCAGGAGCAGAATGTGCCCGTGACATTTCGGTCTTGCTCAATTATTTCGAGATTAACCGTAGTCGAACAGCAGAGCCACTCAAACATACCTTTTACACAACAGCTAGCCCCATGGCCTTTCGCGAGATTGCGGAGGATTGGCTAGCTATGGACCTTATCGTGGAGCATGTGACCCTATGACAAAAAAGATTTACGAATACAAGGATGAAGATAATTGGTTCATCGGAACCTGGGCAGGTTTTAATTACTTCACTTGCTTTGGTGACGATACCGTTTTTGAAGCTGTTCAAAAGGATTTTCATCATCTACTAGACCAACTACAGGAATCAGGTCTGCAAATCCATGTCGTTTCCTATCAGTCTCGCTTTCGCTTGATCGCTTTTCTCATTGAGATGATTCAGGATAAGACGAAACGTTCTTTGAAACTACGCCAACAGGCTGGTGCCATTCTGGTGACAGAAGAAGAAAAACTTGTTGCAGTGCAGTTGCCAGAAGGCGGTGCTTCTTTGGGAGACTTTTTTGGGTCACAAGTAGTATCTTCTGCTGACTTGGGAGATAGCATTCTGATTGCTACTAAGAACGAGGGTAAGACAAATGAATTTCGTCAGTTCTTTGCCAAACTGGGCTACAAGGTTGAAAATCTTCATGCTTATCCAGACCTACCAGATGTGGCAGAGACAGGTATGACTTTTGAAGAGAATGCTCGCCTCAAGGCAGAAACCATTGCACAGTTAACTGGTAAGATGGTTTTAGCGGATGACTCAGGATTAAAGGTAGACAAACTAGGTGGTTTGCCAGGTGTCTGGTCTGCTCGTTTCTCAGGACCGGATGCCACTGATGCTAGTAACAACGCTAAACTCCTACATGAATTGGCCATGGTCTTTGAGCCAAAGGAACGTTCTGCCCAATTTCATTGTACTCTAGTGATGGCCGCACCGCATGCAGAAAGTTTGGTTGTCGAAGCAGACTGGGCAGGCTATATTGCGATGGCGCCACAGGGGGACCATGGTTTTGGTTATGATCCGCTTTTCCTTGTAGGAGACAGCGGCAAAACATCGGCTGAGTTAACTCTAGAAGAAAAAAATCAGATTTCCCACCGTGCAAAAGCATTAGAAAAATTAGTGGAGGCCTTTCCATCATGGCAAGAGAAACTAGCAAAACAATCTTAGTCATGAGTGATTCTCATGGCAATCGAGGAATTGTGCAAGAACTGAAAGATTATTATCTGGATAAAGTAGATGCCATCTTTCATAATGGAGATTCGGAACTGGCGAGTGGAGATCCTATTTGGGATGGCATCCAGGTAGTGGCTGGTAACTGTGATTACGATTCTGGTTATGCAGAAAAGCTAGTCACGGACTTGGCTGGTTGCCGGATAGCTCAAACTCATGGCCACCTTTATCGTATCAACTATACCTGGCAAAATCTAGATTACTGGGCTCAGGAAGTAGATGCGGACCTCTGCCTCTACGGACATTTGCATGCAGCTGCCGTTGAGAAGAGAGGGAAGACTATCTTTCTCAATCCTGGTTCTGTCCAACAACCTCGTGGTCCTATACAGACCAAGCTTTATGCCTTGGTGACCATTACAAGCGAGGTTTTATCCGTTCGTTTTTACAATCTAGAACACGAAGAATATACGGCACTTGCAAAGGATTTTCGACGATGATTTCACCCAAAATAGAACGATTTTTACTGGAACAGGAAGATACTTTCCTGACTCCGGCTGATAAACTGGCTGTTATTATTGATAGCCATAATATCGATCATGCCAAGTTGCTTTTGAGTCATATGACTTTCTCACGTGTGCCTGTGGTGACAGAGGATAATCACTTTGTTGGGACCATTGGACTCAATGATATTGTCCAGTATCAGGTAGGGCAAGAGTTAAGCGATGATGAATTGCAACAAGATATTGCTCTTATAACCAAGAGGGATGTTACCACGGTTCGAGAAAATTACGAACTAGCAGATGTTCTACGCAAGCTGATTGACGAATCCTTCCTGCCAGTTCTGGGAGAAGAGGATGAGTTCCTGGGCATCATTACCCGCAAGTCCATCCTGAAAGCTGTCAATGCTTTGGTACATAGCTTTGATATTGTCGAGAAAAATAAGTAGTATGGAAAAATATATTTCAGACTTTTTAGCAAAAAAAGAGTTGGCAGAAAATTCTCGACTGGCCTATCAGTATGATCTGCAACAGTTTGTTCATCTTTGTCAGAATCAGGTTTCAACAGCTAAGCTGGCCATTTATCAGGCCTCTATTCAGGATTGCAAGATGAGTGTTCAAAAACGTAAGCAGTCAGCTGTCAATCAGTTTTTATATTTTCTTTATGAAGAGGGTTATCTAGATCGTTTTTACAAATTGAAATCTAGTCAATCCGTTAAGCATGAGCGTCAACCTGTGCCACAGGTAGCTGAGGAACTGTCGCTTCTTTGGCAGGAAACCCCCTATCAAGAAGGTCAGTTGATTGCTCTCCTAGTTGCCAATTTAGGTCTGACACCTAGTGAGATTGCTGGTCTGCGTCAAGAAGAACTCAATCTAGATTTTCAGATGTTGACTCTGGAGAAGGCTAGAGACAGACGGATTATTTCCCTCCCTAAAGAGCTTCTTCCTTATCTGCAAGGGTTGCCATCGGGAACCTATCTCTTTGATAAGAAAGGACAACCCTATTCTCGTCAGTGGTTTTTCAATCGCTTGTCAGAATTTGCAGCCTCTATCGGACATAGAGAATGGACAGCACAGTATTTACGTGATCAGTATATCTTGTCACAATTAGCGAAAGGTCAAAGTCTAGATAAACTGGCCAAGCAACTAGGGCTTCGTTCGCCCATGAGTTTAGAAAAATATAGATAATGGATATTAAGTTAAAAGATTTTGAAGGACCCTTGGATTTACTTCTCCATCTAGTTTCTAAGTATCAGATGGATATTTATGAGGTACCGATTACCGAGGTCATCGAGCAATACCTAGGCTACATATCTACTCTCCAGGCTATGCGTTTAGAAGTAGCTGGAGAATATATGGTCATGGCTAGCCAACTGATGCTGATCAAGAGTCGGAGGCTGTTGCCTAAAGTGGTAGAAGAAGTGTTGGAGGAGGAAGATCCCGAACAAGCGCTTTTGGACCAATTGGAAGAATACCGCAAGTTCAAAATTCTGAGCGAAAAATTGGGGGAACAGCATAATGAGCGGGCCAACTATTTTTCTAAACCCAAGTTGGAGTTGGTCTATGAGGATGTCAATCTAGTTCAGGACAAGTCCACCATTGACCTTTTCTTGGCCTTTTCCAAAGTGATGGCTGAAAAACAAGCTGAATTCCGGAAATCAAACACCACAATCGCCCGCGATGAGTACAAGATTGAGGATATGATGGATGCAGTTCGGGCTCAATTCGGTTCGTCTAAACGTTTGAGTTTAAGTAGTATTTTTAAGGAAAGTCAAAACTTGAACGAATTGATTACTATATTTCTAGCAACTTTGGAGTTGGTTAAGGTCCACGAAATTAGTATGGAACAAAAAGAAACATTTGGAGAAATTTATTTGGTAAGGAGAGAAGATGAGCCACTTAGCTGAGTTAGAAGTCCTTTTATTTGTAGCTGGAGAAGACGGTTTAACGGTTCGTGAACTAGCTGAATTGTTGCAATTGCAGCCATCTGCTCTCATCCAACAGTTAGAAAAATTGGCAGAAAAGTATACGGTAGATAAGGACTCAGGTTTGGCTCTTGTTGAAACCTCCAAACGCTACAAGCTGGTTACCAAAAAGAACTATGCCGAGCTCTTGCGTACCTATTCGCGTACCCCAATCAACCAATCGATGAGCCGAGCCTTGCTTGAGACACTATCCATCATTGCCTACAAGCAGCCTATTACGCGGATTGAGGTCGATGACATTCGTGGAGTCAACTCCAGTAGTGCTATTAGTAAGCTTCAGGCTTTTGATTTAATTCGGGAAGATGGAAAAAAAGAAGTGATTGGTCGCCCCAATCTATATGTGACGACTGACTATTTTCTAGACTACATGGGAATCAATGATTTGAGCGAACTGCCTGAGGTTTCTGACTTGGATTTGGTCGATGAAGAATCCGAATTATTCGTTGAAAAAATAGTAGAAGAATCATAAAAAAACACGGTTGTGAAATCGAGAAAGGATGGAAATGAGGAGTTATCCTGCATTTCTAAAAGAGAACATGAGAATCAATAAATACATTGCCCATGCTGGTGTAGCTAGCCGCCGTAAGGCAGAAGAATTCATCAAGCAAGGGTTAGTGACAATCAATGGTCAAGTAGTTCGGGAGTTAGCCACTACTGTAAAATCAGGTGATAAGGTAGAAGTAGAAGGTCAACCTATTTACAACGAGGAGAAAGTTTACTACCTTCTCAACAAACCACGAGGTGTTATCTCCAGTGTTTCAGATGACAAAGGAAGAAAAACAGTTGTAGACTTATTGCCTCAAGTCAAGGAGCGTATCTACCCAGTTGGCCGTCTGGATTGGGATACAACAGGTGTCCTTCTCCTGACCAATGATGGAGATTTTTCTGATGAGATGGTACACCCACGAAATGAAATTGATAAGGTCTATGTAGCGCGTGTTAAAGGGATTGCCAACAAGGAAGTTTTGCGTCCACTCACTCGTGGTGTGGTCATCGATGGTAAGAAAACAAAACCAGCAGTTTATGAAATCATTAAAGTAGATCCAGTTAAAAACCGTTCGGTGGTGCAATTAACCATCCATGAAGGTCGTAATCACCAAGTTAAAAAGATGTTTGAAGCAGTGGGATTGTTGGTAGATAAACTGTCTCGAACCCAGTTTGGCAATCTCGATTTGACAGGGTTACGTCCAGGTGAAGCTCGCCGTCTCAACAAAAAAGAAGTTAGCCGTCTCCATACTCTGGCGGTGACCAAGAAAAAATAATGAAACAGATCTTGATTTGGTTGGTGCGACTTTACCAGAGGTTCATCTCACCCTTAACCCCACCTTCTTGCCGTTACCGTCCAACTTGTTCCAGTTATATGATTCAAGCCTTGGAAAAACATGGCATAAAAGGATTTCTCATGGGGCTGGCACGCATTTTTCGCTGTCATCCCTTCGTGGAAGGTGGTGAGGATCCTGTTCCAGAATATTTTAGTCTAAAAAGGAATTCTGAGAAAAAGCCATTTCGATAATTTTCAGTAAAAATGAAAAAAATCGGTCATAATTCTTGATTTGAGCTGAATTTATGGTATACTGATTACGTATTATTCATTTATTTAAATCAAACCTGTTGTGATTTAAGTGAGTGAACATTCATTCACCATGCTGTTTGCTGAGCTTGACTCCGGGCAGTGTGGCATTTTTTTTGTAAAAAACGCTGTCTGGAGGCTGCTATGAATATCGAAACCTTGTCTCATCAGGAAGAATCATCCTACAATCATGTGGTCTTGTTTGAGCCGCAAATTCCACAAAACACTGGCAATATTGCTCGCACCTGTGCGGCCACTAACTCTCCTCTCCATATCATCCGACCGATGGGATTTCCCATTGATGATCGCAAGATGAAACGGGCGGGCTTGGATTATTGGGATAAGTTGGATGTCCGTTTTTACGACAGCCTTGATGAATTTATGGCTAAGGCACAAAATGGACGAGTTCATCTGATTTCCAAGTTTGCAGCATCAACTTATTCAGATGAACACTATGATGATGGTCAGGTTCATTATTTTGTCTTTGGACGTGAAGATACGGGATTGCCTGAGGAGTTTATGCGTCGGCATGAGGATAAGGCTCTGCGTATTCCTATGAATGATGAGCATGTTCGTAGTCTAAATGTCTCTAATGCAGTCTGTATGATAGTGTATGAAGCTCTTCGCCAGCAGAACTTTGCAGGTTTAGAATTAATTCATCATTATGAGATAGATAAATTGAAATAAATGTGATTTTCTTAACAATAAAAAACCAAGCCCTTGCAGATGCAGGGCTTTTTTGGTATGATAGAGGTGTCTTCAGGGCAGGGTGAAATTCCCGACCGGCGGTGACAAAGGTGATTTTTTCTACGAGACAACCTAGTATCGAAGAAATGATTCCTTTGAAGTCCGCGAGCGCAAGCTGATGTGGTGTGATTCCACAACCGACAGTATAGTCTGGATGGGAGGAGACGAAGGGGCTTTTTGGCTTTTTCACGTCTCTAATTTGTAAAAATTGGAGGATTTTTTTATGTCAACATCGACAACACACACACGTAAGATGGCTTATATTGCCATCCTTTCAGCCATATCATTTCTATTGATGTATGTCCAGTTTCAAATTTTACCAGGAGCGGACTTTCTCAAGTTAGATTTTTCTATTCTGCCAATCTTGATTGGTTTAGTAGTTCTTGATTTGAAAAGTTCTCTTGTGATTCTCTTGATTCGATCAGTCTTGCAGTTACTACTCAACAATAATGGGCCGTCATCCATGATTGGTATGCCTATGAATGTTATCGCTTATATCTTGTTTATTCTGGCAATGGCCATAGTTTGGAAGAAGAATCCAACTGTAAAAACCTATGTGCAAGCTAGTTTGTTGGGAACGATTAGCCTGACTCTGGGGATGTTAGTGCTCAATTATGTTTATGCTATGCCGATGTATGCCACCTTTGCCAATTTTGATGTTGGAAAAATTTTGGGTGTTGGCAATTACCTTTTTGGTATGGTACTGCCTTTTAACTTTATCCAAGGTATCATCTTTTCCGTAGTCTTTTATTTCGTTTATGGAGCTTTGAAGCCAATATTAAAGAAAATATAAGAAAAATATGTTATGCTTAGAGCATGAAACATTCACTTAAACACTATAAAAACGCTTCTTATGCAGCTCTTGCCTTTGTCATCTTGGGTTATGTAGTCAAATTTTACCCTGCTTACTTGACAGGATTTGATACAGCTGTTCAAACCGCTGTTCGTGGCGATTTGCCAGCTATAGCCAGTCGTTTTTGGACATCCATTACGGTTCTGGGCAATGTGGTCCCCCTCTTTAGCCTTGTGCTTATTCTATCCACTTTTTTCTATCGGAAGAACTGGAAGGCAGAAATCTTTTTCTTGGTGGGGAGTCTCTTTTTGATGTTAGGAGCATCGACTGCTCTGAAGTTCCTCTATCAAAGACCAAGACCAACCATTGAGTGGGTTATTAGTACTATTGGTTATTCCTTCCCTAGTTGGCATACGGCTGCGACTATGTTGGTGGCGGGAGTCCTAGTTATTGTCCTTTATCAGAGATGCCAGGATAAACTTTGGCGTTATCTGGGGCAGGGACTCGTGATTGGACTTGCTATTTTAGTTGCTCTATCCCGTATCTATATCGGAGTTCATTTTCCAACTGACATCATTGCCGGATGGTTACTAGCCTTAACTTTACTGCTAGGTTTGTATCCCACCTATGATCGCTATCGCTTTACTTGGCGTTTTCAAAGCAAACAAAAATAAGTTTGAGAAATTCTCAAACTTATTTTTTATTCAGTGGTTGTTTCCGCAGGTGTTGTATCTGGTTTGACAACATTTTTTACAGGCATATCTTTGACCATAGCTAAAGCGTCTTGGATGGCTTGAGTATAGAGTGTACCACCTTGGATAGTGGTATCATTATTTCCACCAAAGTGGATGTAGTCGCTGCCTTCCCAGACTTGAGGATTGGTTTTGGAAACCTTATTCCAATCAGCGATGGCAATAAAGTCATACTTCTTAGCTAACTCATAGACATACTGGGTATGTTTTTCAGCAATAGGATCATCGTAGTAAGGGGAATTACCATCATAAGGAGTAACAAGAATGAGATGGTGACCATTTGGTAAATCATCAATAATCTTGTTTAATGCCTCTTCATAATTAGGTATCGTATTGACACCCGTCGCGATGACGACCTCCTTCATCAAAGTAGAATTTTGAATATTCGTCATCATGACTTCATAGGCTTGCAGCGTATTGCGACTACCTTGGGCATCGATGATGGCATCAGGCAGGGCCGCCTGCAATTGCGGGGTTGCCCGAAGGGTCACAGAATCTCCGATAATGGTGACACCTTCGGTAATCTCAAAGGCTGAAGCTTTGCCTCTTTCCGCAAAAGTTTTGGTCTGGTGCATTTGTGTATTAGCTTGTTGGAGGCCCTTAACCAACAGGTCTGCTTCAAAAGCTCCGATTTTAGGTGCAAAGAGAGCAATACTAGTTGTTAGCAAGGTGAGAGTCAGTCCAGTTGTAGCTACCCATTTTCCATAAGGTTTTAAGGAAATAGTCATACCAAAGAGTTTTCCATCCTTGCCAATCAGATAAGGTTCCAATACATAGAAGGAGAAAGTGGCAAAGATAATGGTGAAAACAATAGTTAGGACAACGGTAACTAGATGGCCAAATAGTTGGTTGAAGATAATGTAGAAAGGCCAATGGAAAAGGTAGATACTATAAGAAATGCTAGAAATAAAACCAAGTACAGCCGGCTCCTTCCTATTAGGCAGACGCTCGTGGAGTATTCTCGCTATCACAATCAGGACAGAAGTAGCTAGACTGGATAAAAGGAGACCAAAGAGATAGGTCCAGATGCTTGTAAACTTCAGGAAGAAGAGGAGGAAGGTCATGACGGAAAGTGCTCCAACACCAGCCATACTTAGATTTTTTATTGAAACGGAGTCGCTGATTCGCTTGAAGGCAGGTGTTGTCGTTTGGATTCCTATCAAGCTTGCTAGAGCGGAACCGATAAAGAATGGGAAAATATGGGTCCAACTGGAGAAGTAGATACGGGAAAATTCGTCTACGAAGAAGCTAGAAACAAACATTGATAGGAAACTCAGGAGAGCAATAAGGCTGGAGCTAAGGAAAATGAAACCTTTGAGTTGCCCCACTCTCTCAACTTTTTTAGCCATAAATCGAACTGCTAAAATCCACGCGATATAGAAATGAATTTCTACAGCCAGAGTCCATGTATGGACAAAGAGATGAGGGGTAAATTGATTCTCATAGGAGTTACCGGATAAAATCTCAAAATAATTGGTGACAAAGCCAAGAGTGGTAGTAATCTGCTGGCCGATATTGGCAATAAAATCGTTGCGAATCAGCAGGGCTAGGGGCGTTGTGATTAGAATCATTAGCACCAGAGGTGGAAAAATCCGATAGAAGCGCTTTTTAAAGAATGACTTAAGGTCAATCTTTTCTTCGCGGGCATATTGGTCAATGAGATTGGCTGTCATCAGATAACCAGATAGGGTGAAGAACAAATCGACCCCGACAAAACCACCTGGAAAGTATTTAACAAAAAAATGATAAAGCAGGACCCAAACAAGGCCTGTTGTACGGATAAAGGCAAACCATCTAATCTTCATGCTGATAAATCCCCTGTTTAAATCTTCCTTCATAGACAGTTTTTGTCTGAGTTGTTAGTTTTCCTTGACCATCTGCCTGGCCTTTTTTAAATTCACCAACATAGGTCCAGCCTTCCTTGGCTATAAATTTTCCCTTACCATCAAAAAAGCCATTATTAAAGTTGCCTTCGTAGATATCTCCATTGGCAAAAGTCACCTTACCCTGCCCATTCATTTTATTGGTTTGGACATTTCCATGATAGATAATGTTCCCATTATCCAAAGTCAAGGTCTTTTGGCTAGGAATACGCCCGATAAAGAGAGTTAGGGTGCACAGGATAATCAGGCCTAGAGAGGCCCATTCAGCATTTGTTCGGGTTAGATGGGGCTTGATGTTGCTTAGCAGTCCATCTAGATTAAGTGGAATCTTTTTCATTTTATTATCTCTTTCTGATTGCTTGCTCCTATTTTACCATTTTATGAGACATTCTACAAAAGTATCAGGCTATTTTTTCAGGAAATTTAGCCAATCTTGGCAACCCTTGATTACTTGCTGATAAGTAGCTTCAAAGCGACCAGTATAGTAGGGGTCGGGAACACCTTGCTTATCGAAAAGTAGGATTTTTTTCTGACATTCAACCGGAGCCATAGCCAACATATCACGCACATTTTGCTCATCCATCCCAATCAAATAATCAAATTCATAAAAATCAGATTTAGCGAGAGGGATTGAACGTTTATGCTTGTCATAGGAAATGTGGTGTTCCTGAAAAACACGAAGAGTCCCTCTATGGATAGGGTTGCCATGCTCCCAGTTAGAAGTAGCTCGACTCTCGATATAGACTTGATCGGTCAAGGATTTCATCACAAACTCAGCCATGGGGCTACGGCAGATATTTCCCAAGCAAACAAAGGCAATTTTTTGCATCAAGTTCTCTCCTTTCTCTATATATCCTATTATACATCAGCCGGTCAAGGACTTCAATGAAAAGGAGGAAAAGCTCCTTAAAATATGAAATCACTACTTACTAGTAAGGCTCCTTAACAGTTTGAGGCTGTGAAGGTTTGGATATGATATAATGAAGAGAATAATAGAACATAGGAGTAGGTTTTGGGATGAAAATAGCAATTTTTTGTGGAGCGAATTTGGGTCATCATCCCATTTATGAAGAAAAGTCATTGATGTTGGCAGATTGGATGGCCTCAAGGGAGTATGATTTGGTCTTTGGTGGGGGTAAGGTTGGTCTGATGGGGGTTATGGCAGATCGTATGATAGCACATGGTCGTGAGACGATTGGTGTGATGCCAATTTTCCTTCAGGAGAGGGAAATAGCCCATGCAGGTTTGAGTCAGTTAATCATCGTATCAGATATGCACGAGAGGAAGGCGAAGATGATGGACTTGTCCCAAGCTTTTATTGCTCTTCCTGGTGGTCCAGGTACTCTGGAAGAAATTTCTGAAGTGATTTCCTGGTCCAGAGTGGGGCAAAATGACGGCCCTTGTATCCTTTATAATATCAATGGCTATTATGACTCATTACAAGCGATGTTTGAACACATGGTAGAACAAGGTTTTCTTAGTCAGGCTGATCGGGAAAAGGTTTTGTTCACTGACAATTTAGCAGAGATCGAGACCTTTATCCAAAATTATGAGGCACCAAGTATCCGAGAATATTAAAAAAACCAGGTTATTCCTGGTTTTTATGGTTTATTTGAAACTGTAATCTTTGATGACTTCAATACTGTTGATTGTAATGTCATTGGTTGGTTTGTCGTTGGCATCTGTCTCGCTACTAGCAATCTTATCCACAATATCCATGCCTTCGATGACTTGCCCAAAGACTGTGTAGCCTCCATCCAAGCTTGGGTTTCCACCGTTTTTATAAGCTTCGATAATCTTACCAGGTGTTTTTCCGCTGCTTAGTTGACCAGAAGCATCGGCTGGATTTTGATTGATAAAGAACTGGCTGCCATTGGTGTCTGCACCGGCATTAGCCATTGCGAGAGCGCCACGGATGTTGTAGAGGAAGGCAGAAATTTCATTTTTAAAGCCATTGCCTGCGTCGATTTTCTCATCTTTACCAGCCCAGATTGAGTGACCGCCAGTACCCTTGCCCTCAGGGTCACCCCCTTGAATCATGAATCCGTTGATAACACGGTGGAAAATAATGCCATCGTAGTACTTTTCCTTGGCGTGAGTCAGGAAGTTTTCAACAGCCAGTGGAGCTTCCTCTGGGAAGAGCTTGATGGTGATGTCACCAGCGCTCGTTTTTATCTTGACAGCTGCTTCATTGTCAGCAATATCTGTGGATAGTTGCGGGAAGTTGGCCTTTGGATTGTTGATTGCGTAGGCCAGGTCTTTAGCATAGTTGTCAGAAGAGCTACTTTCTGTGCTGGTAGAAGTTGCTGTTGATGAGCTATCCACTGTGTCCGTTTTAGAAGAGCAAGCTGCTAAGAGGAGGCTGGATGCGAGTGCTAGGCATAGAATTTTTTTCATAGGGAACCTTTCTGGAGATAGATTTGTATATGTTTAGAGAGGAGTTGCTTTTTGGTCAATATTCAAAAAAATACACCAAAAATAGTTGTCTCTACTACAGACTTCATTATACCATAATCAGAGAAACTGTGTTATACTGGGCCAATAAAATGAAAGAGAAAGAGGATGGTTTGATGGCACTGTATGATGATTTTGAGGTGAAACCCTATATTTCCCCTCAGCGTGATGTAGCAACTGAGGATTTCAAACCAGTTCCACGTAAAAACATGAGTCTTTTAGCTGATGGCCTCTTACCTGGAGATATTATTCTCTTGTGGCGGATTCGTTTTGGAACATTTGCTAATGACACCATTTACAGCAAATATTTTGAATATTCCTATGGTATCAATGGTCCTGCTCACATGCAACAGTTAATTAAAAAGGGCTATGCTTATGAAGAGTCGGCCTTTGACTCCCTCAATCATGTGTCTGCGTCCTCGAAAAAGAATATTTTAAAAAGTAAGAATATCAAGGGCTTATCTAAAATGAAGGTGGCTGATCTGGACCAAGCTTTAAAGGACCACTTTTCTGAGCAAGAACTGGGAACATATTTTACTGTTCGTGGATATGCCTTGACAGCAAAAGGTGAGAAGGCCATTGATGATCATCCACAGGTGATTGACCGCCATCCCAAGAAGAACTTCTAATTTTAGTTTCCAATTTCATTTTTTGAAGATAGCTGCACCAGATTGGTGCATTTTTGTATTTCTCCTGAAAAATAGCTAAAAATATGATAAAATGAAATGATACTGTGTAGAAGAGGATATTATGTCTAAGAAGATGAAAAAAGGGAAGTCAACTCGCCGTCCAACCAAGGCTGAATTGGCTCAAAAAAAGAAAATCCAAGCTATTCTTTTTCGGATTGGCTTGCTCTTGGTGTTAGCCCTTGCTGCTAGTCGATTGGGCCTAGTTGGGGTTACTACTTACAATTTGTTGCGTCTGCTAGTAGGTAGTGCAGCCTATATCTTAATCGCCGGTTTGGCTATCGGTGTTCTTTTTTGGCACCGTCTTAGCCGGCAAGAGGGAATGCTTTCAGGCTTTTTCCTTTTTCTTGCTGGAGTTTTATTGGAATTTCAGGCCTATTTAGACCTAGTATACAAGGGGAATCAGCTCTTTCACAATACTATTCGTTTAGCCTTTCAGGAAATTAGGCTAGTACAGGTAAAAGAATTTTTAGGTGGCGGTCTGATAGGTGGTGGCTTGTATATGCCTGTCTCTTTCCTTTTTGCCAATCTAGGAAGTTTCTTTATTGGTGGTCTATTGATAGTCTTTGGTCTTTTCTTTATGAGCCCTTGGACAGTTTATGATTTGGCGGATGCCTTTGCCTACCTTAGAGAGCAACATAAGGTTAAAAGTGCGATTCGTGCAGAAAAAAAAGCAGTCAAACAAGCTAAAAAGAATGAGCAAAAAGCGATCAGAGAAGCGCAACGCTTAGAGGAAGAAGCAGCCTATGAAGCAGAATTGGAAGCTCAAAGACAGGCTCGCATGCTGGAAGAGTTGGAAAAAGATGTTGATTTGGAAACAGGTGAAATCTTAGAACCAGATTTAGACCCAGAATGGAGTGAAGAAAGAGTTCCCCTATCTATTCAAGCTGAATCAGCACCTAGAACGGAACATTACGAGGAAGAATTCCCCATCCATTTAGCACAAGAAGAGATTCTTGTGGATGATGCCAGTGTGGACGATGACATGGAAGAAGTAGCGATTGACTTCCAACCAAAGCGTCGCTTATCTTACCAACTGCCAACGGTTTCTCTTTTGGCTCCTGTCAGAGTCAAAAGTCAAGCCAATGAGAAAAAGATTGTCCGTGAAAACATCAAGGTTTTGGAAGATACATTTGCCAGCTTTGGTATTAAAGTAACCGTGGAACGGGCTGAAATAGGTCCTTCGGTGACCAAGTATGAGGTCAAGCCAGCTGTTGGTGTCCGTGTCAATCGGATTTCTAATCTGGCCGATGACTTAGCATTGGCTTTAGCTGCTAAGGATGTCCGCATTGAGGCACCTATTCCAGGGAAATCTTTGGTCGGTATTGAAGTACCTAATTCGGAAGTAGCGACGGTGCCATTCCGCGAACTTTGGGAACAATCCAAGACGGATCCTAATAAGTTCTTAGATATTCCCTTGGGTAAAGCTGTTAATGGCTCGGTTCGCTCCTTTGACTTGACCAAGATGCCTCACTTGTTGGTGGCTGGTTCTACTGGTTCAGGAAAGTCAGTTGCGGTCAATGGTATCATTGCTTCTATTTTAATGAAAGCTGGACCGGACCAAGTCAAGTTTATGATGATCGATCCGAAAATGGTAGAGCTCTCTGTCTATAATGATATTCCCCATCTTCTGATTCCTGTTGTAACCAATCCTCGCAAGGCCGCGCGTGCCCTACAGAAGGTCGTTGATGAGATGGAGAAGCGTTACGAGCTCTTTAGTCATGTAGGAGTTCGGAATCTTGAAGGTTATAACGCTAAGGTAGAAGAGTATAATCGACAGTCAGCAGAAAAACAAATTCCATTACCATTGATAGTCGTTATTGTAGATGAACTGGCTGACCTTATGATGGTGGCTAGCAAGGAAGTAGAAGATGCCATTATTCGTTTAGGACAAAAAGCACGAGCAGCTGGTATCCACATGATTTTGGCGACCCAACGTCCATCAGTTGATGTCATTTCTGGTCTCATTAAAGCCAATGTACCATCCCGGATTGCTTTTGCGGTTTCTAGCGGTACAGACAGCCGAACCATTTTGGATGTAAATGGAGCCGAAAAACTCCTTGGCCGTGGAGATATGCTCTTTAGCCCAATTGGAGAAAGCCACCCAGTCCGTCTGCAAGGATCCTTTATCTCGGATGGAGATGTAGAGGCTATTGTGACCTTTATCAAGAATCAGGCCGAAGCGGAATACGATGAGGCTTTTGATCCTGGTGAGGTATCAGATGCGGACTTTGATTCTGGCACAGGTTCATCAGGAGATGACGGGGGAGATCCCTTATTTGAGGAGGCACGAGCTTTAGTAGTAGAAACTCAAAAAGCCTCCGCCTCTATGATCCAACGCCGCCTATCTGTCGGCTTTAACCGTGCAACCCGCCTCATGGAAGAGTTAGAAGCGGCTGGCGTCATCGGCCCAGCAGAAGGGACCAAGCCAAGAAAGGTATTGGAAACACAATGATGAAGTTAGATACGATTCACCATATCGCAATTATCGGTCGCAACTATGAGAAAACTCATGATTTTTATGTCAATAAACTAGGCTTTGAACAGCTGGATGAGCACATTCGACCAGAGAAAAAGGACATCCTCTTCAATATCCGAAAGGGAAATCTAGTCTTAGAAATTTTCATCAAGGAAGATGCACCTTTGCGACCTGCTATTCCCAATCCTGAACATACAGGTTTAAGACATGTAGCCTTTCGGGTGGACAGCGTTGAAGAATGCCTGGCTCAGTTTGACCAGCTTGGTATTTCGCATCAGGGGTTGCGCAGGGATGACTTTGATGGGAAGAAAATGGCTTTCTTCTTTGATCCAGATGGTCTTCCATTAGAAATTCATGAATGAAATAAGGTCCCGTTGTTGAAACGGGACCTTTACTTACATTAGAAAAAGAGAAATAGTCATAGCTAGGTAAATTAAGAAGGTTAAGAGAAAACCTGCTCGCCAAAAGAGTTTGAAAAATCGGGAGTAGGTAAAATCCTTTCTTTTCCAAAGGAAGATACAAGCGATGGCAATGGTCAGTATTGACAAAGCCAGAAAAAGATGAGGCAGGAGACTATGATAGTAGGCCTTGTCTGTAATCAGATAAAACTCGAAAACAAAAAGAGGAAAGGCAATATCTGCAAAGTTCCACCCCTTTTTTTGTAAACGCAATAGTTTGACAAGGATAATGGAAATCGTAAAATTTAAAATGATAAATAATATGGCAGCAAATTTCAAGAATGTCATAGCCTTATTCTATAAGAAAAGTTAGAAAAAGTAAACATTTAGCTTGCTTTTTCTTGAAAATCCTGTATAATAAGAAGGTATGTGTAAATCACATATTTGTGGGAGGTAAAAATCTGATATTACCGCCAAAACCACAATAGGAGGATTTTATATCATGGCTAAAAAAGTCGAAAAACTTGTAAAACTTCAGATTCCTGCAGGTAAAGCTACTCCAGCTCCACCGGTTGGTCCAGCACTTGGTCAAGCAGGTATCAATATCATGGGATTCACTAAAGAGTTCAACGCTCGTACAGCTGACCAAGCTGGTATGATTATCCCAGTTGTTATCTCTGTGTATGAAGATAAATCATTTGACTTCATCTGTAAAACACCACCAGCTGCTGTTCTGTTGAAAAAAGCTGCAGGTGTTGAAAAAGGATCAGGCACACCGAACACTGCCAAAGTTGCAACTGTGACTCGTGCACAAATTCAACAAATTGCAGAAACTAAGATGCCAGATTTGAACGCTGCAAGCCTAGAAGCTGCTATGCGTATGATTGAAGGTACTGCTCGTTCTATGGGATTCGCTATTGCTGACTAATCAGTGAGAATTCCGATTACCCGCAGACTTCATCGATTCTCGATGGGTGACGTGGGAGATGATCTCGATTTAACCACATTACAAGGAGAATATTAACATGGCTAAAAAAGGCAAACAACTACGTGCTGCTCTTGAGAAAATTGACAGCACAAAAGCCTACAGTGTAGAAGAAGCTGTAGCACTTTCAAAAGAATTAAACTTTGCAAAATTTGATGCAACTGTAGAAGTTGCATACAACTTGAATATTGATGTTCGTAAAGCAGACCAACAAATCCGTGGTGCAATGGTATTGCCAAATGGTACAGGTAAAACTTCACGTGTCTTAGTTTTCGCTCGTGGTGCTAAGGCTGAAGAAGCAAAAGCTGCTGGTGCAGACTTCGTTGGTGAAGATGACCTCGTTGCTAAAATCAACGGTGGTTGGTTGGATTTCGATGTTGTTATCGCAACACCAGATATGATGGCTCTTGTTGGTCGTCTTGGTCGCGTGCTTGGTCCACGTAACCTGATGCCAAACCCTAAAACTGGTACAGTAACTATGGATGTTGCTAAGGCAGTTGAAGAGTCTAAAGGTGGTAAAATTACTTACCGTGCTGACAAAGCAGGTATCGTACAAGCCATCATCGGTAAAGTTTCATTCGAAGCTGACAAGTTGGTTGAAAACTTCAAAGCCTTCCATGATGTGATGGTAAAGGCAAAACCAGCTACTGCAAAGGGTACTTACATGACTTCTGTAACCATTACTACCACTCAAGGTGTTGGTATCAAAGTTGACCCAAATTCACTTTAAGAAAATAGAGAGCACAGCTTAGGCGGTGCTTTTTTCTTCTTTTTTGGGAATAGTCACCAGGGTTTTGGTTTTACAAGTGACAGGGAAAAGTTTATAATGAGGTTTCAGACTAGTAAAAATGAAAGAGAAGAACATGTCACAAAATAGTAAACAAAGCCATCAGCAGGAAACGATGGTGCGCGGAATGGCCTGGCTAACAGCTGGGAACTTTATCAGCCGTTTACTGGGGATTATCTATGTGATTCCCTGGTTTATTTGGATGGGAGAACACAGATTTGAGGCAAATGCCCTCTTTAATATGGGCTATCAAGTTTATGCGACTTTTCTACTTATTTCGACAGTTGGTTTGCCAACAGCTATGGCCAAGCAAATTGCCAAATACAATGCTCTAGATAGACAGGATGTTTCCTATTATCTGGTTAGAGAGTTTTTTAAGCTCATGCTGGTTTTAGGCCTGATCTTTGCAGCTTTTATGTATCTCTTTTCTCCTATTTTAGCTGCGATGTCTGGTTCTAAGGAACAACTGACGCCAGTCATGTACAGTTTGGTTCCACCTATTCTTATATTCCCTGCTATGAGTATTATGCGTGGTTTTTTTCAAGGTCACAATAATATGAAACCATACGCTATCAGCCAAATTGTAGAGCAGATTGCGCGTGTCATTTGGATTTGGGGAGCCACCTTTTTCATCATGAAGATAGGTTCCGGGGATTATCTCAAAGCCGTTGTGCAATCAACCTTTGGTGCTTTTGTCGGCATGATTGCCAGTATTGCTGTCCTCGTTTTTGCCTTGCAAAAAGGTGGATACATTGCACGGGTTTTAAAAAAGCCAGAGTCAGTTATTTCGATTGATTTAAAGGCCTTGATTATTGAAACAGTTAAGGAAGCTATTCCGTTAATCGTGATTGGTTCTGCAATTCAAGCTTATCAATTTGTAGATCAAATCACCTTTGTCAACTTTATGAAGGCAACTACCAGCTTGTCTAAAAAAGAACTATTGGTAGATTACTCCTACATGCTCTCTAATCCTAGTAAGATTACCATGGTTATCATCGGAGTAGCAGGTTCAATTGGTAGTGTGGCTATTCCAATGATTACAGAATCTTTTGTGAAAAAAGATATCAAGGGTACTTCTACCCTCATTACGGATAATATTCGAATGCTTGCCATTGTGATTATTCCAGCCATTGTAGGAACAGTCATTCTGGCTAGACCACTTTATGTTGTCTTTTATGGAGCATCAGAGTCAACAGCTATCGGATTATTCAGGGCTAATTTGCTATTGATTTTATTACAGGGTCTCTATACTCTCTTTGGAGTAGTGATTCAGGGGATTTTTGAAAATCGTAAGGGAATCATCTTCTTCATCACTGGCTTAGTTGTCAAAATCATCCTTCATTTTCCTTTTATCTATTTCTTCCATGCTTACGGACCACTCTTGTCAACGGCGGTCGGCCTCTTTGTATCCAATGCTTTGATTTTCCGTCGTATCGATAAAGTGGTAGGGATCAACAAGACTGCCGTTAAGAAAAATATCATGGGTATCAGCATCCTCTCCCTCATTATGGGGCTAGCTGTCTTTGTTCTTGAATGGGCACTGAGTCAGGTATTGCCGCCAGTCGGTCGGATGAGTAGTCTGGTCCATCTTCTGTTAGTTGGGTCAGCAGGAGTAATGATTTACGGTTATTTGACACTGTGGACGCGGCAATTAGACAGACTAATTGGTGCAAAAGCAGATGCTTTGAGACGAAAATTACATATATCTTGATAAAAACCTGGAAACAGGTTTTTATTTTTTGATAGAGATAATACTATTTAAAAATGAGATTTTATGGTAGAATAATAAGGATAAAAAAGAGGAGTATGATAATCAGATGAAACCAAAATACGAACGTATTCTCATTAAATTGTCGGGAGAGGCCCTTGCAGGCAAGCGTGGTACAGGAATTGATTTGCCGACTGTTCAGGCGATGGCGAAGGAAATTGCCGAGGTGCATGATTCAGGTATCCAAATTGCCTTAGTGATTGGCGGTGGAAATCTCTGGCGTGGTGAGCCTGCGGCAGTGGCGGGTATGGATCGTGTTCAAGCCGACTATACTGGCATGTTGGGAACGGTCATGAATGCCCTCGTTATGGCGGACAGTTTACAACAGTATGGAGTAGATACGCGAGTGCAAACGGCCATTCCCATGCAGAATGTAGCAGAACCCTACATCCGTGGACGGGCGCTTCGTCATTTGGAAAAAAATCGGATTGTTATCTTTGGAGCAGGAATCGGCTCCCCTTACTTCTCAACAGATACTACAGCAGCCCTGCGTGCAGCTGAAATTGAAGCGGATGCTATCCTCATGGCAAAAAATGGTGTTGACGGGGTCTACAATGCCGATCCTAAGAAGGATGCTAATGCAGTGAAATTTAATGAACTGACTCACCGTGAGGTCATCCATCGTGGTCTGAAAATCATGGATGCAACTGCCTCAACCATCTCTATGGATAATGATATTGACCTAGTCGTTTTCAACATGAATGAACCAGGCAATATAAAACGTGTCGTATTTGGCGAACCGATTGGAACAACAGTTTCAAATAAAGAAGAAAAATAAAAAAGAAGGAAATCCTATGACAAAAGAAATCATTTCAAAAGCTCAAGAGCGTATGGCTCATTCACACCAAAGCTTGGCACGTGAATTTGGCAATATTCGTGCTGGTCGTGCTAATGCTAGTTTGTTGGACCGCATTTCGGTAGAATATTATGGTGCCCCAACTCCTCTTAATCAGTTAGCAGGAATTACGATTCCTGAAGCCCGTGTCTTGCTGATTACTCCTTTTGATAAGTCTATTTTAAAAGACATCGAACGTGCTCTCAATGCTTCAGACCTTGGTTTGACGCCACAGTCAGATGGTACGGTCATTCGTCTGGTGATTCCGGCCTTGACAGAAGAGACACGTAAGAGTTTGGCGAAGGAAGTGAAAAAAGTGGGTGAAAACTCTAAAATTGCTATCCGGAACATCCGCCGTGATGCGATGGATGAGGCTAAAAAAGCTGAAAAAGCCAAGGAAATTACTGAAGACGACTTGAAGACACTTGAAAAAGACATTCAAAAAGTAACAGATGATGCTATCAAGACCATCGATAAAATGACTGCAGAAAAAGAAAAAGAACTCTTGGCCGTTTAAGTTGTCCACTGAATGGATGGAAGATGTCTCCTCTTTTCAATCCATTAGAAATAGTGAGTCAATCCAAATTCGGGTTGGCTTTCTTTTAGAAAGAAGTACATGAATACATTACTAGCAAACTTCGTCACTGGTCTGGTGACAGATGAAAATAAGGACTTTTATTTTGTGCAAAAGGATGGTCAGACCTTTGCCTTGGCAAAAGAGGAAGGACAGTATCAACTGGGACAGTCTGTTACAGGCTTTGCCTATCACGATATGAAACAGCGTCTGCGTTTAACAACCAAGAAAGTTACATCAACCAGAACCAGCTTTGGTTGGGGGCAGGTGACTGATGTTCGTAAGGACCTGGGTGTCTTTGTTGATACGGGTTTACCTGATAAAGCGGTAGTAGTATCCTTAGACATACTGCCAGAGATAAAGGAACTCTGGCCCAAAAAAGGCGATCAGCTCTATATCAAATTAGATGTGGATAAGAAAGAACGTATCTGGGGCCTCTTAGCCTTTGCAGAAGATTTTCAAAGACTGGCTGGACCAGCTTATGACAATATGCAAAATCAGGAACTGCGAGCTATCGTCTACCGTTTGAAGCTAAATGGAACCTTTGTTTACTTGCCAGATAATAATATGCTTGGTTTTATTCACCCCAGTGAGCGATATGCTGAGCCACGTCTAGGGCAGGAACTAAAGGTTCGTGTGATTGGTTATCGCCCAGTGGATAGGACCCTCAATCTATCACTCAAGCCTCGTTCTTTTGAAATGCTGGAAAATGATGCCCAGATGATTGTGGCTTATTTGGAGTCAAATGGTGGCTTTATGACCCTAAATGATAAGTCTAGCCCAGAAGATATCAAGGCTACTTTTGGTATTTCTAAGGGGCAATTTAAAAAAGCTCTGGGTGGACTGATGAAGGCTAAAAAAATCAAGCAGGATGAACTGGGGACAGAGCTAATCAGCTAAGCTCTTAGGTGCATGTTGACCAATAGGGTGTCAAAAGTCCCTGTCCAATCACTATATAGAAGACTTGTTCAGCTAAATGAACAAGCAACCCTAAGAAAGAGAGGATGCTAGAAAGTAGAAAGATGAGAAGAAGTTTTTATGCCTGGCTGATGACCCAGCGCAACCCCAAATCCAATGAACCTGTCGCTATTTTGGCAGACTTGGCGTTTGAGGATACAACCTTTCCAAAGCATACAGATGAATTTGATGCCGTCAGCCGTTATCTAGAAGATGGAGCCAATTTCTCCTTTAATCTGGGGCTGTTCGATCAAATTTGGGAAGATTATTTGGGACACTAAGAACATTTGAACCATCAAATCGAAACCTAGTTAATATTACGATTTTCTAAGATTTCGTTTGTTGCGCCTTAAAACTGTCATCTAAGCCCAATAAAAGGTAATCTATTATACATATTCTTGTAATACTAGCTTGTTAAAGTAAAAACTAACTAATTTGTATTGCACACCATCATTTGAAAAAAGGAGAGAAAAATGCAAAAAAAGAATGCAAAAAAGTATGCAGGTTTGAGAGACGAGCAATTTTCATTGGTTGAACATTATGCTCGACAACATGGAATCAACAGTAAATTTCTCCTTGTTTTCACATGGATTTACAATAATCCGGAAGGAATTACTCAGGAGTTCATCTGCAAGCGAACTTATTCAAGCAAGCAGGTCATCCAGTCTATTGTAAAAAACCATATGCGAAAAGGCTGGCTCTATCTGGAAACTATTCCAAATGATAAGCGCAGAAAATTAATCCGGATGACTGAACTTGGCAGAAAAGAGATTGCTAGTTTGGTTGAACCGCTAAATATCTATGAGGCTAAGGCTTTTTCTGCCTTAACGAAAGAGCAACAAAAGGCATTTTTGGAAGCAACACAGATTTTCACAGAAACTTTCAAGGAATTGATTGAAAGTTATCGAGTGGATGACTGATTAGAGCTACTGATAATATCTACTTTTATCTATCACGCTTTGCGTGATTTTTTGTTTTAAATAAGCTATAATGAAGCTAATCTAATGAAAGAATGAGGTAGTTCTATTTGCAAGAGTTTTCTGCTGAAATGGCATTACAACATCCTGATGATGTCGTGGCCCTATTTGGCTCAAACGAGCGCCATTTGCGTTTGATCGAAGACAATTTAGGGGTCATTATCCATGCAAGGACTGAGCGCGTGCAGATTTTAGGGGATGACGAGGAGGCTGTAGAAGTCGCTCGATTAGCCCTTCAAGCCTTGCTAGTTCTTGTAGGGCGAGGTATGCTTGTCAACACTTCTGATGTGGTAACAGCTCTGTCTATGGCACAAAATGGAACCATTGACAAGTTTGTGGCGCTTTATGAAGAAGAAATCATCAAAGATAACAATGGTAAACCGATTCGGGTTAAAACATTGGGTCAAAGGGTCTATGTAGAGAGTGTGAAGCACCATGATGTGGTCTTTGGTATCGGTCCTGCTGGAACAGGGAAGACCTTCCTAGCAGTAACCTTGGCTGTAACAGCCCTCAAACGTGGTCAGGTTAAGCGGATTATTCTGACTCGACCTGCAGTGGAAGCTGGTGAAAGTCTAGGGTTTCTACCGGGAGATTTAAAAGAGAAGGTGGATCCTTATTTGCGCCCAGTCTATGATGCTCTTTTCCAGATTTTAGGCAAGGAGCAGACTACACGATTGATGGAGCGCGAGATCATAGAAATTGCTCCTCTGGCTTATATGCGTGGTCGAACATTAGATGATGCTTTTGTCATCTTGGATGAGGCGCAAAATACGACCATTATGCAGATGAAAATGTTTTTGACCCGCTTAGGTTTTAATTCTAAAATGATTGTGAACGGGGATATTAGTCAGATTGACTTGCCTCGGAATGTCAAATCAGGTCTTATTGATGCGACGGAAAAATTGCAACATATCAAGCAGATTGATTTTGTCTATCTATCTGCCAAGGACGTCGTTCGTCACCCTGTTGTAGCCGAGATTATCAATGCCTACGAGCGTGAGCAAGATCAGGAATAAATGATTTTACTAGAGGTTTTTTGTGCAAAGTGAGAAGACGATGGATGAAATCAATTTGTTGCAAGCTATCATGCAGGATAAGGAGAACCAACTTTATAGCTTGAGTGGGATTGAGCCACTGTTTTCAGCTCCGAATACAGCAAGGATTGTGCTTGTTGGTCAAGCTCCAGGGCGTATCGCTCAAGAGACAGGACTTTTTTGGAATGATAGAAGTGGGGAGCGTCTGAGAGAGTGGATGGGTGTGGATTATCAGAAGTTTTATCATTCTGGACTTTTTGCTGTTTTACCCATGGATTTTTACTATCCTGGAAAGGGGAAGTCAGGAGACTTGCCGCCACGTAAAGATTTTGCAGCAAAATGGCACCCTCTTATATTAAAAAAACTGCCACAAGTAGAACTATTTTTGTTGATTGGAGCGTACGCACAGCAGCATTACTTGGGTTTGCAGATGAAGAAAAATGTGACGGAGACTGTCCGGCACTTTCAAGACTACTTGCCAAAGTATTTTCCTCTCGTTCATCCCTCTCCTCGTAACCAGATTTGGTTAGCAAACAATCCGTGGTTTGAGGAGGAGCTTGTACCTGTCTTGAAAGAGAGAATTCATAGGATTTTAACAAAGTAAGGTTTGAGGAATTAGAGATGTTTGAGGAATTAGAGATGCAGGTAGAATGCTTGTCTGGAGACTATGCTTGTCGGATATTGACAGCAGATGACTGTCCAGTGATTTTGGAATTGTATGAGAGCAATCCTCTTTATTTCCAACATTACCCACCAAAGCCAAGTCTACGAAGCGTGAAGGAGGATATGAAAAGATTGCCGGCTGGTCAGTCTGACTCTGCTAAGTTTTATGTCGGTTTTTGGCAGGATAAGAACTTGCTTGCTGTCTTAGATTTTGTATTAGGTTATCCGGATACGCAGACGGTCTTTATCGGCCTGTTTATGGTTCATCAGGTATACCAGAGAACTGGTTTGGGTAGTCAGATTATAGCTGGAGTACTAGCTTATTTTTCAAGAAACTTTGAGAAAGTACGTTTGGCTTATGTAAAAAGCAACCCGCAAGCTCAGTATTTTTGGCAAAAGCAGGGATTTCAGCCAACAGGTCTTGAAGTGGAAGAGGGAGATATTCGACTTATCATAGCAGACAAGCAGTTATGAGCGATAGCATCTACAGATGTATAGGGTGTATGACCCCGACTAGGAATGAATAAGTAGCTGTCAGTAAAGGCAGTCAGTATCTATTGAAAGGAAAAATATGTTTCTTGCAATTAATGAAATAAAACATGCTAAATTACGTTATGGTATGATAACGAGTCTATTATTTCTAATTTCTTATCTTGTCTTTTTTTTGGCTGGTCTAGCAAATGGCTTGGCCCAACTCAATCGGAGTGCCATAGATAACTGGGGAGATGTGACGGTTCTGTTGGCAAATGATGCGACCCAAACCCTGAATCTATCCAGTATTGAAAAGCAAGTAGCACAGGAGGTTCAAGGAGACCAAACTGCTTACTTGAGTATCCTATCAACAGTCATTTGGGAGGGAGAAAATCCGGAAGAAGAGGATAAAATCAAGTCGACCTTGTTTGCTGTTGATAGCGACAGTTTTATAGTACCAAAGGTGATAGATGGTCGCTTGATGAAGGAAGTTCAAGAGGTCGTCATTTCCAAACGCCTAGCAGATGAGGAAGGTTTGGAGATAGGCGATGTGCTTTATTTATCGAAGAGTTCATCTACATTGAAGATTGTTGGTATTGCTGAGGAAGCTAGCTACAATGTCAGCCCAGTCATCTATGCGAGCCACGAAACCTATAATCTTTTAGTGAGCGAGAGGGGGCCACAAGCAGAGACTAGCTTCAATGCAGTTCTTGCGAAAGGCGAGTTGTCTAGCTATCCCAAAGATACACTGGAGAAATTGACGATTTCAGAATTCATCAATAAGATACCTGGTTATGGGGCTCAAGTGCTGACATTTGGCTTTATGATTGGTTTTTTAGTATTGATTTCTACTATTGTGATAGGGATTTTCATGTATGTATTCACCATGCAGAAGACTCAAATTTTTGGAGTTATGAAAACACAAGGGGTACCAATTTCCTACATTGGAAGATCTATCTTAGTGCAGACTTTCCTATTGGTCGGATTGGGTGTGGTATTAAGCATGGTAGGAACTTGGCTTTCGGCCCTTGCTCTTCCGATAAAAGTGCCTTTCCAGATTGATTGGCTCTTCAATGGTCTGGTTTCTATTGTTCTAATTGTCTTTTCGATGCTCGGTTCCCTCTTCTCTGTAAGAATTGTAGCAGGCATCGATCCATTGAAAACCATTAATTAGGAGAAAATATGACTGCACTTGTTTTAAAAGATGTTACCAAGGTGTTTCAAGATGGTACGCGCGAAATTATCGGTCTCCATCCCACAAATTTTTCTGTTGAACCTGGAGAATTTGTTGCTATTGTCGGTCCATCGGGTTCGGGAAAAAGTACATTCCTGACAATCGCAGGAGGTTTGCAAAGCCCATCTTCAGGTGAAGTTCTAGTTGATGGACAAACCTATAGTGGTCTGAGTGAAAAAAATAGGTCAAAGTTACGCTTTCGACAGATTGGCTTTATCTTGCAGAGCTCCAATTTAATTCCTTATCTGACAGTAGAGCAGCAACTGGAGCTGGTAAATAAAATCGACCGAACAAAGGAAACAGATTGGAAAAATCAACTCTTATCTGAATTGGGAATTGAGCATTTGAGTAAAAAACTACCAGCCAGCCTTTCGGGCGGGGAGAGACAAAGGGTTGCCATTGCACGCGCTCTTTATCATAATCCTAGCATCATTTTAGCCGATGAACCAACAGCCAGCTTGGATACGAATCGCTCTTACGAAGTTGTAGCTCTCTTAGCAAAGGAAGCAAAAAAATACAAAAAGTCGATTATCATGGTGACACATGATGTTCGAATGGTCGAAAAATGTGATGCTGTATATGAAATGAAAGATGGGATATTAACTCGGAAAAGATAGCATTCTCTTCCTATAAAAAATACTTTCAATCTATTTTAACTGTAACGAATAGGAAAATATTGATACAATCAGAGGTTTACAAGGAGGAACTGATGACAGATTTGGCAAAATTGCAAAATGGATCAGATATTCGTGGGATTGCGATTGCAACCGATGAGTGGGAAGTTACCTTGACTACAGAAGCAGTTAAGAGTATCACATCTGGCCTGATTAACTGGTTGCGACAGAGCTATGAAGAAGCTTATCAGGATGGGGCCTTATCTATCGGTGTAGGTAGGGATAGTCGTCTTAGTGGTCCGAATCTAGCTCAGACCCTGATAGATGAAGCCTTAGATCAGGGTGTTCAGGTCGTTGATTTTGGTCTTGCAACGACACCTGCTATGTTTATGGCAACTCAGTACGAGGAGTTCAGTTGCCATGCAGGTATTATGATAACAGCGAGTCACTTGCCATACTATTTCAACGGTATCAAGATTTTTAGCAAAAAAGGTGGCGCTGAGCACGAAGATATTGATTTTATTTTAGAAAAGACCCAACCTAGCTCCAATGGTAAGACTGGTCAACTGCGTCTTGCAGATATTATCACTCCTTATGCGGCTGACTTAGTTGAAAAAATCCGTCGGGGTTCACATGTTGCAATGCAGAAACCTTTGGCCGGGATGAGAATCATCGTGGATGCAGGAAATGGAGCGGGAGGTTTCTTTGCTGAACAGGTGTTGGCAGTCTTGGGAGCTGATACCACAGGATCACAGTTTCTAGAGCCAGATGGGACCTTTCCAAACCACATTCCCAATCCCGATAATAAGGAAGCTATGGCCAGTATTCAGGCAGCTGTTTTGGAACATAAGGCAGATTTAGGTATCATTTTTGATACGGATGTGGATCGTGCTGCTGTTGTCACTAGCAAGGGCGAAATACTCAACCGTAATAACTTGATTGCGGTTCTTAGTCAAATCGTTTTGACTGAGTATCCGGGTACTAGCATTGTCACCAACTCACCAACCTCAGACCACCTCAAGGATTTTATTGAAAAATTAGGTGGTAAGCAGATCCGTTATATTTCTGGCTACCGCAATGTCATCAATAGAGCTATTGCAGCTAATCAAGCGGGCGTGGATTGTCAACTGGCTATTGAAACCAGTGGTCATGCGGCCTTCAAGGAGAATTTTTTCTTAGATGATGGGACGTATGCTGCTGCTAAGATTTTAATGCTATTGCCTCAATTAGCTCACAAGGGTCAGAAAGTTGATGATTTGATTGCAGATTTGAGACAGCCTGTCGAGACCCAGGAGGTCCGTTTCAAATTAGAAAGAGAAGATTTTAAGGCTCTAGGACACCAGGTGATTACAGATTTGAAAGATTATCCAGTAACTGGTTGGTCCTTTAATCCTGAAAATGAAGAAGGCATCCGCTTTATCCTTTCGGAGCCTTATGGTCGCGGCTGGTTTTTGCTTCGGCTTAGTCTTCATGAACCTCTCTTGGTTTTACAGATTGAAAACGATTTGCCAAACTTTATGCCAGCTGTCCTCAAAACCCTTCATGTTTTTCTCTCACGGTATCCAGATGTCAATCAGGATAAGCTCTTGGAGCTGATTTAAAATACAAAAAAAGAAGTAGTGAGAACTACTTCTTTTTGACTCAAATTAACTCAAGAATATCTGTATAATCTCTACCTAGTCCTTGTGCAACTGGCAGATTAGTGATGTTTCCTTGATAGGTAGTGACCCCTTGAAGGAGTCCTTTATCTTCTTGGATAGCTTTTTTGAATCCTTTATTGGCTAAATCGAGAATATAAGGTAAGGTGACATTTGTAAGAGCTAGGGTTGAAGTGCGGGCTACGGCTCCAGGGATATTGGCAACAGCATAGTGGAGAACATTGTATTTCTCGTAGATAGGCTCATCATGAGTAGTCACTTTATCGGCTGTTGCGATGACACCGCCTTGGTCAACCGCGACGTCCACGATAACTGAACCAGGTCGCATGGATTGAACCATTTCATCTGTTACTAATTTTGGTGCCTTAGCTCCCGGTATCAGAACAGCACCAATTACTAGGTCTGCTTCCTTTACGGCTTGGGCAATATTGAGGGGATTAGACATGAGAGTTTGGATTTGGTTGCCAAAAATGTCCTCCAAGTCAGCCAAGCGTTTGGCAGAAATATCCAGGATAGTCACCTTTGCACCAAAACCAAGGGCAACACGTGCAGCCTGAGTACCGACGACCCCACCACCAATAATGGCAATATTTCCTTTTGGTACCCCTGGTACACCACCAAGAAGAACACCAGAACCACCTTCTTGTTTGGTCAAGAAATGAGCACCAATTTGTACTGCCATCCGTCCGGCTACTTCACTCATAGGTATTAGAAGCGGGAGTTGACCAAATGAATTTCGAACGGTTTCGTAGGCGATACCTGTCGTTTTTGCACTTAACATTGCATCTGCCAATTCAGGAGCTGGTGCCATATGCAGGTAAGTAAAGAGCAACAAATCTTCACGTAGGAAGGCATATTCAGTAGCCAGTGGTTCTTTGACTTTGATGACCATCTGAGCAGCCCATGCCTCTTGTGCAGTTGCGACGATTTGAGCTCCCTGTTCGCTGTAATCTGCATCTGGGAAACCAGAACCCACCCCAGCATTTGTTTCGACTAAGACCGTGTGTCCAGCTTGAATGAGGGCATAAACACCCGCTGGGGTTAAACCAACACGATTTTCATGGTTTTTAATTTCCTTTGGAACACCAATAATCATAAGCATACCTCAACTTTCTATTACCTATTATTCTAAAAAAAATATCTAAAAATTGCAAATAGAACCTGAAAGGGATATTCTCTTGTTTAATTGAGAAAAAATAATTGACAAATGCGAATGATATGGTACAATTAGATGGTATTGCTGGTTTAGCTCAGTAGGTAGAGCGCATCCATGGTAAGGATGAGGTCGCCGGTTCGATCCCGGCAACTAGCATATCAATCTTATCCTGCCTTTGCAGGATTTTTTTATTGTCATATACCTTGACATGCAAGTATTTTGTGATACAATAGACAAAGATAATACTAGTGGATGGCTGTGACGATGTTGTACACTAGAAGTGAACATGGCTACAGTACTTTGCAAAAATCAGGTGTGACTGTATGTAGAAAAAATTTCTAGATGCAGGAGAATCTTTGTTCTCATCGTATTTTACAATGTATTGCTAAAGCCTAGTATCTTAATGAAAGGAGAATTAAATCATGAACAAAACAGCATTGGTATATGTTTCATTTTTAGGTTGTCTCCTTTCTAAGCAGCTGCATTAGTCATCTTTTCTGATTTGATCAATGATTATACGGTAAGCCCATGGTGAGGAGTAGGTGCATCATGGGCTTTTTTGTGTGCTTTTAAGCCTATTGGAGTAAGAAAGAGGAATAATTTGTTTAAGTTAGTTTTAGATTATGTTAGAAAGAATAAATGGATTTATATCCTAGTGGCGATTAGTCTCATCATTTATGATGCCACCCTAGTTATCCCTACGAGGGTTATACAAGGTCTAGTGGATGGAATGACCAAGCAGACCTTGACCGAGCAAGAACTCTTGGGGACGATTGGTTTTCTGTTGCTTGCTACTTTGATGAATTATGGATCGGCGGTTATTTGGCATTTGAAGCTTTTTCAGCAGTCTGTTCATTTTAAGTTTGATATGCAGCAACGAGCCTTTCACAAGCTCGTATCTATGAGGACACCCTTCTATGAAAAATTTCGTTCTGGGGATATGATGACTCGTTTTTCAACAGATGTGGAGATGCTTCAGGATATGGTAGGTTATGGACTCATGATTATCCTCTATGCAGGTGGGATGATTGGATTTGTTATTCCTGTCATGTTTCTGATTTCCTGGGAGATAGCCCTATTGGGGATGGTTCCCATCTTCATCATGACATATGGGACTTACAAGATTTCCCAGCCTTTAGAACAGAAAGTGGATGAGGCTAGAGAGGCTATTTCTGAACTGAGTAATGAGGTCCTTGAGACGGTAGAGGGGATTCGAGTTATCCGAGCTTACAGCAAAAAAGCAAATCAGTCCAGTCGTTTTGCTCAAAAAACTGCAGCTTTAGCGACACGGTGGAATGATATTGCTCGGTATAGGGCACTCTACATGCCCATGTATAGTTTTATGTTGGGGCTTAGTACCGTCTTGATTTTGGGTGCAGGGGTCTATTTCATGGAAGCTGGTCGCGTCAGTATGGGTCAAGTAGTAGCCTTGCAGCTCTATGTCGTTTCCCTAGTTGAGCCCTTTGCGATGTTATCAGATTTTATTTTGGTCTATCAGACAGGTAAGACTTCCTTTGGCAAACTGCAGGAGCTGATTGAAACGGGAGATGAGATGGAAGAAGATGGGAAAATGGTCTTAAACCATCTGCAAGAAATCCGTCTAGAAAATTATAGTTTTTCCTACGGTCAAGCTTCTCAGGCTAGTTTGAAAAGGATTAGCATGAACTTAAAGGCAGGTCAGACTTTGGGTTTGGTTGGTAAAACTGGAGCCGGCAAAACTAGCTTGGTGCGCCAATTCTTGCGCCAGTATCCAGTCGGACAAGGGGAATTTACTATCAATGGTTATCCGATTACAGACTATTCCAGAAAATCACTGGAGGCCTTGATTGGCTATGTCCCACAAGAACATATTCTCTTTTCACGGACAGTAGGAGAAAATATCGCTATGGGGAAGGCACAAGCTAGTCAAGATGAGATTATGCAGGCGATTGCAACAGCAGCTTTTAGGGAAGATTTAGAACGGATGACAGATGGGATAAAAACCACTATCGGGGAGCGGGGACTGTCCATTTCTGGTGGACAAAAGCAACGGATATCGATTGCGCGTGCTTTTATCCGACAGCCAGAACTCCTCATTTTAGATGATTCACTGTCAGCAGTTGATGCTAGAACGGAGAGACAAATCATTCAAAATATTCAGCAAGAGCGAAGAGGAAAGACCAACATCATCGTGACCCACCGCTTGTCAGCAGTTCATCAAGCAGACTGGGTGTTGGTTTTGGATGAGGGACGCATTGTGGAAGAAGGCACACCAGACCAACTGCTCGCTCAGAAGGGTTGGTACTATGAGCAATATCAACGACAACAAGCTCAAGGAGAGGAGGAATAAGATGTCAGTCATTCTATCACTAATGAAAGAATTGAAACAAGTCAAAAGTCTATTTGTGTCAGGTCTCTTGCTGCTATTGTTGGCTACGGCAGGTGTTCAGCTGGCTCCTTTGTTCTTGCAAAATCTGATTGATCAAGATTTAACAGCGGTTTCCAAGGGTTTGGTCCTAAATCAGCGTGATTTCCTCATCAAGTTGGCTTCTTTTATCGGTCTATTAGCTATTGGTGGCCTCTTGCGTTATGGTTCCTTTCGGATACTCATGGTCTGTGCCAATCAAGTAGCGACCAATCTGCGAAATCGGGCTTATGCCGTCATGCAACGTTTGCCAATTTCTTACTTTGATGACAAGCCTGCTGGTAAGATTGCAACACGCATCGTCAATGATACGGAAACCTTACGCAATCAGTTTTACAGCACACTCTTATCTCAGATTTTTATTACTCTAATTCAAGTGTTCTTCATCTATGGTATTTTAATGAGTTTGGACTTAGCTGTAGGCTTGGTTTTGTTGCTCCTGATACCACTCTTCTATAGCATTCAAATCCTATACAAAAACTTAACGGACAAGCCGATGAAAGATTTTTACGCTGCCAGAAGTGAGGTCAATACCTTAGTCAATGAGACTATGAACGGGGCCAGCATCATCCAACTGTATCATCAAGAAGAAGAAGTGTTAAACAATTTTGAACAAGTGGCTGGCAAGATGCAGGGGGCAGATGACCGCATTGTCTTTGTGGACTCAGTTGCTTCTTGGACATTAACAGAACTGCTCAAATACACTGTCGTTGCTGGGATTCTAACCTTTATTGGCTACCAGTTTTTAGGTGGTAATCTGAGTATGACTGCAGGGCGTCTTTTCCTTTATATCAATTATGTAACTACGCTCTTTGACTTGCTAGGCATGCTAGTGCGTCAGTTACCCAATATTCAACGTTCCCAGGCTACAGGACGAAGGCTTCTAGAAATGTTGGAAGAACAACTGGAAGCAGATGAAGAGGATGAATTGCAGGTGACGGCGGGTGTAGTCGATTTTAATAATGTCAGTTTTGCTTATGATGGGAAACATCGTATCCTCAAAAATATTTCTCTTCATGCGAAACAGGGAGAAACTGTAGCTCTAGTAGGGCATACAGGTTCAGGAAAAACTTCTATCATGAACCTACTTTACCGCTTTTATGATCCTCAAGAAGGGGACATCACCATTGATGGTCAAGATATTTCTCAGTTTTCGCGCGAAAGTGTTCGTAGTCAAATGGGGATAGTTCTTCAAGAGCCTTATCTTTTTACTGGGTCCATCGCTTCCAATGTTACGATGGATAAAGGAGGTTACTCTAGTGAGGAGATTATTGCTGTTTTGGAAAAAGTTGGAGCTAGTGATATGCTGGCTAGATTGGAAAAAGGGATTGATGAGCCTGTTGTGGAGAAAGGTTCAGCTTTCTCTAGTGGCGAGCGTCAGCTTATTGCCTTTGCTAGAACCCTGATTGCCAATCCCAAGATTTTGATTTTGGATGAGGCGACTTCCCATATTGACACCGAGACAGAAGAAATGATACAAAAGGCCATGGAAGTACTCAAGGAAGGGCGGACTACCTTTATTATCGCTCACCGCCTTTCCACCATTCAAAATGCTGATCAAATCCTAGTTCTAGATGCCGGTCAAATCATTGAACAAGGGAACCATGACCAACTGATGCAGCTAAATAGCCGCTATGCTGAGATGCAAAGGATTCAGCAGAAGGTGTGATGATAAAGGACCCTCTGATATAGCTTAAGGGGTTCTTACTATTTAGCACTTTAGTTTGATCCTTTTAGTTGAAATTGATAAAATAAAGTAAAATTTGTTAAGAAAAGATCTGTTAAGGAGAGGATATGAATCTATCGTTAGATATGAGTTTAGTTGAGGGTTACAAAAGTAAGCCTCAGCAAGCAAGAATCATGAAAGAGTCGTGGGTTGCTAGAAATATTTATTGTCCCAATTGTGGTAGTCATCCAATAAATGGTTTCGAAAACAATCGACCTGTTGCAGACTTTTATTGTTCTCAATGTTCAGAGGAATATGAATTAAAAAGTAAAAATGGGAAGTTTTCATCCATTATTCCTGATGGTGCTTATTCGACGATGCTTGAGCGGATTCAATCAGAAAGGAATCCTAATTTTTTCTTTCTGAACTACAGTACAGAGTGCAAGGTTAAGAATTTTGCAGTTGTTCCTAAATATTTTTTTACTCCAGAAGTCATTGTGAAGCGTAAGCCCTTAGCCCCAACTGCCAGGAGGACTGGTTGGGTTGGTTGCAATATTGATATTCGTAAAGTTTCGACAAGGGGTACAATTTTTCTGATAAAAGATAGTCTAGTAGTTAATCAAGATGAAGTTTTGTCGAAATTCCAACAGACACTTTTTCTTCGTGAGCAGTCGGCTGGTTCTAGAGGCTGGTTGCTAGAAATTTTGAAGTGTTTAGACTGGATTCCTACTAATGAATTTACTTTGAATGAAATGTATGCTTTTGAAGACTATTTAAAACGGAGATATCCGAAAAATAATTATATAAAAGATAAAATTCGTCAACAATTACAAGTTTTGAGAGATCAGGGGATGATTGAGTTTTTAGGTGGAGGTCGCTATAAGAAACTCTACCTGTAACCAGATAGTTACTTGTATCAGAATTTTAGTTGAGATAAATGAAATCGAGTTAAAAGTTACTAGAAAACGTATCAGTTTATTCAGAAATGATGATAGGGAATCCGATCCAGCTTGTGGAAACTAAGTTTTATAATTAATGACATTTTTGATATTTGAATTTCGTACAGAGTCGATGGAGATGTTTTATGCTACAATACCACTATGAAAGCTTTGATTTTTGATTTAGATGACACCTTGTACAACCAAATTCAGCCTTTTAAGCGGGCAGTTGAACAATTTGATCTTCTTCCTTTAAAACAGTTGGAAGCTCTCTATCTAGCCTTTCGTTACCGGGCGGACGAGTTGTTTGAAGCTTCGGTCAAAGGGACACTTTCTATGAAGGACATGCATACTTATCGGATGAGGGCAGCTTTTAGGGATATGGGGATGGATATTACAAATGAGATGGCCTATGCCATTCAGGAAGCCTACGCCTATCAGCAGGGACACTTGGAATTGACAACTGGTAGTAAGGAACTTTTTGCATATTGCCAAGAAAAGGGAATAGCCGTGGGTCTGATTACCAATGGTCCGCATCTTCACCAAATGAAGAAAATACAGAATCTGAATCTTCATCGTTTTATTCCAGAACATTTGATGCTTATTTCCGGTCAGGTTGGTATGACCAAGCCTGATACAGGGATTTTTAGACTGATGGAAAAACGTCTCAACCTGAACCCAGAAGACATTTGTTATCTAGGGGATTCTTACGAAAATGATGTCATTGGTGCCAAGGGTGCTGGTTGGAAGGCTATCTGGTTCAACCATCGTGGACGAAGTGTGACAGACCACTCCTATACCCCTGATTATACGGTCACGGATTTCAAAGCTGTACAGGCATGGTTAACAGAAAAACTATAAAGAATAGGCTAAGGAAAATTTCTACCTTGGCTTTTTATCTTTCCTACTCTTTTTGTGATATAATGAGTGTGATAGTATTTTACTGAAAGAAGAAAAAGAATGTATGTAGAAATGGTGGATGAAACCGGTCAAGTTTCTCCGAAAATGATGGAGCAAACCCTAGATTTGTTGCAGTTTGCAGCAGAAAAGCTTGGTAAGCAAAATAAAGAGATGGCTGTCACCTTTGTGACCAATGAACGCAGTCATCAACTCAATCTGGAGTACCGCGACACCGACCGCCCAACAGATGTCATCAGTCTAGAATATAAGCCAGAAAAACCTTTTAACTTTGATGAGGATGACATGGCTGATGATCCAGATCTAGCAGAGATGCTAGAGGAATTTGATAGCTACATCGGCGAGCTGTTCATATCTGTCGATAAGGCACGTGAGCAAGCCGAAACATATGGGCACTCCTTCGAACGGGAGATGGGGTTTCTTGCAGTACATGGCTTCCTTCACATCAACGGCTATGATCATTATACGCCCGAGGAAGAGAAGGAAATGTTTACCTTACAGGAAGAGGTGCTAACAGCCTATGGACTTACAAGACAATAATTCACAGAAAAAGTGGAAAAACCGAGATCTAGTAGCCAGTATGGAGTTTGCCATTACAGGAGTACTGACAGCTTTTAAGGAAGAGCGCAATATGCGCAAACACCTCGTGTCTGCCATATTGGCATTGTTGGCAGGTTTGATTTTTCAAATTTCTGCTACCGAGTGGCTCTTTCTCCTTCTGGCTATTTTTTTGGTTATCGTTCTAGAAATTATCAACTCAGCTATTGAAAATGTGGTTGATTTGGCCAGTGGTTACCATTTTTCGATGCTGGCTAAAAATGCAAAAGATATGGCTGCAGGTGCGGTCCTCGTTGCCTCTGGCTATGCGGTATTGACAGGTTTGATTATTTTTATTCCAAAAATTTGGCAACTGATTTTAGGATAATACTCTGCAAAAATTGAAAAAGAAAGGTGAACAGGAGTTTTGCATAGCTGGTGCAGAATTCTTGTTCTTTATAGAAAAATATGACATTTAAATCAGGATTTGTAGCCATTTTAGGCCGTCCAAACGTTGGGAAATCGACCTTTTTGAATCAGGTCATGGGGCAAAAGATTGCCATCATGAGTGACAAGGCTCAAACGACCCGCAATAAAATTATGGGAATTTATACGACTGAAACAGAGCAGATTGTTTTTATTGATACGCCAGGAATTCACAAACCAAAGACAGCTTTGGGTGATTTTATGGTAGAGTCTGCTTATTCGACCTTGCGTGAGGTTGAGACTGTTCTTTTTATGGTGCCTGCTGATGAAAAACGTGGCAAGGGCGATGATATGATAATAGAGCGGCTGAAGGCTGCCAAGATTCCTGTTATCCTCGTCATCAATAAGATTGACAAGGTCCATCCTGACCAGCTTTTGGAGCAAATAGAGGATTTTAGAGGACAAATGGACTTCAAGGAAGTGGTCCCAATTTCAGCCCTTCAAGGCAATAATATCCACACTCTTATGACCATCCTCAAAGATAATTTGGAAGAAGGTTTCCAATATTTCCCAGAAGACCAAATCACTGACCATCCAGAGCGTTTTTTGGTATCTGAGATGATTCGGGAAAAGGTTCTAATCCTGACTCGGGAAGAGATTCCTCATTCAGTGGCTGTGGTTGTAGACAGCATGAAGAGAGATGAGGAGACGGATAAGGTCCATATTCAGGCGACTATCATGGTGGAGCGAGACAGCCAAAAGGGCATTATCATCGGCAAGGGTGGCTCTATGCTCAAGAAGGTTGGGTCTATGGCTAGACGCGATATTGAGCTCATGCTAGGAGATAAGGTCTTTCTTGAAACTTGGGTCAAAGTCAAGAAAAACTGGCGCGATAAAAAGCTTGACTTAGCAGATTTTGGGTATAATGCGAAGGAGTATTGATGGAAAATAATGAACAGTCAAAAGATAAGAGACTTATCATGTTAAGGATAGCTTATGTATCGTTGTTAATCTTATTATTAAGTCTAGTCTGGGCTTGGATGGGTAGTGTGATTCTATTTTTGAGCATATTTTCGTTTGGTATACCTTTGATTTTTATAGCCTTACCTATTGCAGGGTTAATGATGTTTAACTTAAAGAGCAATAAAGCAATTTTCTGGGGGTTCATTTGCAGTTTGACACCATTTGTCTATCTACTCCCATCCGCTGGGGATTTTCCTTTAGAAAGAGTTAGTGATTCAGCTGGTCATGTGGAACAGGTTTCTTCAGGATTATCAATAGCTATCTTATTGACAAGTGTCGCATTTTTTGTAGTTTCTACCATGTCATTTTTTTATTGTAGAAGTGCTTATGAATTAAAGTAAATTTATAATGGTGTTATTATTCGTGGTAAAAACACAGAAGATAAAACCCTAAGGAATACAACGTTCTCATCCTATAAATGTTGTAGTAGATATTAAAAAGACCAGCACTTTCGATGTTGAACTCTTAGAATTTTAATTGGAGTACGAGCGTTCTAAGGACAATGTTTATTTCCTGTCTTACGCTAATGTCCAATTAAGAATTGAGGGTGGAGTGCAGAAATGCTCAGTCAGATATCCCATTCTTTTAGACATGGTTTTAATTTTTCGCTAGGCGCTGCCCTGCATCAAACTTTTCGAAAAGTTGACTATCCCATTCATCTTCATAGTGGGCTAGAAGTCAGGGAGTTTCGCGTGAATATGAAGTAATTCATTTTAAGAAAATTACAGTTTTAGCCTCCTGACGGCTACAATTGGCAGATTAGTGATTGCTAAAGGAGTAAATATGAACCAAGACTACATCTCCTACATCCGCTCCAAGGTGGGGCAGGATAAAGTCATTCTCAATTTTGCTGGCGGGATTTTGGCTAATGAAGAGGGCAAAATTCTTCTGCAACTTCGAGGAGATAAACACAGTTGGGGGCTACCAGGTGGTTATTTAGAAGTTGGTGGGATATTTTATTTATAAAAATGTTATAATTTTCATTGAGGAGGTTACATATGAAAAATGATGCAATTCAAAAAATTCTTATTCGAGACCTAAACTTACGAGATGTCTTTTTTGACTCATTAAGAGATGATTATCCTGGTTTCGATAAGTGGCTGGCTAAAAAGGCTACTAGTGGAGATGAAGCCTATGTACTGATTGTTGGTGGGAGATTACTAGGTTTTCTTTATCTTAAAGATGAAGTAGAAACAGATAATAGTATTAATCCTCATTTTGATGAAAGAAGACGTCTAAAAATTGGAACTTTTAAAATTGATTCACACGGGACGGTTCTCGGTCAACGATTTTTGAGTATCATTTTAAGAAAGATGTTAAATGAAGGCCATGATTTTACTTATGTGACCTTATTCCCCAAACAAACTGCTTTAATTGCTCTTTTTGAACGCTTCGGTTTTCGTCAATGGGGAAGCAAAAGTAACGGGGAATTAGTCTACTTTAAAGATTTATATGTTTTCAATGATATTTATAAAGATTTCCCACGATTATCTTTATTAGAGGATAGTTCTAAATATTTACTTTCAATATTCCCTAAATACCATACGAAGATGTTTCCAGAATCTCAACTACGTACGGAAAAAAATCATGTTATCGAAGATTTATCAGTAACAAATTCCAGCGAAAAAATTTATATCAGTGCAGCTAAGCAAGTTCTTGATATGAAACCAGGTGATCACATCGTGATTTATCGTACTGCTGAAGATGGAGTTCCAGCAGAATTTAGTTCTGTTGCTTCAACAATTTGTACAGTTGGTGAAGTTCTAAAAATTGATGATTTTAATAATTATGATGATTTTGAAACCTATTGTGGAAAAGGTACAATCTTTACAAAAGATGAATTGTTAAAATTTTGGAATCAACAATATCCTAAGTTCGTAATAAAGATGATTTATAATGTCTCATTGAATAAGCGTATTATTCGAAGAGATTTAAGAGATGTAGTAGGTATAAACGCAGAGAGGTGGACCTGTGTTCAATTATCACAGGATCAATTTTGTCACATTTTAGAAATGGGTGGAGTAAATGAAAGCTTTATTATCAATTAAACCAGAATTTGTAGCAGAAATTATTGAAGGGAGGAAGAAATTTGAGTATAGAAAGAAGGTTTTCAAACGTTCAGATATTTCTTCAATAGTTGTTTATGCGACAAAGCCTTATGGTAAAGTTGTAGGAGAGTTTGAAATTGCAGAAATTATTGAAAAAAATTTAGATACATTATGGAATGAGACTCGAAAATTTTCTGGTATTTCGGAAGAGTTCTTTTATGATTATTTCAAAGATAGGGAAAGTGGATTTGCAATAAAGATAAAAAAGTTTATCGAATATGAAGAGCATTTGGAACTGTCTGAATTTGATTCAAGTATAAAAGTTGCTCCGCAATCGTTTTGTTACATAGGGAGATACTGAGTTGAGTTATATCTTATTAGTGGGGATTCATGGTGTTGGTAAGACGACACTATTGAATAAACTGAAGGAAAGTATCGATTTGACAGCTTTATCTATTAGTGATTTGATTAGGCAAGCTGGAAATGATATCAAAAGAGACGAGAAGTATACTAAAAATATCCAAAATAACCAATTCTTATGGAAAGAAAAATTAAAAGAGTATTCATTTTTGAAAGATGAATTAGTGGTTCTTGATGGCCATTTTACTTTACTAGATAAAAATGGAGATATTGTTGAATTGCCGTTTGAAACATTTGATGGCATTGATATTAGAAAAGTAGTCCTTAAGAGAGAGTTGCCATCTGTTATCAAAGATAGATTGGAAAATAGAGACAGAACTTTATGGAACATTGATCTTATAGATAATTTTCAAGAAACTGAAACAAAAAGGGCTCAGCAATTCTCTGTGGAAAAGAATATTCCGCTATTAGAAATTAATGATGGAGTGCGGATTGAAGAGGTACTTGGATTCTTAAAACCATAAGTTTTAATTTTCATGTCAGTTACTTGACATAAGAGGGGGCGATGGAGTTAGGTGAATCATCGGTTGATACTCTCATTCGCGAGTTTCGTGAGGAAACAGGTATTGAAGTTGATCCTATCCGCTTTTTGAATGTTTATACCAACTTTGAAGAAGTTTATCCGAATGGTGATGTTGTACAGACAGTGGTCATGCTCTATGAGATGGAAGCCACTGGTAATGTGGAAATAGGAGATTTTCATAATGAAGAAACCCTCCGACTGGGCTTTTTCTCAAAGGAAGAAATCCAAGATTTGGAGACCCTCTCACCTAAGCACCGCCTTATGCTGGATGAATATTTCGCCAATAATTTTAAGATGGGGCACTAGAAATCAGAAAAACTGGATCAGTATCCAGTTTTTTGTATGTTTATTCAGCTGACTTGCTTTTTTTGGCAGACTAACGTATACTGATTCAGATAAAAAGAAAGTGTGGAATGTATCATGAGATTACCTCGTTTTGGTGTGGAGGAGTGGCTCAATGTCCATGAACAGTCAGCGAGCTATGACCTGGCCTCAGTCTCCATCCGGTCCATGGATTTGGATGAACTGTTTGAGCTGACACGGATAGATGGCTCAGCCTTTTTCAAAAAACTTCGTGAGGCAACTCTAAATTATGGCTGGATCGAGGGTTCGCCAGATTTTAAGGAGGCAGTGGCTAGTCTTTATGAGAGACAGGCAAGTGAAAATATTCTTCAGACCAATGGGGGTACGGGGGCTAATTTATTGGCACTCTATAGTCTGGTGGAGCCTGGGGACCATGTCATTTCCCTCTATCCTAGCTACCAGCAGCTCTATGATATTCCCAAGTCTTTCGGAGCAGAGGTGGATTTTTGGTCTATTAAAAAGGAGAATCAATGGCTACCAGACTTGGATGAACTGCGTCAGCTGATTCGCCCAGATACCAAACTCATTTGTATCAACAATGCCAATAATCCAACTGGGGCTGTGATGGACCGTGATTTTCTGCTGGAATTGGTAGACATTGCCCAGTCTGTCGGTGCCTATATCCTATCGGATGAAGTCTATAAGACTTTTGATGATAGCTTGGATGTACCTGCTATCTGCGACCTGTATGATAAGGGGATTTCAGTCAATTCTCTATCGAAAACCTATTCTCTGCCGGGAGTCCGGATTGGTTGGGTAGCAGCGAGTAGGGAGCTCTGTGAGGTTTTCCGAGATTACCGTGACTATACCTTGATTTGCGCGGGTGTCTTTGATGACATGGTAGCGACACTGGCTTTGCAACATCATCACGCTATCTTGGAGCGCAATAAGCAGCTGGTTTTGACTAATCTCAAAATCCTTGAAGACTGGGTAGAAGAAGAACCGCTAGTTTCTCTGATTTCACCAGCAGTCACACCGACCTCCTTTATTCAGTTCCATTTGGATCAGGATATAGAGGATTTCTGCTTGTCTCTTTTGAAAGAAAAAGGTGTTCTATTAGTTCCAGGGAATCGTTTTGACCTTCCAGGTCATGCTCGTTTGGGCTATTGTTGCCAGACGGAGGTCTTGCAGAAGGGGCTCTACCTTCTATCTGATTTTTTGAAACAATACTCCTATTATTGAATTTTTATACAAAAAAATAATTGACAAATGAATAAAAATAATATACAATAGAGCCTGTTAGTTTATTGACAGGCTTTTATTATCTGAAAAATGAGGAGTTAGAGATGAAAATAAAGAAAATTGTTTTGGGATTGGCGACTGCCTTTTCAGCACTGGCGCTAACTGCTTGTGGAGGGTCTGCAGGGAAAACAGATAGTTTAGCAGCCATTAAGGAAAAAGGAAAACTGGTAGTAGCGGTGAGTCCCGACTACGCTCCCTTTGAATTCCGAGCCTTGGTGGATGGCAAAGATACTGTTGTAGGTTCTGATATTGATTTGGCACAGGATATCGCTGATGAATTGGGTGTGGAGTTGGAATTGTCTACTATGAACTTTGACAATGTCCTGTCTAGCGTCCAAAATGGTAAGGTAGATATCGCCATTTCGGGCCTTTCTTATACAGGAGACCGTGCCAAGGTATATGATTTTTCAGAAAGCTACTACACGACTGAAAATGCTATCTTAGTTGCAGCGGATAAGGTCGACAACTATAAAACTTTAGATGATTTTTCTGGTAAAAGCATTGGTGTCTTAAAGGGTTCGATTGAAGAAGGTCTATCCAAGGAGCAACTCAAAGGTGCAAATATTGTCGCCCTACCAGTGATGGGAGATGCGATTGCACAATTGAAGTCTGGGCAATTGGATGCGGTTGTTCTTGAAGCACCGGTTGGAGCTGGTTATATATCCCAAAATGCTGATATTGCTATGTCAGAGCTAGCCCTGACAGTTGCAGAAGGGGATGCCAAAGTGGTTGCCATGCCAAAAGATAGTCCAGAGCTTAAAAAGGCGATTGATAAAGTTGTTGTCAAACTGGTTGAAGATGGTACTTACAAAGACTACATTTTAAAAGCAGCTGAATTAACAGGATCAGCTATTGAAGAATAAACCATTGCTTGCAATGGATATAAAAAGCTAGGCTTAGTCTGGCTTTTTTTGTATAATAAAGAATAGAAATGACGGTGCTTGGTTCTTAATTTGTGAAGATGGACCAGAGACTGTGTAGAATAGAACACTTATGCTATATAAAATGAACTAGAAAGGCAAGTCCATATGTGCACATCAAACATGCCTATGGCTTTGTATCTCGAATATGCCAGAATTACCTGAAGTGGAGACGGTAAGGCGTGGTTTGGAGCGCTTGGTGGTAGGAAAAACCATCCAATCAGTTCAGGTGCGCGTACCTAAGATGATCAAGACAAATAGTGAAACTTTTGTGATGGATCTGTCTGGTCAAACGATTGAGGCGGTGCGCCGTCGAGGGAAATACTTGATTTTTGATTTGGGGCAAGAAATCTTGATTTCCCACCTGCGAATGGAGGGGAAGTACCTGCTCTTTTTGGATGAGTTACCAGAGAACAAACATTTTCATTTTTTCTTTAGTCTGGATGATGGATCGACCTTGGTTTATCAGGATGTACGCAAGTTCGGTACCTTTGAACTCATTGCCAAATCAAAAGAAGCTGACTACTTTTTTTCCAAAAAAATCGGACCAGAGCCAACCAAGGAAGTATTTAAGTTGGCCCCTTTTGAGCGTGGTATTTTAGCTTCTAAAAAGTTTATCAAACCCCTACTTTTGGAGCAAAAGCTAGTAGCAGGTCTGGGGAATATCTACGTGGATGAGGTCCTTTGGGCAAGCAAGGTTCATCCTGAACGATTGGGCAATTCCCTCAAAAAGGCTGAAATAAAGCGACTGCATGATGAAACCATTCGTATCTTGCAGTTGGGCATTGAAAAGGGGGGCTCAACCATTCGCACCTATCGCAATGCCTTGGGGTTGGATGGGACCATGCAGGATTACTTGCAGGTCTATGGTCAGACTGGTCAGCCTTGTCCACGCTGTGGCAGGGCCATTCAAAAGATTCAAGTAGGAGGGCGGGGCAGTCATTTTTGCCCCAAGTGTCAAAAGAAGGGAAAATAAAAATGGTTAATAAATCAGCATCTTTTAAGCTAACTACCTACTTTGATACTCCACCTGATAAGGTTAGTAAGTTGGTCAAAAACGTCGCCACCTTATACTTTGTATCAAGTCCACTTTTAATTTTCCGGCCAGTTAAAGGTCAGGAACTTTCACATCAATGGACCAATGGTACTTACTGGTTTCACTTATATTTGTTTGGCTTTATACCGCTTGGAAAACAAGCAATTGTAATTTCATTTCCGAAATCACCTGTTTTTCAGATACTTGATGATGGCCATAGTCAATTCATCAAGCAATGGAGACATATGATAACAATTAAAAAAGAAGGACAAGGCACCCTTTACGAAGACCAATTGCAGATTTCAGCGGGAGCTTTTACGTACTTAGTCATTGTCTTTGCCCAGCTTTTTTATAAGCATAGGCAGAGAAGATGGAAGAAACTGCTTGAATACAAATAGTAGTGAAGAATGATGTGGCGGTTATTTAATAGAAAGAGAGGACAGTGCTTTATGTCCCGAATGATAAAAAGATGACAAAAATAATTGGAATTACAGGAGGCATTGCCTCTGGCAAATCAACGGTCGTTGAGGAAATTCGCCGTGCTGGCTATCAGGTCATTGATGCAGATGAGATTGTTCATGACTTGCAGTCTAAGGGAGGCAAGCTCTATCAAGCTCTGCTCGGTTGGTTGGGTCCTGACATTCTAACGGCAGAGGGTCAACTGGACCGACCTAAACTATCTCAATTGATTTTTTCTAGCCCTGAAAATCAAGCAAAATCAGCGAGTTTGCAAAATCATATCATCCGTCAGGCTTTGGCACAGGAAAGGGACAGCTTGTTAGAGAGGGCAGATGTGATATTCATGGATATTCCTCTCTTGGTGGAGCTGGATTACCTGGATTGGTTTGATCAGATATGGTTAGTGTATGTAGATGAGCATCAACAACTCCAGCGCTTGATGGAGAGAAATGGCTACAGCCAAGTTCAGGCCAAACAGCGGATTGCCACTCAAATGCCCTTGTCAGACAAGAAACAGTATGCTGACTTGCTATTGGATAATAATGGTAGTCCTGAGGATTTAAAAAAACAGGTACAGCTAGCCTTGAAAAATCTATAAGAAAAGGAGAAAATGGCTGTTTTCTCCTCTTTTTGTGATATACTATTCACAGATATGTAGAAATGAAGATGACTGTACCCTAGTATGGTCGATTGGAAGCAATATGAACGGGGTACCTATTCAGGTAACTTTTTGACTGTTACTAGCTGTTCTGCTTCATTATCGTGTTTATCAATCATATAAAAGCAAAGGAAATCATGTGAGAGTCAAAATCAATTTGCAGTGCTCCCAGTGTGGCAACAAAAATTATCTGACCAGCAAGAATAGTAAGACCCATCCTCAAAAGATAGAGGTTCTAAAATATTGTCCCAAGGAAAGAAAAGTAACCCTTCATCTTGAAACTAAATAGGTTTTATGGTATACTATTGTGAGTTATCAAAGAAAGTGAAAGAAAAATGTATCAAATTCTATTAACCACTCTATTAATCTTATCTGTTATTATTGTCGCTGTTATTTTCATGCAGCCAGCTAAAAATCAATCTAGCAACGTTTTCGATGCGGCAGGCTCAGGTGCCTTGTTCGAGCGAACAAAGGCTCGTGGATTCGAGGCTGTGATGCAACGTCTGACCGCTATCTTAGTCTTTGCATGGCTGGTCATCGCACTTGCCTTGGTTGTTATTTCAAGTAGATAAAGTAGATAAAATAGTGGGCTGGGACTTGTTCTTGGCTCTTTTTTATAGTAAAGGAAACAATGAAAAACGAAATTAAAACATTATTAGAAATGAATGGTCCCCTCCCCGTGGACCAGCTAGCAGATCAACTGGGAGTTTTAAAAGCAAAAAATTTTACTGAACTCATCAAGTTGATTTCCAAAATGGAAAGTAGACGGGAGCTGATTTTTACAAGAGATGGCAAGGTTGATTTGCCACCTAAAAAGCAAAAGAAACAGCCAACCGTAACGGGTATTTTTAGGGCTCATAAGAATGGTTTTGGCTTTGTATCTGTTGATGAGGAAGAAGAAGACCTTTTTGTTGGTCGCAATGATGTCAACCATGCTATCGAAGGTGACACAGTCGAAGTCATCATCACAAAAGTTGCGGATCGGATGAAGGGAACTGCAGCGGAAGCGAAGGTCATTGATATCCTAGAGCATGCCCAAAAATCAGCTGTCGGACTCCTGATTTTGGACGAGGAGAAGCCGAAATACGCAGGGTATATCAAGTCAAAAAATCAGAAAATCACCCAGAAAATCTATGTTAAAAAGACACCGTTGGTCTTAGATGGTACGGAGATTATCAAGGTCGATATTGAAAAATATCCCAGCAAAAAACATGATTATTTTGTGGCTAGTTTACGAGAAGTAGTTGGTCACAAGGATGATGCGGGGATGGATGTTCTGGAAATTTTAGAATCCATGGATATTGTGTCTGAATTTCCAGAAGCTGTCTTGGCAGAGGCAGACCGTGTGCCAGAAGCTCCATCTGAGAAGGATATGGAAGGTCGTTTGGATTTGCGGGATAAAATCACCTTTACCATTGACGGTGCAGATGCTAAGGACCTAGATGACGCTGTCCATATCAAGCAATTAAAAAATGGCAACATAGAACTGGGAGTTCACATTGCTGATGTTTCTTATTATGTGACCGAAGGGTCTGCCTTAGATCAGGAAGCTCTCAGTCGTGGGACTTCTGTCTATGTGACTGACCGAGTGGTCCCTATGCTACCAGAGCGTCTCTCCAATGGAATCTGTTCTCTTAATCCCGGTGTAGACCGATTGACTCAATCGGCTATCATGGAGATTGACAAAAAAGGGCGAGTGGTCAAGTCTTGGATAGGTCAAACAGTGATTAAGACAACTTTCCGTATGACTTATTCGGATGTCAATGACATGCTAGCTGGAGATGTGGAGAAAATTGCTGAATTTAAGACAATTATGCCCAGTGTAGAGCTGATGGCCAAGCTTCATGCCACGTTAGAAGCGATGCGCATGCGCCGCGGAGCTCTCAATTTTGACACCAGTGAAGCTAAAATTCTAGTCAATAAAGAAGGACTACCAGTCGATATTGTTCTCCGTCAACGAGGTATTGCTGAGCGGATGATTGAGTCCTTTATGTTGGCCGCCAATGAGTGTGTTGCTGAGCATTTTGCAAAACGAGAGTTGCCCTTCATCTATCGGATTCATGAGGAACCAAAGGTTGAAAAGGTGCAGCAGTTCATTGATTACGCGAGTACCTTTGGTCTTCCGATTCGTGGGACTGCCAACTCTATCAGTCAGGAGGCTTTGCAAGAATTGATGGAGCGCATCAAGGACGAACCTTATGCAGAGGTTCTTAATATGATGCTGTTACGTTCGATGCAACAAGCCAGATATTCCGAGCACAATCATGGTCACTATGGACTTGGTGCGAAGTTCTATACCCACTTTACTAGCCCGATTCGGCGGTATCCTGACCTTTTAGTACATCGTATGGTACGGGAATATAGTCAATTGACCGATGAAAAAATTGCTCATTTTGACCAAGTCATTCCTGAGATTGCCAAGCAAACCTCAAGCTTAGAGCGTCGTGCCATCGAGGCTGAACGAGAAGTTGAGGCGATGAAGAAAGCTGAATTTATGCAGGAATTTGTTGGTCAGGAGTTCGATGGTGTCATTTCCAGCGTGGTTAAATTTGGACTTTTCGTAGAACTCCCCAACACAGTCGAAGGTTTGATTCACATTACCAATTTGCCTGAATTTTTCCACTACAATGAGCGAACTCTCAGTCTTCACGGTGAAAAATCTGGTCTTGTCTTTCGTGTTGGTCAACCCATTCGCATCAAGTTAGAGCGAGCAGATAAACTGACAGGTGAGATTGATTTTATCCACGTAGTATCAGACCTAGATATTTTAGAAAAAGCTCCCAAAAAGGATAGGAAAGAAGCCTTTCGCAAAAATCGAAAGACATCAGATGGCAAGAAAGCTAGATTTGCCCGAAAAAATGATAAAAAAGTTTCATCAGGCAAGACTAAGAAATTTTATAAAGATGTAGCAAAAAAAGGAGGAAAACATGGCCAAGGGCGAAGGAAGAGTCGTCGCGCAAAATAAGAAAGCACGTCATGATTATACCATTGTAGACACTATTGAAGCTGGCCTGGTTCTAACAGGAACGGAGATTAAGTCTGTTCGAGCAGCTAGAATCAACCTAAAGGATGGTTTTGCTCAAATCAAACATGGGGAAGCCTGGCTGGTCAATGTCCACATCGCCCCTTATGAGGAGGGCAATATCTGGAATCAGGACCCAACTAGGACACGTAAGCTACTTTTACGTAAAAAACAGATTGCCCAGCTAGAGGGTGAGGTCAAGGGAATGGGGATGACCCTAGTTCCTCTAAAAGTATATATCAAAGATGGTTTTGCCAAGGTCTTACTTGGATTAGCAAAAGGAAAGCATGACTATGATAAACGTGAGTCTATCAAACGTCGCGAGCAAGAGCGGGATTTAAAACGGACCATGAAAGCTATCAATAGTCGATAGGAGAAAAGATGACACTAAGAGCCTACAAACGCATGCCTATCTGGAACCGAGAAACGGTACCACCAGAAATCACTCATAAGCACAATACTAAGGTTGGAACTTGGGGAAAAATAAAAGTGCTCAAGGGTCAACTACAATTTGAAGCTATTTCAGATGACAACGAGATTGTCTCGGTTGTCGTTTATGGTCCGGAATCAGATATTCCCATGGTGGAGCCCCAAGCCTGGCATAGAGTGACACTTTTGACAGAGGATACAGAGTTTTTCCTAGAATTTTTCTGCACAGAAGAAGATTACTTAGTTAAAAAATATGGCTATACCAGAACCCATTCTGAGGTTATCGAAGCTCTACAAACCATCACTCAGCCTTGCAAGGTGTTGGATTTGGGCTGTGGTCGAGGACGCAATGCTCTCTATTTGGCTAAGAAAGGTTTTGATGTGACAGCTGTAGACTACAGTCAAGAGAGTTTAGATATTTTGCAAGAAGTGATGGAGTTAGAGGATATAGATCTTCAAGTTGGGGTTTATGATATCAACTCTGCTAATCTGAGTCAAGATTATGATTGGATTATCTCGACTGTCGTTTTTATGTCCTTGCAAAGAGATCGAGTACCTGATATTATCCGCAATATGCAGGAGGTGACCAATATTGGAGGTTACAACCTGATTGTGGCAGCCATGGATACAGCCGATGCTCCCTGTCCTATGAATTTTAACTTTACGTTTGCAGCAGGTGAACTGAAGGACTATTACAAGGACTGGAAATTGATCAAGTACAACGAAGACTTTGGGGAGCTACACAAATTGGATGAGAACGGCAAGCGTATGCGCATGCGCTTTGCAACTATGCTGGCCCAGAAAAAGTAAGAAAGACTGAGAAAACTCAGTCTTTTTTGCCGGGAAAAATTAGCTTTATTCGCGCTTGTGAGGTGTATCTAGGCAGGCATGTATTTGTTTGTGGATTGACTTCCATAACTTATTATAGGTAGTATTCATCACACCAAAGGCTCGGTAATGGTCTTCAAACAACCTTGGGGAATCAATGTGGTTACTACTAATAATAGTGTTAGCCTGTTCAGACTGCTCTCAGATATTACTTAGATACAAATGCATCTTTTCATCCGGAAGTCTCTTGAGTTTTATGATAAAATATGTAATGGAAATATGACTCTTATATTCACGGTAATGGAGTGATAGCTTTATATGGGGCTTTTTGTTTTTTTCTAGCAAGTAGAGTTTTACAATGATAGCTGTAAAAGACTAGTCATTGAATTAGGGAAAATCTCCATCAAGGGTGTCTTCTTTCTGGCGGAGTTAGTATATTAAAAAGATATAACATAAGTTCCTTCAAACGTAAACGGTGATTAAAACCTCCTAAACGGTCTAAGGAGATGATGCTATTATCAAGAATGATAAAAAAGATGAGCTACGCAGGATATCTTATCTGGTAGTAGCCTTCTTGCCGTTCATCAAAACACCGATGAGTCTGGGAATCATTATCAGGATTTCGTTTGAGGTAGAGTCTCTGCAAGATAACTGACTGCGTGCTAGTAGTATCCAAGCGATACCCCATTCGTCCTTGGAGCTATACCTGGCATGCCGCACCTAGGACAGTCATTTTAGCTACTTTATGCAATGGTATTTGAGTTGTATTTTCACTGCAATCAGTTGCTAGTAATCTATCGTTTTTACTAGGAGTGATGGCCTAATGCGGTCCTGTCTGCTGGCAGAATCTTGCAAAGACTAGCACTCTAGAAGGAAATCCGATGCTGACTGCTACGGATGAAAATAGAAAAAATAGAAGGATGAAAAGGAGTAGAAGATGATGAAACGTTTAAATATGCTACGGCATATTATACGTGTAACGGGTTTTAGTCAATTTGTACTAAGCTTTGTAACTTTTATCTTTGGTGCGGGCATGGTTCTCTTTTTAGTTGAGCCTGGGATTACCAATTATGGAGATGGTTTATGGTATGCTTTTGTCACCTCGACGACGGTGGGCTATGGAGATTTCTTGGCAATCACCTTGATTGGGAGGCTTACTAGCGTCTTGTTAACCATTTATGGGCTTATTTTCTTTGGCTGCTTATCAGCTGTTATTATCAATTTCTATACTAGTTTGAATCAGAAAAAGGAGAGAAAAAATGACTGGTAATTATTCAACACGCGAATACCGCGAGAAGCTATACGATGATCTACATGTAAGACTGAGGGATACGGTCATCTTGATGTGTGCGATTTTTATTGCATCTATTGGACTAAATATGAACTCAACAGCAGTTATCATTGGAGCTATGCTGATTTCACCCTTGATGACTCCGATTGTTGGGATGGGGTTTGGCTTGGCTCTTTTTGACCTACGTTTGGTCAAACAATCCTTGCAGTTGTTAAGTACCCAAGTCATTGTCAGCCTCTTGGTTTCCACTCTTTATTTTTGGATTTCACCTTTGACTCACGCCAGTAGTGAGTTGGTAGCTCGGACTTCTCCGACTATCTGGGATGTTTTGATTGCTATTGCTGGAGGAATTGCTGGCGTTATCGGCTCTCGCAAAAAAGAAGCCAATAACATCGTGCCAGGGGTTGCGATTGCGACAGCTCTCATGCCACCTATCTGTACGGCTGGTTATGGCTTGGCAAATGGAAATTCTCAATTTTTCTTTGGTGCTCTCTATCTCTTCTTCATCAATTGTATCTTTATCATGTTGACCAATCTGATTGGTTCGCTTCTCTTGATGCGCAAATCAGCTCTTTCTTCCTTTAGAGAGATTAGCCTGAAAGTCCGTCTTGGTCTCTTGGCCTTGATCATCATCTTGATCATGCCGGCTATCTATTCAGGAGTAAACCTCACGCTTCAATATGCCAAACGAGATGCCATTAGTCAATTTATCAAGACAGAGTTTGCCCAGCAGACAATTATTAGCCAGAACTATAATGAAACCCGAGATCGGTTGAATCTGACACTAGTGGGAGAGCGGCTCTCAGACCAAGACCTACAAGCTATCGAAGCAAAACAAGCAGATTATGGACTGTCATCAATGACTTTAATTGTCAATCAAGTAGTCGATACACCTAATCTCAGTGAAGAGTCCATCAAGACCTTATATGATAATATTGACATCTACATTGACCAAAAATTAGCTGAAAAAGATAATAGTAAAGATACACTAGTAGAGTCCAACAAGGAAAAGGACAAGGACTAGGAACAATTCAGCATTTATTCAAATCATATTCGAAATACAATTAACATTTAGATAGGTATTCGTGATGAATACAGAAACAATTACACAATTTGATGTTTTGGATATAAAAATTCTGGCGGGTGTTGAGTAGTGGATAATTCCAGATGGTTAGGGTTCTATCATTGCACAAGAAGAGATGGGAGACGAAAGTAATGTTTTTGACTAATAGTCGTCAAAAGAGAGATGGATACTATCGGCAGATTGAACAAATTTATAATAATAAACATATCATCATTAGTTCAAAGTTGCGAAAAGAATTATTAAGCAGTGCCAAGGGGTTACAGAATGGGGAACAGATTAGTTATTTGGCCTACAAGTTGTATCCTTTTGTGTGTGATGAGATACTTGAAAATAAATCTAATAAAAACGAATTAATAATTTTGAAAAAGTACCTTGAAAAAACGAGGTGGAAATATTATTGGGGAACTGTGCTAGGTATGGCATTTGTAAGGAGTTAAACCTATATCTCTTGAAGGAAGTTAGATAATCATTTAGGATATAGCAGAAGAAAAATAAAAAAATGATGGAATAGAAGTGTTAAATTGCTATTATTATTGTCAATTTTCTCCTGAATAAAAAGGACTTACTATCTTCATCAACCACCCAATTTGCCGTCTATAAAACGAAAAGTCCAACTCATTTTGAGTTGGACTTTTCAGGAGATTTATGAAAAATTTTAGGATACACTTATAGTATAAAGGAATTTTTAAATAAAACATCCGTCTGGAGACCTATTTTACAAAAAAGATCTTCTGTGATAAGATAGGATGCAAAAATGGAGGTGTTCAAACGTGATTCGACAAGCGACTGTGGTAGATATTCCTGCTCTCAATCAACTCTTGCAGGAAATTTTGCAGGTACATCATGGGGTTCGCCCGGATATTTTTCGCCCTGTTGGTAAGAAATTTTCTTCTTCTGAATTGGCAGACTTAATGTCCCATCCTGAAACCCCTATTTTTGTATATGAGACTGATGGGAAGATTTTGGGTCATATGTTCTGTCAGATTGCAAAGGCAACTAGTCCGGTATTAGAACCTATTAAGACACTTTTCATCGAAGATCTCTGTGTGGCTCAGGAGGCGCGTGGGCAGAAAATTGGGAAGCAACTGTATGATTTTGCGGTAGATTTAGCCAAGAAAGAAGGCTGTCACAATCTCACTCTGGATGTGTGGGATGCTAATCATGGAGCTAAGTCCTTTTATGAAAGACAGGGTTTAGAAGCCCAAAAGACTAGAATGGAGTTGCGGTTAGATACGTAAAAAGAGGCCATGGCCTCTTTTTAGTTTCTCCTCAAAGTGGCCAGTAGTTGTTTGGCCGTTTCTAGATTTGTATGTTGTTCCTTTCGCAGTTGTTGTGCGATGATATCTGCTTCAGATTCAGTGGCTCCTGCCAAGATGGCCAGTGATTTCGCCTGAAGTTTCATATGTCCTGCTTGGATACCGGTTGTCACTAGAGCCCTAAGAGCTGCAAAATTTTGACAGAGACCCACCGCTACAATAAGGCTAGCTAGCGTTCGCGCATTGGGTTGCCCCAAAATGTCAAATGCTGCCTGAACCTTAGGATTAAGACCAATCGATCCACCGACGGTCGCAATGGGCATAGGAAGGGTCATTTGACCCAGTAACTCTTCCCTATCAATCGTCCAAGTTGACAAACCACGATAATGGCCATCCCTAGCGGCATAGGCATGGGCGCCGGCTTCAACTGCTCTCCAGTCATTGCCTGTAGCGACCACCAAGCCATCGATACCATTGAAAATTCCCTTATTATGTGTCGTAGCTCGGTAGGTGTCAATTTGAGCGAGTTGGCTGGCCAGTGCTATTTTTTCGGCTGTTTCTTGTGCCAAAGCTGCGCTGGTAGCAAGACTAGAGATGGTAATCCGACAGCGTGCTGTTACCAGAGATTCACTCGCATAGTTAGAAAGAATGGCCATCAAGGCTTTGCCTCGACTGATTTCCTCCAGATAATCCTTAATACCTTCCAACATGGTGTTCAGGATATTGGCTCCCATGGCCTCTTTGACGTCGACAGATAGGTAGACGATGAGAAATTGGTCCTTTATTTCGGTCCGTAATGTTCTAGCACCTCCACCCCGCTTGACAATAGAAGGATGAGCTTGGTTGGCCAAGGACAAAATAGTAGCAGTCTCTTGTTCTATATTTTTCTGAGCCACTTGCGGTTCAGCCACATTGTAGAGAGCTACTTGACCAATCATGAGACGATTTTGAATGTCAGAGGTGAAACCACCGGAACGACCGATGATTTTTGCACCAAAAGAGCAGGCTGCTACCACGGAAGGTTCTTCAGTCACCATAGGCAGACTGTACTCTTGACCATCTAGGAGAAATTCAGGAACGACCGAAAAAGGCAGGCAAAAGGTTCCGAGATGGTTTTCAGCCATTTTACCGGCAATATTCTCTGGCAAATTTTGATTTTTTCTCAAAATCTCCACTGTTTTTGCTTGCAACATCCGTTCTTGATTGAGAATATCAATCCGTTCCTGCCGTGTTTTTTTATAAAATCCAGAAAATCTTGACATAGGGTCTCCTCATCTAATAAAAAATCAGCTGGCTGATGCCAACTGACAGCCATTTGGCTCCATTTATTTTTTATGATACACACGTTTGTGATCTTGAATGTCTACTAGGGCAAAATCAGTTTCATCCACAGGTAAATCAACAGCCTGACCTGTTTCATCTACTTGGATCTCCTCAAAGAAGAGAGCTTCATAAGCCGTAACGCTTAATGGAGTCCGTTGGTTGAGAGTATGCAAGCGGTCAGGTTGCAAGTGTTGCTGATATCCATCGACCAATTGCCCACTGAAGAGTTCACAGACAGCCCCACTACCATAGCTGTAAAAGAGGATGTTGTCTCCAGCCTTTAGACTTTGGCTATTTTCCAAGAGTGAGAGGAAGGAGAGGAAAATCGATCCGGTGTAGATGTTGCCAACGATTTTGTTGTAGACAATCGCTTCTTGGAAACGCTCGGTCAATCGGTTGAGAGTTTTACTGTCCTCTTGTGCAATCGCCTGAATTCCTTTCAAGCCTTGTTTCGAGAAAGGAATGTGTAGGCACATAGCAGCAAAATCAGCTAGTTTTTTGCCAGTTCGTTTCTGATATTCAGCAAAAGTAGTTGTCAGGCAGTCTGTATATTGTTCTGTTGAGAACTTACCGTTGACACGCGGATATTTGTCTTCGTTTGGACGCCAGAAATCCATGATATCACGGGTTTGGCAGACACTGTCATTATGTAGAATCAGGATTGAGGGGTCAGCGGAGATCAACATAGCGATAGCTCCAGCTCCTTGTGTTGCCTCACCAGCAGAAGCAATGCCATACTTGGCAATATCACTAGCAATGACCAATACTTTAGAGTTTGGATGTTGGGCAATATGCGTTTTAGCTAGAATTAGACCAGCTGTAGCGCCGTAGCAGGCTTCCTTGATTTCAATGGAACGGGCAAATGGATTGATGTCCAGTAATCCATGAATAAAAACTGCAGCAGCCTTACTCTGGTCAATACTAGATTCTGTGCCAACGATGATCATGTCAATCTGATCCTTATCCTTCTCAGAAAGGATAGCTTGAGCAGCTTGAGCTCCTAGAGTGACGATGTCTTGGGTGACAGGGGCCACTGCCATTTGGCTTTGAAGCAAGCCAAGTTTAAATTTATTTGGGTCAATATTTCGCGCTTGGGCTAAATCCGCTAAATCTAGGACATAATTTGGAGCCGCAAAGCCAATTTTATCAATACCGATGTTCATCTTTATTCCTTATTGTGTTTTTTTGCATTGGAAATAATCATGCTAATGCCCTGTCCTCCTCCGATACAGAGGGTGCAGAGTCCCAGATGACCATTTCGTTTTTCTAATTCATGAATCAAGGTCACCAGGATGCGAGCTCCGCTAGCACCAATAGGATGGCCTAGGGCAATGGCACCACCGTTGACATTGACTTTTTCAGGGTCTATACCCAGTTCAGAGAGGACAGGGATAGACTGGGCAGCAAAGGCCTCGTTGACTTCAAAGAGGTCTATATCTATGATGTTCTTCTTGATTTTAGCTAGTGCTTTTTGGCTAGCAGTGATTGGTCCTAGTCCCATATAAGCTGGGTCTAGACCGCTAATGGCAGAAGACTCAATATAAGCTAGTGGCTCTAGACCGAGCTCAGTGACTTTGGTTTTTGACATAAGTATGAGCATGGCGCAACCGTCATTGATACCTGAAGCGTTGCCCGCAGTTACGCTACCATCTTTTTTAAAGGCGGGTCTGAGGTTGGTTAGTTTCTCCAAGCTGGTTTCTCTAGGATACTCATCTTGGTCAAACAGTATATCCTTGCGACCGCTCTTCACTGTCAAGGGGACAATTTCATCTGCAAATCGTCCATTTTCAACCGCCCTAAGGGCTTTTTCTTGACTGGCAAGAGCAAAGGCATCTTGTTCTGTACGAGTAATCTGGTATCTTTCAGCTATATTTTCTGCTGTGATTCCCATATGCTCACCACTGAATGCATCGGTCAAGCCATCTATTAGGAGACTATCTTCTAAGGTGATACTACCTAATTTTTTACCAAAGCGACTATCTCTAGATAAATAAGGGGCTTGGCTCATGATTTCAATACCACCTGCTACGACCACCTCTTGATCTCCAGCTAGGATAGACTGGGCTGCCAGTTGAACAGCCTTTAGGCCAGAACCACAAACCTTGTTGACAACAAAGGCAGAAGTTGTATCGGGAATGCCTGCTCCCAAAGCAATCTGACGAGCAACATTTTGTCCTTGGCCCGCGCCAAGCACATTTCCAATGATCACTTCCTCTACTACATCTGGAGAAATGTTTGATTTCTTTAAGGTATAAGCCAAGACCTGAGCACCTAGGTCAGCCAATTTCATATCCTTGAGACTGCCACCAAAACTCCCAATAGCAGAGCGATAAGCAGCAACAATCGCAACTTTTTTCATGTGTTTTCTTCAATCTTTCTTCTAACATTGAACTTTTTAGCCTTATCATTATACCATTTTTAGCCATAAAAATGACAAAATAGTCTCAGTCTGGGGGCTGATTTTCTCTCTTTCAAGATGAAAACGCACACAGACCATAGAAAGACTAGCTTTTTTTAAGTTTTTTGGGTAAAATAGGAACTGTAAGTAAATTAAATAGAGGAGTTTTATAATGGTAAAATTGGTTTTTGCTCGCCACGGTGAGTCAGAATGGAACAAAGCCAACCTTTTCACTGGCTGGGCTGATGTTGATTTGTCTGAAAAAGGAACACAGCAAGCCATCGATGCAGGTAAGTTGATCAAAGAAGCTGGTATCGAGTTTGATAAAGCCTATACTTCTGTTTTGACACGCGCAATCAAAACAACCAACTTGGCATTGGAACATTCAGACCAACTTTGGGTTCCAGTTGAAAAATCATGGCGCTTGAATGAACGTCACTACGGTGGTTTGACTGGTAAAAATAAGGCTGAAGCAGCTGAGGAATTTGGCGATGAGCAAGTTCATATCTGGCGTCGTTCATACGATACTTTACCTCCAAACATGGCTAAGGATGATCCATATTCTGCACACACAGATCGCCGTTATGCACACTTGGATGACTCTGTTATCCCAGATGCCGAAAACTTGAAAGTAACCTTGGAACGTGCTCTTCCATTCTGGGAAGATAAGATTGGTCCAGACTTGGTTGATGGAAAAAATGTTTTCGTTGGAGCACACGGCAACTCTATCCGCGCCCTTGTAAAACACATTAAAGGCTTGTCAGATGAGGAAATCATGGATGTAGAAATTCCAAACTTCCCACCGCTTGTTTTTGAATTTGATGAAAAATTGAATGTAACTGCTGAATATTACCTCGGTGGTGAATAAGAAAGGAAAGACTGAAATCTGATTTCAGTCTTTTTCTTTGATTTATGCTATACTAAAATAAGAAAAAAAGATAAGGAGTTTACCATGGCTAGTTTGAAAATGTTGCATGCTTGCTTACGGGTTGAAAATTTAGAAGCATCTCAAAAATTTTATGAGGAAGCCTTTGGTTTCAAGGAAACCCGTCGCAAGGATTATCCAGAACACAAGTTTACCCTAGTTTATTTAGCACTCCCCGGTGATGATTTTGAAATTGAATTGACCTACAATTATGGTCATGGACCTTACACAGTGGGAGATGGTTTTTCACACCTGGCTCTCTCCTCAGATGACCTTGAAGGGGACAATGCGAAACACAAGGCGTTAGGCTATCAAACTACTGATTTGTCAGGTTTGCCAGGCAATCCAGGGCGCTATTACTTTGTGACAGACCCTGACGGCTATCGTGTCGAAGTGATTCGGGCAGACTAATTCTCTATAACCGCAAAATTGAGCTATTTGGCTCAATTTTTTGTGTGGAAGACTAAAATTTCAAGTTTTTTTATGATATCCATTGACAGAGACTGACAAATGCATTAGTATAGTTTGGATAGAAAAGAAAGAGTTTAGAGAAGTGAAGAAGATAGTCCTTATTATTGTTAATCTGTTACTGGTTGCCTTGTTGGGTGTATCCAGTTTTTATTTATACAAAGTCTTACAAAATCGAGAAATAACACGGTTTATCGAGTCAAAACAAACGCATTTTATTCCAAAAGGTCAGTACGATCAACAGAAGGGAAATGTTGATTATCGGTACGTTATAGCTTATTTTCCTAAGGATTCGGAAGGTCATCGCATCGCTCCGGTTGAAAAAATAATTCATCAAAGAATTAAGCAGGGTACACGGGCTAAAGAAAAATCAACAGGCAAGATGAAGGAGCTATTGTTTGTTTCGACAGTAGACATGCCGAGCCATATTCCAAATGTGAGACGAGTTGAGATTTTTTCGGAAGCTTACAAAGTTTCTGGTTTTAAGATTCAACCTTTGGATAACGAAAAGCCTCAGGAGATCTTATTGACAGAAAGCAATCAGCGTTTTAGTTTGTCTGATTTGTTTGCGGATATGGGAAGGGCAAAGGGCTTGTTTGCAGAAAAAATAAAAGCTGACTTAGAGAGCCAGCAAGCAGCTCCCGAGCATGTTAAGGCCTACCTTGCTACTTTTGAAGACTTGGATTTGCAGCATGTGGAGTTTACCTATGAAGCGAGTCAGATTGTTCTTCACCTTTCAGAGCAGGAAGTTGGACTTCCTACTGTGACAGTGGCAATCAACGAGTTTTTTGATGTTGTGAGAGAACATTATTTAGTGGAAGCGGATCGCAAAGCCTATGAAACTTACCAAGCTGAGAAACAGCGCAAAGCGACAGAGAGAATGGTTGCTCTGACTTTCGACGATGGTCCTAATCCAAAAACCACGCCAGCGCTTCTAGATATTTTGAAAAAACACAATATTAAGGCGACATTTTTCATTTTAGGTCAAAATATTGCCGGCAATGAGGGGATTATTAAGCGTATGGTGGCAGAGGGACATGAGATTGCCAATCATTCTTGGAGCCATCCCAATTTTACAACCCTTTCTTCAGAACAAGTCAAACAGGAAGTCGAGCAGACTCAATCGGCTCTCGAGAAGATTACAGGTCAGAGACCACAGATGATTCGACCACCCTATGGTGCTGTAAATCAGAAGGTTATGGAGGCGATGAACTTACCAGTCATGTATTGGTCTGTGGATAGTTTGGATTGGAAAAGTAGAGATGCTAAAGCAATCTTGGAAGTGGTGAAGACCAATACTCGACCGGGAAGTATCATCTTATTACACGATATTCATCAACCAACGGTGGATGCAGTCGAGTCTATCATCTATTATCTAAAGGAACAGGATTATTCACTCGGGACACTTTCCAATCTACTTGGTCCAAATCTTAATCCTAACCTTATTTATTACGACCGTGATGCAAGGCAGCCAGTTCAGTAGACAAGATAAAACGACCTCTAAAAGGTCGTTTTATACTTTGTACAGTTGTTGATTTTTTAGTACCAACTCAGACACAGGAGCATATTGTTTCAGTGTTTTTAGGTCGTTAGGGTTTGAAATAAAGGTAATGACTAGGCCTTCTTTTCCCATGCGCCCGGTACGACCAGCACGGTGAGTGTAGGCCTCCTGATTGCGGGGAAGATCGAAGTTGATCACACATTCCAAATTATCAATGTCGATGCCCCGAGCAACCAAATCAGTAGCTAGAAGGAGGGTAATCTCCTTCTCTTTAAAGCGCTCAATGATGATCTTTCGGAACTTCACATTGACATCAGAAGCTAGGGAGACGACATTGGCTTGTCGATAGGCTAGCTTGTCTTCACTGGCTCCTAAATCTGACAAATTATTAAAAAAAGTAAGAGCTCGGAAATCAGGTATGTTGGTAAATTTTCGTAGCAATTCCAGTCTGTCTCGCTTATCCACTAAGATGTAGCCATGCTGGATATTATCTAAAGAATGGTCGGTCACATCAATGATGACACTATTTTCTGCAATTTTTTGACGGTCAAATTTGGCTGTCGCGCTCATATAAATGAGCTGATGGTTGCGTGCTACGTAGTGAAGAATTTTATCCACAAAGTGGAATTGAGAGTCACTAAAGAGCTCATCAAATTCATCCAAAACGATGATATCGACATTCATCATCTTGATTTTCTTGAGCTTAATCAATTCAAAGATGCGACCAGGGGTTCCGATCAGGATTTCTGGTCCTTTTTTTAAGCGTTCAATCTGGCGTTTCTGACTAGAGCCAGATAGAAAAAGTTGAGGAGTCAGCCCCAGTGGCTCAGCCCAAGTTTTACAAACGTCAAAAATTTGACCGGCCAGCTCAGTATTGGGGGAGAGGATGAGGAGTTGTTGGGCTTTTTTAGGGGTTAGCTTCAGTAGGGTTGGCCATAGATAGGCTAAGGTTTTACCTGTTCCTGTAGGGCTAATTCCCAGTAGATTTTTCCCCTCAAAAATAGGATGAAAAGCTTTTTCTTGGATGGAAGTAGCTTCAGAAAAATTCAGCTGTTGGAGCTGGTCTTGCCAGCTGTTTGGGAAATGTTGGTGCATATTTGCTTCTTTCTAGTCTTCAAAACAAAGAGAGGTCTGATTTTCCCTGTTTTTGAGTATTTCATCTTTTATTATATCATGTTTCATGGTAAAATAGGTGCAGTAAAAAATAGGAGACAATGATGACAAAGAAACCGATTATAATTGGTGTAACAGGTGGTTCAGGAAGTGGAAAAACGAGTGTATCTCGTGCTATTCTAGATAATTTTCCAGACGCTCGCATTTCGATGATTGAGCATGACTCTTATTATAAAAATCAGTCCCATCTGACTTTTGAGGAACGGGTGCTGACCAACTATGACCATCCCCTAGCCTTTGATACAGACTTGATGATTTACCACTTAAGTGAGCTCTTGGCTGGGCGAGCAGTAGACATTCCCATCTATGATTATACCCAGCATACTCGTAGTGACAAAACTTATCATCAGGAACCTCAAGATGTCTTTATTGTAGAGGGAATCTTGGTATTGGAGGACAAGAGACTTCGTGATTTGATGGATATCAAACTATTTGTAGATACGGATGATGATATTCGAATTATCCGTCGGATAAAACGCGATATGGTGGAGCGGGGTCGGAGTTTAGAAAGTGTCATTGACCAATATACCTCAGTTGTCAAGCCCATGTACCATCAATTTATCGAACCTAGCAAGCGCTATGCAGATATTGTCATTCCAGAAGGGGTATCTAATATTGTCGCTATTGACCTCATTAATACGAAAGTCGAAAGTATTTTAAGGGAAAGAAATTAAAATGTCTAAACAAAGAATTCTACCTCATATCATCTTGGGTGTGATTTGTGCTAGTGGTAGTCGGGTATCGGGTAAGCAGATTACAGACTTTGTTTATCGGGAAATCGGAGAGTTTTGGCAGGTAGCGCATAGTCAAGTCTATCCTGAGCTGAAGCGCATGGTCCAAGAAGGTCTTTTGGAAGTCCATCCAGTACCCAATAATGATAAGGAACGACATTACACCATGACGGAACTTGGTCAGTCCTCATTAGATGAGTGGCTGACGGTTCCTAATGAGGAAACTCCTCAACAGAGAGATATTTTCTCTCTGAAGATGTTCTTTATCAGCAGTATGGATGATGAGCGGATTGTAGGACATTTAGAGGGGCAAATCCTCCTCTTGGAAAAACACCTTCAACATCTCTTAAACCGTAAGGAAACTCTCTTTGATAAAGACTATATTGCCAATAATTATGGACATTATCTAGTCTTAGAAAGAGCAATTGCTAGAAACAAGGGTCAGATTGATTGGCTCAAAACAACCCTTTCAAAACATAAAGGCTGATAGTAGTTGGCCTTTTGTTTTTATATATAATTATCAGACAATTTTGATAATAAAGAAAATTCTTGACATATATCCTAAAATACAGTAAAATAAATCTATTCTATCTCAAGGAGCCAGCCAAATGAATCAGTACAGCAGTCAAAATTTATTGTTGCGGCGAGAGGACTAGTGCAAACCAGCATTAGTCCTGTTTGGCTTACCAAGCGGGAATGTAGACATCTCGCTTGAGAAAGTGGGATGTTTTATTTTTCCAAAAAGTGAGGAAAGCTTATGAGAACAGTTGAATTTTTAGATACCAGTCTTCGGGACGGAGAACAGACACCAGGAGTAAATTTTTCGATTAAGGAAAAAGTTGCTATCGCCAAGCAGTTGGAAAAGTGGGGAATTTCAGCCATTGAAGCTGGTTTTCCAGCAGCTAGTCCTGATTCGTTTGCAGCGGTTCAAGCGATTGCCAAAGCCATGACTAGGACGGCAGTGACAGGCTTGGCTCGCTCCGTTAAGGCAGATATTGATGCTTGCTATGACGCTTTGAAGGATGCAAAATTTCCCCAATGTCATGTTTTTATTGCAACCAGCCCCATCCATCGAGAGTTTAAGTTGCATAAAAGCAAGGAAGAAATCCTACGAGCCATTAGGGAGCATGTCTCCTATGCCCGGTCCAAGTTTGACGTGGTTGAGTTTTCACCTGAGGATGCGACTCGGACAGAATTGGATTTCCTTTTGGAAGTTGTTCAAACTGCGGTTGATGCAGGAGCTAGCTACATCAATATTCCTGATACAGTAGGCTTTACGACGCCTGAAGAATACGGTTATATTTTTAAATATCTCATCGAAAATGTTCAAACAAACCGCGATATTCGCTACAGTCCGCATTGTCACAATGACTTAGGAATGGCTGTGGCCAATACACTTTCTGCTATTAAAAACGGAGCTGGTCGCGTTGAAGGAACCATCAATGGTATTGGTGAGCGGGCAGGAAATGCCGCGTTGGAAGAAGTAGCGGTAGCCCTCAATATTCGAGAGGACTACTATCAAGTGGAGAGCCCCATCGTCCTCAAGGAAACAGTCAATACCTCAGAAATGGTCTCACGTTTTTCCGGCTTGCCCATTCCAAAAAATAAGGCTGTGGTGGGTGCAAATGCCTTCTCTCACGAATCTGGAATTCATCAGGATGGCGTCCTCAAAAACCCTCTAACCTATGAGATTATTACCCCTGAGTTGGTGGGTGTCCAATCCAATTCGCTCCCTCTTGGCAAGCTCTCTGGACGCCATGCCTTTGTTGAGAAACTCAAGGAATTGCAGCTGGATTTTGATGAAGCAGAGCTGATGGTTCTATTTGCCAAGTTTAAAAATCTGGCAGATAAAAAGCATGAAATTACCGATGCTGATATCCGTGCCTTGGTAGCAGGGACCACGGTTGAAAATGTGGAAGGATTCCATTTTAGTGATCTCAAACTATCTTCCAATATAGATGAGACTATTACTGCTACGGTCATCATGATGAACCAAGAGGCTGAGACAGTTGATTTGTTGGCAGATGGTCAGGGTTCCGTTGAAGCGATTTTCAATGCTATTGATAAATTCTTCAACCAAACAGTTCGTTTGGATACCTTTAGCATCGATGCGGTGACGGAAGGGATTGATGCTCAGGCTGTTGTGCATGTATCGGTTGAAAATGTGGATACAGATACTATTTTCAATGCAAGTGGTATAGATTTTGATGTGTTGAAGGCTGCAGCTATTGCCTACATCAATGCCAATATCATGGTGCAAAAGGAAAATGAAGGGCAACTAGCCCGTCTGTCGTAAAAGATAAATCAAGAAAGTAATGTGAAATGACAAAAATAATTGTAGCCCTAGCTGGAGATGGGATTGGTCCAGAAATAATGAGTGCGGGCTTGCAGGTTTTAGCAACTATTGCTAAAAAGATTGGTTTTGATTATCAAGTTAAGGAAAAGGCATTTGGTGGTGCTGGAATTGATGCGGTCGGTCATCCCTTGCCAACAGATACTTTAGCGGCAGCCAAGTCGGCTGATGCTATTTTGCTTGCTGCGATTGGGGGACCTCAGTACGATCAGGCACCAGTTCGGCCGGAGCAAGGTTTGCTAGCTATCCGAAAAGAGCTCAAGCTCTATGCCAATATTCGTCCAGTCAAAATTTTTGAAAGTCTAGCCCATTTGTCTCCTCTCAAGGCAGAACGAATTGCCGGAGTGGACTTTGTTATGGTGCGGGAATTGACAGGAGGTATCTATTTTGGAGACCATATTCTGGAAGACAGAAAGGCACAGGATATCAATGACTATTCTGCAGAAGAGATTGAACGTATTTTGCGTCGGGCCTTTGAGATTGCTAGAGATCGACGTAAGTTGGTGACTAGTATCGACAAACAAAATGTTCTGGCGACTTCTAAACTTTGGCGCAAGGTGGCAGATCAAGTAGCCAAGGATTATCCAGATGTGACCCTAGAACATCAGCTAGTAGATAGTGCAGCCATGCTCATGATTACAAGACCGGCTCACTTTGATGTTCTCGTGACAGAAAATCTTTTTGGTGACATCTTGTCTGATGAGGCTAGTGTTTTACCAGGTACTCTCGGTGTGATGCCCTCAGTCTCTCATTCATCGGATGGGCCTAGCCTTTATGAGCCGATTCATGGGTCTGCACCGGATATAGCAGGCAAGGGGATTGCTAATCCTGTCAGTATGATTCTTTCGGTGGCGATGATGTTGCGGGAATCTTTTGGTGAATATGAGGCTGCAAATCGTATTGAGAAGGCAGTAGATAAGGCCTTTAAAAAAGGAATTTTAACAGCAGATTTAGGAGGAAAGGCTTCCACACAAGAAATGACAGAAGCCATTATGAAACAGTTATGACAAGACAGCAAGCACTGAGTTTTGTGATTTTTATTTGGAATTTTTTTGTTTTCTTAGTTTATGGTTTGGACAAAGGCAAGGCACAGAAAGGTCAGTACCGAATTCCCGAAAAGATTTTATTAGGAATGTCTCTGGCTCTTGGGGGTCTGGGAGCCTTAAGTGCTGGTTATTTTTTCCACCACAAGACCCGTAAGTGGTATTTCAAGTTAGCTTGGCTGGTTGGTGTAGTATTTCTCTTGGGGATTTTTTACATGATTTGGAGGTAGAGGATGGCTGGAAAATCAATTGTAGATAAACTATGGGAACGCCATCTGGTAACAGGTGTAGAAGGTCAACCTCAGCTCATGTATGTAGATCAACATTATATCCATGAGGTGACCAGTCCACAGGCTTTTCAAGGACTCAAGGACAATCAACGAAAGGTTCGCAGGCCCGATTTGACCTATGGGACTTTCGATCACAACGTTCCAACAGTCAATATTTTTGATATCCGAGATGCTATTTCCAAGGCTCAGATGGACAAATTAGCAGAAAATCTGATTGATTTTGGTATTGACCATGCTGCTCACGGTTCAGAAAATCAGGGTATTGTTCACATGATAGGCCCAGAAACAGGTCGCACTCAGCCTGGGAAGTTGATTGTTTGTGGTGATAGTCATACGGCGACTCACGGAGCGTTTGGTGCCTTAGCTTTTGGTATCGGAACCTCTGAGGTGGAACATGTTTTCGCCACGCAGACTATCTGGCAGGTCAAGCCCAAGAAACTCTTGATTCGCTTTGTTGGGAGTCCTCCAAAGGGTGTCTATGCCAAGGATTATATACTTGCTCTCATCGCCCGACATGGAGTGGCTCTGGGAGTAGGCTATGCAGCTGAGTTTGTAGGTGAAGCAGTCGATACACTGAGCATGGAAGAGCGTATGACTATTTGCAATATGTCTATCGAATTTGGCTCAAAAATTGGCATCATGAATCCAGACCAGATCACTTATGATTATTTGAGGGATAAGACATGCGTGCCTAAAAATTTTGAAGATGCGGTCAGTGACTGGAAGACCTTGGTCTCGGATGAGGATGCTGTGTATGATAAGGAAATCACGATGGATGTCTCCGATTTAGCACCTATGGTAACTTGGGGAACCAATCCTTCGATGGGTGTATCCTTTGATCAAGTCTTTCCAGCGATCCAGGATATAAATGATGAACGAGCATACGCTTATATGGGATTGCATCCTGGTCAGACACCAGCAGATATTGAATTGGGTTATGTTTTTATCGGTTCTTGTACCAATGCTCGTCTCAGTGATTTGAAGTTAGCTGCTCAGTTTGTAGAAGGAAAAAAAATTGCAGCAAACCTGACAGCTATCGTGGTACCTGGTTCACGACCAGTAAAAAGAGCGGCCGAAAAACTGGGCTTAGATAAAATTTTTATGGAAGCAGGATTTGAATGGCGTGACCCTGGTTGTTCGATGTGCTTGGGGATGAATCCGGATAAGGTACCAGAAGGTCTCCACTGTGCCTCTACGAGTAATCGAAACTTCGAGGATCGCCAAGGTTTCGGAGCTAAGACTCACCTTTGCAGTCCTGCCATGGCCGCAGTTGCAGCCATCCATGGTCGCTTTGTGGATGTTAGGAAAGTGCTAGAAGGGATGTGAGGTAGTATGGAAAAATTCACAGTTTATAGTGGAACCACTGTTCCTCTCATGAATGATAATATTGATACCGACCAGATTTTGCCAAAGCAATTTTTGAAACTTATTGATAAAAATGGTTTTGGTAAATATCTCATGTACGCCTGGCGCTACTCGGATCATCTTTATACGGAGAATCCTGACTTTATCTTCAACAAAGAAGAGTATCGTGGGGCCACCATCCTGATTACTGGAGATAATTTCGGAGCGGGGTCTTCACGTGAGCATGCTGCCTGGGCTCTTGCAGATTATGGTTTTAAGGTGGTCATCGCTGGTTCTTTTGGTGATATTCACTACAACAACGAACTCAATAACGGCATGTTGCCCATTGTTCAGCCACGAGAAGTTCGTGAGAAACTTGCCCAGCTGGAGCCAACTGATGAAGTCACAGTTGATTTGCCCAATCAGAAAATCCTAACTCCAATTGGGAATTTTGGTTTTGATATAGACCAAGAATGGAAGCACAAGCTCATCAATGGCTTGGATGACATTGGTATTACGCTACAATACGAGGACTTAATTGCACAATATGAGAGAAATCGTCCAGCTTATTGGCAAGAATAAAATGGAGCTGAAAGATCACGTATCTTTCGGTTTTTTACTGGCTTGATTTATGCTATAATGGTTCTTATGATAGCTTCAGAAAAATTATCCAATTACCAACTACTGATTGCCCAAGTCGAGGCACTTTTGGAGGGTGAACGCAATGCTCTGGCCAATTTATCCAATGCCTCGGCCTTACTAAATCAAGCCCTGCCTCATTCTGTCTTTACAGGTTTTTATCTTTTTGATGGAAACGAATTGATTTTGGGACCTTTTCAGGGTGGCGTTTCCTGCGTTCATATAGCTCTTGGAAAAGGTGTTTGTGGAGAATCTGCTCAGACCCAACAGACCATTATCGTAGACGATGTGACCACTCACGAAAATTATATTTCTTGTGACTCGGCAGCCATGTCTGAAATCGTAGTACCTATGATGAAGGATGGTCAGCTTCTGGGTGTTTTAGACTTGGATTCTCGTTTGAAGGCCGATTACGATGCTGTTGATCAAGAATATCTAGAAAAATTTGTAGCAATTTTGGTTGAAAAAACTGACTGGAACTTTGCTATGTTTGGAGAGAAAAACTAATGTACCAAGCTTTGTATCGCAAATACCGCAGCCAGACCTTTGAGGAAATGGTAGGTCAAGAGGTGGTCGCAACGACCCTTCGTCAGGCTATTGAGCAAGGTAAAATCAGCCATGCCTATTTGTTTTCTGGTCCTCGAGGAACAGGAAAAACGTCTGCGGCAAAGATTTTTGCTAAGGCCATGAACTGCCCCAATCAAGTTAAAGGAGAGCCTTGTAATGACTGCTATGTTTGCCAAGCCATTACGGAAGGAAGTCTGGAAGATGTGATTGAAATTGATGCCGCATCCAATAATGGAGTTGATGAAATTCGTGATATTCGGGATAAGTCAACTTATGCGCCTAGCCTAGTCACCTACAAAGTATATATCATCGACGAGGTTCACATGCTTTCCATGGGAGCTTTCAATGCCTTGCTGAAAACCTTAGAGGAACCAACAGAAAATGTGGTTTTTATCCTAGCAACAACCGAACTGCACAAGATTCCAGCTACCATTTTGTCTAGGGTTCAGCGCTTTGAATTTAAGTCCATTAAGGTTCAAGACATCGAGCGTCATCTGGTAGCTATTTTGGACAAGGAAGGTGTCAGTTATAATCCTCAAGCTATTAGTATGATTGCTAGACGAGCAGAAGGTGGGATGCGGGATGCCCTATCTATTTTGGATCAGGCTCTCAGTTTGACAGTGGAAAACCAGCTGACCCTGGAAATAGCTGAAGAAATTACTGGTTCTATCAGCTTGCGCGCGCTAGATGAGTACGTAACTTCTATTCGCGAGAGAAATATACCACAGGCTCTCAACCAACTCCAAATCATCTTTGACAATGGCAAGAGTATGAATCGTTTTGCCACAGACTTGCTTTATTACCTGCGGGATCTACTCATCGTGCAGACAGGTGGGGAGAACACTCATGCTAGTCCTGCATTTGAGGAAAATCTCGCCTTTTCTAGAGAGCAAATCTTTGCCATGATTGATCGGGTGACCACAGGCCTTCAGGAAATCAAGTCCAGTCCGCAACCAAAAATCTATGCAGAAATGATGACCATTCGTTTGGCAGATGTTCCAGAAGCTAGAGGTCAAGAACCTCATGTACCAGCAAACTTATTAGCAGAAATCGCCCAACTTAAGAGCCAGCTAGCCCAATTGCAAGACCAAGTGGCTAATAGCTCTACCAAGGTTTTGACTACCAAGCCGATTGCGCAAAAGCCCCAACAACCAAAAAAATATCGCTTAGATACCAATCGGATTCACGCCATTCTCCAAGAGGCTATGGAAAATCCAAATCAGGCTAGGGAAAATCTAACCCGCTTACAAAATGCCTGGGGTGAAGTTATTGAAAGCCTGTCTGGTGCTGATAAGGCCCTGCTTAATGGCTCCCAGCCTGTTGCGGCTAATGAAAATCATGCTATCCTAGCCTTTGACTCAGAATTCAATGCTGAACAAACCATGAAGAGAGACAATCTCAATATCATGTTTGGCAATATCCTCAGTCAAGCTGCTGGCTTCTCACCGCAAATCTTAGCCATTTCCCAGGACCAGTGGGTACATATCCGAGCGGAATTTTCTGCTAAGGCTCGTGGACGCAAAGAGGAAGTCATACCGGAAGAACCAGCCAATGATCTACCAGCAGAATTTCAATTCCTAGTTGATGAAATCACTATTTTGGAAGATTAGATAAAGCAAAAATCAGCCTTTGAGCTGATTTTTTGGTATACTAGAACTATGAGAATAGCAGAGTTTTTATTTCTGGCTGTGGTCACTGCCCTATCCACCTACTGGATGAATGAGGCTATCCTAGCCGGTTCCTATTTTTGGGCCACCCTCTATGGAATGATAGTGGTCCGCAATCTTTATTTTACCTATCGGGTCAGTCGCTTTATTCGCGTGGTGGAAACCCTCACCAAGAAGAAAGACTAATTTCGCCACTGGAGAGGATTTTTTCCTGTCCATCTGCGAGGCGTACCACCAGATGTCCAGCATCGGTCACATGTGTGGCGAGACCTTGGTATGTTTTTTCTTGTCGCACAAAGCTCACTTGTTTCCCCAAAACGAGTGAGTTTTTTTTGTAAATAGTCATTAACTCTTCTTCGTCTGTATCAAAGAAATTTTTCCAAATCGCTAAAATCAATTCTTGGCGTGTAATACTAGGATTTTCTACAAATAGATTTCCTGCCTTTTGAGCTAATTCTACAGGGAAAGCTGGTAGGTGAAAGTTGATCCCCACTCCGATGATGACATCAGTCACTGTTTGGGCTTCCATAGAAGAGATAGCTTCTGTTAGAACACCAGCGATTTTTTTGCCATTAAGGTAGATATCATTGACCCATTTGATTTGAACGGGGAATTGTGTCAATTCTTGTATGGTTTTGATAATGGCAGCAGCCACCAAGATAGTGTATGGTTTGAAGGCTGTTAAAGGAACGTCGGGAGCGAGGTGTAGGCTCATATATATCCCACCAGTTTTAGCTGCGTAGAAGGGTCTGCCATAGCGCCCTTTAGCAGCTTCTTGATGGGGGGCTAAGTAGAGGGCAGGGGTAGGATGATTGTGGTCAATCCCCATCTTGGCATCCGTTTGGGTAGATTGGCTTTCTTCGTGAAAAAAGACTGGAATCCCCAAGTCTTGACTGAGTTGACTGGGCACCAAAAGGTCGCCTTTGAGAAGTTTGTAACCATGGTGTCTGACAGATTCGATGGTGAGTCCTTTTTTCTCTAAAGTTTGTATTCCCTTCCAGATAGAAGTCCTAGACACATGGAGCTGCTGGGCTAAGTCCTCTCCGCTCACATAGTCCTTTTTTGCCAAAAGGGTGTAGTAGATTTTTTCGTAGGTTTTCATAGGTCTATTATAGCAAAATTCCTCTTGAAAATGGTAGAATAGGAATTGACTAGTAACAGCAAAGGAGAAGAGATGAAAACACTTGATTATATCGTAAAATTAACCAACACACCATCGCCAACTGGCTTTACCACTGCCATTATGGATTATATTCAGACTGAGGTGGAGAGTTTTGGTTATCAGGCTACCAAGACTCCAAAGGGTGGAATTTTGGTGTCTGTCCCAGGAAAAAATGAAAAAGAGCATCGTATGGTAACAGCTCATTTGGATACTCTGGGTGCCATGGTTCGAGCCATCAAACCAGATGGTCGTATTAAAATGGACTTGGTGGGTGGCTTTGGTTATCCTTCAATCGAAGGAGAAAATTGCTTGATTCATGTAGCTAAAAATGGAAAAACCTATACAGGTACTATCCTGATGCACCAGACTTCAGTTCATGTTTATAAGGATGCTAGCACGGCTGAGCGCAATCAAACTAATATGGAAATTCGTCTGGATGAGAAGGTAAAAACAGCAGAAGAAACGAAGGCTTTAGGCATCGAAGTAGGAGATTTTATCTCTTTTGATCCACGGACAATCGTGACAGATTCAGGCTTTATCAAGAGCCGCCACTTGGATGACAAGGTATCGGCCGCCATCCTCATCCACCTGCTCAAAACCTACAAGAAAGAAGGCATCGAGCTGCCTTACACTACCCACTTTTATTTTTCAAACAATGAAGAAATTGGTTATGGGGCTAATTCTAGCATTCCGGACCAAGTTGTCGAATACCTAGCTGTGGATATGGGGGCAATGGGGGATGACCAACAAACAGACGAATACACCGTTTCCATCTGTGTCAAGGATGGCTCAGGACCCTATCATTATGAACTCCGCCAGCACTTAGTTGCCTTAGCGGAAAAAGAGTCTATCCCTTATAAGTTGGACATTTATCCTTATTATGGTTCGGATGCTTCTGCTGCAATGCGGGCCGGCGCTGATGTCCGCCATGCTCTACTGGGAGCTGGTATTGAATCCAGCCATTCTTATGAGCGTACCCATATTGACTCGGTTGTTGCTACGGAGAAGATGGTAGATGTTTATTTGCAATCGGAAATGGTAGAGTAAGCAATATATAAATACACCGCCCTAGAAGTATCCTAGGGCGGTGTTTGAATTAGCTTAGTTTTCCTAGAAAACGTTCGACATCTACGATGTAGCGGGTATGTTGGGCAGTAGCCAAGAGTGTTTGATTGGCATAGGCTTGTAGAGTAAACATGTGCTTGCGCCCATCTTTTTTCCATTCATTGATTTGAATACGAATAGTTTGATGGATTGGGGAAGCAACTAGGTGCTCAATATTTATCTGAGTACCCACGGAGCTTTGTCCTTTAGGTAGATTTTCTTGTAGCACTTCATAGGCTAGGTTTTCCATAAAGGCTACGAGGGCTGGCGTAGATAAGACTTCCAGACCACCTGAACCCATGTTTTTTGCACTGTGCTCAAGTTGAGGATGATAAATTTTTTCTTTCATGTCTATACCTAAATATTTCCCGAAAAAGTATCACTATGTCGAAGATCGCCATATTGGAAACCACGCATAAACCATTTTTGCCGTTGCTCGGAAGTTCCATGAGTAAAGCTATCCGGAACAGTTGTACCATAGGCCGCTTCTTGTAGGGTATCATCGCCAACAGCGTGGGCGGCATTCATAGCCTCTTCAATATCTCCAACTTCTAGCAATCCTTGCCCTTCGACATAATTGGCCCAGGCACCGGCATAGTAGTCAGCTTGCAATTCTAAGCGAACATTGAGGGCGTTGGCTGCTTTATCAGATAGACCTTGGCGTTTTTGCTGGTAGGCTTTCATCGTTCCAAGTTCATTTTGGACATGATGGCCGACTTCGTGGGCGATAACATAAGCCATGGCAAAATCTCCAGCTGCCTTGTATTTGGTGGATAATTCCTGATAGAAGGTTAAATCGATGTAAACCTTGCTATCTGCTGGGCAATAAAAGGGGCCAGCACTAGCAGAACCAACTCCACAACCACCTGTCTGTGTCTGATGGTCATAGATGACCAGAGTAGGCGGATTGTATCGGAGGCCTTCTTTTTTGAATTCCTGTGTCCAAAATTCTTCTGTTGAAGCAAAAACCTTGCTGATGAAGATGGCATCTTCGTCAGAAACAGTTGATGGGGTATAATTTTTTTCATAGTTTGTCTGGGGACTGTTTAATCCTATCAAGTCACCCAAATGACCACCGCCTACAAAGAAGCTAAAAATTAATATGGCAATGATAAACCACTTACCTTTCCCCCTAGAAAATAGGAGTTGGAGTAAGAGTCCATTCATACCATTGCCACCTGAAGGGCCACGGCCAAAGGAAGGACCAGACTGACCACGACGGTCCTCCACACGATTGCTTTGCTTTAAATCATCTAATTTCATATTGTTTCCTAACTTTTGATTTCTCTTTCTATTATAATGAAAGCTGAGCTAAAAAGAAAGAAAATGTGCCGAAAACTTGTATTTTATAAGAGAAAATATAGATTTCTCTTTGTTTATAGTCTCAGAAATTGTATAATAGTCAAAAAGGATTGTGAGGTGGAGTATGTCAACAAATCGTTTAGCCTGGGATGAATATTTTGCAGCTCAAGCCCTGCTCATCGCCAATCGAGCCACCTGTAAGCGGGCCAAGGTTGGAGTGGTTTTAGTGAAAGACAATAAGGTTATCGCAACAGGCTATAATGGTTCAGTATCTGGAACGGAGCACTGTCTTGACCAAGAATGTTTGATGGTGGATGGCCACTGTGTGCGAACGATTCATGCCGAAGTCAATGCTATTTTACAGGGTGCTGAGCGGGGTATTCCTAAAGGTTTTACAGCCTATGTAACCCATTTTCCCTGCCTCAACTGCTCTAAGCAACTGCTTCAGGTAGGTTGCAAGCGCGTGGTCTACATTACCCCTTACCGCATGGATGACTATGCCCAATACCTTTATAAGGAAAAGGAATGTGAGCTGGTTCATCTCCCTCTTGCAAATGTCAAACAAGCCATTTTGGATGCGGAGTTTATTTAAAAATAAAGAAAAAGGCAGCTCAACCAAACTGCCTTTATTTTTGTGTCTATCAATTTTCTGCTTCCCATTTTTGGAAGGTGCTTTCCCATTTTTTATTGACGGAGCTTGCATCTACTTGGCTGACTGCGCCCAACATTTCGTCAGAAATAGAGATTGACTGGTCTTTGTTGACATCTAACACAAGGTAGATGTCACGTAATTCTCCCCAAGTCATACCTGCTAAATCAACAGAGCCCTCTTCCCCTCCAACTGCTTCAAGATAATAGGTATACAAAACGAGTAAGTTTTTGTTGATATCGTCTTTCCCTTGTGCAGCAGTTAACTCCATTTCCAACGGGTAGAAAAACTCTTCATAATTGTCGCGATAAGTTGCTTGAACGTAATATTGATAACTGTCGACAATTGGAACTCGCAGGTGAAGGTAGACTTTGTTGTCTTCAAGTTTTGAAAAAACAACCTCGTACGCTGCAGACTCTTGGAGTGAGTTGATATTGACTTTTAACGCTTTTGGTCCAACTTCCGATAGCTTATAAGTGGTGCCTTTGTAGGGCATTTTATAATTTAAATCAGCCTTCCTGTCCTTTATGAAGAAAGAAAATAGTTTTTCATAAACATCGTTCTCTGAGGTAACACCATAGGCTTTTCGGGTTGCTTGCAGGGTGTTGTTTGAAATATAAAATTCATCCACGATAGAAAGGGCATTTAGGATAGCTTTCTCTTTTATTCCTGCCTTGTATTCCTGAAGCTGATCGTATGCTTCTTTTCTTTTAGTATCATCAACGACAAGTTCGTCAGAAGATGCCAAACTGCCATCCAGTGTTTGTTTGCGATAGGTTTTAGAGTAGGCTGCAGTATTTTCTGCTACATCTATTTCTTTTGTAACAGGTGAGGTAGCACACGCACTCATAGTAGCCAGTGCTAGGACGAAATAACTAGATACGATAGTTTTTTTCATTGCAATTTCTCCTTTTTCTTATTATATCATTTTATGAGAATATGGGTCATAGTGAGGATTGTGAATGTTGTGACATATCATTTTTGATTTTCACTGTAGTTTTTACCAAGTTGTGGTACAATAGAGAAGTTATTGAGTCCCGAAAAGGCGACTGAAAGAGGGAGAGTGGATAGCTTTATTCCAAAAGCTATCTGTGGTATCTCGCAAATCCTAGAAAAGCTTTGCTTGGTATCTTCACTATCTCGCAAATCCTAGAAAAGCTTTGCTCGATATCTTCACTATCTCGCAAATCCTAGAAAAGCTTTGCTCGATATCTTCACTATCTCGCAAATCCCCTCCTTTTAGTCGGTGCTTTGTAACCTTGGTAACAATTTATTTTAAGGGGGACATTTTTTATGTCAGAACGTAAACTTTTCACGTCTGAGTCGGTTTCGGAGGGGCATCCGGATAAGATTGCGGACCAGATTTCCGATGCGATTTTGGATGCCATTTTGGCTCAGGACCCAGATGCCCATGTAGCAGCTGAAACGGCTGTTTACACTGGAAGCGTCCATGTTTTTGGAGAAATTTCAACCACAGCTTATGTGGACATCAACCGTGTGGTGCGTGATACCATTGCAGAGATTGGCTATACAAAGGGCGAATATGGTTTTGCGGCAGAATCTGTTGGGGTCCATCCATCACTTGTCGAGCAGTCGCCAGATATTGCTCAGGGAGTCAATGAGGCCCTAGAAGCGCGTGAGGATGCCAGCCAAGATCCGCTGGATTTGATTGGAGCAGGAGACCAAGGTCTCATGTTTGGTTTTGCGGTGGATGAGACTCCTGAACTCATGCCTTTGCCCATCTCACTTTCTCACAAATTGGTCAAAAAATTAGCTGATTTGCGCAAATCTGGCGCCATTTCCTACTTACGTCCAGATGCCAAGTCACAGGTGACTGTCGAGTACGATGAGAATGGAAGACCATCTCGAGTGGATACAGTTGTCATTTCAACCCAACATGACCCAGATGTGACCAATGAGCAAATTCATCAAGATGTGATTGAAAAAGTTATCAAGACAGTCATTCCGTCTGAATATCTGGATGAAAAAACCAAGTATTTCATCAATCCGACCGGTCGCTTTGTCATCGGTGGTCCGCAAGGGGATTCCGGTCTGACAGGTCGTAAGATTATCGTGGATACTTATGGTGGCTATGCCCGTCATGGTGGCGGTGCCTTTTCAGGAAAGGATGCGACCAAGGTAGACCGCTCCGCATCTTATGCGGCTCGCTATATCGCCAAAAACATTGTTGCAGCTGGTCTGGCTAGCAAGGTAGAGGTACAGTTGGCTTATGCTATCGGTGTTGCCCAGCCAGTTTCGGTTCGTGTGGATACCTTTGGAACAAATACCATTGCGGAAAGCAAGATTGAAGCAGCAGTTCGTCAAATCTTTGATTTACGGCCGGCCGGTATCATCCAAATGTTAGACCTCAAGCGCCCAATCTATCGCCAAACAGCAGCCTATGGACATATGGGGCGGATGGATATCGACCTACCATGGGAAAAATTGGATAAGGTAGAGGCCTTGAAGGAAGCGACCAAATAAGATCGTCAGGACATCGTTCCAGCATTGTTGGGACGGTGTTTTTTTACAATCAGAACCCCATTTTCTTTGTTCAAAAATTCTGGGGCAGGCCAATGTGATTTCTGTTATACTGTCTATGAGAGGTGAAGAAGATGATGCATCATTTTAATCAAACCATGAAATATTTGGAGACAACTCTGGATTCGGACATAGATCCGAAGAAAATCCAGCAGCTGTCTGGCTATCCCTATGCCATGTTCAGTAGGCTTTTCTCCATTTTGGCGGATATGACCTTGGCAGAATACCTGAGAAATCGCAGGCTTTCGCGAGCTGTCCATGATTTGACCCAAACCTCTGCCAAGATTATTGACATCGCTCTAACATACGGCTATGATTCGGCTGATGCCTTTAGTGCGGCCTTCAAAAAGTTTCATGGGGTGACACCTTCTCAGGTTAGGAGCGGAAGTGCCTATAAGGTTTTTCCGCCCCTGCAACTATCCTTGAAAATAACAGGAGGAAAAAATATGGATATCAAAATTGCACAAAAACCGGCCTTTGCTGTGGCTGGCGTCTTGCTAGAAGCTATCGACAATAGCCTGTGTCCCTCTGCTTGGAATCAGCTTTTTGAAAAACAGTCTTTTGAAACGCTGGCGAGTCTTGGAAATGGCCAATCTTATGGTGTCTGCTCAGATGTTAAAGAAGGAGAAATCATCAATTACATGGCTGGCTATGATGTGACCGATCAGAGAAAAGCCAAGGCATTGGGCCTGACTATCTTGGAAATTGAGGCAGCAGATTATGCCATCATCCCAGTTAAAGGACCCATTCCAGGCTCCATCCATCAAGCTTGGAAGTATGTTTTGGAAGTGTTTTTCCCTGAAACAGGCTATCGCCATTCTGGAGCTCCAGACTTTGAAGTCTATGCAGAAGGAGATATGGATAGCCCTGACTACGAAATGGAGCTTTGGATTCCCATTGTCAAATAAAGGAAGGAGCGATGCACATGCAGCTTTACTACGGGGATATTCCCCTCTGCTATACACATTCGGCGGCCATGGTCCTGCATGCCTATGGCTATGATTTCCAACCTCCCTATTTGGAAGCCTTAATGGCTATGGGAAACGGGGCAAACTTTCTAAACGATGACCCAAGGCATCCCCTTGTTTTCTTTGACAATGGTGAACCAGATATTTCGATTAGCAACTGTTTACAAATGCTGGGATTTGAATATGACGAGTATTACTTGAGACCTTCTGATGAAATGGATGTCGTCAACATAAAAGAAAACTTGGCTTCTTTATTGAAAAACGGTCCCGTCATTGTCGGTCCTCTGGATATGGGGCATCTGACCTACAACCCCAATCATGGATATCTAAAAGGGGTAGATCATTTTGTCACCATCTATGATTTGATAGGGGATGAACTCTGTCTCCATGATCCAGCTGGCTATCCCTGCATGCAGATGAATTTTACTGATTTCTTGCCCGCCTGGCAGGCAGAATCAATCGCTTATAAGAGAGGTTCCTTTTCCATGTGGGGGAATTTGCGGCGAGTGGAAGCTCCAAGTCCAGCGGAGATATACCATAAACTCTCTCTAACCATGAAAAAGCGCTACGAATCTAGTCAAAGCAATGTGATACAAGCCTATGCAGACTCTATTCGAAGCCATGGTCTTAATTCGCAACAAAAGCAACTGCATGACTTTTTTTCATTCAGATTAGCATCTGCAAGAAGCAATTATCTGAGTCACTTCCTCCGAAAACACGATCTTGAAAGAGCAGTCTTGAAAGAAAAGATGGCTGACCTGTTCGGGCAGGCACATTTGGCTAGCTTGCGGGAGGATTTCATCTCGCTTGCAGACATCCTCCAGGATATTGCACAATTGGATAATCAATTTAAGGAAAAATGTCTACAATACAAGGGAAGAGAATAAACAAAAAACGCGCTTGAACAGGTCAGTAAGCGTGTTTTCATTCTTTCTTCTGCAGCCCCATCTTGGAAGAGGCTATGTGGCTTATTTAAATAACTCTACTAGCAATTTTTCAGCCATTGTGATACAATAAATCGTATGCCTTTTTGGCGAAAATGAGAAAAGAGATTGATTTGTATGAGAAAAATCATCATAAATGGTGGGCGACCGTTAACGGGGAAAGTGACGGTTAGTGGGGCTAAGAACTCAGTTGTAGCCCTGATTCCAGCCATTATTTTGGCAGACGGGATTGTGACCTTGGATGGAGTTCCGGCTATTTCAGACGTTGATAGCTTGATTGATATCATGGAAACTATGGGTGCAAGTGTCCGGCGCGATGGAGAATGTTTGGAGATTGATCCGCGCGGCGTCCAGGACATGCCAATGCCTTTTGGAAAGATTAATAGCCTACGGGCCTCTTATTATTTTTATGGTTCCTTGTTAGGTCGTTTTGGTCAGGCCATCGTTGGTTTGCCAGGTGGCTGTGATTTAGGGCCACGTCCCATTGACTTGCACCTGAAGGCTTTTGAGGCTATGGGTGCGAGTATGACCTATGAAGGCTCGAACATGCATTTGGTAGCAGGTGATAAGCATCTACATGGAGCTCATATTTTTATGGACACTGTCAGTGTTGGGGCGACCATCAATACCATGTTGGCGGCTGTCAAGGCTCATGGTCGGACTGTTATTGAAAATGCGGCTCGTGAACCAGAAATCATTGATGTAGCGACTCTACTCAATAACATGGGGGCACGTGTTCGGGGTGCTGGTACAGATGTCATTATCATCGAGGGAGTGGACAAGTTGCATGGCACACGCCATCAAGTCATCCCAGACCGGATTGAGGCAGGTACCTATATCGCTCTAGCGGCAGCAGTTGGTCAGGGAATTCAAATTGACAATGTCCTTTACGAGCACTTAGAGTCCTATATTGCCAAGCTAGAAGAGATGGGCGTTCGGATGACAGTCTCAGAAGATAGCGTTTTTGTTGAAAAACAAGAACAGCTCAAGGCTGTATCTATTAAAACGTCTCCTTATCCCGGAGTGGCAACGGATTTGCAACAACCTTTGACTCCTCTTTTACTGAAAACTACAGGAAACGGCCGCATCATTGATACCATTTATGAGAAGCGGGTCGGACATGTAGCAGAACTAGCGAAAATGGGTGCTCAAATTGCCACTCGAAGCAATTATATCACCTATCAGGGTCCTAATGAACTGATTGGTGCGCAAGTGAAGGCTACGGACTTACGAGCTGGAGCTGCGATGATTATTGCAGGTCTGATGGCCCAAGGTCAAACTGAAATCACCAATGTTGAGTTTATCCTGCGAGGCTATTCGAATATCATTGAAAAATTGACGGACTTGGGTGCTGATATTCAGTTGATTGAAGACTAAACCATTCTATCCTGAGTGAGAAGATACCGAAATTTTGGCATCCTCACTCTTTTTTTCATAAAGGAAGTCTATGATGATATGGACAAAATTGGCTGCCTATGCCAGTCTGGAAACGGAACGCTTATTCTTACGCCCCTTTATAGCTACAGATAGCGAGGATTTTTACCAAGTAGTATCTAATCCCAACAATCTGGAATTTATTTTTCCTGTAAAAGCCAGTAAAAAAGAAGCGATGGATTTGATGGTGGAAATGTTTATGAAAGCTCCGCTGGGTAAGTGGGCTATTGTGAATAAGGGAAACCAGCGATTGATTGGAGCTATTTCTTTTGAAAAATTACATGAGCAAACCAAACAGGCAGAATTGGGCTATTTCATCCATAGTGATTACTGGGGAATGGGATTTGCAACAGAAGCAGTCCAAAACATTAGTTTCCTAGCCCTCTATGAGCTGGGTTTGACAGATATTAGTATTATTGCTCATTTAGAAAATATTGCCAGTCAAAAAGTGGCTGAAAAAGCTGGCTTTACGCTGCTTAGACAGTACAGAGGAAGTGATCGGTACACCCACAAAATGAGAGAATATAAACATTATCACCTCACCAAAAAACACTTAGTAGCATTAGAAAGAGATAAAAAGAAAAGATGATTACCATTAAATCACAAAGAGAAATTGAAGCTATGGACCGAGCAGGGGATTTCCTAGCCAGCATTCATATTGGCTTGCGCGATTTGATTAAACCAGGATTAGATCTATGGGATGTAGAAGAATATGTCCGCAAACGTTGCAAGGAGGCAAATGTCTTACCTCTTCAAATAGGCGTGGATGGGCATATGATGGACTATCCTTACGCAACTTGTTGTGGAATCAATGACGAAGTGGCTCATGCTTTTCCACGTCACTATAAGTTGAAAGAAGGCGACTTACTCAAGGTGGATATGGTCTTGAGTGAACCTTTGGACAAGTCTATCTTGGATGTCTCCAAACTGGATTTTAACAATGTTGAACTCATGAAAAAATACACTGTTGATTATAGCGGTGGTTTGGCAGATTCCTGCTGGGCTTACGCAGTTGGGAATGTCTCTCAGGAAGTCAAGGACTTGATGGATGTGACCAAGCAATGCTTGTACATTGGTATTGAACAGGCCAAGGTTGGAAATCGCATCGGTGACATTGGCGCAGCTATTCAGGAATATGCAGAGAGTCGAGGTTATGGAGTTGTCCGTGATTTGGTTGGGCACGGTGTGGGGCCAACTATGCATGAAGAGCCGATGGTGCCACATTTTGGTCGAGCAGGTCGTGGTCTTCGTCTCAAGGAAGGGATGGTCTTGACCATCGAACCAATGATTAACACAGGCACTTGGGAAATCGATACTGACATGAAGACAGGTTGGGCACACAAGACCATTGATGGAGGTCTATCCTGCCAATACGAACACCAATTTGTCATCACCAAAGATGGTCCCCGTATCTTGACCAGCCAGGGCGAAGAAGGAACGTATTAAACATTTAGACGAAAACCTAGTCTTTGTGTGAAAGGAGTAGTATGAAAGAGAAAAAAGCATCATCTAAATTCAGAGAGTTTATCAAAACCTTTCTTTCCTTCTATATGTCAGCCGACATAGACATTACCAGTGTGGCTGTTGCATACTATATCATTGTCTCTGTTTTCCCAGCCCTTATGTTGCTAGCCAGCCTTCTGCCCTATTTCCAATTTAATGTCAGTCAGGTTTTAGGAGTTATTGAGGAACTTTTCCCCAAGCAAATCTATCCTACAGTTGCAAATTTAGTCTCAACTGCTCTGACTCAGCCTTCCTCTTCTTGGTTGGGGATTTCTATTGTATCCACTCTGTGGGCTATCTCTAAATCCATGGCTGCTCTTCAAAAGGCTTTTAACAAGGCTTACGGAGTGGTCGAAAACCGCGATTTTATCATCACTCACGTAGTAGGAATTTTTTTGGGAATCGGTCTCCAACTCATCATTACCCTGAGCGTTTTGGTCCTTGCTTTTGGCAAAACGGTCTTGCAGACCTTACAGCATTTCTTGGACTTAGAACAGGCTATTTACTTAGATTTAGCTAATCAGACGACACCAATCATCTATTTAGCCCTCTTTTTGGCTCTTTTGATGCTCTACTTTTTCCTACCCAATGTACGGATTAAGAAAATTCGTTTTGTCGTACCTGGAGCCATTTTTGTCATGGTTGTCATGGGAACAGTGGGCAATCTCTTTGCTATCTATGTCAATTCCTATGCAGCACGTCTGATGGACTTCCGTTTTGTCACTTCGGTGGTGATTTTAGTCCTCATGCTCTGGTTTGTCTTTATGGCCAGTATTCTGATTACAGGTGCGGTATTGAATGCGACTGTCCAACGGATGTTTGTAGGAGAATTTTCCACCCGAGCTGGAGATATATTCACCGTTTTCAACCGCCTCAAGGCCCGCTTTCGCAAGACAGGTGCTAATAATAAACAGCATTAAAAGAACCAAATCAGCAAGCTCGCTCGAGCTTGTTTTGTTATTACTTGAAAAAAATGGCTAATAAGATTACAATAATGATAAAATAGTATGTAAAAGGAGCTACTTATGAAGGTGATTGTAGATGACAATTTCTGGGAAGTATTTCCAGATGCACAGATTTCGATCTTATCAGTCAAGGGCTTGAACAATCAGGTAGATGAGAGTCAGGATCCTTATTTTCAGGATCTACTCCATCAGGCTAGTAAAAAAGCTCTTGCATTTTTACCTGATGAAGCTTTTTCGCAGAATGAAGTGATTCAGGAGTGGCGGGAGGCCTTCGGTAAGTTCAAAACCAAAAAGGGAGCTCGTTCTTCTATTGAGGCACTACTCAAACGGGTCAGTCAAGGACGTGAATTTCGTCCCATCAATCCGTTAGTAGACCTCTACAACAGCATTTCTCTCGCTTATGCCCTACCTTGTGGTGGAGAGGATGTGGCCAGTATTCAGGGAGACCTGCACTTAGGCAAGGCCAAGGGAGGTGAATCCTTCTTCCCTCTGGGAGCAGAAGAGGATGCCCCTGCCCTGCCTGAAGAAATCATCTATTATGACGAAGCAGGGGCTGTTTGCCGCAATCTGAATTGGCGAGAAGCACAACGGACTATGTTGACGGAGAATACCAAGGATGCGATTTTGGTCATCGAGGCTGTTAACCCTAGGCAAAAAGTACGTGCCCAGGAGGCTATGGAGGCTTTGAACCAGCTTATTCATGATTATTTTGATGTTACTGGACAAGTGACTCATTTGACGCACCAGCAACCATCCGTGACGATATAAGAAAAGGCCTATGAAAGGCTTTTTCAATTGTTTGTCAAAAATACTACCATTTCTCCTTCAAATATGCTATACTAGGCAACGTTGTGAAAGCAACCCTTGGCACTTCCTCCCTTTAGCCAAGCATATTACAAGCGGTATAGCCGCCAAAGGAGAAACAATGATGAATACGAAAAAATGGACAGCCCTAGATCTCGTCCAGATTGCTTTAGTTGCAGCCCTTTATGTGGCTCTGACTATGACCCCACCCCTCAATACCATTGCTTATGGGGCTTATCAATTCCGAGTGTCAGAGATGCTCAATTTCCTTACTTTCTATCATCGCAAGTACATTATCGCTGTGACTATTGGCTGTATGATTGCCAATTTTTACAGTTTTGAGTTGATTGATGTCTTTGTTGGAGGTGGTTCTACTCTGGTCTTTGTGACACTGGGTGTCTTCCTCTTTAAAAAATACATGAATGAGCGTATCTTAGGTGGACTTTTTAATAAGGCATTTTTTTACTTTTCTATTTTCTTTGCCCTTAGCATGTTTACCATCGCTCTTGAGTTAACGGTCCTCTACCAACTGCCTTTCTTTTTTACCTGGTTCACAACTGGTGTGGGGGAATTGGCTTCGCTCTTGGTTGGAGCATTTGTCATCGAACGCCTAGCCAAACAAATAGACTTTACAAAATAAACAACCTGACTGGGAGGTCAAAAAAGCCGGGATATATTATCCTGGCTTTTTTATATTTCAAATGCTAATCCATGTGTCTCTAGCTGCTCTTTTAGTGTTTCTAGCCAGACTTCATTTTGTGAGTAGATAGGGCAGGCTTGGCTCTTATTGAGCACCAATAGACTATTTTGATTCTCGAGATAGAGGTAAAGAGGCCAGCTGTCCTTGGTTAGAGCTTCATAGATAGCTTCCAATAAGGCCTCATTACTCCAATCATCTAATCGGAACAATTCCTCTTTCTGGAGTTGGAAAAAGTGATAGGATTCTGAAACTATTAGGAGAGAAAAGATAATTTGAAGCATCCTTCTGGCAAACTTATCTCTCTGGAAGTCTTCTGCCAGCTCGTAATCATCATCTCTCCTTGGCCGAATATAGCCTTTGAAGCCTTTTTTTTCCAGGGTCTCCATTTTTTCCCAGTCCATCAGCTATCTCCCTTATTTTTATCCTATTTTAACTTAAGTAGCTACTAGCGTCAAATGGGTCTTATGTTATAATGGTCTTATGGACAAAAAATATGAAAAAATTTCCCAGGAATTGGGTGTAAGTTTAAAGCAAATTGATACGGTTTTGACTCTCACAGCTGAAGGCAATACGATTCCATTTATTGCTCGATATCGTAAGGAGGCGACAGGAAATCTGGATGAGGTCATCATCAAAGGAATTATTGACCTCGATAAGTCTCTGACTGCCTTATCTGAGCGAAAGGAGGCAGTATTGGCCAAGATTGAGGAGCAAGGAAAACTGACGCCAGAACTCAAAAAAGCCATTGAAGAAGCGGAAAAATTGGCCGATGTGGAGGAATTATACCTTCCCTATAAGGAAAAGCGCCGAACCAAGGCTACGATTGCACGTGAAGCAGGCCTTTTCCCCTTGGCCCGTCTCATTCTTCAAAATGTAGCTGACTTGGAAAAAGAGGCCCAACAATTTGTTTCTGACAGCTTTACTAGCCCAGAAGCTTGTCTGGCAGGGGCAGTGGATATTTTGACAGAAGCTATCTCAGAAGATACCAAGCTGAGAGCCTGGACTTATCAGGAAATTTTGCACTATTCCGCTATTCTCTCCAGTCTCAAAGATCAGGCAGCAGATGAAAAAATGGTTTTCCAAATCTATTATGATTTTTCAGAAAAAGTCAATAAGATGCAGGGATACCGTACTCTGGCCCTCAATCGTGGAGAAAAAATGGGAGTCCTTAAGATCAGCTTTGAGCATAATCTGGACAAGATTTTACGCTTCTTTGCTATCCGTTTTCCTCAGAAAAATAGCTACATTGAGGAAGCTATCTCTCAGGCTGTAAAAAAGAAAATTTTACCAGCCATGGAGCGTCGCGTGCGAACAGAATTGACTGAAGCGGCAGAAGATGGTGCTATCAAGCTCTTTTCTGAAAACTTACGCAATCTCCTTCTAGTACCACCTTTAAAAGGTAAAACAGTTCTTGGATTTGATCCAGCCTTTCGGACAGGAGCAAAGTTGGCGGTAGTTGATGCGACCGGAAAACTCTTGACCACTCATGTCATCTACCCAGTCAAACCAGCGTCCACTAGCCAGATTATCCAAGCTAAGAAGGACTTGGCAGACTTATTGGGTCAGTTTGAAGTGGAAATCATCGCCATTGGTAATGGGACAGCCAGTCGGGAGTCAGAAAGTTTCGTAGCAGAAATCTTGCAGGATTTTCCAGAAGTCAGCTATGTTATTGTCAATGAGAGTGGAGCCTCAGTCTATTCTGCATCTGAATTGGCTCGTCAGGAATTTCCCGATTTGACGGTTGAGAAACGTTCTGCTATTTCCATTGCACGCCGTCTCCAAGATCCACTAGCTGAGTTGGTCAAAATAGATCCAAAATCAATCGGTGTTGGTCAATACCAACACGATGTCAACCAGAAGAAATTATCAGAAGGACTGGACTTTGTCGTCGATACGGTAGTGAACCAAGTCGGTGTCAATGTCAATACTGCTAGCTCTGCTTTACTTTCTCATATAGCAGGTCTCAATAAGACCATCTCTGAAAATATTGTTAAGTACCGCGAAGAACACGGTACTCTTAAAACTAGGAATCAGTTGAAACAAGTCCCACGTCTCGGTGAGAAAGCGTTTGAACAGGCAGCAGGTTTCTTGCGGATTCCAAACGGAGACAATTTTCTCGACAATACGGGTGTTCACCCAGAATCCTATGCAGCTGTGACAGAGCTCTTTCGACTGCTGGGGATTACTGAGTTGGATGAGCAAGCTCAAGAAAGGTTACGGGCTCTCAATATAGCAGAAATGGCTGAAAAATTGGGTCTAGGACAAGAAACCTTCAAGGATATTTTAGCGGACCTGCTCAAGCCAGGTCGTGACCTACGGGATGAATTTGCGGCTCCTGTTTTGCGTCAGGATGTTCTGGATTTCAACGATCTAAAAATTGGTCAGAAGCTAGAGGGAGTCGTCCGCAATGTGGTTGATTTTGGTGCCTTTGTGGACATCGGTATTCACGAGGATGGGCTAATCCACATCTCCCATATGAGCAATAACTTTATCAAGCATCCTAGTCAAGTGGTTTCTGTCGGAGATCTAGTGACTGTTTGGGTGCATAAGCTGGATACAGCACGTGAAAAGGTCAACTTGACTTTGGTGGCTCCTCGTGAATCTAACTAGCTATGTCCAACAGGTTTCCAAGGAAGATTTTGGTAAGGTTTTTAGACATGAGGCTAGATGGAATACCCGCCTACGGACAACGGGTGGTCGGTTTTTCCCAAAGGATGGTCATTTGGATTTTAATCCTAAAATCTTAGACATTCATGGTCTAGCTGTTTTTCGCAAGATTGTCCGTCATGAACTCTGCCATTACCATCTTTTTTTCGAGAAGAAAGGCTACCGGCATAAAGACAAGGACTTTAAAACCTTGCTTCAGCAAGTTGATGGTTTACGTTTTACACCACAACTGGTAGAGAAGGTACAAAATTGTCATCGCTATCGTTGCCTGCTGTGTGGTCAAGACTACCAACGTAGACGACGAATCAATACCCACAAATACCGTTGTGGTAAGTGTCGTGGTCGACTAATCACTCAATAAAGAAATCAGCCCTTGGGCTGATTTCTTTTTGCAAAAAAATGATATACTAGTTATGATTAGAGGTGAAGATTATGGTAGATGAGCGCCAAAAACGTTTGATAGAATTGTATGAAAAAGGGATCTTGACCAAGGAAGAAGCAAAGGCCTGTTTCATGGAACTGGAGGAGGAACCAGATTTTCTTTTTGTGGAAGAAAAAACACGGTTGTCTTTTAGCCTTCCAAGTCTGAAAATTTTCTCTTCCTCAAAATTGAAACAAGATTTTCGTTTTTCAGCGGTAGAGTCTATGAACATCAATCTGAGCGAAGGGAAAATTATTTTTCAAAAGGGTAAGGAGCCGGATATTTATTTTGGAATTTCTTATCCCCAATTGCCTCAGGATAAGGTTTTGCCACAGATTTATGTGGAAAATAAATCCTTACATTTTTCATCCACTCTGCCTTGCTACATCACCGTATCTTTACCAGACTGCTGGATGTCTGTTTTAGATCTAGGTTTGGGTCAGGCGGACGCTCGCTTAGATTTTCTTCCCTTTGAGGATGTTTCAATTCATAGCCATTCGGATAAAAAGCAACAGGATATTCGAGTGACGCCATGTCGAACGTTCACCCAGCACCTCCATTTGGAACTTCGCCAAGCTCCTATTCACCTAGTTATGTCTAAGGAGCAAGGCCTAAAGGGTCGTTTTGAAAGTAGTCAGGGCCAGTTGGTTATCAACAGGAAAAAGCAAACTAGTCCCTATATTTGTGAAAAAAGCGGAGATAAGGTGGTCTATCTGCAGGTGCAGACACAAGCCAGTCCCGTTATCTTGAAAGGAATAAAAGATGTACGAATTTTATAGATTAAGAAGAAATCGGCTGTTGACAGGTGTCTTAGCAGGTCTAGCTGATAAGTTTAAGTGGGATATCTGGTTGGTCCGAGGAGTTTTTCTAGCTATTCTCTTTTTTACAAGGGCAAGAATGATACCTGTAGGTCTCTACATTGCAGCCTCTATCTTTCTGCCAATTAAGGAAGAAATGGATGCAGAACGTTATGGTAGTGGACCACGTAAGCGAAAGGATGCTGAAAAAATTGACGGTGGTGGCTTCTTTTGATGGAAATCTGGGATGCTTATGATGAACATCGGAACCTGATTCCACATGTTTTGCTGGAGCGCACTGCGTTTCCTTATCCAGAAGGATTTTATCATCTAGCAGTCAATATCTGGGTTCAGCATGAAGATGGGCACTGGCTCTTTATGAGAAGATCCAGTCAAAAAAGTCATTATCCAGGAGTGTATGAGTTGGGTGCTGGTGGTTCTGTTCATCAAGGAGAATCCTCTCTAGATGCAGCCAAGCGTGAACTTTTAGAGGAAACGGGCTTGGCAGCTGAGCAGATGGATTTTCTTTTTTCTTTCACAGAAAAGAAGCACTTAACCCATTTTGATACCTACTTGGTGACAGTTTCCTGTGACAAAGATGCTCTTTCTTATCAAGCAGGCGAGACTGATGCCCATTGTTGGGTTGCTCCTAATGAGATAGAAAGCTTTTTAGTTGAGCAACCAGTCTTCAAAAATCAGCGTCAACAACTCTTAGGTTACCTAGGGAAAGAAAGCGACTAATCGCTTTTTTTAGTGTCAAAACAAAGAAAATAACGCTTTCTTATGGTATAATAACATTATTAGAAAGAACGAGGATTATGGATGACAGCGTTTGTTAAAGATTTAATCAATCATGTTCAGGTAACCTGTGTTTATGGGACAGAGGAACTTCTGAACAAGGAAATTACAACCTCTGATATCACCAGACCAGGTTTGGAGATGACAGGGTATTTTGATTATTATTCGCCAGAGCGGATTCAGCTGATTGGGATGAAAGAGTGGTCCTATGTCATGTCTATGACGCCTCACAATCGCCATCAGATTTTCCGTCAAATGTTTCAGCCAGAAACGCCAGTAGTCATTGTAGCGCGTGGTCTGGATATTCCAGAAGAGATGTTTCAGGCAGCTAAGGAAAATAGAATTGCTATTTTCCAGAGCAAGTCAGCAACAAGTCGCTTGGCTGGTGAGTTGTCTTCTTTCTTGGATTCTCGTCTTGCTAAACGGACCAGTGTGCATGGTGTCTTGATGGATATCTATGGTATGGGAGTTCTCATCCAAGGGGATTCCGGTATTGGTAAGAGTGAAACGGGGTTGGAGTTGGTCAAGCGTGGTCACCGGATTGTTGCAGATGACCGCGTGGATGTTTATGCCAAGGATGATGTGACCCTCTGGGGAGAACCAGCTGAAATTCTTCGTCACCTTTTGGAAATACGAGGTGTGGGGATTATTGATATTATGAGCCTATACGGGGCTAGTGCAGTAAAAGAGTCATCTCAGGTCCAACTAGCCATCTATTTGGAAAACTTTGAAAAAGGAAAAATGTTTGATCGTCTGGGTAATGGTGGTGAAACAATTGAAATTGCAGGTATTGAATTGCCACAGGTTCGCATACCAGTCACCACAGGGCGTAATATTTCCGTTGTGATTGAAGCTGCTGCGATGAACTATCGAGCGAAGCAGATGGGCTTTGATGCAACCAAGAGCTTTGAACGCCGTTTGGCTAGACTCATCGAAACCAATAAGGAAGAGGGTGATAAGAAATGATTGACCCAATAGCCTTCCAACTGGGACCGATTAGTATACGCTGGTATGCTCTTAGTATCGTGCTAGGCTTAGTCCTAGCGGTCTATCTATCTGCCAAGGAGGCTCCTCGTAAGAAGATTCTAGCAGATGATGTCTACGACTTTATTCTTTACGCTTTTCCATTAGCCATTATTGGGGCCCGTCTCTATTATGTCCTCTTTTCTTGGGAGCAATATAAAGACAATCCACTAGAAATTTTTGCTGTTTGGAATGGTGGCATTGCCATTTATGGAGGACTCTTAGCAGGATTTTTGGTTTTGATATTTTTTACACGCCATCGCTTTATCAATACTTGGGATTTTTTAGATATTGCTGCCCCATCAGTGATGATTGCCCAATCCATCGGTCGCTGGGGGAACTTCTTTAATCAAGAAGCCTATGGTAATAAAGTAGCGAACCTAGATTATCTACCTGGCTTTATCCGAGACCAAATGTATATCGAGGGTAGCTACCGTCAGCCCACCTTCCTCTACGAGTCACTTTGGAATTTACTTGGTTTTATCCTCATTCTTATCTTACGTAGAAAAGCCAAGTTCTTTAAACAAGGAGAGATTACCCTCTTTTACCTCGTGTGGTACGGTGTTGGCCGTTTCGTTATCGAAGGTATGCGGACAGATAGCCTCATGCTAGCAGGTCTTCGCGTCTCCCAATGGTTATCACTCCTCTTGGTAGGAGCAGGCCTCGTATTCTTTCTTTTCCGTCGGAAACAGCAAGATATTCCCTATTATCAGTCTGAATAAGGAGATTTTATATGACACTTGAAATATTTTTATTAGTTGTGGCTATCGTTATTATCGCAGTAGCCGTTTATCTGGTTCTTTTCCTTAAAAAACTATCTGTTGTTGCAGAAGAAACCCAACAAACCTTGAAAGTGTTGACGAGCGATGTCAATGTGACCCTCTATCAGACCAATGAATTATTGGCAAAAGCCAATGTTTTGGTAGAAGATGTCAACGGAAAGGTAGCTACTCTCAATCCCCTCTTTACAGCTGTGGCAGATTTGTCTGTGTCTGTATCAGATCTGAATCATTCTGCACGTGGTCTTACGGGCAAAGCCAGAACTGGTGTAAAAAATACAGCTAAAGCAGGTGGAATCTTAACCACCCTCAATTTGTTTTCATCTATTTTAGGCAAAAAAAAGAAAGGATCATAAGATGGCAAAAAAATTCGGTATTTTCACTAGCGTTATATTAGGAGTTGCTGGAGGTGCAGCAGCAGCGGCTTTTCTAGCAACTGAATCTGGTAAAAAAATTAAAAAACAAGTGACAGACTTTGTCAAAGATTACCAGGAAAATCATGAAGAAATCAACGCTGATTTGGTCAATAAAGCTCAAGATCTAAAAGATCAGGCAGTGGATAAGTTTGAAGATGTCAAGAGCCAGTTAGAATCTGGTGATTTGACGATTGATGACCTTCTTCAAACAGGTAAGGAAAAAGTCCAAGATTTGACAGGACAGATTAAGGATAAGTTTTCAGAAACGAAGGGTTCTGAGGCAACTAAAGATGAGGAAGTAGCGCCTATCATTGAAGTTCCTGAAGAAGATGTTGTTGTACAAGATGATATTGAAATTAACTTGTAAAAGGAAGACCCCCTTGAACATAGAGTTCAAGGGGGTTTATAGTTTTTGTATCCGTTTTCAGAAAAAAAGGACGCTTATCGAGAGCGTCTCTTAATTCTCATACGATTGTATTGTTTACGAAGAGCAATTTGAATCACTCGTAAGGCTAAAAATCCAGTTGCTATTCCTAGTACAAAAGCTAGGAAAGCTGGAAATTTCATGGATAGATACACATAAGTCGCCATGACGGTGATAATGCTAAAAATCGCTAAATTAACAAAAAACAATAATTCTCTTAAACGATTTTCGTGGGGTTTTCGCGCTTGATATTCTTGATAGGTGGCCTGTTGCTCTTTCGGGAGGTGTTCTTCATACAGGGATGGGTCAGGCCGTTCTTGTCTTAATGCCATACGGTCTCCTTTTTTCTACAACTCAGCATACCATATTTATACTGATGAATTGTAACAAAAATATTACAATCAGGTTACAATGGCTCTTAGAATTAGGTAAAAGAGGATTAGAAAAGTCAGAACATTAAATTTCTCATAAAATCTTATCAGCTAGTCTGGTTTTTGCTATAATGATTCTTATGGAGAAAATAATTATTACAGCAACTGCTGAAAGTATTGAACAGGTAAAGAATCTTCTAGCAGCTGGCGTTGATCGTATCTATGTTGGAGAAGAAGATTGTGGTTTACGGCTGCCTAAAAATTTTAGTCACGATGAGTTGCGGGAAATAGCACATCTGGTTCATACGGCTGGAAAAGAACTGACAGTAGCTGCAAATGCTTTGATGCATCAAGATATGATGGACAATATCAAGCCCTTCATGGATCTGATGAAAGAGATTCAGGTAGACTATTTGGTAGTTGGCGACGCAGGTGTTTTCTATATCAACAAGCGTGACGGCTACAATTTTAAATTGATCTACGATACATCTGTCTTTGTAACATCTAGTCGTCAAATCAACTTCTGGAAGGACCATGGAGCAGTTGAAGCTGTTTTGGCACGAGAGATTCCATCAGAGGAACTCTTTGCTATTGCAGAAAACTTGGCCATTCCAGCAGAAATACTGGTCTATGGTGCTTCTGTTATCCACCACTCGAAGCGGACTCTCTTGCAGAATTATTATAATTTCATTGGAGCAGAAGAAAACGATAAGTCAAAAGAGCGAGGTCTTTTTCTGGCAGAACCAGGGGATCCAGATAGTCACTACTCTATTTTTGAAGACAAACATGGAACCCATATTTTTATCAATAACGATATTAGTCTGATGACGAAGCTCATAGAGTTAGTGGAGCATGGTTACCGCAACTGGAAGCTGGACGGCATTTTCTGCCCAGGACAGAATTTTGTGGCCCTTACTAAGCTATTTGTTCAAGCTCGTGATTTGATTGAAAGAGGCCAATTCAGTTATGATCAGGCCTTTCTCTTGGAAGAAGAAGTACGCAAACTCCATCCAGCAGAGCGTGGTTTGGACACAGGCTTTTACGATTATGATAAGGATAAGGTAAAGTAAAAAATGTCAAAAACATTAAAACGTCCTGAGGTGTTATCGCCTGCGGGAACTTTGGAAAAGCTTAAAGTAGCTGTTGATTACGGTGCGGATGCTGTCTTTGTTGGTGGCCAAGCCTATGGTTTGCGTAGCCGAGCAGGGAATTTTTCTATGGAACAGATGCGAGAGGGCATCGAATATGCTCATGCTCGCGGAGCCAAGGTCTATGTGGCTGCCAATATGGTGACTCATGAAGGTAATGAAGAAGGGGCGGGAGCCTGGTTCCGTGAATTGAGGGATATGGGCTTAGATGCGGTAATCGTATCAGATCCTGCTCTGATTGTCATCTGTGCCACAGAAGCACCTGGCCTTGAAATCCACCTATCTACACAAGCTTCTTCTACCAACTATGAATCATTTGAGTTTTGGAAGGAGTTGGGGCTGACCCGAGTAGTTCTAGCTAGGGAAGTGACTATGGAGGAGCTGGCTGAAATTCGCAAGCGGACGAGCGTTGAAATTGAAGCCTTTGTACATGGTGCCATGTGTATCTCTTACTCTGGCCGATGTGTTCTTTCCAACCACATGAGCAACCGTGATGCTAACCGTGGTGGTTGTTCCCAATCTTGCCGCTGGAAATACAATCTTTATGATTTACCTTTTGGTGATGAACGCCGCAGTATTAGGGGAGAGGTTCCAGAAGAGTTTTCCATGTCTGCAGTGGATATGTGTATGATTGACCATATTCCAGATATGATTGAGAATGGGGTTGATAGTCTAAAAATAGAAGGTCGCATGAAGTCTGTTCACTATGTCTCGACTGTGACCAACTGCTATAAGGCTGCAGTAGATGCTTACCTTGAAAGTCCTGAAAAATTTGAGGCCATCAAGCAGGACTTGATTGATGAGATGTGGAAGGTCGCCCAGCGTGAGCTAGCAACCGGTTTTTATTACAATCCGCCAACAGAGAATGAGCAGCTTTTCGGAGCTCGCCGCAAGATTCCTCAGTATAAATTCATCGGTGAAGTCGTGGCCTTTGATGAAGCTAGCATGACAGCCACCATCCGTCAACGCAATGTGATCAATGAAGGTGATGAGGTTGAGTTCTATGGACCTGGTTTCCGCCATTTTGAGACAACTATTCAAAATTTGACAGACTCTGATGGTTTGGCGATTGACCGGGCCAATAAGCCTATGGAATTGTTGACAATCACAGTTCCTCAGGTTGTTTATCCAGGAGATATGATTCGCTCCTGCCAGTCAGGGCTGATTAACCTTTATAAGGAAAATGGTCAATCCATGACCGTTCGAGCATAAGAAAAAGGCTAGTCTTATCTAGCCTTTTGCGTTATACGGATGCTTTCTGGTACCAGACTAATTTTGCGAATGGTGCGTAGGCGAATGATGGCACTCACGTTTTTATTAAAATTTTTAACAATGAGTTGTTGGCGTTTTTCATCCCATTTGATAATTTCGCCTGTAATACTTTTTTGATTAGAGTAGATAACATGGACTGCTGCCTTTTTGTAGAGGGCTAATTGTATCTTGTCTAAAATCAATTCTTGCTCCAGTTCATCATCTGCAACGGGGCTTGGAGCTGTGTTTCCCAAAAATAGGCTCAATCGTTCAAGTAAAACTTGGGTAAACTTTTTCATGGCAAAATCCTCATATCCTTGATACAATTATAGTAACGAATTTTTCACAAAAAGACAAGCGCTTACGAATAAATAAATGAGGAGGAACAATGGCAGAATTTACATTTGAAATTGAAGAACATCTTTTAGTCCTATCTGAAAATGATAAAGGTTGGACAAAGGAACTCAATCGTGTCTCTTTTAATGGAGCACCAGCTAAGTATGACATCCGAACCTGGAGTCCAGACCATAGCAAGATGGGTAAGGGGATTACCTTGTCCAATGAGGAGTTTCAGGTTTTGTTGGATGCCTTTGCGAATAAATAAGAAGCTTACGAAAAGTAGGCTTCTTTTTTTAGGATTGGTTTTAAAGCTTTAACCAGTGATATGATTGTTATAATCTTTAGAATCTCTGGAAGAAGGAAAGGAATGACTGTCCAAGTTAGAGTGTTTGCCCAATCTGCGCCACTGACCAATTTGAAGACTAGACTTCCTATCAAAAAACAGGCTAGTACACCTAAAAAACAGGCGATGGCGTTTCCAGTGGGGGTAGGGTGTGCTTTGCTGATGGTAGAGGTGATTGCTGCGTAGAGAACAAATCCCCAAAGAAAACCAGAAGTTGGACCAAAAAGGGCTGAAAAACCACCAGAAAAGCCAGCAAAGATAGGAAGACCGATGGCACCTAAAAGTAAATAGAAAATCACGCTCAGAGTAGCCTCTCTAGGTTTGTAGAGGCTAGCAATCAAGCCAATAGCAAGGGTCTGCAAGGTAAATGGAACAGGTCCGATTGGGATGACAACTTGTGATAGCGCTGCGATTAAAGCTACTCCAATTGCCGTATAGGTCAAGTGAAGAGTTGATATTTTTTTCATATTGTTACCCTTTCGATAAAAATAGGTTAACTATACTATAAAGATTCAACTTGAGAAAGTCAAGAGTTTCTTATCGGTTGTCACATCTTGAAAGATTTAAATAGAGTATGTATAATACATAAAAAAGGAGATTTTATGAAGGTTTTATTGCTAGGAGATAGTCTCTTTGCTAGATGGGAAGGGCAGAAGGAGCCCCATATCAATTATTCACTTAGGCAAATGGATGCGGATTTGGAGATTTGCAACTTGGCAGAGTCTGGAGATAATAGTTTTGATTTACTGGAAAAGTTGGCAAGAGAATACATTTCTGGATTTGATATGGTTTTTGTTTGGATAGGAGCTAATGATTTAGCTACCCATAAGCAAGTCTATCTAGGAGAGTTTCAGGATAATCTACGCAAGGTGGTAGAAATGCTACGCTCAATCTATTTACCTCACCAAGTTATTTTTCTGGGGCCAGCTCCTATAGATGAAAGTAAGCAACTTTATAGGACCAATCGGCTAGTCACCTATTACAGCGATATAGTGGAGAAGGTAGCGAAAGAAGCAGGGTGTTCCTTTATTTCCATGCAGGAGGTTTTTGGACAAGCTGATTATTCCTTGGTTGATATTCTAAGGGGAAGTATGGATGATGGCCTACATTTTGGTTCTTTGGGCTATGAGATACTGGCTCAGACCTTGCTAATTTACATAAAACATGAAAGATAGTAGATTCTTGAAGGGAGACCTTGAAGAATCTTTTTATGATTTGCAGTCAATACAAAACATTAAGCTGCTCTCTTTAGCATCGTCTGATAGTTAGAGATTGGTCGGAGAGGTCTCCATATTTGAACTTGCCGTAAAAGTTACTCGACATATTCTTTTGTAAGTGCTATGATAAGAGAAGTTTCAATTGTGGTTGTAAAAAAAGAAATCTAAGGCAATGATAGTAACCAATTGGCTAGCGGCTGTAGACTCACTGTTAAAATGTTTTAATTTGTCGTTTATCCTAAAGATAGGAGGCAAGTTTCTATTGATACAAGAAATGCAGGCATTTAGCTCCTCTCATCCTATCTTTGATGAGGAAAAAGAGGGCAGGATGAAAAAACTAAAAGTAGAAGTTATCAAGAAAGTTTAGAAACAGATACTTGATTCAGATTTGTTTTTAGTTCAAGCATAGCTTATATATTATCTGCTGGGTGACAATATGGATGGAATATTCCAGCAGCTTCGCCAAGCAAGAGCCTATCATTTGTTTTGAAAAGGAGGTTTTGATAGAACGATGTTTCAACAACTGAGAGATTACTTTGCTCAGAATCTAGATACCTATTTAAAGAGTGTATGGCAGCACTTGGAATTGAGTGGTTCAGCCTTATTGATTGCCCTCATCATTGGGCTACCATTGGGTTACCTTGGTTACAAATACAAGGCAGCTAGACTCCTGACGACAGGTGTCACTCAGGCTTTGAGGGTTATCCCTAGTTTAGGGATTTTGTTTTTCTTGATTCCCTTTGTTGGGGTAGGAAAGTTTCCAGCTTTAATTGCTTTGGTGATTTTGGCTGTGCCACCTATCCTTATCAATACCATCCTTGGTTTTTCAGAAGTATCAACAGCTTTGCTAGAAACTGGTTTGGGTTTGGGAATGAGTGAAAGCCAGCTCTTTACTAAGGTGACCTTTCCTCTAGCTCTGCCTCATATTTTAAATGGTATCAAATTGGCCTTAATTGAGGTCATTGCCAGTGCGACCCTTGCAACTTACATTGGAGCAGGTGGCTTAGGTAGTTTGATTTTTACCGGTTTGGGACTTTACCGGATGGACCTCTTGCTGATTGGAGGAGGAAGTGTAGCCCTCTTATCCTTCATCAGTATGTTAGGGTTTGACCTATTTATAAGGAGAATAAAGTATGAGGATTAAGAAATTAGTATCGGGCATTTTATTAGCTGCTATTTTAGTCACAGGTAGTGTTTTTATCTTGAATAGAAACAATCAAGCTAAGAAACAAGTTGAGAAGGGGACATCTGTTATCAAAGTTGGTTCCAAGGATTTTACAGAAAATCTGATTGTTGCAGAACTTTATGCTTTAGCTTTAGAGGATGAGGGCTACAAGGTTGAGCGCCTATCCAATATCTCTGGCTCACTTATCCACCAATCCTTAATCAGTAATGAGATTGATTTGTATCCTGAATACACAGGAACAGGCCTCTTGTCTATCCTTGGTCAACCCTTGGAAACAGATCCTCAGAAGGTTTATCAGACCGTGAAGGACGCCTATAAAGAGAAATTCCAGGTTACTTGGTTGGATTATTCCAAGGCTAATGATGGACAAGGTTTGGTTATTCGGACAGATATTGCTGAGAAATTAGGCATCACCAGCATCTCAGAGCTACAGAAACATGCAGCTGAGCTCCGCTTTGCTTCTCAGGGGGAATTTGACCAACGAGATGATGGTATTCCGGGGTTGACAAAAACTTATGGTGTTTTCAATTGGAAGTCTTCTAAGGTTTATGATAATAGCCTAAAATATAGTGTCCTAGAGAATGATGAAGCGGATGTAACTCCAGCCTACACAACAGAAGGACAGTTGGTCAATAAGGCCAAGTTTACTTTGCTAAAAGATGATAAACAATTTTGGCCACCGTATAATTTGGCACCTGTGGTTCGGGACCAAGTTTTAAAAGATAATCCAAAACTGGCTGAAGTTCTCAATAAAGTATCAGCTAGTCTCGATACCGAAACCATCACCAAGTTAAATGCAAGAGTGGATGTAGACGGCGAAAATTATAGTAGCGTTGCTAGAGATTTTTACCAATCAATCAAGTAAGGAGGAGAAAAGGATGGCAACTGAGACAATCATTTCCTTTCAGGAAGTTAGCAAGGTTTATAATGAGAAAACGGTGGTTGATCAGGTCAGTCTAGCGATTCAGAAAGGAGAATTTATCACTATCTTAGGAACTTCGGGCTCAGGTAAGACGACGATACTTAAGATGATGAACCGTCTGATTGAACCAACGAGCGGAAAGATTCTATTTGAAGGAGAAGAACTCTCTCAGCTAGATCCGGTCTCCCTCAGAAGAAGAGTTGGTTATGTGGTCCAACAAATAGGGCTCTTTCCCCATATGACAATAGGAGAAAATATTGCGACCGTTCCAAAGCTGCTCAAGTGGAACCAGGCTGAGATAAATGCTAGAGTGAAGGAATTGATGAACTTGATCCAGCTTCCCTATGAAGAATATAGCAATCGCTACCCAAAAGAACTATCAGGAGGTCAGCAGCAACGGGTTGGAGTAGCGAGAGCTCTGGCTGCTAATCCGGATGTTGTTCTCTTTGATGAGCCATTTGGGGCTATTGATGCGATTACTAGAAGCTCTTTACAAGAAGAACTTAGAAATATTCATCGCCAATTGGGGGATAAAACCTTCATCTTTATTACTCATGATATCTATGAAGCTTTTCGGTTAGGGAGTAGGGTGTTGATCATGGACCAAGGTAAGATTTGTCAGTTTGACAGCCCTGAGCAGATCATCCAATCACCACAAGGTGCTTTTGTAGCCAATTTAATTGAAACAGTCAAGGAACAAGAAAAAATATGGAGAACCTATGCTTGATTACTTCCAACAATCATCAGATGAACTGATAGATGCCACGATAGAGCATTTATTTTTGGTTTTAAAATCTCTGGGAGTCGCTCTGATTTTGGCTAGTATACTGATTGTTTTAATCTTAAAAAATCCTAGATTGAAGACTATTTCAGTCTATAGCCTATCTATTCTTTATGCTATTCCCAGCTTTGCTTTTTTTGCTCTACTTATACCCTGGACAGGCCTTGGGCAGGTAACAGCTACAATTGTTTTGGTGTTGTATGCTCAATACATCCTAGTACGCACCTTCTTAACAGGTATCTATAAAGTGGAACCTAGTATATTGGAGGCTGCCAGGGGGATGGGGATGAACTTTTGGCAGATCTTGTTCAAGATTCAGTTGCCTTTAGCTAAGCCAGCTATTTTCTCAGGGATCCGATTAGCAACCTTATCTCTGGTTGCGATTGCCACCATTGCCGCGACTATCAATGCTGGTGGATTAGGAACTATCTTGTTTGATGGCCTCAGAACTATGAGTATGGTCAAATTAAGCTGGGGCATTCTTCTATCAGTAGGGCTTAGTCTATTATTGAGTTTGATAATTGGTCTGGTTGAAAACTTATTTGACCAACCAGGACTTTCTTAAAGATATACAAAGGTTCAAGTAGTCATTCTACTTGGCTTTTTTTTGATGGAAAAACAAAAAAATCAACCCATAACTGGGCTGATTTTTGGAGATATATGAAAAAGAAAGATTTGGTATAAGGTAAGTATAACCTTTCTATCTTAAAGGAAACTTAAAATCATGTCCTTGGTTTCAAAAATGTCCTTAGATCTTTATAGCTAGTTATCTCATAGTGACAAATTCCTCTGATCCGGTTGGGTGGATGGCTACGACGCTATCAAAATCTGCCTTGGTTGCTCCCATTTTCATGGCAACAGCGAAGCCTTGAATCATTTCGTCTACTCCAAAGCCAAATCCATGCAAGCCAATCACTTTTTCTTCAGGTCCAGCAGTAATGAGTTTAAATTTACTCATTTGACGGTTGCTACCCAGAGCTGTATACATGGAAGTAAAGGCAGAAGTATAAACCTTAATTTGATCTGCTCCGTATTTCTCGATGGCTTCAGGCTCTGTCAGCCCGACTGTGCCGATGGCTGGATGGCTAAAGATAACAGTCGGAACCAAGCTAAAGTCCATCTTAGCTTTTTCTTTTCCATTAAAAAGTCGCTCAGACAGGAGTCTGCCAGTTTTAATTGCGACAGGAGTTAACTCGATTTTTCCTGTTACATCGCCCAAAGCGTAGATACCGGGAACATTAGTTTGTTGGTACTCATCAACAGCAATATAGCCTCTGTCATTCAGTTTGACACCCGTAACCTCTAAGTTCAGACCATCTAAGTTTGGTTGGCGACCAACAGCCCAAAGGACTTGTTCGGCTGTATGGATTTCCCCATCTTCAAAGGTGATTTGAATCAGTCCATTATCTAGTTTATCTAGACGTTTAGGAATCTTATGTCCTTGGTGTTGCAGTCCTGTTCGATCCATTTCTTCTAGGAGTGCTTCGATGATATAGGGTTCAAAGGATCGTAAGGGCCTCTCCCGACGATAGAAAAGACTGGTCTTAACTCCAAGGTTATGAAGCACTCCAGCCATTTCGACAGCGATATAACCTGCTCCAAGGACTGCAACTGAAGTTGGTAGGTTTTCCCATTCAAAGACATCATCGGAAACAATACCCAAGTCCTTACCAGGAATATCTGGAATGGTTGGTTTGGCCCCTGTCGCAATCACGATATGTTCAGCTGTGATAAGCTCACCATTGACTTCCACTGTATGAGTATCCACAAATTTAGCGTAGCCTTCAATCAATTCTACCTGATTGCGCTGGAAAGAACCATTATAGGAATTGCGGGAGCGTTCGATATAGGCCTCACGGTTTTTTCTCAAAGTAGCAAAGTCAAAGGATACTTCCTTTGCAGTAAAGCCATATTCAGGGCCGTAGTGCAGTAGGGACTCAGCCATTTGGGCGCCATGCCACATGATCTTTTTAGGGACACAGCCGACATTGACACAGGTACCACCAACCAGTTTGCCTTCAATAACAGCAGCTTTAGCGCCGTGTTCACCGGCTCGGTTCATGGTTGCAATGCCTCCCGAACCACCACCGATTGCGATAATATCAAATTTTTTAGTCATTTGTCTTTTCTTCCTTTCTCGATTCAAGTCTGTCTTCTTTCTATTCTAGTCTTTTTTAGTTTTTCCTGCAAAAATTTGCTACGGATGCTTTCTTACAAAACTGTAAGACAAAAATAATGGTGGATAGATGAAAAAATGAAAGAAATAGCTTAAAATAATCTCAGAAACACTTGCAATTCTTTTTGTATTTGTGTATTATATAAACAGTACAAAGACTGTGATAAAGGAATCGGTCGATTGAAAAGGAGAAACATTTATGTTGAAGACTAAAAAAGCAAAAATTGCTTTGTTCTCAGGTTTAGGGCTAGCTGCTGTTGGCCTGATTGCCTATGCCTTGCTTTGGGGTGGTGGTAATACAAGTACTGATATGCCTGCTGCAGGAGAGGGCCAGTTGTATTACCGCGTTGCCAGTGAAGGATCCATTGCTTCATCGACCCTTCTAGCTGGTACTGTTGAGGCAGCGGAAGAACAGTACATCTACTATGATCCAACAAAGGGCGACATTGCTGAATTTAAAGTCAAGGTAGGGGATCAAGTGGGTGTTGGTCAGGCCTTGATTCAATACAATACTGCTGAATTACAAAGTAACCTTAATATGGCTATTCGTGCACGTGACAAAATTGGCCGACAAATTTATGATTTGCAGACCAATGGTCAAACGGTAGACTTGACTGGTGATCCAACTCAGGATGAAAGCAGTATGGCCACTGCTCAACGCTCAGTTGAGTCGCAGCTCCGTGACTTAAATGACAGTTATGCAGATGCACAGGCGACTGTCGATAAGGCTCAGGCTGCTCTTAACGAGGCTACTGTAGTCAGTGATGTTGCTGGAACAGTAGTCGAAGTGAATACTTCTGTTTCAAAATCTAGTACTAGCAGTCAAACTCTGATTCACATTGTCAATCAAGGTAGCCTTCAGATTGTTGGTAACCTTTCTGAATATGATTTGGCCAATCTATCTGTCGATCAAGAAGTGAAGCTGACATCTAAGGTTTACCCTGATCAAACTTGGTCAGGAAAAATCACCTATATTTCCAATTATCCAGAAGGAAATGGTGGGGGACAAGGAGTGCCAGGTAACACAGGAGGGGCATCATCTAAGTATCCATTTAAGATTGCCTTGACTAGTGATATTGGACCTCTCAAACAAGGTTTCTCAGTTAATATTGAAGTGGTCAATGCTAAAAAATCTATTCTAGTTCCTGTAGAGGCTGTCTTGTCAGATGGAGACAAACAGCATGTCTGGACTATCGTTGATGGTAAAGCTAAGAGAGTAGAAGTAACCCTTGGTAATGCAGATGCTACGCAGCAAGAAATTTCTTCTGGCTTAACTGCTGGTGACCATGTCATTTCAAACCCAAGTATGGATTTGGAAGATGGAAAAGAGGTGAAGGCGATTGAAGAAGAAGCTAATCCAATTAAATAACATTAACAAAAGCTATCAAAACGGTGACCAAGAGCTTCGGGTTCTCAAAGATATTGATTTGGAAGTAGCAGAAGGTGAATTCTTAGCTATTATGGGCCCGTCGGGTTCAGGAAAGTCAACCTTGATGAACATCATTGGGTTGCTAGATCGCTCTAGCTCTGGAGACTATTTTCTAGATGAGACCGAGGTTAGCCACTTATCCGATAAAAAGCTGGCCCAGGTCAGAAACAAAGAAATCGGCTTTGTTTTCCAGCAATTCTTCCTTCTTGCTAAGCTCAATGCTCTTCAAAATGTCGAACTTCCTCTCATTTATGCAGGTGTTCCTACAAGTAAACGCCAAGGTTTAGCTAAACAATTCTTAGAAAAAGTTGAGCTTTCTGAGAGGATGCACCATTTGCCTTCAGAGCTCTCTGGTGGTCAGAAACAGCGTGTAGCCATTGCTCGTGCTTTGGTCAACAATCCTTCTATTATCTTAGCTGATGAGCCAACAGGGGCCTTAGATACTAAAACAGGTCAGCAAATTATGGAATTATTGACCGAGCTTAACCGTGAAGGCAAAACAATCATCATGGTCACCCATGAGCCAGAAATTGCAGAGTATGCTCAGCGTAAAATTGTCTTACGGGATGGTGTCATCACAGAAGATAGTCGCAAGGAGGACATTTAATGGAAAATTGGAAATTTGCCCTAAAATCTATCCTTGCCCACAAGATGCGCTCCCTCTTGACAATGTTGGGAATTATCATAGGAGTGTCAGCCGTTGTGGTCATCGTGGCTATGGGAGCTGGAATGAGTGAGAGTCTGGCCAATTCTTTGGGTGGAGACAATAAGGATGTAGAAGTCTATTTTAGTACAATAGCTACCGAGCAGACATCTGATGGAGGGCTATTTACAGGGACTGTCTATGAAGAGATTTCTTATGAGGAAGAACCTACTTTAACGGACACTATTCTGGAAGGGTTGCGGGATATTGATGGTTTGGATAACTACTATACCACCAATAGTACAGCTGGAGAAATCAGTTTCGGTAAGAAAAAGGCAGATAATGTCAGTATTTTGGGTGTAGGTAAGTCTTATTTTGATGTCAAAAAGTATGATATTCTTACTGGACGGAAATTTACTCTTAATGACTATACGAAATTTGCTCGTATTATCATGCTTGATAAAAAATTAGCAGAAAAACTCTTTGGCAATATCGAGTCTGCCCTGAACCAAACAGTTAGTGTTAAAAATAAGTCCTATCTGGTAGTGGGTGTCTATGAAGATCCAAATGCAGGGACAGCCTTCTATGGAATGAAGACAGATGGAAATGCTGTGATGACCAATACTCAGGTTGCTGCGGAAGAAGGTGTTAAAGAGCATGCTATGGTTTATGTGCATGTCAATGATGTCACTCGCTCTAGTGAAGTAGGTCAAGCTGCAGCAGATTACTTGACTCGCGCAACTGGTTTGAAAACAGCCCGCTATGACATTTTTGATTTGAGTAAAATGCTGGAAGATTTTAACCAGCAGATGGCTGGCGTGACCATGTTTATTGGAGCTGTCGCAGGGATTTCCCTCTTAGTTGGTGGTATCGGTGTGATGAATATCATGTTGGTATCTGTGACGGAGCGAACCCGAGAAATTGGACTTCGGAAGGCTTTGGGAGCCACTCGAGGTAATATCCTTATCCAATTCTTGATTGAGGCTATGGTCTTGACCAGTTTAGGAGGTCTGATTGGTTTAGGAATTGCTCAGTTATTGGTATTCTTAATCAATATAGCTAAACCATTAGGACCTGAAATAATGGCTACAATTTCTCTACCAGTTGTTTTGGGCAGTATTGCTTTCTCAGCTGCAGTCGGTATAGTATTTGGTGTCCTTCCAGCCAATAAGGCTTCCAAATTGGACCCAATTGAAGCACTTCGCTATGAATAGTAAAATTCATGGAAAAAGGGCTATGCGGTCTATGTCATAATGTTATTTTACTTATTTGCTAGTAATAGCCGATGCTCTACACATAAGACAGTATGGTGCCCGAGTGAAAAGTGTCATATGTGCATCTGAGTCTAAACATTGTCACTAAAAAATCTTGAAAATAGAAGAGAAGGTCCAGCAAGTGCTGGGCCTTTTTCTATCTATAAATGAGCACATGGCTTGTTGGAATCAATAATTAGTGATAAAATATAACTGAAATTTATAAAGTGTGAGGTAAGTAGGATGATTGAACTAGGTATTTCGACCTTTGGTGAAACAACTCCCTTGGAAAAAACAGGGGAAACATACAGTCATGAAGAGCGAATTCGTCAGTTGGTTAAGGAAATCGAACTGGCAGATAGTGTAGGTCTTGACGTTTATGGTATCGGAGAGCACCACCGAGAAGATTTTGCTGTATCTGCACCTGAGATTGTGCTGGCGGCAGGAGCGGTTAATACCCAACATATCAAATTGACATCAGCAGTATCTATTTTATCTTCCATGGATCCGGTTCGCCTTTATCAGCAGTATGCGACTATTGACGCCCTGTCTAATGGCCGAGCTGAAATTATGGCAGGCCGTGGTTCCTTTACGGAGTCTTTTCCTCTATTTGGTTATGATTTAGCTAACTATGAAGAGCTTTTTGATGAAAAATTAGATATGTTGTTGCGTATTAAAGATGAGACCAACTTGACTTGGCAGGGGAAACATGCTCAGACCGTACTCAACAAGCCGGTCTACCCTCGGGCTGTACAAGAAGATTTTCCAGTTTGGGTAGCTACAGGTGGTCATGTCGAGTCCACTGTTAAGATAGCGCAATTAGGGCTTCCCATCGTCTATGCTGTTATTGGCGCAGCACCGAAACATTTCAAGCCTCTGGCTGATGCCTATCGAAAAATCGCGGCCAATGAAGGTCATCCACAAAATCGTATCAAAGTAGCAGCCCATTCATGGGGATGGATTGCAGATGACCAGAGCAAGGCAGTGGAGGAATATTTCTATCCAAATAAGCAGACAGTGGACAATATCGCTAAGGATCGTCCTCACTGGCGAGAGATGACCAAGGAAGATTACTTACGCTCGCTGTCGGATCAAGGAGCAACGATAGTAGGCGATCCAGACCATGTTGCTCAAAAGATTATCCATATCATTGAGACACTTGATTTGGATAGATTCTTTCTGCATTTGCCTGTCGGCTCTCTCCCTCATGAAGATGTTCTTCGTGCTATCGAACTCTACGGAAAAGAAGTCGCACCACGTGTTCGTACTTACTTTGAAAATAAGAAAAAAGCCTGAGTCGTCTCGGCTTTTTTCTCTATTCTGAAGGAATCTAGGTATAGCTTACTCTATTATAATTCAGATGAAGTATAGGGGTCTAGGATTAGCGTCTCCTCGTCTAGTGGTGCAAAGAGACGGATGTAGATATGAACCATAAAGTTGGCCAATTTTTCAATATTGGCGGTATCCGGATGATAGGCAATAAATTTAGTCACCGTAAGGGCATTTGCTATAAAGAGTTCAACTGCTAATGCCTCAGGAAGAAAGCTAGTGGATTGACTATTGGCCAAAAGAATCTGGTATTTATCAAGCAAAATCTGGCGCATATTGGCCTCGAAGTCAGCATTAGGCAAGTGCACAGACAAGAGAGCTCGAATTACATAGCTATATTGAGCGGTTGTGCGATAGTCCCTAATGAGATTAGCGTGCAGGTCCATGTTATCCTGACTGAGAAAGGCTGTAACAGTTGCTTCGCGGGCAATACTGCTGTAAAAATCAACAGTACTTTTTAATAAATCATTTTTATCATGGTAATGATTGTAGAAAGTAGAGCGACCAACTTTTGCCTGTTGGCAAAGTTCATGAATAGAAATATTTTGATAGGGCTTTTGTAGTAATAGATGGAGCAGGGCTTTCTGCAACAAAATCTTACTCTTTTCGATTTTAGTATTCTTTTTCATCTGGTTCTTCCTAAACATTATATGGTGCTAATCTAATCCTTGAAAACGGATGGTGAAAGCTGTAAAAGCTAGCAAGGCTCAATAGTCTCTCTAATAGATAGAAAAGAGGGTAAGACCATATAATGCCCAATAAATCACATCAACATTCTGTGAATTTTATAACAAGATTATATCAAATTATTTGATAGCTTGCATATAATATGCTTACGTCGTGATAAATAGATATAAATAGACCCACTGGAAATTTCCAGTGGGTCTGTAGAGGTTTATAGATTTTTCATCGTCGGGAAAAGGAGTACATCACGGATAGTAGTGGTGTCTGTTAGGAGCATGACCAGACGGTCGATTCCGATTCCTAGTCCACCTGTTGGTGGCATTCCATATTCGAGAGCTTCAACAAAGTCGTAGTCAATGCCAGTTGCTTCGTCATCACCGAGTTCTTTGGCCTGTGCTTGAGCCTTGAAGCGCTCCAACTGATCGATAGGGTCATTCAACTCAGTGAAAGCATTACCGTATTCTTTGGTCATGATAAAGAGTTCAAAGCGGTCGGTAAAGCGTGGGTCCTCATCGTTTTTCTTAGCCAATGGAGACACTTCTACTGGGTGGCCGTAGATAAAGGTTGGTTGAATCAAACTTTCTTCTACATACTCTTCAAAGAAGGCATTGATGATATGGCCAACAGTGTTGAAGTGTTTTTCAAGAGGGACATGGTGCTCCTTGGCAAGGGTTTGTGCTTCTTCAAGACTCATTTCTTGCCAGAAATCAACACCCGTAATGTCCTTGATGGCATCGACCATATGGACACGTTTGAATGGTTCGTGAATAGCAATGTCAGTACCTTGATAGTTGACAGGTCCATCTCCCTTGACAGCGCGTGCTGTATGTTGGATGATACTTTCTGTCAAATCCATGATATCAAGGTAATCAGCATAGGCCTGATAGACTTCAATAGAAGTAAATTCAGGATTGTGGGTAGCATCCATTCCTTCGTTACGGAAGATACGCCCCATTTCATACACCTTCTCCATCCCACCGACAATTAGGCGTTTGAGGTGGAGTTCTGTTGCAATCCGTAATACCATGTCAATATTTTGAGCATTGTGGTGGGTAATGAAAGGACGGGCCGCGGCACCACCAGCTTCATTGTGAAGAACTGGGGTTTCGACTTCCAAGAATCCTAGTCCATCTAGATAGCGGCGGATTTCTGAGATGATTTTAGAACGGGTCACAAAGCGCTCAAAACTCTCACGATTTGAAATCAAATCCAGATAGCGTTTACGGTAGATGGTTTCCACATCTGTTAGACCATGGAATTTTTCTGGAAGGGGACGAAGGGCTTTGGATAGGTGGGTCAGCTTAGTCGCTTTGATGGACAATTCTCCCATGTCAGTCCGCATTACATCGCCTTCAACTCCCAAGAAGTCACCTAGGTCAGCCTTTTTGAAAATCTCATAGTTTTCCTCACCGACCGAGTCCTTACGGACATAAATCTGAATCTGGCCTTCACGGTCTTGGATATGGGCAAAGCCAGCTTTTCCTTTTCCACGTTTGGTCATGAGACGGCCGGCAATGATAGCTGTTTCATTCAAATCATGTAAGTCTTCTTTGGTTTTATCTGCATATAGTTCTTTGAGCTTGCCAGAGTCGCTTGTGCGTTCAAAACGTTTCCCAAAGGGATCGATACCTTGTTGGGCTAGGTCAGCCATTTTTTCACGGCGGACAATCTGTTGATCGTTTAATTCTTCAATGTGTTGATTAGACATAACTAATTTTATTCCTCCAAAGTCTGCTAGTCCTATTCTAACATAGATAGTTGAAAAAATCAGCAAGAATAGTTACTCTTCAAAAAACTGAGAAGAGCACCTGCTCTCTCAGTTTGTCTTAGCTGGCTGCCACGCTGATTACTTCTGTCAGTTTGTAGCTTGTGTCATTCCAGCTGATTTCAGTAAAATCTTCAAAATTCTGGGTTTCTAAAATCGTGATAGAGGCATTATCCAAGCCTCCTCTCTGACGCAACTGGGCAGGGCTAAAACCAAGTAAAGACTGAATTGATGCCGTCAGAATTGCCCCATGGCTCACAATCAAAACAATTTCAGCCTGGCTATCTTTGAGACTTTTGACGAATTGAATGATACGCTGAGTTGCTTGGTAGACAGTTTCAGCACCGAACATATCGCTCTTGAATTGAGCCAGGTTGTTTTTAAGCGCACTATATTGTTGCGGATAGATGTCTTGTAACAAGCGGATTTTTGTCCCTTCCAAGCGGCCAAAATTCCATTCCCGCAATTGGGGAGTAGTTTCTACGATGGTAGAGTAGTGGTTGGCTTTGCAGAGAAGCTCGGCTGTGGTATGTGCTCGCTTCAAATCACTGGAAAATATGCGATCAAAAGGTACAGTCTCCAAATGTTGACCTAAAAGCTGGACTTCTTCAATAGCTTCTGGCAATAAGTCTGAATCACCAGAATAACCTTGGAAACGACCTTCTAAGTTCCACTGTGTTTTACCATGGCGTATAAAATAGATTTTCATCTATCTAAATCTCCTTCAATAATATCTACAAAACGAGCCTTGACAAAGTCTGCCAATATCTGGCTATCAATACCAATCGAACGCCCCACCTCTCCAGCCGAGACAATTATTTTTCCCTTCACTAGGGCCGACTTATCGATGAAGATGGGGTAGTTGTGTTTTTGGCGGATACCAACAGGATTATTGGCACCATGTATATAGCCTGTTGTTTTTTCCAGTTCCTTTTGTGGAATCATGCGGACCTTTTTATTGCCAGAAATGGCAGCTAGTTTTTTCTCATCTAAATGTTCTGTAAGGGGGATGATACCGATGATAGGACCAGTTTTATCTCCTATCAGAGCTAGAGTTTTGTAAATATCGGCTTGTTTGATGCCATCTGGCAAGTCTCCGGTCAGAGCATTGAGAACTAGAGAATCGTGCTCAATTTTAGCCCTATCTAGAATTTGATCTACTAAGGTTTTCTTGATTTTGGGCTTCTTGCTCATTTGTATTTTTCCTCAAGCTTGCTCATCCAGAGGCCTAGCCAGATTCCTAAGGCAAAGAGGACAAGGGCTGCAATCCAAGTCAGGATACTTGCGTCAGCATAGGAGATAGCTTCCTGGTTACTAGGATTTGGTAAGAGGATAAGAAGGGTACTAGAAAGAATAATACCAATGATAAAGTGGTACACTCGAGAGTGGTAATGCTCTAGCGCATAGTCCATCGCTTTGGAAAATGCTAACATGGCTAAGAGAACACCGATGCCGATAGGTAGGAAAGTACCTATCAAATCTAGTGACTTAAAGCCATCGAGCATGGGCGCGTAGAGCCCCAGAATCAAGAGTAAATTGGATGGGCTGAGACCTGGAACCAAGATCCCCAAGGCCATGAGGACACCAGCTAGCACAAAACCAGCAAAACCCGCAGGTACTGTTCCCACGAGACTATTCAGGAAATAGAGTAACAGCCCCGAAATGACAAAAGTTCCTACCAACCAGGCTTGATCTATCTTATCACGGGAACTTTTCTTGGTTGATTCTGTTATCAAGCTTGGGATGGTTCCCACGATGGCACCAGCAAAACCCCAAAGGACCGGTACTTGGTAGTGCTTCAAAAGATACTCTACAGGGAAGGAAAAGAGGGCAATACCCAAAATACCACCGATTCCAACAGGGATAAAGAAAAGAATATTTTCCAAAAAGTTTTCACGGATATGGGCCAGAAAACGGATGATGCGTTCGTAAATACCAAGTATGGCAGCCAGTACACCACCAGATACTCCAGGTAGGATAAATCCAAGGGCGATAATCATCCCCTTGACAATTCTTGCAATCCACGAAGTCATAGATTCCTCCAAAAAATAAGATGGCATCATTATACCATTTTTTTGACAAAATGAGGAAGAAAAGAAAATGAAAACGCCATCCCTTCATAAAAGAGATGGCGGATAGGAGTGAGCTATTTTTCAGGAACTGTAAATAGTTTTTGGTAGACTTCATTTGGATCTTTAAGGGTTGTTACAATATTTAAGTCTAAGACATGTTTAAAACCATTGAGGCGACCTTGCGAGGTGTATTGGTGTAGGTCATAGTCCAAGTCGGTTTTGGGAGCAGCATTGTAGTAACCGGAGTCTGTGCCGTAGGTAGGAATCCAAACGGAATCAAAGTTATCAGTAGAGATACTGTGTTCTTCCATAAAATAGGTTCCGATATAGATTCCGATATTTTCAGCTCCTAGACTGGCTAGTTTAGCTCGGAAAGCTTCGACACCAGCGTTCATATCCTCCATGGTTTTTTCTTCCACATCAAGCCAGTAGAAGGTAGGTTTGTACTTGTAAGCGGCTTTATAAAAGCTAATCGCTTCTTGTTCCATAGATTGGATGCTGTTGCCAGTAACGTAGGCATAGACCGCAACGGGGACACCTCTGGCTTGAAATTCCTTGATATGTGTCTTGTAGGATTTGTCCAGACCATTTGCATCCGAAGCGTTATTATCCTTGGTTGTATGAGAACCGCTTTGAACGCGGACAATGACACCAGAGATGTTTTGAGATAAGGTATCATAGTCTATTTCAGAAGGCAACTGCCAACCAGAGACATCGATGATAGGTTTCATCTCAAGAGCATTGGTAATATGATAAGGTCCAGATGCGACCGTAGATGAAGGTGTAGTGGAGACACTATTTACTGTGTTGGATGGATTTGTGCTCTCTTTTCTTCCCTCTTCAGCTAGACTCCTTGTAAACAAAATCAAACTAATAAACAAGAAGAAAAAAGCAAAAACAAATATAGATTTTAATTTCTTTCTCATTTTTTTTATTTTAACTTAATTAGTGATAAAAATCAAAAGAAATGTACGCAGGTCTGTCTTGACAGGGATAGGGGAATGGGGTAGAGTAGTAGGTAAGAGAGCGTGGAAGGTTGGGAAGATGTCAGCAAAAAAAGTGAGTCAAGTGGCTGTGTTGGCGGCTCTTTGCATCGTTTTACGTCTAGTCTTTGCTCCGTTTCCAAATATCAAGCCTGTGACGGCTTTCTTTTTAGTCAGTCTTCTTTATCTAGATTTCTGGGATGCTTTTTTGGTGATGGCTATGACCATGCTTGGCTCTAGTCTACTCTTTGGATTTAGTTTGGTGGTGGCTTGGCAAATTACCAGTTTTGGGATTCTCATGCTGGCTTGGCGATATCTTGTCATACCCTTGACCAAGGACCTTTCTCACCGCATTGGGATACATAGTATTCTGGCTGGGCTAATTACGATGACATACGGTTTTTGGATAAGCATTCCAGTTGCTGTTCAATTCGGCATGAATCTCTATCTTTATTGGTTAAATGGACTCTTTTTTGATTTGCTCCATGCGCTCTCAACTAGTTTTTTTTATCCTGTCATTTATTTATTACTAAGGAGGTTTTACCATCATGAAAAAAATAATTTTAGGTCTTGCTAGCATTATCAGTCTCTTTGTCTTAGCAGCTTGTCAATCCAATCCGCAAACTAAAGTTGAAACAGACCTGGTGTCCAAGGCTACTTTGATAGTTGATTTTGGAGATAAGGTGGATAGCAAGGAAATCGTTTTTGAAAACGATGACAGTGTGATGGATATTCTGGAAGACCACTTTGAGGTGGAAGAAGAGTCAGGCATGGTCCTGGCTATCAATGGTGTCAGTCAAGATGCTTCGAAAAATACTTATTGGATGTATGATGTCAATGATGAGTTGGCTCCAAAAGGTGCAGAAGAAATGACCATTTCTCATGGAGACACAGTCCGTTTTTATTTAGAAACCTTTGAGTAAGCAAGAAGAGGATGAAAGATGCCTCTTCTTTTTACTGTCAATTTGGAATTGTACTGACCAGGCATCCAGATGTGAAATTTTATGGTATAATAGTAAAAATATTCCAGCTAGGAATGTGATTTTGCAGTGACTGGTCTTAATCAGTCACTTTTTAGAAAATGGTACATAGGAGAAAAAATGAAAATTGCGAAAAGGCATTTTTTGAATTATTCCATTCTCATACCCTACCTGATGTTGTCGATTATCGGTCTAATTGTCGTTTATTCGACAACGTCCGCTTACCAAATCCAGCAAGGTGGGGGTCCGATGCGTTTGGTCATCAACCAGTCCCTTTTTTGGTTGGTTAGTTTGGTAGGGATTTTCATTATCTATCGGATGCGATTGAGCTTTTTACGAAAAAGTTCTGTCGTTAACATTGTGATTGTTGTTGAAATCTTACTGTTAATTGCTTCTCGTTTCTTTGAACCAGTCAATGGTGCCCATGGATGGATTCGCTTTGCTGGTTTTAGCATGCAGCCAGCAGAGTACCTGAAACTCATTATTATCTGGTTTTTAGCTCATAAATTTGACAAGATTCAATCTGAAATTGGAACGTATGACTACCAGGCATTGACAAAAGGAAGTTGGGTTCCTAACCGTCTCAATGACTGGCGGGTTGTTAGCCTGTTGTTCTTGGGGTTAGTGGTCACACTCCCTGATCTGGGAAATGCAACCATCATTACCCTAATTATCATCATCATGTTATCTGTCAGTGGGGTTGGTCACCGTTGGTTCTCAACAGCCCTGATGGGGATTACAGTTGGTGCGACGGTTCTACTTGGCTCAATTTGGGTTATGGGTGTAGATGTGGTTGCCAAGATTCCAGTTTTTGGCTATATTGCTAAACGTTTTGCGGCCTTCTTCAATCCTTTTGAAGATGCGACCAATGCGGGCTTGCAGCTTTCCAATTCCTATTATGCAATGAGCAATGGTGGTTGGTTGGGACGTGGTTTGGGTAATTCTATTGAAAAGAAAGGCTATTTGCCGGAGGCTCATACGGATTTTGCCTTTTCCATTGTCATTGAGGAGCTTGGTTTGGTTGGAGCTAGTCTGATTTTAGCCATCCTATTCTTTATGATTTTGCGGATTATCGTAGTTGGTATTCGAGCTAGAGATCCTTTCAATGCTATGATGGCTTTGGGGATTGCAGGGATGTTATTGGTACAAACCTTTGTCAATATCGGTGGGATTTCAGGCCTGATTCCTGCGACAGGTGTAACATTCCCTTTCTTATCTCAAGGTGGAAGCAGTCTCCTAATTATTTCCATTGGAGTAGCCTTTGTGCTCAATATCGATGCCCACGAGCGTCGCTTATTGCTAGAAGAAGAAATCGAACAAACACTTTATTAACCTTACTCTGATGTGCGAAAGGAAAAGGTAAGCAAATGTCTATTCAAAAACTTGAAAACTATAACAATAAAAGTGCTATCCAAGAAGAAGTGGCAATTCTAACCGATACGCTAAGAGATGTGGCAAAGCAGCTGATTTCGGAGGAAACCTTTGAAAAAATTGTTGCTTTGGCTGATCTGTCAACAGAGGATAATTATCAGGAGCTACTACAGATTATCGGCACCATGACCAACGATGAATTGGCTGTTATTTCTCGTTATTTCGCTGTCCTTCCCTTGCTCATCAATATTTCTGAAGATGTGGATCTGGCCTACGAAATCAACTACAAGAATAATGCCAACGAAGATTATCTGGGCAAATTGTCTACAACCATTGAGTTAGTGGCTGACCGAGATGACGCCGCTGAAATACTAGAACATCTGAATGTTGTTCCCGTTTTGACAGCCCATCCGACACAAGTCCAGCGCCAATCCATGCTGGAGTTGACTCATAAGATTCACAATCTTCTGCGTCGTTACCGAGATGTTCGCTTAGGGCTAATGAACCGTGACAAGTGGCTGGATGAGTTGCGTTGCTATGTAGAAATCATCATGCAGACCGAGATGATTCGAGAGAAGAAACTCAAGGTTAGTAACGAAATTACCAATGTCATGAACTATTATGAGAGTTCTTTTATCAAGGCTGTCACTAAATTGCAGACTGAGTATAAACGCCTAGCTGCGCAAAAAGGGATACACCTGCAGCACCCGCACCCGATTACCATGGGAATGTGGATTGGTGGAGACCGCGATGGAAATCCATTTGTAACTGCTGAGACTTTGAAACTGTCTGCCCTGACCCAAGCTGAAGTCATCATGAACTACTATGATGAAAAGCTACATAGCCTTTATAGAACATTCTCTCTGTCCACTACTATCGTCAATGTTAGTACAGAAGTGGAAGTTATGGCTAGTTTATCTGAGGATAGTTCCGTTTATCGTGAGCGAGAGCCATATCGCCGTGCCTTTCATTATATCAAGATGAAGCTCAACAATACCAAGGACTTCTTGATTGAGGATAAAAAAGTTGAGCCTCGTTATGCCAATGTTCAGGAATTTAAGAAAGATCTACAAGCGATTAAGACCTCTCTGGAAGAGAATAAAGCTATTGCTTTGATAAAAGGTGAGTTCAATGAGCTCTTAGAAGCAATCGAGGCCTTTGGATTTTATCTAGCCAGCATTGATATGCGTCAGGATTCTAGTATTCATGAAGCTAGTGTGGCAGAACTACTAGCTTCGGCTCGTGTAGTAGACGATTACAGCAATCTCTCAGAAGAGGCTAAATGTTATGTCCTACTTAAGGTCTTGGAGGAAGATCCCCGTATTCTGTCTGCCACTCATGTTCCAAAATCAGAGCAGCTCCAAAAGGAATTGGCTATTTTCCAAGCGGCGCGTGAATTGAAAGATAAATTGGGCGAGGAGGTCATCAAGCAGCACATTATCTCCCACTCAGAAAGTGTATCGGATTTGCTTGAGTTGGCTGTTCTCCTTAAAGAAGTTGGTTTAGTTGATACTGAAAAAGCCCGTGTACAGATTGTCCCTCTCTTTGAAACGATTGAGGATTTGGACAATGCTTCTGACATCATGCGTCAGTATTTGAACCTAGATTTGGCCAAGAAATGGATTGCTGGTAATCGCAATTACCAAGAAATCATGTTGGGCTATTCGGATTCTAATAAGGATGGAGGCTATCTATCATCTGGTTGGACACTTTATAAGGCTCAAAATGAATTGACTAAAATTGGGGACGAATCCGGTGTCAAAATCACCTTCTTCCATGGTCGCGGTGGAACTGTTGGCCGCGGTGGCGGTCCATCCTATGATGCCATCACATCGCAACCTTTTGGTTCCATAAAAGATCGTATCCGCCTGACTGAGCAAGGTGAGGTTATCGGAAATAAGTATGGCAATGTTGATGCTGCATACTACAATCTGGAAATGCTCGTTTCTGCCACTTTGGATCGTATGGTAACCCAGATGATTGCTGATCCAGAAGAAATTATTCACTATCGGGCAACCATGGATGAAATTGTATCGGATAGTTATAACATCTACCGTGATTTGGTCTTTAAAAACCCGCATTTCTATGACTATTTCTTCGCAGCTAGTCCGATTCGAGAAGTCTCTAGTCTCAATATCGGCTCTCGTCCAGCAGCTCGGAAGACCATCACAGAGATTTCTGGTCTGCGTGCGATTCCATGGGTCTTCTCTTGGTCACAAAATCGTATTATGCTACCAGGTTGGTACGGAGTGGGTTCTAGCTTCAAACGTTTTATCGACCAAGCACCAGGTAATCTGGAACAGTTACAAAAGATGTACGAAACTTGGCCGTTCTTTCGCTCCCTCCTATCCAATGTGGATATGGTTCTTTCCAAATCCAACATGAATATTGCCTTTGAATATGCCAAGATGGTAGAAGACGATGATGTTCGTGATGTTTTCAATGTGATTTTAGATGAATGGCAGTTGACTAAGAATGTCATCTTGCAGATTGAAAAACAGGAAGAACTCCTGGCAGAATTACCTTCCCTCAAAGCCAGCCTGAACTATCGCCTGCCTTATTTCAACGTTCTCAACTATATCCAAATTGAGCTCATCAATCGCCTGCGAAAGGGTGAGTTGAGTGCGGATCAGGAAAGCCTCATTCATATCACCATCAACGGTATTGCGACAGGACTTCGAAATTCTGGTTAATTTAAAAGTTTAGGAAAAACCTAAACTTTTTTCTTTTTATGTAACCAATTGCAATCTTCATTCGTTATAATAGTGAAAGAAGGAGAGGTGAGGCCATGAAGCTAGACCAATATGAAAAAGAATTGGTCACCATAGCAGAAGAGATCGTTTTCTATCTGATGAAGTCAGGAGTCAGCATGGAAGACAGCCAAGACGTAGTTCAAGATGTCTTGCTCAAGATGCTAGAGAACAACTTCGTCCTCCCTCGTGAAAAAATCAGAGCTTGGATGTATCGGGTGGCCATCCGCAACTACATTGACCTCTATCGAAGGGGAAAAAAGTACCAAGAAATCATACAGTCCTCTTTTTTTCAAGAGGGTCTATCCCACTATGACCAAGCGAGGGGTAGCGAAGTCTACGAACTCATCCAAAAGCTGCCAATTCAGTATCGGCTAGTCTTAGATCTCCATTACTTTCAAGGCTTTTCTGTCAAAGAAATCAGCCACATTCTTAGTTGCTCGCAGAGCAAGGTAAAAATTGACCTCATGCGTGCACGTCATCAATTAAAAGCAATCATAAAGAAAAGAGGATTGACCTATGAAGACCTTATCTGATTTTGAGAAAATTGCTCAAAAAAACAAACGCAAAAGTTGGTTAAAAATTATTTCTATTAGTACAGTGGTAACATTGGCTGCAACGGCTGGTATCTATTTAGGACTGGTTCGGATGGCTGAAAATAATGCAGAAAAGATTCAAAAGCATTACTTACTGCGATCAGAAATTGCCTATCCAAATATTGACTATATTACCTGGGGTTATGAGGCCACCTCCCATTTTTCAGGCAACTTTTACTCCAATCGGGTTAAGGATATCGATGGTATCACTGTACCGTTTGAAAAATACACTGGCAATTACGGAATCATCCTGAGCGACCATCTCAACCAGGATGAAAGATTAAGGTCTGGGGAAGAAGGCCGTTCCCAATACACCTATGGCAACCTGTACAAGGTACCTGTATTTTATAACTTAGGAGAAACAGAAAACGAAGTTAAAAAAGTGACCCAAGACCTAGACTTTATACCGCAGATGACAGGACAAGCGGTAGAAGTGGCCATCACCTTTGACAAGGCTTATACCCTCTCTGAGATTGCTGAACTGGTGCCAGATAACCTTAAATTGAACTGGGTTTGGATTGGTCAAGAAACTGGATTTGATTTTGGGGACAGTCCAGCCAATCAATTCGGCTTTACCAACTATGCAGGTGCCTCACTGACTGCTGAGGAGCAGGCGGCCCTCGAAAAGGAAATTACTGCTGCCCTGGAAAAAGATCCGGATGCAGACTTGTCGTCCATCTATGAGAAGTATGAAAAGGAAAGCCAGGTCTCTGAAGTGACAGCTTTGCAAAACAACTATAGTATCTTCCAGTCCAATCTCCAAAAATACCTAGATGCTGGCTATGGTTTTTCAACAACAATAGGTGAAGATGGAAAGGAATACTCAGCAGAAGATTACCTAAAAGATTACCTTGAAGCCAACGACAATCCAGAAACGGCTAAGTTTGCCGGTGTCATCCTCACTGGCCGTGCAGAAAACTTTGCTCAGTTACAAAATGCAGAGTGGATTTATGCATCTAATATTGGTCAAAGTATCCAGATTCAACCTTATCACAAGCTAGATAAGTAAGAATATAAAGGAAAAGGCACAAAACACTTGCTTTTTCCCAACAATTTGATAGAATAGTAAGGTAAAGTTAGACCGTATTGCCTACTGTCTATCTATAAAATATATTTTATTGGAGGCTTTTACCAAAATGGCAAAAGAAAAATACGATCGTAGTAAACCCCACGTTAACATTGGTACCATTGGACACGTTGACCACGGTAAAACTACTTTGACTGCAGCTATCACAACTGTATTGGCACGTCGCTTGCCTTCATCAGTTAACCAACCAAAAGACTATGCGTCTATCGATGCTGCTCCAGAAGAACGCGAGCGCGGTATCACCATCAACACTGCACACGTTGAGTACGAAACTGAAAAGCGTCACTATGCGCATATCGACGCTCCAGGACACGCGGACTACGTTAAAAACATGATCACTGGTGCTGCCCAAATGGACGGTGCGATCCTTGTAGTAGCTTCAACTGACGGTCCAATGCCACAAACTCGTGAGCACATCCTTCTTTCTCGTCAGGTAGGTGTTAAACACCTTATCGTCTTCATGAACAAAGTTGACTTGGTTGATGATGAAGAGTTGCTTGAATTGGTTGAAATGGAAATCCGTGACCTCTTGTCAGAATATGACTTCCCAGGTGACGATCTTCCAGTTATCCAAGGTTCAGCTCTTAAAGCTCTTGAAGGTGACTCAGCATACGAAGACATCATCATGGAATTGATGAACACTGTTGATGAGTACATTCCAGAACCAGAACGCGACACTGACAAACCACTCCTTCTTCCAGTCGAGGACGTATTCTCAATCACTGGTCGTGGTACTGTAGCATCAGGTCGTATCGATCGTGGTACTGTACGTGTCAACGATGAAATTGAAATCGTTGGTATCAAGGAAGATAAGAAAAAAGCAGTTGTTACCGGTGTTGAAATGTTCCGTAAACAATTGGATGAAGGTCTTGCAGGAGACAACGTTGGTATCCTTCTCCGTGGTGTACAACGTGATGAAATCGAGCGTGGTCAAGTTATTGCGAAACCAGGTTCAATCAACCCACACACTAAATTTAAAGGTGAAGTTTATATCCTTACTAAAGAAGAAGGTGGACGTCACACTCCATTCTTCGACAACTACCGTCCACAGTTCTACTTCCGTACAACTGACGTAACTGGTTCAATCAAATTGCCAGCTGGTACTGAAATGGTAATGCCTGGTGATAACGTAACAATCGACGTTGAATTGATCCACCCAATCGCCGTTGAACAAGGTACAACTTTCTCTATCCGTGAAGGTGGACGTACTGTTGGTTCAGGTATGGTTACTGAAATCGAAGCTTAATTCGATTACGTTCCCAGAAATAACAATTTAAGTCAGACAACTTATAATTGCAATCCACTGTCCTAGGGCGGTGGATTTTTTATGTTGAAAAAAGAAAGGGTATCTCAACAAAGATACCCTTTTCTATCAATGAAATTTGATGTAGCTCAGACTTGAACTCCTCTGTTTAGTTTATTTTAATTTCTCTGGGTGTTCAACATATGTGCGTACAACACTACCGCACTGTTCGCAAATATCATGGCAAATAGGCTGGTTGGGGAAATTCATTGATTTACCAACACCACCATATGTTTTATTTGCTTTGCCAACGACAAAAGTTGTGTTTTCGCAATAAGGACAGATTAATTGAATTTTCATCTTAATTCTCCTTTGTATTGAGTTGAAATATTTCCTCAACATGACATTCGAAAATTTCTGCAATTTTTAGAGCCATTTCGAGAGAGGGGTTATAACGGTTATTTTCTAGGTGAACGATGGTTTCTCGGCGAACACCGACCAGTTGTGCTAGCTCCTGTTGGCTGATTTTTTTCTCCTTCCGTCTTTCCTTGAGGTTGGTGATAATATTAGCCATGTTAGCCACCTCTCTTTTCAAAGAAGAAAAAGGAAAAATCAAAGATAAGGATCATCCCTGCGCCATAGATGAGGAGCATTCCAGCATTTAAAGTAAATGGAACCATAAAAGTAACCATACTCAAAATCAGCAAGCTTATGAGTACTGTTATGAGCGTAAAGGAAGCGGCTCTGGCTAAGTTTGTATAGAAACGGTCGTCTGGTTTTTCATCAACTTTTTTGAAGACAAAGTAGAGGAAGAATACAAAAAGTATCAGAAGACCAATTCCTAAAAACAGGTGTTTGAGCCAGATAGGGTTGGTGTCTGGGGTGATGAACCAAATCCCTTTACAGTAAATCCCCATAGCAGCCATCAAGGTTCCGGTATAGAGTTTTTCAGTCAAACCAAAGTAATACTGTTTGTTTGAGTCTGGCGTTGGAAACTTAGAAAAGAATAAGAAGAGGAGAAGCAAGTAGATGATTAGTCCGATAAAAATGCTATTTTTTATCCAGTCTGGATTGGAAGCAGGAGTGAAAAACCAGATTGCTCCTGTTAGTAAAAGTGAGAGTATAAACCAAGGGTATATTTTATTCATGACGGTTTTCCTTATTGAGATTGAGATTCTTTTGAGCTTGTTTCCGGCAAGCTAGGATGAAGATGATAGCGATAAGGCCAAATGTTCCCAGAATCAGCATGGCCTTTGTTGCAGTAGGTAGAGAGCTGTTGAGGATGTTGAAGGCAATGATTGGAAGAGGTGCCAGACCTGGAATCAGGTAAGCAGGGTGGAAGTTTTGTTGAGATTGACAACTCACTTTTTTAGTCTCGCTTTTCGCAGGGAAACGAAGGAAAGTAAATAGGAAAAAGAGAAGTCCTAGCAGGACAGTCGTAACTCCATAGACAAGATGTTTTATCCAGACTGGGTTTGAATCAGCAGAGCTGAACCAATTGATCAGAAATATTGGGAATAAAATCGCAAATGGAACATGCTTATAGCCTTGAGTTTTCATCAGTAAGACCTTCTTTCTATATATTTGTTAATTATTTATAACCTTTTATGTTATAAATATATCACAAAAAGAAAAAGATATCAAGAGAAATGATATCTTTTTCTAACATTTTGTAAAAACGCTTTCTTCTTGTATAATATAACTAGTAGTAGGAGGTGCTTATCATGAAAAAATCAAGTAGATTTTTCATATTTATCAGTTTTCTATCGTTGTGCATTGCATCAAAGCCTGTTTTTGCGGAGTATAGCTCAACAACTATAGAGAATGGTCAGACAGTGGAGTATACGGAACATCCACCCATATCTACAAGTTTCTATTCTGAGGAAGGCACGTCTAGTGAAGAAGGTATGACAACCCCATCGTTAGAGTCGACTGTAAGCAAAGATGTTGAAAGTGAACCACAGGTCACAGAAGAAGCAGTGAAGGAAAGTGTGTCGTCTAAAACAGCCTCACTCTATCGCCTCTATCATCCAGGGCTACGTGTCCATCTATACACCAAAGATACATATGAATACAATGTGCTTGGTGGTCGCGGTTGGTACCAAGAAGGGGTTTCCTGGAAAACCTCTTTAGCTCAAGGAGAGAAAGTTTATCGTCTATTTCACCCTGGCATGAGGGTCCATCTTTATACTAAGGATCTCCACGAATATACCCTCCTAGGAAATAGAGGATGGCACCAAGAAGGAGAAGCTTTTCGGTCCTATGGGCAAATGCCAATTTACCGTCTTTACCATGCTGGCCTACAACGACACCTTTATACAAGTGATATGCGAGAATACCAGATTTTAGGTGGGAGGGGGTGGCATCAAGAGGGTATAGCTTTCTACGGCATAGGAGAGCCTAGTCAACCTTTACCACCCAATCATGTAAAATTAACAGGAGAGTTGATCATTGAAAATATCAACCAACAAAAAGGGAGTTTTGATATTCGGATATCGGGTATTTCTAGTCCAAAGGGGCTGCATTCTGTCTTACTTCCGGTTTGGTCAGAAGATAAAGGTCAGGATGACCTGATTTGGTATGAAGCAAAGCCAGAGGAAAACGGGACTTACCGCGTCAAGATAGAAGCACGTCATCATCGGTATAGTAGAGGGAACTACCATATTCATCTTTATTATAAAACGCAAGCAGGAGAACTTGTTTTTGTGACAGCTGGCCGACATCGTGTGGACATCCAGCAGTCTCGTGTTGAAGGAAAGGTTAGCATCCAACAGATTAATAGTCAGCGAGGAACGTTTGACGTTCATGTAACAGACCTATTTGTCCCAATGGGGATTCAGAAGGTCTCCATTCCAGTGTGGACGGAGGCTAATGGACAAGATGATATCCGGTGGTATACAGCTACTCGTCAGGCTAATGGTGATTATCAGGCCAGGATTTATATTGCGGATCATCGTTACCAAAAGGGAAGATACCATGTTCATGCTTATATTCAATCTACAAATGGTCAGCAGATAGGAGTCGGGACTCAAAGTTTTGACATGAAATTTGATGGCTTGCAGTATAATGGTCAGTATTATCAAATCCACGGAAAGCATGGATATATTCCCATCATCAATAAAAAACACCCTATCAACGCATCGTACAATCCTGGGGAAAATCCGACTGCCAAAGCTGCATTCAACTCCTTGACCAACCAAATGCGTGCTCTAGGATTTGGAATTTCCTATTCCTATAGTGGCTTTAGGAGTTATTCTACTCAACGTAGTCTTTACTGGAATTATGTTCATCAATATGGGCAAGCAGAAGCGGACAGATTTTCAGCTCGGCCAGGTTACAGTGAGCATCAGTCAGGTCTTGCTTTTGATGTGCTGGGTACAGGTGGTGGACTGCTTTCACAACCACATGCTGTGCACTGGCTAGCCCATCATGCTCATCATTATGGTTTTATTGTTCGCTATCAATCAGGTAAGGAAAGTATTACAGGTTACATGGCTGAGCCGTGGCATATTCGTTACATTGGGCCAGAAGCAACAGATATTTATCAGAGTGGTTTATCTTTAGAAGAATATTTTGGCGTGGCTGGGGGTGGTTACTAATTTCAATTAGAATACGCTTTTATATTTCTTGAAAATATGCTACAATAGAATTTATAAAAATAAATAAAAAAGAGGTATGTGAAATGTCACGTAAACCAATTATTGCCGGTAACTGGAAAATGAATAAGACTGCAGCTGAAGCTCGTGAGTTTGTTGCGGCAGTGAGAGATCAGATTCCTTCATCAGATGTAGTAGAAACTGTTATTGGTTCGCCAGCACTTTTCATTGAAGGTATGAAAAAAGGCGTGGAGGGAACTGACTTGAAGGTTGCAGCGCAGAACTGTTACTTCGAAGATTTTGGTGCTTTCACTGGTGAAAATAGCCCTGCTACTCTCGCAGCTCTTGAAGTGGATTATGTCATCATTGGTCATTCAGAGCGTCGTGACTACTTCCATGAAACAGATGAAGATATCAATAAAAAAGCACATGCTATCTTTAAAAATGGCATGACACCAATCATCTGCTGTGGTGAGTCTCTTGAGACCTATGAAGCTGGTAAAGCAGTTGAATTTGTAGGTGCTCAAGTTTCTGCTGCCTTGAAGGACTTGTCAGCTGAGCAAGTGGCATCATTGGTGATTGCATACGAGCCTATCTGGGCTATCGGTACTGGTAAATCCGCTACTTCAGAAGATGCACAAAACATGTGTAAGGCTGTACGCGATGTAGTAGCTGCAGACTTCGGTCAAGAAGTAGCAGACAAGGTTCGCGTCCAATATGGTGGTTCAGTGAAACCTGAAAATGTTGCTGAGTACATGGCTTGTCCAGATGTGGATGGTGCCCTTGTCGGTGGTGCTTCCCTTGAACCAGCAAGCTTCTTGGCATTGTTGAAGTTCTAATTTATACAATATATGACTGAAAAACTTCTAACTCTAGAGCTAGGAGTTTTTTCGGCGAAAGAGGAGAAAAATTGAAATTTAGAAAATGGATATATCTCGCGGGCTTATTTGCCGCTATGGTGATGGGGCAGCCGGCACAGGCTGACACGATAGTAGCAGAACCAGCCAAACTCACCTTGCAAGGAATAACTGAAATGGTAGAAAGTCAAGGTCAGTTGACAATCAGTCTTGAAGAAGGTCACGCGATGATTCGTTTTACCCCACAAGACCAAGTCTTCCAATCAGTCAAAGCTAAACTCTGGAGCTTAGAGGATCGTTCAGATTTGATTGAATTATCTTTGAAATTAGATGAAGAAGGTGAGTTTGTAGCTAATTTTCAAGCTGATCAGGCATCTGGAAGTAGGAAATATTTTTTGGAGATAGAGGCACTAACCCAAGATAATGCCACCTATCTACTCAAAGACTATACTTTTGAGTGGCTAGTTGATACGCCTATAAATACAACAACAGATCCTCGAACTACCACGACAGTGACAACAAGCCAGGGAACGAGTAGCGAGACAACTTCTGTGGCGAGCACAATTACTGAACCTTCTAGCTTGAGTGCAGTGCAAGAAGCAGCCAAAGGCAACTTGACTTTCCAGCACAATGTGGCAGCCGGAACATTTGATGTTGTCATTTCCAATGTTTCAAATACATCTGGTGTTCGTTCGGTTAAACTGCCAGTTTGGACTGATGAAGGCGGTCAGGATGATATTCAGTGGTATACTGCTCATAGACAAGCCAATGGAACCTATAAGGTGACGATTCACCGAAAGAATCATAAGAACGGTACGGGGATCTATCATGTACACCTTTACTATGAAGATAGGAAGGGAAAAATGATTGGTGTTTCTACTGCTAGAACAAGTTTCCTTGCAACAGGAAAGATTTCTATCCAGCATGTAAATGCCAACGCAGGAACCTTCGATATCATCATTCGTGAAGTATCTAGTCCTCATGCGATTAAATCAGTGAGAGTACCGGTTTGGACTGATGAAGGCGGTCAGGATGATATTCGTTGGTATACAGCTAATCGTCAGGCTGATGGGACTTACAAGGTTTCCATCAATAAGAAAAACCATAAAAATGGTAGTGGTCAGTATCATGTTCATCTCTATTACGACTATCATAATGCACCCAGTCAAGGAATTACAGCTACTCAGACAACACTAGCTATTCCAACAACAGGTCGTTTAAGTATTACCAATCAAAATAGCAGTAGGGGTAGTTTTGACATCATTGTATCCAATGTAAAGAGCTCCAAGCCTATCAAAGCTGTTAAAATTCCGGTTTGGACAGAGGACGGTGGTCAAGATGACATTCGTTGGTACGTAGCGAATCGTCAGGCAGATGGGACCTATAAGGCTACAGTGCTAATTTCCAATCACAAAAATGGGTTAGGAATCTATCAAGTTCATCTTTACTACGAATACAGTGATGGTCAGGTTCAAGGTGTTGCAACGACCAAAGCTAGTTTGGCTAATCAAGGCAGTATCAAGGCAACGAATCTTAATCAAGAATCAGGAAGTTTTGATTTGATTATTTCCAATATCCTTACTGCTACGCCTATCAAGGCTGTCAAGGTCCCTGTCTGGACAGAAGAAGGTGGTCAAGATGATATTAAATGGTACACTGCCATTAAGCAGTCTGATGGCACTTATAAGGTTCATATTCAAAAATCGAACCATAAGAATGGTTTAGGAGTTTATCAGGCCCATCTTTATTATGAGCTTTCAAATGGCCAGTTGGTTGGTATTGCTGCAACAACAGCAACCTTGAATCGTAAATCATCGGCTCAACTTTCTTTTAGCAATGTGAATAGACAAGCTGGAACTTTTGATATTTTGATTTCCAAGCCAGTCTTTACTTCAGAGATTCAATCTGTGCAGGTGCCAGTCTGGACAGAAGCAGGCGGCCAGGATGACCTTCGTTGGTATACTGCAACGAAACAAAATGACGGTAATTATCGTGTGACAGTAGATAGTAAGAACCATAAAAATGGTCGTGGCGTCTACGAGGTTCATCTTTATTTCCATTTTAAAAATGGTAAAACAGATGGCATTACCAGCAGTAAATTTACCTTGCCAGAAGGGGATGCTGCTGGAAAACTGACTATTCGTAATCACAATCAAGAGAAAGGTACTTTTGATATTGTTGTTTCTGATATTGTGGCACCGAAAGGTTTGGATGCTGTTCAAGTACCAGTCTGGTCAGAAAAAAATGGCCAGGATGATATTCAGTGGTACCTTGCTAGCAGACAGGCAGATGGTACCTATAAAGTAACAGTTGAAGCGAGCAACCACAAGTACGATACTGGTTCTTACCATATTCACCTCTATCTCAAACAGAAAGATGGTAGTGTAGTGGGAGTAGCTCAAACCAAAACAGCTATTTCTATTTCTCAAACGGGTGTTAGTGCCAAGGTTTCGATTCAAGATATAGACAATACCTACGGGTACTTTAATGTTGTTGTCTCAAATATCTTTGCACCAGCTGGAGTAACCAAGGTCCAAATACCGGTTTGGTCCAGTATCAATGGTCAAAATGATATCATTTGGTATGAAGCCTACAAACAATCCAATGGAAACTATCATGCGACGATACGTTTGGGCAATCATAAATATGAGACAGGGGTTTACAATGCCCATGTATACATTGAAAGTAATGGTCGCCAATATGGTGTTGGGGCAGCTACTGCTAATGTAACGTATACTAAAAAAACAGGACAAGCCTTTATTGATATCAGTAGTCACAATGGCTATTTATCAGTGGCAGATTACAATGCACTCAAGGTACAGGGTGTGTATGGTGTGGTTGTCAAGTTGACAGAAGGTACTAGTTACTTTAATCCCTATGCCCCTGATCAAATCAAAAATGCTCAAGCTGCTGGTTTGAAGGTATCTGTTTACCATTATTCACACTTTACATCGGCTAGTACAGCCCAAGCAGAGGCTCGTTATTTTGTCGATGCAGCTAAGAGATTAGGGCTATATCAGACAATTGTGATGGTGAATGATATTGAGGAATATAAGAGCCGTGAAAATATCAATGCCAATATGAAAGCCTGGGAAGCTGAGATGCGCCGTCTTGGTTACAATAACTTGATTCATTATACAGGAGCCAGCTGGATTGATAACAATAATCTGGGCTATGCTGGCCCTATCAGAACTGGGGATTTCGGTTTAAGTAATTTCTGGGTAGCGCAGTATCCTTATATCAACGGTATGCCAGTAGAGCAGGCGAGACGTCTGGCCTATTATGCAGCAGCAGCAGCATGGCAGTTCACCTCACGAGCACTTCTGCTACAAAATCGTCCTTATTTTGATTTAAATATTGACTATACTGGTCGGTTTACACAATAACCTTTAAGAAAACAAAAAAGAATCTGACAGGAGTAAGTCAGATTCTTTTTGTGTACTATTTTCAGTATGTGGGTACATGAGATAGTTCAAAGGAAATAAGATTTTATCTTCCCAAGATTTTTTTGATGGTATGGAGTAACTTGAATTTGAGTGGGTTTGGATAGTAGCGGAAGGTTCCCATCTTGCGGACAATGTAGCCATTAAAATTCTGCTTGAAGCGTAGGACCCCATCTGTCCCATCAAAAACACCTTGGATTCCTAAGAAATTATAGAAAGGGATGTTCAATTCTAATGCTTTTCTCATGGCATATTCCTGCAAGGCAACCGGGGCATAGAATTTGTTAAATTCTGTTAGAGAACCACTGAAGAGATAGACCATTTCTTGAGGCGTATAGATGAAGAGACTGGCTGCGAGGTCGATATCCTCTGTGCCATATTTAGTCATCCAATTCTTGGCTTCAGCTAGGCGCACTTCAAAGGTCTCAATCTGGCTGGAGATTTCACGGTGTTCATTTTGTTTTTTACGGGAATTTGGAATCTTGTCCAAATCTGCCTGAATCAGAGTCAATTTTTCTTGCAGGCTAGCCTGACCAGCTAGTAGGTTGTCATGGTAATCTTGGAAATTGATACTAGCCATAAGAAAGTCCGCCTTATCCCCAAAACTATCGTAGAAATCTTCATAGTAGTCTAAGGACTTGTCTTGGTATTCCCGGCGATCAGAAGTAGCAGACGTTATCTTGCTGAAACGTTCTAGTTCGTGGCGTTTCAAGGCTTGGATCTTGATGCCAAAGCTATTGGTTTTCTTGACTAGGGGCCTCCCCTTCTTACTGAAGGATGAGATGAGGCTATCTTGAGTCAAATTGGATAAATCTTTGACAAAGTACCAATCAGGTTCGCCCCCCGGATAGCCAGTTTGGAGACCATCAAATTGAAATCCTAACTGGGTTAATTGTTCAATCAACTCTTTTTTCTCTGGCGTCATAGGTTGACCCTGCCCATCAAAAGTCTGATAGGTCTGATAAGGCTTGATAATGAGCTGCAAAGCACCATTTTTCTTGGCAAAATTTTGAATTTCCTTGTAAAAATCTGTCAAATAAGTCTCGTCTGCAATGACTGGACCAGAGTTGATTTCCATGTGAAGTCCGCCTGTCATAGGCATGCTATAAAGAAGACCAGCGACTTTCACTTGGTTGTCTGTTACCAGGGCCATAGGACGGACGGTCATTCCTTTTTTACTTAGGAGGTTGGCCATTTCACTGGTTTGCAGAAAGGAGTAGTCTTTTTGGTGCTGGAGGAAATCGACATATTCTTCCGGGGTTAATTGTTTCAAGGTCATTTGCGTTTACTCCTCAATTTCTTGCGGATGGTATAAGCAAGATTTGATAGTTTATAAAGTGGGCTGACAGGGAGATTGAATTCCCCAATCATTTCTTCAATTTCAGGTTTAAATTTAGATTTAAAGCTATAGAGTCCGCCAGACAGGTCATTTTCAATTCCACCCATATTTTGCCATTCATTTCCACACTCAAAGGCATGGTTGGCTGTTTCAAACCAGGTATAGATGGCTGCCTGATAGCGACGGAAGTGCTCATCCATCCCTGCGTAAATATTTTCGGAGGTAGCGCCGAATTCAAGAGATAACGTACCGGATAGGGCTACTGTTTCTTTGCCTTTGGTCAACTCTTCTTTGAGAAAGTTGATTTCATCCGTCAGGCGCTCAATATCCTTTTTGGTATTGGCAATCTTGTTTGGTTTGACGGATTCTGGATAGTTTACCAATGCATTTTCGGCAGTTTCCAATTCTTTCTCCAATTCCCCCAAGCGTTGTTTGAGATTGAGAGTAGCTAGAGTAATATAGGAATGCTCTGGATAAGCATCTAAGAGTTTACGGTAGTAGTCGATACCTCTGAGATGGATGGACTTGCGGTCCTCAGTTTTTTTCATCAAATCAGCGAAATCCGCTAAGAGCTCATGACCACCAAAACGTACATGGACACCTTTATTTTTAGCCGTTCGGATAGATTGACGAATTTTCTTAGATAGGTTCGCTTCCGAAAAATCCTTAGAATAGATATTGGCCTGAAAGCGGGGTTGAATAGTTTCTGACATATCTGTCGTACGTCCGCCCCATTCACAGCCCGCATCCTGTAAGTTGCGGGTGATAGTTTTAGCATCAGGATTTTGAATCGGTTGCTCGTCAATCTGATGGTGTTGGAAGAGGATAAAAGGATCAAATTTGATAAAGAGTGCTTTTTTCTGCTTGGCTAGTTTCTTGAGGCTAGTCATGACAAAGGCGACTAAGTTCTTGTCCAGATAATTCATCACTGGACCATGCGGGATGTAGAACATGGTCATGCCTAAGGGAAGAGGACGAATGAGGATAGAAGCAGTAGCAACTAAATTTCCATCTTTATAAAAACCGATACGTTCATTTCCCCAATCATCTTTGACCTTAGCCCATGAACTGCTTTGGAGGAGATTTTTCTGCGGACTCTGCTTGACAAAGGAATCATGTTCTTCTGCAGGAATCCCAATTTTATAAGTATACATCAGTCTAATACCCATTCGCGAATAGCATGAGCTACGCCACTTTCTTGGTTTGATTTGGTGATATACTTGGCTATTTTTTTCAGTTCCTCTGTACCATTTTCCATGACAACTGGGTTTTCTACCATTTCTAGCATGGAGCGGTCATTTTCTTGGTCGCCGATAGCCATGGTTTGAGCTAGTGTTAGCCCCAAGTGTTCAGCCAGATACTGGATCGCCTTCCCTTTGTTGGCAGTTTTAGGTGTGATTTCCAGATAGAAAGGAGCTGATTTAGAGATATTGTACTTGTCAAAAAAGGCTGATGGAATGAGCTTGATCTTTTCGTCTAGGATATGGGGCTCATCAACCATCATAATTTTGACAATTTCTTTTGTAACCATTTCTTCTGGAGTTCGGTAGAAAACAGGGGAATCAACCAACATGGATTCGTAAATAGTATATTTACCGATGTTGCGGTTGGCTGTATACATACCTTTCTTGGTACTGGCATGCATAGGAACGTCCAGTTTGCGGGCCAAGGCTTCGATATCCAAATAATCATCATAGGATAAGGTTTCTTTCACAACATCTTCAGCAGTCGCGGCATCTTGGACCAGACCGCCATTAAAGGTGATGACATAGTCACCTGGGTCAGTCAACTGGAGCTCCTGCAAGATTTTTTGCACGCCACTGATTGGGCGGCCAGTGGTAATCACGACTTTAACACCAGCCTTTTTGGCATCTTGCACCGCTTCAAAGACTTGAGGTGTGATTTCACGTTCATTCGTCAAAAGAGTTCCGTCTAGATCGACAGCTACGAGTTTAATTTTCATTTTTTTCTCCTGGGCTAAAGTGATCATTGTAAATATAACTTAAAAATTCTTCGTTTTTAGTTGCAAAAATCCCTGTCTCCTCAAGCATATCTTTGGGGAAGTAGAAGCGGCTGTCTCCGTGGATGGTACCTGAAAGAGAGGCCACGATAGGGGATAGTTGAGAAAGTTCAATGAGAGAATGGTCTTTGCGTATAATCTCGATCTGTGTGCGCTTTTTGGTAGCACGTGGTCGATAAATATCGTAAGGTAAATCAAAATTATGGTGAACAGCAGTATAGTACTCAGGGTCAAACCCAACATCTGCCACAATATTGCGGAGAATGTCTAGCTTATCCTCATCTTCTGATGAAAAAGTCACAGATTTAAAGACTTTTCGATTGATATAGCGCTGGGCCAAATCAGATAGAGTTCGATCAGGTCCATCAATCCAGCTTTGGAAATAGCTATTCATAACACCATCATCCAGAGACAAATAGTCTTCCAAGGTAAATCGATGCTCAAAGAATGGTAGCAGTCTAGGTGAGGATTGGGCAAAGAAATCTCTTTCAGCAGCGTAGAGGACCTTGGCACGATTGAGAAGATTTTGCAAGAGAACCTCCATGGAGCGACTAGCTGGATGGAAGTATACCTGCATGTACATCTGATACCGACTAACGACATAGTCTTCCACTGCATGCATACCTGATTCGCGAAAAGCTATACCAGTCTCTGTTGGGCGAATAACCCGCAAGATTCGGGTCAAATCAAACTGACCATAATTGGTCCCTGTAAAATAAGAATCCCGTAGAAGATAATCCATCCGATCGACATCAATCTGGCTAGAAATCAGCTGTACTACTTGTTTGTTTGGGTAGGTATGACGAATGACATTGGCTACCTTGTCTGGAAAATCAGGAGCCACTTGCTTGAGTATAGCGTGTACTTCTGTTTTCGGATTGGTTAAGATAGCGCAGGTCATTTCTTCATGGTCGGTATCAAAGAGGCGCTCAAAGGTGTGGGAATAAGCCCCGTGCCCAATATCATGAAGGAGGGCTGTCACCATAGTTAGGAGAGACTCACTCTTTTCCCAAGTTTCAGGATATTTTTCTTCAAATTTTTCGGTAATCTGTCTGGCAATCTCATAGGCACCGAGGCAGTGTGAAAAACGACTATGCTCGCCACCATGGAAGGTATAGGAAGTTGTTCCTAGTTGCTTGATGCGGCGTAGTCGCTGAAATTCTTTGCTATTGATCAGTTTGTAAATGACTTCATGGTCAACATGAATATAGTTGTGAACAGGGTCACGAAATACTTTTTCAATCATTCTTCTATTATAGCAGAGATTGGATAAAAAATGAAAAGATTGCCTAGGTTCAAAGATTTACGAAAGTTGCTTTTTAGCTTATAATAGTATCAAGAAACAAAAAGGAAGGGCAGATATGCAGATTCGTTTACGAAATGAAATCTATTTAGATGACAAGCTGGAAATGGAAGTGGTAGACCAATCTTATCCTGTGGAAGCCAGGGTCAAAAAAGAACAGCTCTATCTCATCTTTACAAACGAAGAAAAGGAAAAGACACTTATCAAATGCGACGTGGCTGAGTTAGTCATGACTCGCTTTTCTAATCCTAAGTCCGTCATGCGCTTTGTGACAAAAAAAGAAGCCATTGTTACCCTCCAAACACCACTTGGTATCCAGCACTTTGTAACGGATACTAAACACTACCTATTTGACCAGAAGCAACAAAGAATCGAACTTCACTATGACCTAAAACAACTGGATAACGAGGGCGTTTTTGCCTCCTACCAGATGGAGATTACATGGGGTTAAAGGATTTGTAAAACGTTTTCAATGGTTCTTATTCTTGAAAATTTCCCTCATTTTGATATAATTTAAAGTAAACAGAGGGAGTAGCTAGTAGTTTTTTAGTCTGATGTTGCGTATGTTTTTCCGATTTTCTAAAGAAAATGGAGAGCAGACGATGACAAATAGGAAAAAACTGCGTTTATGTCGTCATTACGAAATCACCCATTTCCGGCATAATCTTAAACAGCGAGACTTGTTTTAATCAAACAGGTCTCTTTTTGTATGAAAAAGAGACTAGAAGGAGTGTATTTTGTCAAAAGAACAAAAGAAAGAATTGTTTTATACGCAGTCTAAGGAGCAGGTTTTATCTAGCTTGGAAACCAACACAGATGGTTTGACCAAGGCAGAAGCCAAGAAACGTCTGACAGACTTTGGGCGCAATGAGTTGGATGAAGGGGAAAAACGCAGCCTCTTTATGAAATTCTTGGATCAATTCAAGGATTTGATGATTATCATCCTCTTGGTAGCTGCGGCTTTATCTGTTATCACAGAAGGAATGCATGGTTTAACGGATGCTATTATTATCTTGGCCGTTGTGGTTCTGAATGCTGCCTTTGGTGTTTACCAAGAAGGTCAGGCAGAAGCAGCTATTGAAGCTCTCAAGTCAATGTCCAGTCCAATGGCGCGTGTTCGCCGTGATGGTCATGTGGTGGAAGTCGACTCCAAAGAGTTGGTACCAGGTGATATCGTCCTTTTGGAAGCTGGGGATGTGGTTCCAGCTGATATGCGTCTTTTGGAAGCAGCTTCTCTGAAGATTGAAGAGGCAGCCCTGACGGGTGAGTCTGTTCCTGTTGAAAAGGATTTGTCTGTTGAAGTATCAGAGGATGCAGGTATTGGTGACCGGGTCAATATGGCTTACCAAAACTCCAATGTTACTTATGGTCGTGGTACAGGTGTTGTCACGAATACAGGTATGTATACTGAGGTTGGGCATATCGCTGGCATGTTGGCTAATGCTGATGAAACAGATACACCACTCAAGCAAAACCTACACCAATTGTCTAAGATTCTGACTTATGTCGTTCTGGCAGTTGCAGCAGTTACCTTTGCTGTTGGGATCTTCCGTGGCCAAAAACCATTAGATGGTTTGATGACAGCGGTGGCGCTCGCAGTTGCAGCCATCCCAGAAGGCTTACCAGCCATCGTAACAGTTGTCCTTTCCTTGGGAACTCAAGTGTTAGCAAAACGCAATTCCATCGTACGTAAATTGCCAGCAGTAGAAACTCTTGGTTCAACTGAAATCATTGCATCTGATAAAACAGGTACTTTGACCATGAACCAGATGACAGTTGAGAAAATCTACACCAATGGTCAGTTGCTTTCTTCTGGTGCAGAAATTGCTATGGATAACAATACCTTGCGTGTTATGAATTTCGCAAATGACACTAAGGTTGACCCATCTGGCAAATTGATTGGTGATCCAACAGAAACTGCTCTTGTTCAGTACGGCTTAGACCACACCTTTGATGTTCGTGAAGCTTTACTTGCTGAGCCACGTGTGGCAGAATTGCCATTTGATTCAGACCGTAAGCTTATGTCTACTATCCACAAACAAGCTGATGGCAAATACTTCGTAGCAGTTAAGGGTGCTCCAGATCAGTTGCTCAAACGAGTAACTCAAATCGAAGATAATGGTTCTGTCCGTCCGATTACGGATGAGGATCGCGAAGCTATTCTTGGTACCAATAAAGAATTGGCCAAACAAGCTCTTCGTGTCCTGATGATGGCTTACAAATACACAGATGCTATACCAACTTTAGAAACAGAAATTGTCGAAGCTGACCTTATTTTCTCAGGTCTGGTAGGGATGATTGACCCTGAGCGTCCAGAAGCTGAAGAGGCTGTACGAGTTGCTAAAGAAGCTGGCATCCGTCCAATTATGATTACCGGTGACCACCAAGATACGGCAGAAGCTATTGCCAAACGTTTGGGTATCATCGATGAGAATGACACAGAGGATCATGTCTTCACTGGTGCTGAACTAAATGAGTTGTCAGATGAAGAATTCCAAAAAGTGTTCAAGCAATATTCTGTTTATGCCCGTGTCTCTCCAGAACATAAGGTACGTATCGTCAAAGCGTGGCAAAATGATGGCAAAGTGGTTGCCATGACTGGTGATGGTGTCAATGATGCTCCATCTCTGAAGACAGCCGATATTGGTATTGGTATGGGTATCACAGGTACAGAAGTATCTAAAGGTGCTTCTGATATGGTTCTTGCTGATGATAACTTTGCAACTATTATTGTGGCAGTTGAAGAAGGCCGTAAAGTCTTCTCCAATATCCAAAAGACAATCCAGTACCTATTGTCAGCGAATATGGCCGAAGTATTTACCATCTTTTTGGCAACCCTCTTTGGCTGGGATGTTCTAGAGCCAGTACACCTTTTGTGGATCAATTTGGTTACAGATACTCTTCCAGCCATCGCCCTTGGTGTAGAGCCTGCAGAGCCAGGTGTTATGACTCATAAACCTCGTGGACGCAAATCCAGCTTCTTTGACGGAGGCGTCTTGGAAGCTATTCTCTACCAGGGTGCTCTTCAAACCCTCTTGGTCTTGGGAGTTTACTGGTTTGCTCTTCAGTATCCAGAACATACGGAATACCAGTTGATGCATGCAGATGCCTTGACAATGGCATATGCTACTCTTGGTTTGATTCAATTGGTGCATGCTTTTAATGTCAAGTCCGTTTATCAATCTATCTTTAAGGTTGGACTCTTCAAGAATCGTCTGTTCAATATGTCGATTCCAATCGCATTTGTTCTCTTGATGATTACCATTGTCCTTCCAGGATTTAATAAATTCTTCCATGTGTCAGTCTTGACACCAACTCAGTGGACAGTTGTTGTAATTGGAAGTCTCCTTATGTTAGTGCTTGTAGAAATCGTAAAAGCTGTTCAACGTGCACTTGGACAAGATGAAAAAGCTATCTAAATGACATTATAAGACATCATAAAAACCCGACTCATACGATTCGGGTTTTTATTGTTTTAACAAAATTTTTTAATCTTTATTTTTGGTCCAATGAGGGGCTTGAAAGAGTAGTGGGGGAGAAAGAAGTACAAAATGATTGCCAAGGAGATAAAACAGAGATACATGGACATTTTGATAACTAGGCTGGGGATAAATGCACTAAGAATTAGAATGTTGGCAGATAAAACTTGAGCCCAGATAAACTGCGGATGGGTACAGAGAATGTATTGGTGATGGTCACTGACCAGTACTGCGGACTTTGGATTTCCTTTGATACTGATGTAAGTTGGATAGGTGGGCAAGTCAAAGGTCACAGTTTGCCCGTCTGAGATAGTCGTTATTTCCTCATCTTGTACTATCAAGGATAGTTTACCCCACGCTCCCCAAAAGCCTGTTTTTCGTAGAATGGTCACAGCCATATTATCACCTCTTTTTCTTATTATATCATAGGAAAAGATGGACGGCATTAAATTTTTGAGAAATTGTGATACAATGTAAAAAATGAAGAGAAATGAGACATTGATGACAGAAATTGTTGCCCATCGAGGGAGTCGAATCAATCGACCAGAAAATACACTCACAGCTTTTGCAGAAGCCATTCGTGTCGGTGCAGATGGTATCGAGCTAGATGTCCACCTTAGTAAAGATGGTGAAGTTGTGGTGATTCATGATGAGACAGTGGATCGGACAACAAACGGGAGTGGACGGGTTCGTCATCTAACGATAGCAGAATTGAAAGAACTAGATGCAGGTTCTTGGTTTGATGTAGCCTTTACAGGAGAAAAGATTCCAACTCTTCTTGAAGTTTTAGAACTCTTGGAGAGGACAGGCTTTAGAGGGAGTCTCAATATCGAGTTTAAGACTGGCTTTCACCCCTATCCAAATATGGAGAAAAAGGTCCAGGTTTTGTTGGACAAAAAGGACTGGCCTTTTGACATCATGTACTCTTCTTTTAGTTTGCGGGCACTGTTGCGGATGCACCGGTTAGATCCTACGGCAGAGGTTGCTTATTTGGTTAAAAAGAGTCGTTTTTTACTTCTTTTAGGTAGAATATTGCCTTGGATTACGACCCTACACCTATCTCACAAGTGGTATTTTCATAATCAGTCGACCTATAAAAAAGGAGTGCGCTTGTGGACAGTCAATAATGAAGAAGTCATGAAGAAAGCCTTTCGCTCAGATATCAGAGCCATCATCACAGATAAACCAGAGGAGGCTATCCGATTACGAAGTCAAGTGAAGCGGGACTAGTTTGTGGCTTCTTCTTTACAAAAGGATTCACTCTGTGTATAATAAATGAATAAATAAAAAAGGAGATTATCATGTCCGTATTTTCTGATTCTTATTTGGCAGCCAATGCTAGTAATCTTCCACCAGAAGCCATCCCAATGCTTCGCCAACGCCTGGAAAACTTGACAGAAAGCCAGAAAGCATATGTCCTTTCGGCTGATTTGAAGAATCCTACCACAGCCTTGATTTTTTCTATTTTCTTTGGTTATTTGGGAGTTGACCGCTTTTATATTGGTCATATAGGTTTAGGAGTTGCAAAACTGCTCTTGTCCTGGATGACTTTGGGACTTTGGCCACTAATAGACTGGTTTCTTATCATGGGAGCGACTCGTCAGACTAACCTTGAAAACTTGAATCATGCTATCAATGCTGCGACGATGTTTCATCCTTAAGAGAACTGATTGATTCAAATTGTAAAAATAATGTAATAAGAAGAGGGAATCGTTACGAAACTGTAACCAAAGTCTCTCTTTTTTTTGTTATAATACTCCGATACCTAGGAGAGAAAAGGACCAATAATCGTAGAATGCGATTGATTTTTCCTTTTTTTTTGATTAGAATAAAAGGGATGAATTTAAAGGAAAAAATTATTCAATTATCCCAAGAAATAGGGATTTCAAAAATAGGATTTACTACTGCAGATGATTTTGCCTACCTAGAGAAGTCCTTAAGAGCTGGTGTAGAAGAGGGACGGACCACCGGTTTTGAGCATAAAAATATTGAGGAGAGAATAAATCCTAAACTCAGTTTGGCATCAGCGAGGACGATCATTTCTATTGCAGTAGCTTATCCAAGGCGGTTGCCCCAACAGCCACAAAAGACAGGTTTTCGTCGTGGAAAAATTACACCTAATTCTTGGGGATTGGACTATCATTATATCCTTCAGGACAAGTTGGAGCGTCTAGCTCGGGGAATTGAGGAGCTGACAGTTGACTTTGAGTATAAGGGAATGGTGGATACCGGTGCCCTAGTAGATACGGCGGTTGCCAGGCGAGCAGGTATAGGTTTTATCGGAAAAAATGGTCTGGTCATTTCAAAAGAATATGGCTCTTACATGTTTCTGGGGGAATTGATTACCAATCTCGAACTAGAGCCAGATAGTCCAGTAGATTATGATTGTGGAGACTGTAATCGTTGTGTGGAAGCCTGTCCAACCTCCTGTTTACTAGGAGATTCGACCATGGATGCTAGGCGTTGCCTTTCCTTTCAAACTCAGGACAAGGGGATGATGGAGCTAGAATTTCGCAAGAAGATCAAGACAGTCATCTATGGTTGCGATATCTGCCAGATATGTTGCCCCTACAATAAGGGGATTGATAGTCCGCCAGTGGTTGACATTGACCCTGATTTGGCTCAACCTGAACTGATTCCCTTTCTTGAGCTCTCCAATGGTCAGTTTAAGGAAAAGTTTGGACAGATTGCTGGCTCTTGGCGAGGGAAGAATATCCTTCAGCGAAATGCTATCATTGCTTTGGCGAATGCTCATGATCGTTCTGCTATTCCAAAACTTTTGGAAATTATTGATAAGGGACAAAATCCAATTCATGCAGCCACGGCGATATGGGCCCTTGGTGAGCTGGTCAAGGAACCGACAGAGGAGTTGATCTCTTTTATTGAAGGTATTCAAACAGACCATCCCGATGTCTTAGTGGAGCAAGCTGCATTTGTCAAATTAGCCAAAGGGCTATAAATGTGATAAAATAGATAAGATAAGGCTGTTTACACAGCTAATGAAGAATGAGGTGTATATGGATACAGCAGAAATTCGACAAAAAATCGAAGAACTTAAGGCCAAATTGAACTCATTCAGGGGGTCTCTTTGACTTAGATGGTCTAGAAGAAGAGATTGCCATCTTAGAAAATAAGATGACCGAACCTGATTTTTGGAATGACAATTTAGCGGCCCAAAAAACATCGCAGGAGCTCAATGAGCTGAAAACAACCTATACCAATTTTCATCTGATGATTGATTTGTTAGAAGAAGCAGAAATCCTCAGAGATTTTCTGGCCGAGGATGAGTCCGTACATGATGAATTGGTGGAGAAGCTAGGGGAATTGGATAAGTTGATGACCAGCTATGAGATGACCCTGCTCTTGTCAGAGCCCTATGACCACAATAATGCCATCTTAGAAATCCATCCGGGATCGGGTGGAACGGAGGCTCAGGATTGGGGCGAGATGCTCATGCGTATGTATATGCGTTATGGTAATGCTATGGGTTACAAGGTTGAAACCTTGGACTATCAGGCAGGAGATGAGGCTGGTATCAAGTCTGTCACTCTTTCTTTTGAGGGACCAAATGCTTATGGTTTTCTCAAATCAGAAATGGGTGTTCATCGCCTAGTCCGAATCTCTCCCTTTGATTCAGCCAAACGTCGCCATACTTCCTTTACCTCCGTGGAGGTTATGCCAGAATTGGACGATACTATCGAAGTGGATATTCGTGAAGATGATATCAAGATGGATACTTTCCGCTCAGGAGGAGCTGGTGGTCAAAATGTCAATAAGGTTTCCACTGGGGTACGCTTGACTCATATTCCGACTGGAATTGTGGTTGCATCTACTGTTGATCGTACCCAATATGGCAACAGAGATCGGGCTATGAAAATGCTTCAGGCCAAGCTTTATCAAATGGAGCAAGAAAAGAAAGCAGCCGAGGTAGATGCTCTTAAGGGAGACAAGCAAGAAATTACCTGGGGGAGTCAGATTCGATCCTATGTTTTTACCCCCTATACCATGGTCAAAGACCACCGTACAGGCTTTGAAGTGGCTCAGGTGGACAAGGTCATGGACGGGGATATTGAAGGCTTTATTGACGCCTATTTGAAATGGCGTATCCGCTAAAATCTGAAGAAAGGACTGTCTTAGGACAGGAAACTTATGAGAATTATAGAAATGAGAGACGTTTCTAAGAAATATGGAAACGGAACAACAGCCCTTAGAGGGGTATCTGTTAGTATCGAATCAGGTGAGTTTGCCTACATTGTAGGTCCATCTGGAGCTGGTAAATCAACCTTTATTAAGTTGCTTTATCGTGAGGAAAAAATTGATAAGGGCAACTTGACGGTTGGGGATTTTAATCTGGCCAAAATCAAGAAAAAAGATGTCCCTTTGTTGCGCCGCAGTGTTGGGGTTGTTTTCCAAGACTATAAACTTTTACCACGAAAAACAGTTTTTGAAAATATTGCCTATGCCATGGAAGTTATTGGTGAAAAACCCCGCAATATCAAAAAGCGAGTCATGGAAGTCTTGGATTTGGTCGGCTTGAAGCATAAAATTCGTTCCTTCCCAAATGAACTTTCAGGTGGGGAGCAGCAACGAATTGCCATTGCCCGTGCTATCGTTAACAATCCAAAAGTGTTGATTGCGGATGAACCGACCGGTAACCTGGATCCAGAAAATTCATGGGAAATTATGAATCTGCTGGAGCGCATCAACTTGCAAGGAACAACGATTTTAATGGCGACCCACAATAGCCAGATCGTCAATACCCTCCGCCACCGCGTGATTGCGATTGAAGATGGACGAGTGGTACGTGATGAACATGAAGGAGAGTACGGATACGATGATTAGACGATTTTTTAGACATTTTCTTGAGTCGCTGAAGAGTCTCAAGCGAAATGGTTGGATGACCATTGCAGCCATTTCTTCTGTTACCATTACCTTGATTCTGGTAGGGATTTTTGCTTCTGTGATTTTGAATACAGCTAAGCTGGCTACTGATTTAGAAAATAATGTTCGCATCAATGTCTATCTGCGAGAAGGTGCAACAGATCAACAAGAAATGGTTGTCAATGATGTCGGTGAAACGGTTCAAAATGAGAGTTATTTGGCTATTTTTAACCAAATCAAGGACATGAAAGATGTTGATAATGTAATTTATTCGAGCAAGGATGAGCAACTCAAACATTTGACAGATACATTGGGAGAAACTTGGAATCTTTTTGCAGGTGATGCTAATCCACTTTATGATGCTTATATTATCGAAACCAAGACACCTGAATCGGTGAAAAAAGTAGCTGATGCAGTAGCACAGATTGATGGTGTTTCTGAGGTTCGTGATGGTGAAGTAGAAACTGAGCGAATTTTTAAACTAGCAGATTTGGTGCGTACATGGGGATTGGTTGCGACCGTCCTATTGTTGGTCACAGCCATTCTCTTGATTTCTAATACCATTCGGATTACGATTATTTCCCGTAGTCGTGAGATTCAAATCATGCGTCTGGTTGGTGCCAAGAATTCCTATATCCGTGGACCTTTCCTCCTAGAAGGTGCCTGGGTTGGTTTACTTGGAGCTATTGCTCCATCGGCTTTGATTTACTTCCTTTATCAGATTGCCTACCAGTCAGTGAGCCCAAGTCTAGCTTCACAGAACTTGTCATTGATTCCAATGAACATCTTTGTTCCAATCATGGTTGGAAGCCTCTTTTTGGTCGGAATTGTCATCGGAGCAATTGGTTCTACTATCTCTATGAGCCGCTTCTTGAAGATTTAAAGCTAAAAATACGCCCATCAAGGCGTATTTTTTATTCTGGAAAGCAAGATTTACTGGGAGTAAGTGACTAGCAAAATAGACCTAGTTAGCTAAAAGGCACTCACTGTAAGTGAGCCAGAGAGTGGTTTTTTATCGTAAAAAGGGATTAAAGACTTTTTCATGGTTGATAGTGGTATCAAAGCCATGACCGGGGTAGACCCTATAGTGTCCTGGTAGGGAAAGTAGTTTTGCCTTGATGCCTTCAATCAGCTGCTCAAAGTTTCCTGTGGGGAGGTCATAGCGACCAATCGTTTCACGAAAAAGAGCATCCCCAGTGATGACTAGCTCCTCTTTGGGAAAAATAAAGGACACACCGCCCCAAGAATGACCGGGGGTTTCGACCACTTGGAACTGAAACCCTGCTATATCGTATACAGTGTCATACTGGAAAATATGCTCGGCTGGTTGACAGATGACATCTGGCAAGTCATCGTGCCTAGGCTGACCGGAAAGGTTGTCCATAGGAGAATAGAGCCAACTAGCCTCCTTCTCCGCCACATAAACAGGTGGTTTGTCAAAGTTTTCTCTCACTTTTTCTAAACTCATGATATGGTCATAGTGGGTATGAGTCAGTAAAATCGCTGCAATGGGCTTATTGAGGCTACGGATAGTGGATTCAATAACAGACCAGTCGCTACCTGGATCAACAATCATCAGATGACTATCCTTTTCAAGGATATAGGTATTTTCAGCTGCGATGGTATTAGTGATACGGTGTAGTTTCATAGGAAATCCTCCTTATGATACTAGTCTAACAAAAAAATAAAAATTTGACAGAGTTGGTGGCTTCTGCATAAAAGTTTCACTTGAATTTTGTTACAAAAAAAGATGAGAGGATGAGTATATGGAGTTGATTGTGTACGAATTGTATAAAAAATGCTGGAAGAAATCGGGCAACTAACTGGTGGATAGCCGATAGCAAGGAGCAGATTATCATTGAAGTAGTGCTGATTCAGCCTATGACTAAGGTCAATGCAACTAGATCCTCTCCGTGCATCAAGCATTTAATGGCAGAATAAAGATGAAATAACAAGTAAAACAAGGTTTGCAAAACTGAGTTTGAGAAACATTAGATTAAGTTTATTCAATTTATATGTTATAATCGATAAAGTTTATGTAGATAAGAGAATGAACTATGGCACTTAATTATAAACCGTTATGGATACAACTTATAAAAAAGGA
>NZ_AQYB01000033.1 GCF_000377005.1 Streptococcus minor DSM 17118
GTTGAGGCAGTATCACTGCTTGTACGAGTTGATTTATCAGCGAAGTAGAAGCAGATGTTCTGCCCATGCGATAGCTGTCGCAGAACACAGTGATGCGGTAACAGCGAACCGCTGAGTGTGTTGCTCTGCTCGTAAAAGACTATAAACCTTTGAACGAAAGGGATAATGAAAAGACTTGGTTTCAGGGCTTTTTGTCGTATAAGAGGAAAGTATCAGAGTGAGATTTGAAGTTGAAAGAGTAGGTATGATAGTAGGATGAATAGGAGATATATTTTCATGCTGAGTATGATTATTGGGCAGAAATTATAGAGATTCTAGAGACTAACAGATTAAAATAAATTTATGAGAGAGTTGAAGGTATGAAGTTTAGTAAAATATTTAAATTTATCTTGCTACTTATAGTGCTAGTATTGTTATTATTTTTGAGAGAAATTATAGTAAATTCAGTTGTTTCTACTAATTTGGAAGTTTCTCAGGGAAATTTGTTTGTATTAACTTTTATATTTTGGTTAGAAATACTCTTTTTATTAATGATATATGATTTAGTAATTCTTGGGTTATATAGCGGAATAAGCTATTATTTGAGTAAACTAGGACGATTGGCGGTAAGAACGAAAAAGGTGAGTCTTGCACTTTACACCATTAGATTGAATTATTATTTGCTAAGACTCTGTCAATTATTACGTGTAGGTTGGATAACTTATGGTAGTGGTGGAAAAAGTTCAGTCTGGATAGGCTTATCTAAACTCTCCTTGACTCAGCTATTACTTAATATATTTAGAATAATAATAAGTGCACCTATGTTCTTGGCATTTTTGTTTGCTTGTTTTTCATTGAGCGTATTGAGAGGAGATGTTGCCTATTATTTGCATAAGCTTCAAGAATTTTTAAGAGTTTTTTTACAAATAAAAGTAAATATTGGTGAGATCTTTTCAAGATTGCCTGCTCTAGTAGCTCTAATAACAATAGTACCAGTGATTTTTTTCTTTTATTTCTACAGTCAAAAACGTGATGTTCGAAAAATAATTGATAAAGAAAATAGCCAATATTTTGAAGAGGTTGTCCTACTATACGAACAATTATTAATTTGGCTTGATCGTCATATTTATGAAATATCTGAGAACTTTGATTACGTAATTAATTGTCAAGACTCAATTGTTGAGACATTTTTGAAAAAGGAAGTCTCAAACTATACATCGTTAGCTAGTAAACAATATTACATACACGGAGGGGTTGAGAGATTTAGATTTGTTGAGATAGCTGATTTGACTAAGTTACGGGAAATTATTACTGAATTATCTAGTGATAGATTAATGAAATTTACACGAATATTCTCGGCTAAACGATTTGATATCTGGTATCTTTATTTTTGGGATTTTCATTCATTGGATGAAGAAGAGAAAATAGAAAAGTCTTTCTATACTAAAAAAGGGATGACTTCTAAATTGAATAATCGCCGCACTCATTCGTATGACTTTACTCAAGAGCAAATTGATAAGAGGAGGAAAGAGGAATTTTCTCTATTATCTTGGTCTATTTATGATAACTTAGAGTTGCTATACAGGTTTAAGAGAGCAAGTGATTCATTGAGAAAATATCTTTATTCTTCAAGGACGGAGAGATTGATTCTAAAAGCACTAAATAAAGATAAATAGTTTCGTTCCAAAGTATGATTCTAAATTTGACCAACCTCATTTCGTTTGATAGTTAGGTAGACACTGACATCACATACAGAAGTTGTTGGTTTGTTAGAAAAACGCAAGTAGATTGTCCAGCTTGTGTTTTTGCTTTTTAGCAAGTTGCTTGAAAGTTCGCTTAGATTTTTGGATTCCATAGATGCATGATACAACAATCATCGGGCTGTTAGCAAAAAAAATGTAGAGTAATGAATAAAAAGAGGAGGTCGCATGAGTATTTGGGATGAATTAAAGCTGGTTCATTTGGCCAGTAACGCCTCTTTTAATATTATCAAGGTAAAGCAGTGTTAAATGGAGAAGAGAGTGGGAATGGCCTCTATAAGGGGCAAGTTAGTGGTTCACTGGACAAAATATACGATGTCGTCATCAACATCAGCCATCCTAGAAAGTCAGTCTGTACATGTCCATTTGCGGCAGGAAGACAGGTGATTTGTAAGCATATGGTCGCCTTATACTTTTTCCATTTTCCTGAACAGGCAGAGGCTGTTCTTGCAGAGTGGGAAGAGGAGGAGCAGGAAAAAGAAGAACGCTATCGGGAATGGGAAGCCGACTATTCTGCGTTCCGACAAAAAAAGCTTGAAGAAGTCACAGCTTATGTCTGGAGCTTGAGTGATGACCAAATCAGAGAAGAATTAATAAAGGCTCTTATGAAAGAATTTGATAGTGCCTATTCAGATGATAAGTATTATGACGATGAAGATTATTATTTTTGATTGTCAGAAAAAGAAGAAAGGCTGTAACTGAAAACAGAAAACTGTTTCGGTAACAGCTTTTTGGGTGTTTCTGTACTAGATACGACGAAATAAAAAAGGATATGCTAACAAAACAGAAGAATGTTAGGATATCCTTTTTGTTTTTCATGACACGGTAATCAAAGGGAACCAAAAGTTTGTCAGTTTGGTTCTAATCAGAGTTTGTAGACTTGAGAGTCATTAGGAGACTGTTCATTTCATCAAGTACATCTGAAAGAAGAATGCCCTGTGTATAACTATATTTCTTCGCATAATTTTGCCATTGTTGATTCTGAATAGGGTCAGATTTGAAGTTCTTTAGTAGTTCAATGATTTTATCAACTTCGAGTTCAGATATGTAGGAGCTAAATAAGCTTTTGGGGATTGATTGGACGAATGGGATTGTCAAATTTGAAACACTCAAGAAGTATGGGAAGCGTCCATACACAACACAAAAACAAGAGAAAAGAACAGCGGAATCCTTTGAGAAACAAGGGGTTAGCTGTTCTTTATACTTTTTTAAGTGACGAACTCGGGAGAGAGCGTATTTTGTATGGTATAATAGAATAGTTAATTCATCTTGAGACTTAGTTATTGAATTAAACATTCTGAACTACAAAACGTAATTGAAGTTTTGCAAGATTTATTGGTAGATTTTTATTTTTTTATGTTCTAAGGAGGTAATATAGTTGAATTTTAATGATGGTATTGTTTATATTTTTATTTCTCTATTGACTTTTTTAGTAGATAGCTCAATAAAATCACTAACTGATAATGCTGAAAACCATGACATATTTAAGAAAAGAATGGTAAAGTACAGTATTTCAAGTTTATTGATTGTAATTATATATTTCCTCATCTACTTTATTAACACGAAAACAACCAAATTTATGTTAACAACAGATGATAGTATCATACTTCTGTTAATTTATGTTTTTTCAATTATTTATTTCAATTTAAATGCAAGTATTTCAACACTTATAAATAGAATCTTAACGAGAAGAAATAAAAAAGAAAATTTGTGTTTTTATATGATATTCTCCAATGTCATTATTCCCTTCATAATCTTTTTACTTGTAGGATCCCTTTTAAAAGGTCAAAATTTTCTTAATGAAGAAGCAAAAGGAATTATTAAAGTAAATAAACAGGAGTATTCAGTAATTATTCCCCAAAACACATCATTTATTTATGACTTTATACCATCACAAAGTGGCAAGAACCATGAAATAAATCAATTGTTTGATCCAATAAATAGTTCATCTGAATATGAAATAAAGAGTGGGTCAAATATTACGCTATTCAAAGGAACTTATTTAAAATATTTCAATCAGAATAATTATTTAACTACAAAAGATGGTGACAAAGTTTCTGAAATAGAGTTTCAACTAACTGAAAATTCACTTGTACAATTAAAAGAGACTATAAAAGTTGAATTATCAGAGAATACTCTGGTTTCAATTCAGCAACGAAATAATTTTCTTTCTGTTCAATCAATTCACTTATTCTTGCTGGCACTATCATTAATAATTTATTATCTGATAAAACTTGTCTTTATTGACAGGCTTTGTACCAAGTAAAATTTTGAAAAGCATTTTCAAGAAATAGTTAAACCAAAAATTTATGTTACATTTTAAGCAATTAAAATAATACTCCAAACTAACCATTCAGTAAATTATCAGGAGAGAATAGTAGTTTGAGTTTGGCTTATACAACGAAATAAAAAAGGATATGCTAACAATAATTGGATTTGTTAGCATATTATTTTCGTTTATTATTGATTATTTCAAAACAATATGCTAACATTATGATAAAGTGTTAGCATATTGTTTAGGAGGTGGCGATGTGGATTTGTTAGAGAAACCTGTCTATCATTATATTAAGAAAAATCATGGAGTCATAACTTTCCGTGATATGGAAGAGCTTAACTTTTCTTACCAGCAACTAAATCAATTAGTTGCAGAAGGTAAACTGGAATCAATTGAAAGAGGTATCTATCATCTGCCTGATACCTATATCGATGATTATTTTAGTTTACAATATCGTTTTCCAAAAGGAATCTATTCCTTAGAAACAGCGCTCTGGTTACATAGTCTTTCACTTAGTGTTCCATTTGAACCTGTGATGACTTTTCCTTTTGGGACAAACACGACACTGATGAAAGAAGCAGGTGTTAAACCGATTGTTGCTAGAAATTATCATGAAATTGGTATTATAAAACTGGAGCGGCAGGCTGGGCAGTTTATCTCAGTATATGATATGGAACGAACCTTGGTCGAGTGCTTACGAACAACTTATCGTGTTGATATTCAAGTCATTGCTCCCGCGTTTCAAACTTACTTCAAAAAAGGAGCTGTAGATTACGCTAAGTTGTATCACTATGCCCAACTATTTAAAGTAACTGAAAAACTGCAATCTTATGTGGAGGTCTTGTCGTGAAATTTTCAAATGCTAATAGTTTCAAAGCCAAAATCAAGAATATTGCAAGAGAAAAAGGGATACCTGCTCAGCAAGTTCAGCAAAACTATTTGATTGAGCAAGTCTTAAAACTCATCTCTGAGAGCAGGTATAAAGATTCTTTCATTGTGAAAGGTGGATTTCTTATCGGACAGATGATTGGTTTGGATAAACGGACAACTATGGATTTGGATGTTACCTTGAAAGGTCAACCTCTTAGCGAAGAAAATATTCAAACTATCTTCACAGAAATAGTCAGTCAACCTTCTGAAGGGTTCCAATTTGAAATTGATAAGTTAGAGCCAATTCGACAAGATGACGAATATGGTGGTTTTTCCCTTAAACTAAATGCGAGATTTGACACCTTGCGTGAAGTTGTCATTATTGATATAACAACAGGTGACCAGATTACGCCACGAGAAATTTCTTATCAATTGCAATCCGTTTTCTCAGAGAATAAGCTAGAAGTTTGGACTTATAATTTAGAAACTGTTCTTGCTGAAAAGTTAGAAACGATTATTCGTCGAGGAGCTGCTTCAACTAGACCTCGTGACCGCTATGATCTCTACACATTGTATCACCTTCGAAAAGATGAGATTGATGTGCCTGTATTAAAAAGTGCTGTGCACAATACTGCAAAGAAAAGAGAAAGCTTAGTTGTTTTGACAAATTGGGAAAATCAATTAGAGGTAATCCGTAGCTCTGACTACCAGAATCGGCTTTGGACTCGTTATCAAAAATCATTCAGATATGCCAGTGAAATTAGTTTTGAGGAGTCGGTGGAAGTGGTGGCAATTATTTTAAAAAATTTGGAGGCTTAGTATTGTATGTTGACAGGAACTTTACAGATGATGGGCGACTGTTATCATCACATGTGGAGATTGTGATTCTACTTGAAAATCGCAAGTAATCTAAAGAATATCTTGCAGAAGAAAAAGTAAATGTTGAAACAACATTGAAGTCAGAAATTGATGTTAAGAAAAGACTAACTGAGTTTAAACAATTACTGTCTTCACAGAAAATGCTTACTGAGTTTGATTGTACAGTTTTTGAGAGTATCGTTTAGAAAATATTGTTGATGGTGTTAATAGCGATGGTGAAATTGATCCTGCAATGTTAACCATTATTTTCAAAACAGGAGAAACTCAAAATAAGAATGGTAAACAATTTAAAAGTAAACGTAAAAATGCTAAACTAGAATCAGAGAAATTGTGTCCTCAAAACAGTGACGAGGATAAAAAAATGTATTCCCAAGGAATAAATAACACATGTTGAGGCGGTAAGTTTGCTAATCAAGGAGTGAAGCGACGACGAATAGCATTTACTTCCGCCCATGCAATATAGGATAGCCCTTGCTTTAGCAACTTAGGGATATGCTAAGCACAGTTACTCCAGGAAAGCGAGGCTATGAAGCTTGAAGGCTAGTAACCACTGCGCCTGTCGTAGAATAAGGAGTTTTACGACGAAACGATGCGGTAACAGCGAACCGCTGAGTGTGTTGCTCTGCTCGTAAAAGCCTAGAAACCTTGGAACGAAAGGGATAATGAAAAGCCTTGATTGCAAGGCTTTTTGCTTTATGGTGGGGAAGTATCAGAGTGACTACCTCAGTTGAGGTAGTTGAGGTGCTGGGGGATTTTAGAGGATTTTATTTCCGTAGACACAAGGTGGGGACAAGAGTATAGGAGTATGAGGGAATAACTTTTTCCACCAACCCATATGTCAATGTCATCTTTCTTGTGAAAAATATCCATTTCAGTTTCAGTAGAAATCATAAATCTTTTTCTTTGAATATTGAAATTTGCAAATGTCTTGGCAATACTTAGACAACTTGATTGGATTGAAATTAAATCATCACTCATGAAAGAATATAGGTTTTCATCTACAGCCTCTAAATCTCTATATAAAATAGAACTGAAAAAATAATGAAACAGATTCTCAATAAACTCATCTAACTCTCCAAAAACGATATACGTATAGCTCGAAGCGGTTAGAGCATTTAAATAAACTAACATCGAACTCGTAATTGGTCGCTTTCCCTTTTCAACTTGGCTAACTTGACCTGCATTACCTAGGTCACTTTGCTTTAAATTATACTTTTTTCTTAAACATTTGATACGAGTAGGTATTTCTTGTGAGTAATTTTCATCAAAAAATTTCATAGATAAGCCCCCTATAAACATGGAAAAGTAGTAAAAATAGTTCTTATCCTAGTTGATTAAAAAAATCTCTGATTTCCTCATCTTTTATAAAATAATATATAATTTTCCCCCCTCTTCTAGTGTCCAAGATGTTTTGATTGGCAAGTTTACGAAGATGGTGGGAGGCAGATGCCATACTGAGATTTAGTAAACAGGCTATATCGCAGACACAGAGTTCTTCAACAGCAAGGAGATAAAAGATGATATTTATCTGTTTATTATCGGTAAACTTTGATAAAATGCGAAGTGATTTTTGGACTTTTTCCTTTTCAAGGTAGTTCGTTGCAGTTGTAACATTTTGTTGATTTATAACATTCACTTGGCAGATACTATCTTTTTTCATAATATTTTCTCCTAGCCTAACACAGTCCATAGCATGTCAAAACTGTCGTTTTCAATCAGGATATATATCCCCAATCCTAAATAAACAACGGCAATAAACCATCTGCTATATTTTTCCAAAGTTTCTCCAACAGAAGGGACTTGTGCCAATTTTTGGGCAGAAAAAACCAAGAGATAAATCATGACTAGAAAGGTAAGTAAAGCCACTATCAAATTTGCTAAATTTAAGGTAGTAAAATATGGGACAAAGACACCAATATTGTCAGCACCACAACTTGCAAAAGTAATCATAGCGACTAGAAAAATCAGGTTTTTATTATCTTTGCTCAAACCTTCTTTGGCAATAGCTTCTCCATCAGAATCTCCTAAAAGCAAAACTTTGAGGCCTAGGAAAATTGGAATCAAACCGAGCAAACCTAAAATCTCTTTACTAGGAATATAATCTAAGACAAATGCAAAAAGCAAACTTAGCAATATTAGACTAACAGAGCCTAGAAATTGTCCTAAATAGATGTTAATGATGTCTTTTCTGCTTTTTCTTTTGGCAAAAAATAACATTAGGATAATAAGTAAGTCTACGGCTGTCCCAGAATACAGGATTATTGAAGTAACAACATTTTGAATCATAAAATACCTCATTCAAATATATTTTTGAATGTATTTTAACATTAAACTTTGTAGATGTCAACTTCAGCTCCACCAAAATATAGATAAGAAGTTAGTGTACCAAATATTAAAAAGCCCTGCCATCGAAATGATAGCAGGGCTTAACTTCAATATCCAAATGATATATTCATCTAAAAAAGGTAGAGTAAAAGGTAGAGTTCTTATTGATTTATATTGCAATGTAATGAACTTTAAAAATTCAAAAATCGCTTAAAATCAATATTTTGACGTCTATTGACGTGTACTGAAACCCTTACTTAACCTCATAAAAACACAAAAATAGCCAAAACTCCAAATCCTTGCAGGGCAAAAAGACCTACAAAGACCATGAGCTTTGACTTTCATCGTGTTGTTAAGGGTATTTTATCAAATAGTCGTCTGATATGTCAACCAAATATACTGCAAAACTACTCTTAAGCATTGGTATTAAGTGTTTTTGCTTCCTTTGATAGCTGGTCTGCAATTTTAGCTTCTAAATCCAGTAAAAATTGCTTCCGTTCTACGCCTCCACCATAGCCACCTAAGTCTCCGTTACTAGCAATGACTCGATGACAAGGAATTAAAATCGAAATCTGATTTGCACCATTAGCATTACCAACCGCTCTAACTTTATGCGGATCTCCTAATAAGATAGCTAAATCTTTGTATGTTTTAGTCTGACCTGATGGTATTTGTTGTAGCAAGTTCCAAACCGAACGTTGGAAGGGCGTTCCTCCAAGGTATAAAGGAGTTTTGAAATCAGCAGATTTCCCAGCAAAATAAGCATCTAGTTCTGCTCTAAGCTGCTCAAATACTGGACTGGTGCCGTAAATCAACCGAGCATTTAATGTGATTCGCAGTCGTTCAATTTCTCTTTCAAGCCCCCTTCGGTTATCAAATTCTAGGAGATAGAGAAAATTATCATCAGCCAGTGCAAACAAACGACCAAGTGGCGTTTCAATAAAGGTTGCCGAAATCAGCTTAATATTAGCTTGCTTTCTCGGATTTCCCATAATTTTAGTAAAGGCATCATGAAATCCGCTAGCCGATTCATAACCTAAATCCACTTGCTGGTCAATTTTACGTTTTCCGTCACGAATTTCCTTGAAAGCTATCCCCATCCGCCTAGCACGTGCATATTGCACAAAGGTCATATCATAGTAAGCTTTAAATTGACGACGAGCTGTTGCAGAATGAATGCCCAAAGCCCGAAAATCCGCTTCCTTCCAGCGTTTTTCTGGATGGTTCTCGACAGCCTTAACCAATATCGCAACCTCTTCAGGCATTTGCTTCGGATAAGATAAGGGCAGACAAATTTTACAAGGACGGTACCCAGCAAGCAGAGCTTCTTCAGCTTTTTTATAGAAAACACAATTTTCAAACTTAGGTTTTCTAGCTCGGCAAGTGGCATGACAAAAAACACCTGTTGTCGTAATTGCTACAAAGAAAATACCATCAAATTGTGAATCTCTTTCCACCAAGGCTTGGTAATAGCGTTTCTTCAAATCCAGATTATCAATCATTCTCAACACTCTCCTCATTTGTCAACCCATTATAAATCAAGGAAAGCGGATTTGCAATCGAAAAATGAACAAGTATTTTTTAAATATACTGACAAACCTCGCCATCCCGATAAGCCAGGTCAATCATGCCGCCGTCCAGGCACTCGTCGCCATCGTAGAAGACAACTGCCTGGCCTGGGGTGATGGCCCGCTGGAGCTCGTCAAAGATGACCTCCATTCTTTTCTTAACCTTGAAAGAGCCAGGCTGTGCCTAGCTCTTTTTAGTATCTCTACTCAAATAAAAATAAACTTTAGATAAGATGATGAAGTCAATGATAATACTGTCCAATTTGGACAATATGGAAGAAATGAGCCAAAAACCACCTATACTAGATATAGGAGACTACTAAATGTATCAGTGGTTGAAAGACTTAAGAAAGGATAATAACCTAACTCAAAAAGATATTGCAGTTAAAGAAAATGGGAATCTTTAAAAATGAAGATTCCTATTGTTTCCTTTTTATTTTATATAATAGACCGTTTTTAAGTAGGTGAATTTCTTTATAAGTTTGTTGTTATCAATGGTTTCAACATTGAATAAGAAGTAGTGGTCCCGATTATCTCTCGCATTTTCCTTATTCAATTTGAAGTATGGCTGTTGTGATTTAGCCATGCTTCTCATGATATCATCCGTTAGGAAAGTCAAAGGTGTGTTTAAAGCTGAGTATCGGTAGAAGTCAACTTCAAATCTCTGATAGCTCTCGCTAAAGTAGTCCATTTGTAATTCATTTCTACGAAATTCAAGCTGATTCATGGTGCACCTCCTCTATAGGCTCAATACTAAGGATATCAGTCAAACGGATGTTGATATGCCCTTCTGCAGTACGAATAATGATATGCTCTCGTGTTATTGATGGTATTTTGCCTGTGAAATATCCTATCCTCTTGTCTTCTCTAACTTGTAGGCGAGTGACTAATTGGTTCGCATAGACTTGACTGAGTAAAAGCAATTTTTGTTCGAGTGTTAGGTCACTAAAGAAAGTAATCTTGTGTATATCTTCAGATAGGGCACTTGTATGCTCAGATAGGAAAAAGCCCATCCATTTTTGTATCTTAATATCTTGGTACTCTCTTGCTGACTGAAAAGGCAAGTATGACCGGTCAGTCATTGTAATCCTTCCAATCCACCAACGGAATGACTGCCGATAAGTTTACTACGTTCAATATTTCTGGAACCTTCGGTTAGAACTAGTATGGATCTATCAACTATTAAAGCAGAAGACTTAAACTTTGCAAAATAGAATACTAAAAGTCTTGTTTTCAAGGCTTTTTCGTGTATAGTGGGAAATCATTCCAGTCAAGAATGAGGATGACATCGAGCTTTAAGAGTGTAATCGGCGGTGCTGTTTGAAAAACGAACAAAAAATGTTGAAAAATGTTTAAAAAAGAGATATAATGAGGGGAGGAGGGACAAAATGAATAAATTCCAACGACTAGAAGAAATAACGAAATTGGTGAATAAAAAGGGAACGGTCCGCATTTCGGAAATTATGGAATCTTTTGGTGTAACAGATATGACAGTTCGTAGAGATTTACTTGAACTAGAGGAGCAAGGTTTGTTGAAAAAGATTCATGGTGGTGCAAGAAGTAATTCAGCCTTTCAGTATCGAGAGATTTCGCATAAAGAAAAACACACCCTTAATATAGAAGAAAAACGCTATATTGCTCAATTAGCTGCCAACATCATAGAAGAGGGAGATACGATTTTTCTGGGTCCTGGAACAACAGTTGAGAGCCTTGCAGAAGAAATCAACCACCAGCGTTTAAGCGTCGTTACAAATTGTTTGCCTGTTTTTAATATCTTGCTCAAGAAAAAATCAGAAACCTTTAAGGTCTTTCTCTTGGGAGGGGAAATGCGTCAGGTGACTGAATCATTTGTGGGAGAATTGGCTAATACCAGCTTAGAAAAAATGCATTTTAGCAAGATGTTTTTCAGTGCAAATGGCATCCGCGAAAATGATGTGATGACTTCGACAGTTGAAGAAGCCTATACACAGCGTTTGGCGATTAGTCGGTCAGTGGAACAATACTTACTTCTGGATAGTTCAAAGATCGGAAAGGAAGATTTCTCAGTTTTTTGCCAGCTATCGCAATTGACAGCCGTTATCACCGATAGAAAAGATGAGGACAAAGTTGCTCAGATTTCAAAATGGACAGAAATAATAAATTAATGAATAGTCGACACAGAAAGAAGTGTTCTTGAATTTTATCGTATTTGTATCATGATGCTTAGTATCTGCCAGAAGAGTTTGAGCGAGACTATAGCAGCCTGCTAGATAGCCTATTATCTTCTCAAAAGAATATCTTATTTCATTGAACAACGCTCAGATTGAGCGTTATTTTGTTTAAAAAAACAAAAAATAAACAAAAAATAAACAAAAACAGTTGACAAAAAGGATTTTAGTGTTTATAATGAGCTTATAAAACAAAAAAAACATTTTTAAACAGGAGAACAAAATGACAGTTATCATTGGTGCTGATAAAGCAGGCTTGGAATTAAAAGAAATTGTTGCATCCTACCTAGTAGAGCTTGGACATGATGTGTTGGATGTTTCTACTGAGGGGTATGATTTTGTAGATACAACTTTAGCAGTTGCCAAAGAGGTAACAGCAAATGATGTAAATCTAGGGATAGTCATCGATGCATACGGAGTTGGCCCATTTATGACAGCCACTAAAATCAAGGGTATGATTGCTGCCGAGGTTTCAGATGAGCGTTCTGCATACATGACCCGTGGGCACAATAACTCTCGTATGATTACCATGGGGGCAGAGATTGTTGGTCCTGGAGTTGCCAAAAACATTGCTAAGGGGTTTGTTGAAGGCGAGTACGATGGCGGTCGTCACCAAATCCGTGTGGATATGTTGAACAAAATGTGTTAATTAGAAGCAGGCATAAAAAGATTCAAGGAGAAAAAGATGAAAATTGCTATTGGTTGTGACCATATTGTAACAAATGAAAAAATTGCAGTTGTTGACTATTTGAAAACGCAAGGTTATGAAGTTCTTGACTATGGAACATATGATAACGTTCGGACACACTATCCCATCTTTGGTAAAAAAGTGGGTGAGGCTGTTGCCAGCGGTGAAGCAGATTTGGGGATTTGTATCTGTGGTACTGGTGTCGGGATAAACAATGCTGTCAACAAAGTCCCTGGGATTCGCTCTGCTCTTGTGCGAGATATGACTTCAGCCATCTATGCAAAAGAAGAGTTAAATGCGAATGTTATTGGCTTTGGTGGTAAGATTACTGGCGGATTGTTGATGACTGATATTATTGAAGCATTTATCCATGCCGAGTACAAACCAACTGAAGAGAATAAAGTATTGATTGACAAAATTTCCAAAGTGGAAAGTTTGAATCAAGGTCAGGCAGATCCACATTTCTTCGATGAATTTTTAGAAAAGTGGGATCGCGGCGAATACCACGATTAAGAGGTGCAAGATGATTTTGACTGTCACAATGAATCCGTCGGTCGATATTGCCTATCAACTGGATGTCTTCCATCTAGATACTGTAAACCGGGTTGTTGAAACACATAAAACACCAGGTGGAAAAGGTTTGAATGTCACCCGTGTTCTTTCCCAAGTGGGGGATCAGGTGATGGCTACTGGACTTTTAGGTGGAAAGTTGGGAGAGTTTATTCAGCAAGAGTTGGATAAGGCTTCTATCCAGCATGATTTTTCCCCCATTTCGGGAGAAACGAGAAACTGCATAGCTGTTTTGCATGAAGGTCAACAAACAGAAATCTTGGAATCAGGGCCCACCATTTCTGACGAGGAAGGAAAAGCTTTCTTAGAACACTTTGAAAACTTGGTCAAACAAGTGAGCATTATCGCAGTGTCAGGAAGCTTGCCAAAAGGCTTGCCAGTAGACTTTTATGCGAAGATGATTGAAGTATGTGCAAAATACCAAAAACCTGTGGTGTTGGATTGTTCAGGAGCTGCTCTCATGGAGGTATTGAAGAGCCAAACTAAACCGACTGTGATTAAGCCCAATACAGAAGAGTTGTCACAACTTCTAGATATGGAAGTAACCGCTAATAGTGAAGCCTTAAAAACAGCCTTGAGTCAAGAGTTGTTTGATGGTATTGAGTGGGTGATTGTCTCCCTTGGTTCAAAAGGTGCTTTTGCAAAACATAAGGATACATACTACAAGGTCAGCATTCCAAAGATTGAAGTTGTGAATCCAGTTGGTTCTGGAGATTCCACCGTCGCCGGTATTACATCTGCATTATTCCATGCTGAATCGGATGAAAATCTATTGAAGAAAGCAAACTGTTTGGGGATGTTGAATGCCCAAGAAAAACAGACAGGTCTTGTCAACATGGCGAACTATTCTTCATTAGTTGAACAAATAAAAGTAGAAGAGGTATAAACAAACATGGTATTAACAGAACAAAAGCGTCTTTATATGGAAAAATTGAGTGATGAAAATGGCATTATTTCAGCTCTAGCATTTGACCAACGTGGAGCCTTAAAACGCTTGATGGCTCAACACCAAACAGATGAACCAACAGTTGCTCAAATGGAAGAGTTAAAAGTATTGGTCTCTGAGGAGTTGACACCATTTGCTTCTTCTATGCTGTTGGATCCAGAATATGGTTTGCCAGCCACCAAAGTCCTTCATAAAGATGCTGGCTTACTACTAGCTTATGAAAAAACAGGTTATGATACCACTAGCACAAAACGTTTACCAGATTGCTTAGACGACTGGTCTGTGAAACGCCTGAAAGAAGAAGGGGCGGATGCCATTAAGTTCCTCCTTTATTATGATGTTGATAGCGATGAAGCTACAAATCGTCAAAAGCAAGCCTATATTGAACGCATTGGGTCAGAATGTACAGCTGAAGATATTCCATTTTATCTTGAAATTTTAGCCTATGATGAAACGATTGCAGATGCTTCGAGTGCAGAATATGCTAAAGTTAAGCCAAATAAGGTTATCGAGGCTATGAAAGTATTTTCAGACGAGCGTTTTGGCATTGATGTCTTGAAAGTCGAAGTGCCAGTGAATATGAACTTTGTAGAAGGCTACGGACAAGATGAAATCGTGTATACCAAGAAAGAGGCTGCTTCGTATTTCAAACAGCAGGATGAGGCCACTCATCTTCCATATATCTACCTCAGTGCAGGGGTGTCTGCTAAATTGTTCCAAGAGACATTAGTTTTTGCCAAAGAATCTGGCGCAAATTTCAACGGTGTACTTTGTGGGCGTGCGACTTGGGCAGGTAGTGTTAAGGACTATATTGAACAAGGTGAAGAGGCTGCTCGTCACTGGTTGCGTACAACTGGTTTTCAAAATATCGATGAGTTAAACAAGGTGCTAAAAGAGACTGCAACACCTTGGACAGAGCGTATTTAAACAAAATAAAAACATAAAGTAAACAATTTCTAAAAAATGTTATTTTTTTAAACAGAAAGGGTTTACAAATTGAAATTCCTATGCTACAATAAGTGTATCAATTAAATATGGGTAGATCGTAACTATTGCGAATAGGCGAGACTACAAATGAATGGTGGATAAGAAAAGGCTATCCTAAGTTTGTTTGTGGTCTCTTTTTCTATCCAATGACAAACAAGAGGAGGAGGTAATGAATGTACCGTGTTTTACAAGCGCTCAATAATAATGTCGCTTTAGTAAAAGATGAGCATGGTCAACAGTTTGTTGTCATGGGACTAGGAGTTACGTTTCAAAAGAAAAAAGGAGACCTTATTGTTGCTGATAAGATCGAAAAAGTCTTCTCTTTGAAGAGCACGGAGTCACAGGAAAACTTCATGACCTTGCTGAAGGATGTACCGCTTGACTTTATTACAGTTACTTATGACGTGATTGAAACCTTATCCCGTAAGTATGAATATCCTGTTCAAGAATATCTCTATGTCACTCTAACAGACCACATTCATTGTGCTTATAAGGCAGTACTCGAGGATAATTACCAAGTGAGTAAGTTACCAAATATTTCACAAGAATACAGCATAGAGTACGTGATAGCCAAGGAAGCTTTAGCCATATTTCGTCAGAAACTCCTAAATGATTTGCCAGATGATGAAATAGGAAGAATCGCCTTGCATTTTATCAATGCCAAGGGGGTCACTGCTATTGAAACATCACCCAAAGCAGATTTGACACGCTCGGTCTTATCAAAAGTTCAAGAGGAGCTAGAGCGATTGGGTATTAGGCGAACAAAAGATAATAGCAATTTCTACGATCGCTTAATGATTCATTTGACTTATTTTTTACAATATCTGGATAGAAGTCCAAATGACAATGGCCCTCTTTTGGATATGAAGAAACATATCCAGACAGCCTATCCAGAAGCTTACGATGTAGGAGATAAAATCTATCAAATCATCGCCACAGAGACTGGTCGTGCTATCCATGAAAGTGAGAAATTCTATATTGTACTTCATGTGCAACGATTGCTTTAACTATCCAAATAATCAATAAATAATAAAGGAGAACATAAATGAATAGAGAAGAAATTACCCTCTTAGGATTTGAAATTGTATCTTATGCGGGTGAAGCACGCTCAAAATTACTAGATGCTTTAAAAGCAGCACAAAATGGCGAATTTGAAAAAGCTGAAGCATTGGTCGAATCAGCCAATTCAAGTATCGTAGAAGCCCATCATGCTCAAACAAGTCTTCTTCAAAAAGAAGCGGCTGGTGAAGACTTGGCATTTAGTGTGACTTTGATGCATGGACAAGACCACTTAATGACAACCCTTCTGTTGAAGGATATGATGAAACATATGATTGAACTATATAAGAGAGGTACAAACGAATGAATAAGCTCATTGCTCAAATTGAAAAAGGGAAACCATTTTTTGAAAAACTCTCACGCAATATTTACTTGCGTGCCATCCGTGACGGCTTTATCGCCAGCATGCCGGTTATCCTATTTTCTAGTATTTTCCTTTTAATCGCCTTTGTTCCAAATATTTTTGGATTCTCATGGCCTGACGAAATCGTCGGTATGATTATGAAACCCTTTGGTTATACCATGGGTATCATAGCTGTTTTAGTTGCAGGGACGACAGCTAAATCCTTAACAGATTCAGTCAATCGTCAAATGGAAAGTACGAAACAAATCAACTATCTATCAACGATGCTGGCTTCAATCTGTGGTTTCTTATTACTAGCGTCAGATCAAATTGAAGGTGGTTTTGGTGCAGGGTTCTTGGGCACAAAAGGTCTTTTATCCGCTTTTCTGGCAGCATTTGTTTCGGTTAATGTTTATAAATTCTTTATCAAAAACAATGTGACGATTCGCATGCCTGAAGAAGTACCACCAAATATTGCACAGGCGTTTAAGGATATCTTCCCATTTGCATTTTCAATTTTAAGCTTATACGCACTAGATATTCTTGTTCGTAGCACTGTAGGCGTAAGTGTTGCAGAGTCTATTTCCAAGGCCTTTGCTCCTCTCTTTAGCGCTGCTGAAGGATATGTTGGTATTACAATTATTTTTGGTGCTTACGCCTTGTTCTGGTTTGTCGGCATCCATGGTCCTTCTATCGTAGAACCAGCTATTGCAGCGATTCTCTATGCTAATATTGATACCAACTTCGCTCTTGTGAGTGCTGGTCAGCATGCTGATAAAATCATTACTTCTGGAACACAGATGTTCATTGTCACAATGGGTGGTACAGGAGCGACCTTAGTTGTTCCATTCATGTTTATGTGGTTGACCAAATCAAAACGAAATCAGGCTATCGGAAGAGCCTCAGTGGTACCAACATTCTTTGGTGTAAATGAACCAATTTTATTTGGTGCACCGCTTGTCTTAAATCCTATCTTCTTCATCCCGTTTGTTTTCGCACCGATTGCCAATGTCTGGATTTTCAAGTTCTTTGTTGAAGTGTTAGGTATGAATAGCTTTATTGCCAATCTTCCTTGGACAACGCCAGGACCTCTTGGTATCGTCATGGGAACAGGTTTTGCTCCAATGGCTTTCGTTTTGGCTGTTACCCTTATTGTTGTGGATGTTGCCATTTATTACCCATTCTTAAAGGTTTATGATCAACAAATTCTCGAAGAGGAGCGGTCAGGAAAAGCTTCAGATAGCTTGAAAGAAAAGGTTGCTGCCAACTTCAATACAGCAAAAGCTGATGCAATTCTTGAAAATGCAGGTATTTCAACTAAAGAAATCAAAGAGCAAACCAATGTCCTTGTACTCTGTGCTGGTGGCGGTACAAGTGGCCTTTTAGCAAATGCCCTGAATAAGGCGGCTAAGGAATACGGCGTACCTGTTACAGCAACTGCTGGTAGCTATGGTGCTCACCGTGAAATCTTGCCACAATATCAACTGGTTATCTTGGCACCTCAAGTGGCTTCTAACTATGAAGATATGAAATTAGAAACAGATGCACTTGGTATCAAGTTGGCTAAAACAGAAGGTGCGCAATATATTGGATTGACTCGTGACGGTCAAGGAGCCCTAGACTTTGTGACCAAACAAATCGAAGGCTAGTATTTTAAAATGTAAGGGAATGGTGAGATTAACGGAGAGGTTTATCCCAGAGTAATCAACTCTTCCCTTTCTTTTTTCTCACATGAAAGAGGTATCAACATGACTAAAACTTTACCAAAAGATTTTATTTTTGGTGGTGCAACAGCTGCCTATCAAGCAGAAGGGGCTACAAAAACAGATGGCAAAGGTCCAGTTGCTTGGGATAAATATTTAGAAGATAATTATTGGTATACCGCTGAGCCTGCAAGTGATTTTTACAATCGCTATCCAGTTGACTTGCAGTTAGCGGAAGAATATGGTGTCAATGGTATTCGGATTTCGATAGCCTGGTCACGGATATTTCCGACAGGTTATGGTGATGTGAACCGCAAGGGTGTAGAGTATTATCACAAATTATTTGCAGAATGCCATAAACGTGGTGTTGAGCCATTTGTTACACTGCATCATTTTGATACTCCAGAAGTTCTTCATTCAAATGGTGACTTTTTAAATCGTGAGAATATTGATCATTTTGTTGCTTACGCTGCTTTTTGTTTTGAAGAATTTCCTGAAGTCAATTATTGGACAACTTTCAATGAAATCGGCCCTATCGGTGATGGTCAGTACCTTGTTGGTAAATTTCCTCCTGGGATTCAGTACAATTTGGCAAAAGTTTTCCAATCCCATCACAATATGATGGTGTCACATGCTCGTGCTGTTAAGCTATACAAGGATAAGGGATATAAAGGAGAAATTGGTGTGGTCCATGCACTCCCAACCAAGTACCCTTATGACCCTGCTAATCCATCGGATGTTCGTGCAGCAGAATTAGAAGATATTATTCATAATCGGTTTATTTTGGATGCTACTTATCTTGGACACTATTCTGAAGAAACAATGGCAGGGGTTCAACATATTCTGGCAGTAAATGGTGGTGAATTAGACCTTCGTGAAGAAGATTTTGCTATTCTTGAAGCAGCAAAAGACCTCAATGATTTCTTAGGTATTAACTATTACATGAGTGATTGGATGCGTGCATGTGAGGGTGAGACAGAAATCATCCATAATGGTACGGGTGAAAAAGGAAGCTCCAAATACCAAATCAAGGGTGTTGGTCGCAGAGAGGCCCCAGTAAATATTCCAAAAACAGATTGGGACTGGATTATTTACCCTCAAGGGCTCTATGATCAAATTATGCGTGTGAAAGCAGATTATCCTAATTATAAGAAAATCTACATCACTGAAAACGGGCTTGGTTATAAGGATCAGTTTGTAGACGGCACTGTTTATGATGATGCTCGTATTGATTATGTGAAGAAACATTTAGAAGTTATTTCCGATGCCATTGCTGATGGAGCGAATGTCAAAGGTTACTTTATATGGTCACTGATGGATGTCTTTTCATGGTCCAATGGTTATGAGAAACGCTATGGTCTCTTTTATGTAGACTTTGAAACCCAAGAGCGTTATCCTAAAAAATCAGCTCACTGGTATAAGAAAGTTGCAGAAACCCAAATCATTGATGACTAGCGATGGAGAAAATATGAGCTATCTGCAGCATCATAAACACTTAGATACATCGAACATATTTTTTATTTAGGAACTTTCCGAAATCCCAGAAAAATGAGAGAAAGAAAAGCCTTGTTTTCAAGGCTTTTTAGTGTGGAGTAGAGTAGTTTTTGATAGATATCCGATTAGATTTACTTTATTTCTATTCTACGTAGTATATTGGTATAGAATTCAGCAAATTCCAGAGAATCCGAGAGACTAAGGTATAAGGTCTGATTGCTAGGAAGATTCTACAAGAAGGTACGAGAATAACCGCTTGATGACTTGTGAAAGTGAAAAATTGATACCAGAGATGTGGTTTTGTTCATTCCATCCGATGTGACAGACTGATCGGCAAAAAAAATGAAGATTAGCCTAAAAAACGGTATACTTAATATAGTAATAAATGGTAGAGAAAGTATAAAATCAGCTATTTCTACTAGATTGGAGACTGTGATGGAAGAAATGAAACAAGTAAACAAAGTAGATATTGCCAAGCAAGTCTATCTGATTTTTGGGTTGGTCTTATTTGCTTTTGCTAATGTTTTTCTGTTTGATAACAAGGAAGGAATCGGATTTTCCGTTTTTTCAACGATAACCTTACTGACTATTGGCCTTTTGTCTAAACGCCCGATTTTAAGGATTTTAGGGATTGTGTCCTATCTGGTGAATGTCATTGTAGCTATCTTTGGTTTCAATTATCTCGGTTGGCTAACCGGTGTTCAAGCGATTGAACTTATCTTTATCGTCTGGTATCTTTATCCGAAGGATAGTTTCTTAAAGACTGATATCACAGATAAATTTACCTATCGTTTCCGCTGGCAACAGTTACTCTTGACAGGCGCTTTCTCACTCGGTATATACATAGTATTCAACATTGCCAACTCACTCTGGGCAGGCTCCTTCCTAGAGTATGGGGGAAATACAGCTCTTATCTTTGGAATTCAATACTTTCTTTACACATTTTTAGAAAAATCGAGGGCGAACGAAGCCAGCTTTGTTAGCAAACTAGAAGAGTCTTCCAAGATGATGGAAGAAATCAAGGCCAATACAATGTTCAATCCCCTTGATCCAGCTAAAAAGCGTGTTTTACCAGATTTGGCTACTGATAATTTTGTCAAAATGGCTGCCATTTGGCTGGTGGTGATGGATTTATCCATCCTATCTTACATCATCAAGCCCAATGATATCGGATTTGGGATTGGTGCCTTCTTTGTGCTTCTGAGTATTGTCGTTTCTCTTTTTGTCAAAACGGTGGAAAAGAAAGAAGATGTCTTTTCAGTCATTTACCACAAGATTCGCCCCATTCAGCCTGTCTTCTTCATCATCTTATTGATTGCCAATGCCCATAAGTTTAGCTATGGTGCAGCTTATGCCTTACTCTTTGCAATAGCCTATTTTGTTTGGGCTATCAATAAGATTAATATGAAGACCCTCTTGACAGTGACAATCCTGATCTATTTCTTCCCAGTGCTGGGTTACATTTCCAATCCTTTCCGCCTAGGTGCAAAGGATGTACCAGCAGCTTTCAAGATGATAGTCGATAAGGGGCAGGTAGATTATTTCAATTTTGGTTCATGGTTTGATTTTCCATACAATAGCTGGGATGATGACTATAGTTATCCTGACAATTTGGAAGAAGAAGTGAAGTACTTTAGTGAAGAAATTATCCTGTATGAAGACTATGAGGTGGCTTATTCTGGTATCTGGAATGGTGACGACTATGACTTGACTATCAGCCTGGAATCGGATAATAGTATTTTTGTTGAGGCTTATGGTACCTACCAGGAGCTGATCATCAAAGACTTAACCAGTCAATATGCCAGCATGAAAGATCTAGATCCATACGATGGTGAAAAACGAATCGATGATTATTATCTGATGGGAACCATTTCATCAAACTACGGTACTTATTCCATTTATCTGCAGATGGATGAGGATTGGCTCCGAGCCTATAAAGCGGATTCTTCGAGTGTCACCTACAAGTTCTATATTATCGGTTCAGAGGTGGATTTAAAGGACATTTCAGGGATCAATATTTAATGAAATAGATTTAGAAGCCACTAGGCTTCTTTTTTTGAAAAATCAGTTTTTTATACATTGCATCAGATTTTTTCCTAAAAAAAGAGTATAATAGAGATAAATGAAAACGTTTTTGTGGTTGGTTAGCCAATTCCGAAATAACTGGCCACTTATCCAAGTGTTATCGGAAAAAGGAGTATCAAATGGGATTGATTAAAGCAGGGACAGGCGCCCTAGGGAGTGTTTTAGCAGATCAGTGGAAAGAGTTCTTTTCCTGTGATGCCCTATCAAATGATGTCTTGGTCGCAAAGGGAACCAAGACGATTTCAGGTCGCTCGTCAAATACCAAAGGCAATGACAATGTCATTAGTAACGGCTCAGGTATCATTGTAGCTGATGGTCAGTGTATGATGATTGTGGAGCAGGGCAAGGTGGTAGAAGTCTGTGCCGAACCGGGGCAATTTACCTATGATAATTCGATTGCACCTACTATATTTTCAGGCCATTTAGGCGAATCTATCATGGCTACTTTCAAGGAAATTGGCAAGCGGTTCACCTATGGTGGGGATGTAGCAGCCGATCAGCGGGTTTACTATTTCAATACTAAGGAGCTGATGGATAATAAATTTGGTACACCGAGTCCCATCCTCTTTCGTGTTGTAGATCACAATATCAAGCTAGATTTGGATGTGAGTTTACGTTGTTCAGGTCTATATTCTTATCGGATTACAGATCCTCTTCTTTTTTATACCAATGTGTCTGGCAATGTGGAGCGAGAATACCGACGCGAGGAAATCGACAGCCAGCTCAAAACAGAATTTATCAGTGCTTTGCAACCAGCTCTGGCAAAAATTTCTGAGCTTCAGGTCCGACCAAGTGCCCTGCCTGCTCATGCAGAAGAACTTTCTGCTGCCATGAATGATGTCTTGACACAGAAATGGGCTGAAAAGCGGGGAATTTCTGTGGTTTCCGTTGCCATGAATCCAATCACCTTGACTGAAGAATACGAGAACATGATTCGCCAAGCACAAGGAGCGGCTATCTATCGCGATGCAAGCATGGCAGGAGCAGCTATGACTGCCGCTACGGCAGATGCTATGCGTTCCGCTGCTGAAAATCCAAACGGTGCCTTTATGGGTTACATGGGTATGGGTATGGCGCAACAAGCTGGAGGTGTGGATACTCAGGCTCTCTATGAAATGGGACAAAGACAAGCCAAGGAAGTCGCACCACATGCATCACCACAAGCAACTACAGGTGGTTGGATTTGCCCAGATTGTCAAATGGATAATTCGGGCAATTTCTGTAGCAATTGTGGTAAAGCTAAACCAGCAACTAGTATAGCCAAGTTTTGTAGTAACTGTGGCTGGCAGGTGCCAGACCTTTCTAACCCACCAAAATTCTGTCCAGAATGTGGTACAGCCTTCTAGTTGGGGTTACGACTGCCAGTGATAAGGGGGTGAAACCATGGCAGAAGTAATCGAATACAAATGTCCCAACTGCTCAGGAGCTATTGCCTTTGATTCTACTATTCAGAAGATGCTCTGCCCTTACTGTGACTCAGAGCTTGAAATGGATAGTCTCAAAAAGCTAGATGAACAATTAGTAGATTTTCCAGCTTCAGAAGATTTGAGTTGGGATAAATCAAAGGCTAATCAATGGCAGGAGGGTGAAGTGGACCAGATGAAGGTCTACGCTTGTGAGTCTTGTGGTGGCCAGTTGCTGGCGGATGATACGACAGCAGCCACTTCCTGTCCTTATTGTGATAATCCAGTTGTTTTAAAGGAGCGCTTGGCTGGAGATTTGAAACCCCATTATGTTCTACCTTTTAAATTGGATAAGAAAGCGGCTAAAGCAGCACTGAATAAGCATTTATCAGGTAAACGATTATTGCCCAAGATTTTTAAGGAAGAACAACACATTGATGAAGTCAAGGGGATTTATGTCCCTTTCTGGCTGTTTGATGCGGAGGTATTCGCTGATGGTAAGTATAGAGGTATTCGATCTAGGACTTGGAGCGATGCAAACTACAACTATATAGAAACCAGCCATTATTCTCTCCTACGTTCTGCTACAATGACCTATGAGCGAGTGCCAGTAGATGGCTCCAGTAAGTTGGATGACCGTCTCATGCAATCTCTTGAACCCTTTGACTTTAAAGAAGCAGTCGATTTTCAAACAGCCTATCTAGCAGGTTATCTGGCAGATAGATATGATCAAACAGCAGATGCCAGTTTAGATTTGGCGAGTCGACGGATTCGTAAATCGACAGAAACCAGGCTAGCTAGCACTGTTCAAGGTTATGGTAGTGTGCAAAAGGAAAATACTAGCATTCGTCTCAACAATGAGGAACCTCTCTATGTTCTCTATCCTGTTTGGTTACTCAATACCAGTTGGCAGGGGAAAAAATACACCTTTGCTATGAATGGTCAAACAGGAAAATTTGTGGGTGATTTGCCTCTAGACAAGAGGGCTTACTGGAGGTATTTCATTTCAATAGCACTGGTGACGACATTGCTAGTGTATGGTCTTGTCTGGTTGATTTATTGGATGCAGTAGGAGGAGATTTGTGGTGAAAAAGATATGCTTATTAATCCTGAGCTGCTTATGCTGCTTGCTAGTAACTCTGCCTGTATGGGCTGACGATACGGGCTATATTCGTGATACTATCGGTTATCTAGATGCTTCTGATGAAGAAATCTTAGAGGCAGAGGCTGCTGACATTGACCAAAAGTACCACTTTCAGGCTCATTTTGCCATTGCTGAGTCCAATGTGGAAGATTTACAAAGTTATGCTAAAGATCTTTATCAGTCAGAGGCTGGTGATGCAGATGGTATTTTGCTCGTGGTGACTGCTGATAAAAGCCGATGGCATCTCTATTATGGAGGACAAGGAGAGAGCCTGTTGGGACTGGAAATCACAGATCTTCTCTGGACTTCTTTTGCCAAAGAATCAGACTGGTATATGGGAGCAAAATCTTATCTTACAACGGTTAAAACCAGATTTGAAAAACCCTCCCTTCTTGTCGATGAAGCTGATTTGTTAGATGCTCAAGAGGAAACAGAACTCTTGAACAAACTTAATGAGATCAGTCAGAGACAAAAACTAGATGTAGTTGTTCTGACAGTCCCTAGCTTGTATGGGCAAAGTCCACAAGACTATGCTGATAACTTTTTTGATTATAATGGCTATGGGCAAGGAGATGGTCGGGATGGTGTTTTGCTCCTTGTCAATATAGGAGAGCGAGATTGGCATATTTCCACCACAGGATTTGCAATCTATGCCATTACCGATGCCGGTCTAGACTACATGTCAGAACAATTTTTAAATCATCTCAGTTCAGGGAATTATTTTTTAGCTTTCGATACCTATGCAGATTTGGTGGATGAATTTGTGTCTCAGGCCAAAACAGATAAACCCTATGATATTGATCATTTACCTAAAGCTCCACTTAGTATCCTCTGGCTACCAGCATCCGCACTTCTAGGCTTCGTGATAGCCTGGTTAGTGACAGCATTACTCAAAGGGCAGCTAGCCACCGTTCAGCCACGTTCCGATGCGAAAGAGTATATGAAAAATGGTAGCTTTAAGCTGACCGATTCCAAGGACCTCTTTCTGTACAGAAATGTTACCAAGCAAGCTAGACCTAAATCTACCAGTGGCTCTAGTGGTTTTACAGGTGGTGGAGGCTCCAGTAGCCATAGTTCTTTTTCAGGAGGAAGTCATGGCGGAGGCGGTGGAAAATTTTAAAGCAAAAAACGGACACAAAAGTGGCCGTTTTTTGATATAAAAACTCTCTCCAAAAACTATTTAGAGAGAGTTTCTTTTTATCTCGTGAAATAGAGCAGAGCTAAGAAAAACAGGTGAATAGCTATACGGGTGAGGTGGTGCTTGAGTTGGGGTGCTTGCCCCATGTACTGGGCATTTCTAAGGGCAACGGATGAGTAACCAAAGAGACCAGCTGCAATACCAGTTAGGGCATAAAGATTGTCCTTGGTTACAAAGACAAAGCCAAAGATGATGATGAAACTGGTCCAAACAATAGTCCATGCTAGGTTTCGACCGCTGATATGGCGAGTCATATAGCCTAGAATAGCAGCAAAGACTACGATACCAACGTATAATCCCAATAAAATAAGAGTGATAATCTGCATGTTTTTCTTCCTTTTTTCGTAATCTAGTTCTATTATAAGCTCCTAAGCATTCAAATGCAAGAAAATAATATATTAATTTCTAAAGATAAAACCTATGCATCTAAAGGCTGATAATAGCCATGTCAGTCAATTTCTGATATAATACCGATATGATATTATTCTTAAAATTTGTCAGTCACCTCTTGTTTATTTATATAGCACATCAGCTATTGACAAAGGTCGTTGACTGGAATAAATTCCTCAAAGGAACAGCGGAAAACCAACAAAAAATCCAATTACTGGTACTTTTTATAGCCATTGCTCTTGGCTATTTGGTTTCTATTTTTTTCTTGGATTTGATGACCATCGGTCGTAGTTTTTCTGAATTACTAACCCAATAAAATGCACTAAAGGATAAATATGGATACAATTATTGTAAGAGGTGGGCACACACGCCTGACAGGTGAAGTGACTATCGAAGGAGCAAAAAACGCTGTCTTACCACTCTTGGCAGCTACCATTTTAGCCAGTGAAGGCAAGACGACTTTATCTAATGTTCCGATTCTCTCAGATGTTTTTACCATGAACAATGTGGTAAGGGGATTGGATATTGATGTCGTTTTTGATAAGCTCAATAAAAAAATCACAGTAGATGCTAGCCATCCGATTGGCAGCAAGGCTCCGTACCGTTATGTTAACAAAATGCGAGCTTCCATAGTTGTTTTGGGTCCAATTTTGGCCCGCAATGGGTATGCCCGTGTTTCGATGCCAGGCGGGTGCACTATCGGCAGTCGGCCGATTGATTTGCATTTGCGGGGTTTGGAGGCAATGGGTGCACAGATTAGCCAGCGGGCTGGTTATATCGAAGCCCGAGCTGAACGCCTAAAAGGTGCCCATATCTATCTTGATTTCCCAAGTGTTGGAGCAACTCAAAATCTCATGATGGCAGCTAGTCTGGCCAAAGGTGTGACTGTTATTGAAAATGCTGCACGTGAGCCAGAAATTGTTGATTTAGCCATCCTTTTAAACAAGATGGGCGCCAACATCAAGGGTGCTGGTACAGACACTCTAACCATCAAAGGTGTCGATAAACTGCATGGTGCAAATCATCAAGTAGTCCAAGATCGGATTGAAGCAGGCACATTCATGGTTGCAGCTGCGATGACAGGTGGAGATGTCCTAGTTAAGGATGCTATCTGGGAGCACAATCGTCCATTGATTTCCAAGATGATGGAGATGGGAGTAGAAGTGACCGAGGAAGAAGAAGGTATCCGAGTTCGTGCTGAGGTAGATAAGTTGAAACCGGTTATGGTTAAGACAATGCCACACCCCGGATTTCCAACTGATATGCAGGCTCAATTTACAGCGCTGATGGCCGTCGCCAAGGGAGAGTCCACTATGATTGAGACGGTTTTTGAAAATCGTTTTCAACACTTGGAAGAACTACGCCGGATGGATTTGCATTCTGAGATTTTGCGAGATACCGCTATCATCTCTGGAGGCCATCCACTGCAAGGAGCAGAGGTCCTATCGACTGATTTACGTGCCAGTGCAGCTCTTATCTTGATGGGCTTAGTCGCAGAAGGGGAGACCGCTGTTGGTAAGTTAACGCACTTGGACCGAGGTTACTATCGTTTTCATAAAAAGCTGGCCGCTCTTGGTGCAGATATTGAACGTGTGAATAGTGAGGATGACGATGAATAGAGATACGATGTTATATGTAGGACGACAACTCCTATTTGTCTTTTTAATCCTAATCTTGGCTTTCATCATTTTTGCTATTGGCCTGATGGTGGGCTATAGTGTGGTCGGTGATGGAGATAATGCTATGTCCATCTTGTCTCTTGATAAATGGCAGGAAATTATTAGTAAATTTACTGGAAAGTAGGCTAGTCCTACTTTTTTTGGAGAATGATGTCTACAAATAAAATGAAAAAACAAAGCATCAATTTGTTCAGTTTAGTAGTAGCTGGTCTGATTCTTGTTGGAACCTATTTCTTTCCTCAACTGACTCAAGAAATTCCTCAGTTGGGTCAGCCTTCTTATTATGTCAATGATTCGAAGGCTCATCAGGAGACTCCTAGCCAGGAATTAGCTACCAGTATCCTGACTGAAAACGTTCGTGCCCAGCTAGGACAGCAAATCGAGTGGAATGGAGCAGGAGCTTTTATTCTCAATGGGAATAAAACCAATCTTAATGCAGATGTGGCAAGCAGTCCCTATGCCAGTAATCAAACCAAGAAGGTTGATGGAAAAATCGTGCCCACCAAGGCCAATGCTCTTTTAGCTAGGTCCACCCGCCAATACAAGGACAGGAATGAGACGGGTCAAGGAAGTACTCATTGGAAACCAGCAGGTTGGCACCAAGTCTATGATTTACAAGGACCGTATGACCATGCAGTCGATCGTGGGCACCTTTTGGGGTACGCGATTATAGGTGGTTTGTCAGGTTTTGACGCTTCCACTAGCAATCCTGAAAATATCGCTGTCCAAACGGCCTGGTCTAATCAGGCAGACGAGCAGTGGTCAACGGGACAAAACTATTACGAAGGTCTAATTAGAAGAGCACTGGATAAAAATAAACGTATCCGTTATCGGGTCACTCTCATTTATGCTCATGAGGAAGACCTTTTGGCAGTCGGCAGTCACTTGGAAGCCAAATCAGCAGATGGCACTTTAGAGTTCAATGTCTTTGTGCCCAATGTCCAAAGCGGTCTTAGCATCAATTACCGAACTGGGGAAATAAGAGTAAACGAATAGACGCTTGAGAGATACTATAACACTTGTCATGCTAGCTAAAATTTGTTACAATAAATCTAATTGAATAGAAGTCTGTGAGACCAGTAAGTAAGTGGAAACTGTCCAGGGATTTGAGCCGAGACTGCAAGCTCAATCAGTGAAAACTTATTGAATTCACTCGCATCAGGACAAAGAAAGTAAGGTCTGGCTAGTCTAGATGAAAACGGATGGTACCGCGTGTCAACGCTCCGAGTTATGTGGAGTATTGGCGCGTTTTTTCTTTTGAGTTGCCTCAAAAAAAGTGAAGTGCTATTTGTAAATTTGTTGCTACATCCTAGCTCTTTGACTGAATCCAATTTGAGGGAGACATACCTTTATTTTCAGAAATGCTATTCAAAACAAATGATTATAAATGAAAGGAGTGTTTGGTTAACTAGTGTAACTGAACACGCCCTAGCGTCTGTGTAACACGATAAAGAACTCTTAGAACCGAGTTCCTTACTCTTTACTATGCCGTTTACGGGCTTTGTATCTTATCTATGGATTTACAAACACAATTAGAGGAGTTGAAGCGTTCAACTCAGGCCAAGTTAAAAGAAATGACTGGTGATCACAAGAAGGAATTACAGGATCTGCGCGTGGCAGTTCTTGGGAAAAAGGGTTCATTGACAGAACTTTTAAAAGGCCTAAAAGATCTATCATCTGACTTGCGCCCAGTTGTAGGTAAGCAGGTCAATGAAGTGCGCGATATTTTGACTGCGGCTTTTGAAGAACAGGCCGAAATCGTTGAAGCAGCAGTAATCCGCGCCAAATTAGAATCTGAAAGTCTCGATGTGACCCTTCCTGGCCGCAAGGTTTCTCTTGGAAATCGTCATATTTTGACCCAAACTTCAGAAGAAATTGAAGATATTTTCTTGGGTATGGGCTTTCAGATTGTGGATGGTTTTGAAGTAGAGAAAGATTATTATAACTTTGAGAGAATGAATCTACCAAAGGATCACCCAGCCCGAGATATGCAGGATACTTTTTACATCACAGAAGAAATCTTGTTACGTACCCACACATCACCTGTTCAGGCTAGAACGCTGGATCAGCATGATTTTACAAAAGGTCCTCTCAAGATGATCTCACCAGGGCGAGTTTTCCGCCGTGATACGGATGATGCGACTCACTCTCATCAGTTTCATCAAATCGAAGGTCTGGTTGTTGGTGAAAATATCTCTATGGCTGATCTCAAAGGAACTTTGCAGATGATTAGCCAAAAGATGTTTGGAGCAGAACGAAAGATTCGCCTGCGTCCTTCTTATTTCCCATTTACGGAGCCATCGGTTGAGGTTGATGTTTCCTGTTTCAAATGTGGTGGTGCTGGATGTAATGTTTGTAAAAAGACTGGCTGGATTGAAATTCTAGGTGCCGGGATGGTGCACCCAAGAGTATTAGAAATGTCAGGCGTTGATCCTGAAAAATACTCCGGTTTTGCCTTCGGTCTTGGTCAGGAGCGGATTGCCATGCTACGTTATGGTATCAATGACATCCGCGGTTTCTACCAAGGAGATGTCCGCTTTACGGAGCAATTCAAATAAGCATTTCTAAAAATACCAGAAGAATCTAGAAAGTGAAATAGTAAAATATGCTTGTATCCTATAAATGGTTAAAAGAGTTGGTGGATGTTGATACAACAACAGACCAGCTTGCTGAAAAAATGTCAACAACAGGTATTGAGGTGGAAGGTGTGAACATTCCAGCCCAAGGTTTATCCAATCTAGTGGTCGGTCACATCCTTTCTTGTGAAGAGGTACCAGATACTCATCTGCATGTCTGTATGGTAGATACAGGGGATGATGAACCACGTCAGATTATTTGTGGTGCGCCAAATGTAAAGGCTGGTATAAAGGTCATCGTTGCCTTACCAGGTGCCCGTATTGCAGATAATTACAAAATTAAAAAAGGGAAAATTCGCGGTCTTGAGTCCCTAGGCATGATTTGTTCCCTACAAGAGTTGGGACTGCCCGATGCTATAATTCCAAAAGAATATGCCGATGGCATTCAGTTCCTACCAGAAGATGCGGTGCCCGGAGAATCCATTTTCCCAGTCTTAGACTTGGATGATGAAATTATCGAGCTTTCCATCACACCAAACCGCGCGGATGCTTTATCCATGCGTGGTGTGGCCCATGAAGTCGCAGCTATTTATGACAAAAAAGTTCATTTTCCAGTGAAAAGTTTGAATGAGTCTGACAAAGTAGCGACAGATGCCATTCAAGTGGCTATTGAATCTGATAAGGTCTTGACTTATAAGGCCCGTATAGTGGAAAATGTGACTGTCCAGTCTAGTCCCCAATGGCTACAAAATCGTCTCATGAATGCTGGAATCCGTCCAATTAACAACATTGTCGATGTCACCAACTATGTTCTCTTGCTCTTTGGACAGCCGATGCACGCCTTTGATTTGGATAAGTTTGAAGGAAATACAATCCTAGCACGCGATGCCCGTATGGGTGAAACCTTGGTGACCCTAGATGGGGAAGAACGTGAATTGACAACAGAGGATATCGTCATCACAGTTGCTGACAAGCCAGTTGCACTAGGTGGTGTCATGGGAGGTCAATCTACTGAAATTGATGCTTCTTCAAAAAATGTCGTCCTGGAAGTAGCTGTTTTTGATGGCAAAACTATCCGTAAAACATCTAGTCGTCTCAACTTACGCTCGGAATCTTCAGCTCGTTTTGAAAAAGGTATCAACTATGATACTGTGTCAGAAGCTCTCGATTTTGCGGCCGCTATGTTGCAAGAACTAGGTAATGGTTCTGTTTTAGCAGGTCAAGTTTCAGCCGGTGATTTACCACTTGAGCCTATTCAAGTATCAACAAGTTTAGATTATGTTAATGTCCGTCTAGGTACTCAGCTGAGCTTCGCAGAAGTAGAAGAAGTCTTTGCCAAACTCGATTTTGGTCTATCTGGAAATGCGGACTATTTCACTGTATCTGTCCCTCGTCGACGCTGGGATATCCAGATTCAAGCTGACTTGGTAGAAGAAATTGCTCGTATTTATGGCTATGATAAGTTACCAACGACCTTACCAGAAGCTGGAGCAACTGCAGGTGAATTGACAAGTGGTCAGGTCCTACGTCGCAAGGTTCGTACCTTAGCAGAAGCCTCTGGTTTGTCAGAAATTATTTCCTATGCCCTTACTACACCAGAAAAAGCAGTGGAGTTTACGATGGAGCCAAGCCAGATTACTGAGCTCATGTGGCCGATGACTGTTGACCGCTCAGCGCTCCGCCAGAATATCCTATCGGGTATGCTAGACACAGTGGCCTACAATGTCAACCGCAAGAATAGCAATCTAGCTATCTATGAAATCGGAAAAATTTTCCATCAAAAAGGAGACAGCAAAGCCGATTTGCCACAAGAAGTGGAGACTTTTGCTTTTGCTATTTCTGGGTTAGTTGCTGAAAAAGACTTCCAAACGCAAGGAGTTCCAGTTGACTTTTTCTATGCTAAAGGAATCGTGGAAGCCTTGGCAAACAAACTGAATCTCAGCTTTGATTTTGTAGCAGAAAAAGGTTTGAAGAGCATGCACCCAGGTCGAACAGCAGCTATCCTTTTGGATAAGGAAATTATCGGTTTTGTAGGACAGGTACACCCGCAGACCGCTAAAGATTATGGCATTCCAGAAACCTACGTAGCTGAAATCAATCTAAGCGCAGTGGAAGTAGCTCTCAAACCAAGCCAGACTTTCCAAGAAATTACGAAATTCCCAGCTGTTTCTCGTGATATGGCCCTCCTGTTGCCAGTTGATATCACCCATCAAGAGGTGGTTGAAGCTATTCGGTCAGCTGGTATCAAACGCCTAACCGCTATCAAACTATTTGATGTCTATACTGGTGTCAATATCCAAGCAGACAAAAAATCCATGGCCTATAGTCTGACCTTCCAACATCCAGAAGCTAGCTTGACGGATGAAGAGGTAGCTAAGTTCATGGAAAAAATCACCAATGCCCTCATCCAGAAATTGGATGCAGAAGTGAGATAGAAGATGCAAATATCCACCTAGTTCAACTAGGTGGATAGCCATCAGTGAGAGGTAAAAATGGATATTTGGGAAAAAATGTATGAAGTTGCAAAGGTTCACTATCATCCATAGGAGATATCTCCCTTTGTATATTCAAACCATGTCGTTGCAGCCATTGAGGCAGAAGATGGTCAAATTTTTACAGGCTTTTGTTTTGAAGCTACTGCAGGTGTTTTCCATCTTTGTGCAGAACGAGCTGCTGCTTTCAATATGTACCAAGAATCTGGTCAAACTAGGATAAGACGCATCATTGCATTTCGGGATAAACCACCTTATGGAGATGGTTCTGGAATGCCTTGTGGAGCCTGTCGGGAATTTCTTATTCAACTCAATAGTGAGAATACTAAGACAGAGTTTTTACAAGACTATGAAAGTAGGACTAGCGTGACTCTTGGAGAACTCATGCCCTATTGGTGGGGAAAAGAAAGAGCAGAAAAATAAAGTGAAAAAAGCTAGGTATCTAGCTTTTTTCTTATCCTATTCCAAGTAAAAGGGTTCGATACGCACCTGTTCATACTTATCTTTGACAACTGTAGCGACCTCATCAAAGAGCTTATGTAGGGTTTGGACTTTTTCAGGAGTTTCTCGTCCAACATAGTCCAGACTTCCCTCAATTTCTATGAAGAGACTATGGAAAAGGTCGTTCATTTCGGTCAATTTAGCCACTAATTCGGTATCTCCAAGCAGAAAATCCGGGACAGCTTGAAGGTCCAGTGCATCGTTTGAATCAAGACTAATAGGAAAGGTTCCGTACTCTAAACATAGTTCATACATATTTGTACCCGCTTTCATTTTTTCTTTATTTTACCATACTTCTTAAAATAAGCAAAGAAGTCCATTAAGCTTTCTTTAACCAATCCTTCAGTTTTATTTAAAGTTTGAATTCTATACTAACTCCTATAAATAAAATAGAACTCAGATGATGGAGGAAAAAAGATGACAACAAGGACTATTCAACAGCAGTTTAAACGCAAGGAAAGTAAATATATTTTAGATGAGAAAATCTTTGCTCAGTTTAAGAAAGAATTGAGCCAGTACATGATAGAAGATCAGTTTGCTAACTCCACTATCAGCAATGTTTACTTTGATAATGAAGATTTTGATATGATTCAGGATGCCTTAGCTAAAAGGAATGGTCGTGAAAAGGTTCGAATGCGCATCTATGATGCGATTCCAAGTCAGACGAGCCAAGCTTTTTTAGAAATCAAGAAAAAGTTAGATGACGTTGGCTACAAGTATCGCTTGGTTTCCACTCCCACCTCAATAGCTCATGATGTGGAATATTTTTCTGAAAAAAATAATATTATGGATACCAAGGTGAGTTCAGAACTTCAACACGTAGTCCAGCGCTATGGCAAGTTAAGGCCCAAAATGTATATCTACTATGATCGTCTTTCTTATAGAGGCAAAACAGATCATCATATTCGTCTGACCATTGATCAAAATCTGGTTTTCCGAGATAGTGAAGTGATGCTGCTTCAGAAAAAGTTTGGTTTTCCACTCTTACCTAAGCAGCTGATGATTATGGAAATCAAGGTACCTAATCAGCTACCAAACTGGCTTTTAAACCTACTCGAAAAGTACCAGATCGAACAACAGTCCTTCTCTAAGTATGGGACGGCTTATCAGTTACGCCAAGAAATGATGAAAGGAGTCTCTCTTGCAAACAGACTTATTTTCTAATATCCTAACTACGACAAGCAGTAACATCACAGTCACTCAACTTTTTTGGATACTGTTGACAAGCTTGAGTCTAGGCTTCCTTGTGGCTACAATCTACAAGTATCATACCCAACACACCAAGGAATTTGTCATCACTTTAAGCCTAATGCCTACCCTGATTGCGGTTATCATTCTTTTAGTTAATGGCAATCTAGGGACCAGTGTGGCTGTTGCCGGAGCCTTTAGTCTGATTCGATTTCGTTCAGCAGCAGGTAGCTCCAAGGAGCTACTGGCCGTCTTTTTGGCTACCGCTATCGGACTAGCCACAGGTATGGGCTACTTGCTTTTAGCTCTTACCTTTACCCTTCTTTTATCCCTCATTATCTTTCTTTTAGAGCAGTCTTCCTTTGGAAAACCAAATGCCAAGTTTCGCTATATGATTCTGACAGCCCCCAAGGGATTTGATGTGGACGATTTTTTTCAGCAAAATTCTCACAATTTATGGAATAAGATGGAGTTGGTTTGCATACACTATAAGAAGAAAACAGATGTGCTAGTCATGGAAATTATCTTGGAGTTGAATCATCAAGTTTCAGATCAGGACATTTTGAATCTGCTATTACAGGAAGGAGTGATAGATCTTGTTTTGCACCAACAAATTCCCAAGAAAAAAAGACTTTAAAAAGAGGTCTGGAAAGTTCCAGCCTCTATTTTTTATTGCGCAAAGAATTTTTCAGCAATTTCTTGCCCTTGCTTGATTTTCGCCCATTGCTGAGGAGTAGCTAATTCGTTCCCTGAGTCACAGGAAGCAAAACCACATTGATGTGAGAGGAAGAGACGTTCTTTAGGAATAATCTTGCTAGCTTCTTCCAGCAGTTGGTAGACACGTTCTTCATCGTCTAGGTCTGTTGTTTTAGAAGAAAGCAATCCTAAAACAACTTCAACATCTCTGTCTTTTAGGGCTTCCAATGCTTTCAAGTCACCTGCACGCTCATCATCCCACTCTAAGAAGAAGCGATCGTAACGCTGGTTTGCCAAGAATTTCTTAGCAATAGCTTCATAAGTTCCCCCGACTGCGTGGCGGCTCTCATAGTTTCCACGGCAATTGTGGGTCCAAACAGTTAGACCGATTTCATGAGCATAGTCAGCCACTTCATTATTGATATTGATGAATTCATCTGCCAGGTCACCCAGACTAATATTGCCTTGTGAGAAGAAGGAGTTGGTATTTGTTTCATCAAAGAGTTCCCATAGGCAGTCATCAAATTGGATAATCTTGCCTCCAGCCTCCTTATATTCATCTAAGAATTCTTTATAAGCATTGATGAGTGCAGTTTTGAGCTCCTCTTTGGTCTTGTAAAACTGATTGTCGCCGGCTAGGCCATTGAAAACAGTTAATTCTGTATAAGCGTGGGCTGGTCCATAGATAGTCTGCTTGGTATCTGCATCGCCAGCTTCAGCCTTGACCAACTTGTATATGTCAAGGAAGTGATGGTTTTTACCGGAAAGTGGCCCTGTGATGCGGATACCGATGTCTTTTCTCGTCTCATAGGTTCCACCATCGTGGTCTTTAAAAGTATAGCCATGAGGGGCGATATAGCGCTCGATTCCCTCAAGACCCCAGAGGAAGTCAAGATGCCACATAGAACGACCAAATTCACCATCTGTCAGGATGTCAATACCATTGTTTTTTTGTTCTGCAACGATTCGTTTGATATCAGCTGTTTCTGTTTCTTTGTAACCTGGTAAGGCATCATAGAAAGGATAGTGAATATCATCACGGTGTTCAATTTCATCCTTGTATTTCCGCAAGTCTGCTGGACGGAGAAGAGAGCCAACTAATTGAAATTTTGATTTGGTCATCTATCTTACCTCTTTTCATTTGATGTTCTCATTGTAACCCAATTATCTTCCTTTGGAAAATAGTTATTTCTAAGGAGAGGATATAGGCGTAAACTATAGGATGGAAGATTTTGTAAAATGAAAACACTTTCTTTCCTTTCTTGTTTTTGATAAAATAGTGAAAACAATCCCAAGGAGAACAACATGCGCGATAACCATTTACACACACATTTTTCCTATGATTCGGATGCAGCATTTCAAGATTATCTGGAATCTTTTGATGGAGAAATTGTAACAACAGAGCATTATGATGTATCCAATCCTTACAGTAAACAGGACGATGTGCCTGACTATGAAGCTTATGTTGCAGAAATTGCAGACTTAAATGCAACATACGGCAACCGCATCAAAAAAGGTATAGAGATTGGCTATTACCAACCACGGGAGGCAGATATAATAGCCTATCTAGCAGATAAGGATTTTGATCTCAAGCTCCTATCTGTCCATCACAATGGAGTCAATGATTACCTAGATGAAGAAGTGGCAGATATGGATAAACATACTATCATGCAGGAGTATTTGGATACGTTGGAATACGCCATCGGGCGTGTAGAAGCGGATGTTTTAGCTCATTTTGACTATGGATTCAGGCTTTTTGATGTCTCGGTTGAGGAGCTGAAAACTTATGAGGAGCAACTCCGCCGTATTTTCAAAAAAATGATAGACCATGGCTTAGCATTTGAGCTGAACAGTAAGTCCATGTACCTTTATAACCATGAGCATCTTTATGTCTATGCCCTAGATTTGGTCAAGGAACTGGGCTGTCACAAGTATTCTATCGGCTCTGACGGGCACAAACTGGAACACTTCCGTCTCCAATTCGATCGTATTCAGAAGATGTTGCAGGAGAAAGGGATTGAGGAGAAAGAGATTATGTGATAAGAATGATGAATAAACACTTATCTGGTAATATTATTTTTTAAATCTTTTTGAGGAGGTCAGCATGCTCAATCGTCCGATGAAACAGGAAGAATATTTTCTCTTGGAGGAGTTTCTTTATCAAGCTATCTTTGTGCCTGAAGGGGCTAAGCAGCCAGATAGAGCTATTCTTCAATTGCCTGAGTTACAGCATTATTTCAGTGATTTTGGCACTAAAGCAGGTGATGTAGCATGGGTGGCAGAAGTAGATGGTCAAGTTGTTGGCGTTGCCTGGGTTCGTCATATCCGAGATTACGGTTATGTGGATGACCAAACACCTTCCCTTAGCATTGCATTGCTAGAGGGTTACCGTGGTCAGGGGCTTGGAAGTCGCCTTCTTCAGGCACTTTTTGCAGACTTGAAATCTAGACAGATTCAGCGTCTTTCCTTATCGGTTTCCAAGGAGAACCCAGCATATTTCCTCTACCGCAAACTTGGTTTTCGCATTCTTCGGGAAAATGAGACAGACTTTGTCATGGTGTTGGAATTATGAACTAAGGGAAAATAGCTCAAGATAGTCAGTCAGCAGCTTGGTGCTCTCTCCTATCAGTTCAGTTTTACTGCTAGCAGAAACGTTGGATGAAAATCTAGCGTTTTTTAAATGGAGTGATTGCATACATACAGAATGTATGTTATAATATAAAAAATAACATACACAATGTAGGTTTAAGGAGAAAGAAGTGATGAAGAGTTTGTACCCTGTTATCATGACACAACATTTGGCTAGTTTACAGGCATTTTTTGTAGATTACTTTGGCTTTGAGAAAACCTTTGTGTCGGATTGGTACATCAGTCTGCGCTTGAAGGACCATGAAATTGCCTTTTTGCTCTCAGACCACGAGACTATCCCACAGGGGTTTAGACAGTCCGTTCAGGGTGTCTTGGTCAATATTGAAGTGGAGGATATTTCAGAGATTTATAAAAGAATACAGCAAGATATTCCAGAGTCCATTGTTTTAACATTGAGGGATGAGGATTTTGGACAGCGTCATTTTATTGTAGCGCTACACGGCGTGCTCATCGATGTGATTCAAGAGATTGAGCCATCAGATAGTTTTAAGGAATATTTTCAGGAAGGGTTTTACCATGAATAAAAAAATGGAGGCCAGCCAAGCCACTATAGATCAATTGATGGGTGTTTCTAGATACTTGTTTACCGAAAAAGGTTACGCCAAGACCTCTTTGGAAGAGATTGTGAGCAGACTTGGCATGACTAGAGGGGCTCTTTATCATCATTATAAGAATAAAAAAGAGTTATTTAGGGCAGTCCTCTTGCAAATTCAAGAGGAAATCGGTCAAAGAGTAGCAGCGGAGGCGGACAAAACCGATGACCTCTGGCAACAACTGGTCATTGGCTGTCTTACTTTTGTCAAGGAAGCCTGTCGGCCGGATGTCATGCAGATTCTCCTCATTGACGGTCCTAGTGTGATTGGTTGGCAGGATTGGAGGCAGATGGATGAGCACAATTCGCAATACCATTTGTATGAGCACCTGCGCTTTCTTCAAGAGCAAGGCATCGTGGTAGACTTGGACTGTCATGCTATGACGGCGCTCATATCTGGCGGCTTGAATGAGTTGGCCCTTACTTTGGTTGACCGAGATAACTTTCAAGGATTGGAAGAGTTGATAGAGAGACAATTACAAGGATTTAAAAAGTATGGCTAAAAAACTAAAAGACTATTATGATGAGTTATTTTTAGACGATTTGATAGAGAAAATCACCTTAGCCTATCCACCTTTTGATAGTGCTGGCTTTAAGCAGACAGTTATGGCTAGGTTAGAAACTTTGGACTTTGGGCCTCGTCAGATGCTGATTGCGGAATCTCTCAAAACGTATATCCCTTTACCTTATAAAGAAACGTTGGCTATTTTTTATAAGATTTTAGGACCAGAATTAAAAACTAGCCTTGGGATGTTTACGCAAGGCTATTGGCTCTGGCCTGTTGGTAAATATGTAGAACTCTACGGAATGGATGATTTTGATGCGAGCACAGCCTTTCTTAAAGAGCTCACGAAACGGCATACAGGGGAATTTGGTATGCGCCAGCTCTTTCTCCGCTATCCTGAGCAGACCATCCAGCTTGCTAAGTATTGGTGTCAAGATGAGGATAATAAGGTTCGTCGCCTATCTTGTGAGTGCCTGCGAATCGCATTGCCTTGGGCCAAAAAAACCACACTAGTTCTGGACTATTTTGCGGATTATGTCTGGATTTTGACTAGCCTCAAGGATGATGAAGACAAGTCTATTCAAAAAAGTGTGGCCAATAATCTTAATGATCTATCAAAAGTGGATTTGGAAAAGTTTAAATATATTGTTCAATCGTGGCAAAGAGATGGAGAAGTCAGTTTAGCCTGTCAATGGATTATCAAACATGGCTCTAGAACTTTACGTAAAAAAGCAAAGACAGTATAAATTCTATTCCCCTATGGTATAATGGCAGTAAAAGAGGAGGAGATAGGTCTGTGCAAAAAAAGATGGAAGAGGTTGCTGTTTATATCCAAGAGCATGTTCATCATGAACTGACTCTAAACGATTTGGCGCAACATTTTCACTATAGTCCATCCCACCTATCTCGGACTTTCAAGAAAGAAATGGGCTATTCAATCAAGGAATATATAGAAGCTCTGAAAATTAAAGGCAGCATTGATAATCTGGTGATGAAATCTCAGAATATCACATCCACTGCGCTTGACTCGGGCTACTCTAGTCTGACAACCTTCTCGACAACATTTAAACGACACACGGGCCTAGCTCCCAGAAATTTTATCAAGGATTCGACACTATCCTATCGAATTTTGCAGACTTTTCTGTCCAAAAAAGATGTCCTCATTCACCGTGAAAAAAACATCGAGACTCAGAATACATTGTCATTTAAACTCATTTATCCCGAAGGCTATCAACCTCATATCAGTTGTGTTGGTCTTTTCCAGTCTCGTATTCCAAAAGGAAATCCCATTATTGGAGCAGCGATGAGTCAGGATTTGACGCATACCTTTGACAATATACCAAATGGAACCTACTTTCTATTGGCCTGTGAGCTATTGGAAGATTTATCTTTTAAACAGAACTATGTATTAGATAAAAACTTTCGTGCAACTTTGGAGGCAAGTCTAACATTTACAGGGGATACACAAGTTCACTGTGAGCTAGAGATGCGCCGCCCCATTGATAGCGACCCACCTATCACTATGAATCTACCACTCTTGATTAAAGATGCTTTGCTGGACAAAGTGTCCGTGCCGTTTGGAAATCAAAGCTCAAACTAACCCTTTGTGGTTAGTTTTTTAGTACAAAAAGACCGCAATTGAGAAGAAGTTTTTATCTGTCTTCTATGCTAAACTTATTATATAAAGTATAGGAATTATGTGTTTGTTTACATTGGATACAATAATAGATAAAAATGAAGAATATTTTGATAGAAATACTCTATATATTATGATTTGGATAAACTGATACATAGTTCTCTAAGATATCACAATCATAAAGGAGATAGTAGCATGCAACTAATGGCTCATTTAGGTTTCAATGGTCAAGCTGAAGAAGCGATGAATTTCTATATCAAGGCTTTGGGAGGTAAATTTGAAGGAGAGATGTTTAGAAATCCTGAAAATCCAGATAGAATCCTGCACTGCATGGCGAAGTTTGACAATTTTTCAATTTTAGCAACCGATTCAAAAGATATAGATCAGAGTCCCGGAAATATTGATTTGCATTTATTTTTCAATGATATTGTAGAAGCAAAAAGTAAATATGACATATTTGCTCAAATAGGTCAAGTTGATTATCCGTTTGAGGCTCAGCCTTGGGGTGATTATTTCGGTCGTGTTATCGATCCGTGGGGCATACCTTGGTGTTTTACTGTTGAAGGCTAAAGTATCCTCATTAGGACGTACACTACAAACTAGCTAAAGAGGAGGATGGCCAAGAAGATGCAGGTCAATACACCAAGATGTCTAAAGCCGTAATGCAGATAAAAAACGTGATGTGGCTACTTTGAAAGCTACATAAGGAGAATACATTTAAGGAGTCATCAATATGAAATCACAATTTACAAATCTCATTTCCGTTTTTCCTGTAAAAGATCTGGGAACTAGCCTTGCGTGGTACAGTAAGTGGTTGGGTCAACCAGATGTCATCCCTATGGAAGGTGTGGCCGAGTATCAGTTAACGGAAAATGCCTGGCTACAATTAACCCAAGAAGAAGGAACGGCAACAAGCATTATTTTAGGAGTAGACGATATTCATAAGGTGAGAGAACAGCTACTTAATCAGGGTTTAGAGACAAGTGATATCATGGATTGGGAGGTCGTCTTTACCTGTGAAATAGAGGATCCAGATGGTCATCGGATTTCTTTTGCTCAAGAAGTCGCTATCTAGGATACCTCTTAGCCAATCATTTTATTTGATTATACAAAATACCTACCGAATTTTTCGATTTTATGCTATACTAGGTCTATGAGAGAGAATAGCAACAAGAAAAAAACATTCTTTTTATTGATGGGGATTATGATGATGGGAGCCGTTATGCGGGTCCCTTTTACAGCTATTCCAGCAGTTTTGACAGATATTGCCATGGGTTTGGGAGTACCAGTCAGTGACTTAGGTATCCTGACTTCTTTGCCTCTTATCATGTTTGCTCTTTGTTCGACCTTGGCTCCTAAGTGGGCGGCTCGCTTGGGCTTGGAAAAATTGTTGGGTGTGGCCCTCTTAGTGATGACAGTTGGATCCTTGCTCCGAATTGCTGGTGTCTCTGGATTGTATCTAGGGACGCTATTGATTGGTGTAGCTATTGCCACTATCAATGTGCTTTTGCCTAGCTTGGTATCAGTCCATTTTCCTTTGAAGGTAGGAACCTATACGACTATCTACATCACGATGATGGGGTTAGCTGGAACGGTTGGTTCCATGGTAGCAGTACCGATTGTTGCTGCTACATCTTGGCAGACGTTTGTCATTCTTTTGACCCTTTTAGTGGCAATTGCTGCTGTGATTTGGTTACCAAATTGGCGCTACAATCACCGTTTCGCACAACCATCCACACATACTAAGCAAAGTTCTCTTTGGAAAAACAAAGCTGCCCTGAACTTTCTAGTTTTTGGTGGTCTTCAGTCGTTACTGTTTTATACAGAGATGACTTGGTTACCGACTATTGCACAAACAGCTGGCTTGTCTAAAGCAGAAGGGGGCCTGCTGGCTGGTATTTTTAACCTGATTAGTATCCCTGTTTCCATGGTTATCCCTGCCATTGTATCTCGCTTGAACAATAGCCAACGGGCTTGGTTTATGTCAGGTATTTCTCTTTTGACGGTTATTGGACTAATCTTGATGCTTCTGGCACCAGCAAACTTTGTTTTTTGGATTATTATCAGTTTGATTTTAGGTCTATCAGTTGGTGCTCTTTTCCCATATATGATGCTGAGTTTTACCCTTAAAACGAGTGATGGGCAGGCAACGGCTCGTCTGTCAGGGATGGTTCAGTCGGGAGGATATCTACTTGCCTCCATCGGACCTGTTTTGTTGGGCTACAGTTTTCCAGTTTTCGGTACGTGGAAACCCTTGATTTTTGCACTTCTGGCTGTCACGCTAGTCATGATTGTCAGTATTATCGCTATTGAAAAACATGATACAATTATATAGAAGTCAAGCTATCTTGGCTTTTTTTGCTCCAGACTTGTCATGTTCACCTGAAAGCAGTAGAATAAAAGTCAGAAAGGAACCTTATGATGAAATTATTGAAGCTTGAAAATAGCATCATTACTAGTCCGCTCTTAGTCAATATCGGTCTGTCCTATGCCATGATGTGGCTGGATATTTATCTTGAGTCCTATACCCTCTATATGCTGTTAGCACTTTTGGCCATGACGGTCTATCCTATCTTTACTGGTTTGTTACTTAAGACAAAAATAGATATGGGACTTTATCTCCTAGTACATGTAGTGACGTCCCTCTTAGTTATTTACACGGTTTACAATGATTCTGCCCTCATTTATTTCTATATTTCTCTAGCTCTTTTTACGCTTACAGCAGGCATCTCCATGATTGTGAGAAAAACTGCCAAAAGACAATTTAGGTAGCAAAAAAACCAGCTTTTAGCTGGTTTTCTTTCTTAATGTGCAATGCGGCGACGCGCAGCTTTCTTGCGGTTTTCTTCGATGAATGCTTCTTTCTTTTCTTCTGGTTCAATAATGACCTTTTGAATAGCGAAGATAGCGCCTGCGCTTGCTGCAACAGTTGACAGTACACCTGCCAAAAAACCTTTTCCGAATCCTTTAGCCATAGTAATCTTCCTTTCTTTGTAAAGAGTGGGCATAATGCCGGATAAACAGTCCAATGGTCCAAAAATCAAAACAAGTCTGAAAGTCGGATTCATTTTTCTTATGTTATAATAATACTAACGAAAAAATCAGAAAATTTCAAGGAAAAAAGATGAAAACAAAAATAATTGTCCTAGTTGGGCCTACGGCGGTGGGGAAATCAGCCTTAGGAATTGAATTGGCTCAACAGTTTAAGGGCGAAATCATCTCAGGAGATAGCCAGCAGGTGTATCAGGAGCTCTCTATCGGCACAGCCAAGGTCAATGAGATAGAACAAGCTCAGGCTCCGCACCACCTGATTGATGTGCGGTCTGTCAGTCAAGGCTATTCTGCATTTGACTTTGTTCAGGAAGCTAGTCAACAGATTCAAGAGATTGTGGCTCGGGGACATCTTCCTATTATCGTTGGAGGGACTGGTCTTTATATACAAAGTTTGCTAGAAGGCTATCATCTGGGCGGTCAAGTAGACCAAGATGCCCTTTTAGCCTACCGTGCACATCTGGAAACATGGTCGGATGAGCAACTCTTTTCAGCTGTAGCAGAAGCTGATTTAACTATTTCTCAGATGAACCGCCGGCGCTCTATCCGAGCTTTGGAATTGGCAAAATTTGGCCAACAGTTAACCAATCAGGAACAACCCTATGAGGTTTTGTTGCTGGGTTTGACTGATGAGAGAGAGTTGCTTTATGAGCGTATCAATCAGCGAGTAGATGTGATGATGGAGGCTGGTCTTCTGGCTGAGGTCGATTGGCTTTATCACAATTATCCGGATTCTCAGGCTAGTAAAGGCATCGGTTACAAGGAGTTTTTTCCTTATCTTGCTGGAGAGCTATCGTTGCAGGAAGCAGTGGATAAGGTTAAGCAAAATAGCCGTCGTTTTGCCAAACGCCAGCTGACATGGTTTCGAAACCGCATGAATGTCGAGTTTTATAGGATTTCTGATCCTAAATTTAAAGAGAAGATAGTTGCAAGAGTGGAAGGATTTTTACATGATTGAAACAAAAAAAGAAGCAGAAAAGGTCCTCCTGGTAGGTGTCGAGTTGCAAGGGATGGAAAATTTCACCATGTCTATGGAAGAATTAGCTAGTCTGGCTAAGACTGCTGGAGCTGTTGTCAAGGGCACTTACACCCAAAAGAGAGACAAGTACGATAGTAAGACCTTTGTTGGTTCGGGGAAACTGGACGAAATTGCACTGATGGTGGAGGCCGATGAGATTGATACCTTGATTGTCAATAACCGCCTGACACCTCGTCAAAATGCGAATCTGGAAGCAGTACTAGGTATCAAGGTCATTGACCGAATGCAGCTGATTTTAGATATTTTTGCTATGCGAGCTCGCAGTCACGAAGGGAAGCTTCAGGTTCACCTAGCTCAGCTCAAATACATACTCCCGCGCCTAGTTGGGCAAGGAATCATGCTGAGTCGTCAGGCAGGAGGAATTGGGTCGCGTGGGCCGGGTGAAAGCCAACTGGAACTCAATCGCCGTAGTATTCGCAATCAGATTCATGATATTGAGCGCCAGTTAAAAGCGGTGGAGAAAAATCGAGCAACTATTCGGGAACGTCGTATGCAGTCGGGCATCTTCAAAATTGGCCTCATCGGCTATACGAATGCTGGTAAATCGACCATCATGAATGCCATGACTGATAAGGAGCAGTACGAAGCTGATGAATTGTTTGCTACGCTTGATGCTACTACTAAGCAGATTCATCTTGCCGATAAATTTCAGGTGACATTGACGGATACGGTTGGTTTTATTCAGGACTTGCCAACCGAGTTGATTTCAGCCTTTAAATCTACCTTAGAAGAATCCATGCATGTCGATCTTCTCCTCCATGTCATAGATGCTTCTGATCCCAATCATGCTGAACAAGAGGAAGTCGTGCTGGAAATTCTTAAAGATCTGGATATGCTGGACATTCCACGCCTAGCTCTTTATAATAAGTTGGATAAAGTGGAAGATGACTTTCATCCAACTCAGTTTCCTCATGTCATGATTTCAGCTAAGCACAAGGATGCGCGTGCCCACATCCAGATGATGGTCCTAGCAAAGATCAAAACCATGTTCACCCCTTTTGAGATAAAAGTCCCTATTTCCAAGGCTTATCGTCTCCATGATTTGGCTAGTATTTGTCTGGTAGAAAAGAGAGAGTATGTCGACAATATGGAAGTCCTATCAGGCTATATTGCTGAAAATATGAAATGGAAGTTGGATGAATTTTTATGAGAAAAATGCTGGAATTGGCTCTGCAATACGGTGGCTTTACAACTCTTGATAAAGCTTATTTGGAGCAGGTCTTGTCACACTTGACACCTGAGCAACAGTTAGCCTTTATCACGCCACCTCCTTCTGTCCTCAATGCCTACTTTGCTGAAATCTATCAGAAACAAAGCCCGCAAGCTGCGACTGACTATTATTTCCAATTATCCAAAGCTCTACAACTCTTTCAAGTAGATCCAAGCTTTGTGGAGGTGAAGCCTTTTATCCGCCTGAATCTATCTGGTCAGTCTTATGGTTTTGTCTATGTCAATGACTCTGGCTTAGCTCAAGTCTTCGCGGAAAAACCAGAAGAAGTCCAACCTGGCTTGCTCTTTGAACTCGCTCAAGTTTTTCCACATTATCTGATTTTTCAAGAAAATGAAAAAATCTGGATGTGTTCACTAGATTTAGCTAATCAAGCTTGGCAAGAGGTGAAGCAAGAAAGATTTTTACTGACCCAGATAGCTGAAAGTCCCGACTGGGTAAAGATTTCAGGTCTCAATCAGGAAGAAGTCCTAGAAGCAGCAGCCTCTTACACAAATCAAGTCTACTATGCTTGGTCAGAAAGACAGGCCCTTATCTATATTAGAAAGTAAGAGATTATGTTTATTCAATTTTTAGGGACGGGAGCTGGGCAACCATCTAAGTCCCGCAATGTATCTAGTTTGGCTCTCAAGCTACTAGATGAACTCAATGAAATTTGGCTCTTTGACTGCGGTGAAGGCACACAAAACCGCATCTTAGAGACAGCCATTCGTCCTCGCAAGATTTCTAAAATCTTCATCACCCACCTGCACGGAGATCATATCTTTGGATTACCGGGATTCCTATCGAGCCGCTCTTTTCAGTCCAATGATGAGCAGACAGATATTGACATCTATGGTCCAATAGGCATCCGCTCCTTTGTTTTGACTAGTCTTAAAGTGTCAGGTTCGCGCCTGCCTTACCATATTCATTTCCACGAGTTTAATGAAACATCTTTAGGTAAAATTTTTGAAAATGAAAAGTTTTCTGTTTATGCGGAAAAATTGGACCATACTACCTTCTGTGTTGGCTTTCGTGTTATCCAAAAAGATTTGGAAGGAACTCTTGATGCCGAAAAATTGAGAGTAGCAGGCGTTCCCTTTGGGCCTCTCTTTGGTAAAGTGAAAAGTGGAGAAAATGTGGTTTTAGAAGACGGAAGAGAAATCATTGCCAGTGACTATCTATCTCCTCCACGACCAGGTAAAGTCGTAACCATCCTAGGAGATACTCGACGTTGCCATGCCAGTGTCCGTCTAGGAGTAAATGCGGATATCCTAGTACATGAGTCCACTTATGGTAAAGGAGATGAGACTATGGCACGTAAACATGGACACTCAACCAATATGGAAGCCGCTCAAGTAGCTAAGGATGCAGGTGCCAAGCGCCTCCTGCTCAACCACATCAGTCCTCGTTTCTTATCCAAGGATGTCAGCCAGCTCCGTCGGGATGCGGCTCAGATTTTTGAAGCTGTTCATGTAGTCAAGGACTTAGAAGAGGTAGAAGTATGAGAACAATCTTGCTAACAGGAGCTTCTGGTGGCATTGCACAGGCCATGATTCCTTTGCTAAAGGATGATTTTCTCATTTTACTGGGACGCAGTGGCCAAAAAATCGAAGAGCTTTATGCTACTCATCCCAACAAAGTTATCTACGAAGTCGATATCACCAATGAAGTTGAATTGTCTACTTTGGTGAAAAAAATCTATCAGGAACAAGGGAAGATTGATATCCTAGTCAACAATGCTGGCTACGCTACCTATGATGATTTTGAACATTTTTCAGAGGAACAGGTAAGAGCTATGTTTGATGTCAATCTCTTTGCCCTCATGGCTCTCTGTCGCTTAGTCGGCAAGGAGATGAAGAAAGTCAAGTCTGGTCATATCATCAACATCGTCAGCATGTCTGGAAAAATTGCATCCAGCAAATCCTCTGTCTATACTGCCACTAAGTTTGCAGCCTTGGGCTTCTCCAACACCATCCGCCTAGAGTTGGCTCCACATAATGTTGGTGTCACCACTGTCAATCCTGGTCCTGTGGCGACTGGCTTTTTTGACCTAGCTGATCCTGATGGCAGTTACCAAAAGAGTGTTCAAGCCTTTATGATTTCGCCCGAAAAAGTAGCTACTAAGATTGTGGCCGCCATGGGAACCAAAAAACGCGAAATCAACCTCCCTTGGGTCCTTGAAGCTGCAAATAAGTTTTACACGCTCTTTCCCAATTTTGCTGATTTTTTAGCTAGAAAAGTTTTTAATTTTAAGTAGAGAAGTCTAGTGTTTCTAGACTCTCTTTGTTTTGTTTCATTCTTTTATTTTTGACAAACTAAAAAAAGTAGAATACAATTGTAAGTGGTTTCATGAATTACTGATAATCAGATCTCTGTTTGAAAGGAGGGAAAAACGGGAACTATACTGTGAAGAGGTAGGATGATCAAGTAATTGATATACAAGTAGTACCTTTTATATATATTTTAGAAAGGGTGTAAACCATAAGAATATTATCGAAAATTGGTAGGAGGATAGCAAATGATTCAATTTAAAAAGGCAAAACCTTTGATGAGTTTAATAGTAGGAGCAGGTATTGTAGGAGTATTTCTAAATCATTCCTCTCCTCTGTTTGCCCAGAGTCAAGGTGATCAAAGTAGAGCAATCACCATTATCCATGAAGATGATAGTCAACATGTTGTAATGGTGAATCCTGATGAAAATGTTACTATTGCCATTCTGAAAGAAACTTTGGTAGGCAAAACGGATGAGGAAATAGATGCTTATTTCGGCCACTTTGAATCCGACGACCAACGGATTTTAGCAGATGAGTACGGTGGGCTTATGTCCCTTAAAATGGGCTATGAGGGAGATGGCGATTTAGGTTATGTGGTGAATCCTGATGGAACAAAGACACATTACAACCTTTATAGTCCAGAGGCGACCACCGTTGGTGAGGCAAAAGAAGCTCTTAAGAGTAATAATAACTAAGCAGATATATTGGTATTGTGATATTCGACAGTCTGATGATAGGCTGTCGGATTTTTTCGTCCTTATAACGTCCTTATAATAAGTACAAGAGGGGTAAAGAATAAGTGGAAAATCTAATAGCACTTCGTTTTTTGGTAGGAAGGAGCTGGATTTTTTGGTATAATCAAATCTGTAAACGTTTGAAAAAAGGAGAATGTCCATGTCACATTTGAAGCAACAAGTGGGTATTAAAGCCGCAGAATTTGTCAAGGATGGGATGATTGTAGGCCTGGGAACGGGCTCAACAGCCTACTATTTTGTCGAAGAAATCGGTCGTCGTATCAAGGAGGAGGGTTTAAATATCACAGGTGTCACTACGTCCAGTGCTACCACTGCCCAAGCACAAACATTGGGAATTCCGCTCAAGTCGATTGATGAGGTGGAGATTGTAGATTTGACCGTAGATGGTGCGGATGAAGTGGATGGTCATTTCAACGGTATCAAGGGTGGTGGTGGCGCTCTTCTTATGGAAAAAGTAGTGGCTTCCAACAGTAAGGACTGCATATGGATTGTTGACGAATCTAAGTTGGTTGAGCAACTTGGTGCCTTTAAGCTTCCAGTCGAGGTTGTCCAGTACGGTGCGCACAATCTTTTCCGTCAATTTGAAGAGAAGGGCTACAAGCCGAGCTTCCGGATGAAAGATGGTGAACTTTTTGTCACAGACCAAGTCAACTATATCATTGATTTGGATTTGAAAGTCATCACGGATGCGGAAAAACTAGCCGAGGAGTTGGATCGCACAGTGGGTGTAGTTGAGCATGGTCTCTTTATAGGGATGATTTCCAAGATTATCGTCGGTCGCCCAGAAGGTCCTCAAATTATTGAAAAATAATCCTGTAACACTGTCCATCGGCAGTGTTTTTTTACAGTCATCTTTTTCTAAAAGTGCTATAATGAAACTTGTTTGAAGAAAGGAATCATTATGCTACAAGAATATTTACACGAAATTAAGGTTTTTGAAAATCATCAGATAGATCTTTTTGAAAAAGGGCATGTCATTATCTCTTCCAAGGTAGTCGACTCTTCTCTTAACTATTACGGCTATGCTCACGGAGGTTATCTATTTACCATGTGTGACCAGGTGGCAGGATTGACAGCCATTTCTACAGGTTTTGATGTGGTGACTATGCAATCCAGTATCAACTACATGAGAGCAGGTCGTCTGGATGATAGCTTATTGATTGAGGGTGTATGTGTCCATGATGGACGGACTACCAAGATTATTGAGGTTACTATCAGTAACCAGCACAAAGAAGCAGTTGCTAAGGCGATTTTTAGCATGTATGTAACAGGAGAGCACAAAAAGATTAACCATACAGATTAAAGAATTCCATCTACTTTACCAATCAAAAGATCCTTTTTTGATGGAGTTGTTATAAATGGTAAACTGTCATAGTGGTCAAGTCTGCTGGTTCTAATAGTAACAATCAATACTCCCCAAGGGCACTTGGGGAGCCTTTTGTATAAAAAAGAAGCCTTCTCAGGCTTCAAGTTTATTTATGGTAGAGTTTTTTATGTTGGTAAACAGGATCAACCGTTACATTGATGCCTAATTTACGAAAGACATTCTTATCTTCTTCTGGGAGTATGACAGTTGAGTGTACTTCGCTTCCCTTGAGTTTGCCTAGTTGCTTCATAGCAAGATCTGCTTCTTGGTTGTTCATGGCAGTAATAGCTAGGGCGATGAGCAATTCGTTAGAATGAAGTCGAGGATTCTTGTTACCCAGGTGATTGATTTTTAGGCTTTGAATCGGCTTGACGTACTCAGGCTCAATCAAGAGAGTTTCTTTATCAATACCAGCTAGTGCCTTGATGGCATTGACGATTACTGCAGCAGATGGACCAAAGAGCTCGGAGGTCTTTCCGGTTACGATTTGCCCAGTTGGTAATTCTAAGGCGAGGGCAGGATTGCCAGTCGTTTCAGCTTTTTGACGCGCAACGAGCGTGACTTTGCGGTCTTGTGGTGAGATGCCTAGATCATTCATCAGCAATTCAATCTTCTTAATTGCAGTAGCGGAAACACGTTCTGCCCTAAACTCTACTAAAGTTTGGTAATAGCGGCGGATGATTTCTTGTTTGGATGCTTCAATGGCGGCATCGTTGTCTACGATGGCAAAGCCAACCATATTGACTCCCATGTCGGTTGGAGATTCGTATGGGGATTGACCTAGGATACGTTCCAACATCCGTTTGAGGACTGGGAAAATCTCAATATCACGGTTGTAGTTGACGGTCGTTTTACCGTAGGCTTCTAAGTGGAAGGGGTCAATCATATTGACATCATCAAGGTCAGCTGTGGCAGCTTCATAGGCTAGGTTTACAGGATGGTGAAGGGGAAGGTTCCAAACAGGAAATGTTTCAAACTTGGCATAGCCAGATGTTACTCCATTGACTTGGTCATGATAGAGGTTGGACATGCATGTTGCCAATTTACCAGAACCAGGTCCAGGGGCTGTAACTACGACCAGCTTTCGGCTGGTTTGAATATAGTCATTTTTTCCCATACCTTCTGGAGAGATAATACGATCGATAGCAGTAGGATAGCCTTCGATTGGATAGTGTAGGTAGGAAGTGATGCCTTTTCTAGTCAATTCATGACGAAAAGTATCGGCTGCAGGTTGGCCTGCATATTGAGTAATGACCACAGATCCTACAAAGAGCTCCAAGTCATTAAATTTATCCATGAGACGGAAGACCTCTTGGTCATAGGAAATGCCCAGATCGCCCCGTGCCTTGGAATGTTCGATATTATTGGCATTGATAGCAATGACGATTTCCACTTGGTCTCGTAATTCATGCAGAAGCTTTATTTTATTGTCCGGTTCATATCCAGGCAGAACTCGGAAAGCATGGAAATCTTCTAGCATCTTGCCCCCAAACTCCATATAGAGCTTGCCATCAAACTGATTGATTCGCTCTAAAATATGGTCGCGTTGTAGGTTCAAGTATTTTTCAGAATCAAAAGCAATGTTTTTCATTTTTTTCACCTCTGTCTATAGATTATAACAGAAAAAGGTCAGAAGTTAAAGTCTTATTAAAATGTCAGAAAATTCATTTTTTTGAATGGTTTAGTCCATTGTCCTCCTCTCCGGCTACAAGTAAAAAACCTAGAAGAAAGTCTTTCTAGGTTTCAAGGTGCTCCCCATTCTGTCAGGACTTCTTCGTGATAGATGTGAAGAATGCGGATTTTTTTCAAAAGAAAGTTGCCAGTTATACCAACCAAAAAGCCAGATAGAATACCACTAAAGGCTAGAATGGGCAGGTAGTTGAGTACAGTCCATGATTTGGCGATAAGGGCGAAAACGAGGAGTTGACCGATATTGTGGCAGATACCTCCTAGAGTGGAAATGCCGATAATACTGACTTTCCTTGGTCCCAATTGCTTAGCACCTAGCATGACTAGATAGCTCAAAACGGTACCTGAAAAGCTGTATAGGAAGGTTGAAAAGGTACCACTAAGAAAGGTGGAGACAAAGAGCCTAAGTCCAATCACCTTGATACTATCTTTAGGTGGTAGGGTAAAAATGGCAATAATACTGATGAGATTTCCCAATCCTAGTTTGGCTCCGGGTGCAAAAGTAAAAGGAGCTGGAATCCAGCGTTCCATAACGGAAATTACAATAGCCTGAGCTGCTAACATGGTAATATAGGCCATCTTTTGATAGCGTTTGTTCATAAAGAATCCTAACAATTATTTAATATAAGTATACAGTCTATTATACTACCTATTGTTTCATTTTTGAAGATTTTTGCAAATTTTTATCATCACTTGCAAAAAACATTGCTATTTAATTCACAGTATTATATACTAATAGGTAGTGAGAATCGAAAGGAGATTACAATGACAAAAGAGATTGTTATTGTTGGTGCGGGGTTTGCAGGCGTATCTGCAGCTAGAACCCTGGCAAAAAAATTAAAAAAAGATAAAGAAGTCAACATCACCTTGATTGACAAGAATTCTTTCCATACTTATATGACTGAGTTACACGAGGTAGCTGGTGGTCGTGTGGAAGCAAATGCTATTAAGTACGATTTGCAACGTATCTTTAAAAAATATCCAAAAGTTCAATTGGTAACAGATAAGGTCCTTCGGATTGACTACGATAAGAAGGAAGTGATTGCTGAGCATCAAACGCTCAAATTTGACTATCTTCTCTTAGCTATGGGTGGCGAAGCTAATGACTTTGGAACACCTGGCGTGAAGGAACATGCGTTCACTCTCTGGTCTATCGAAGCAGCAGAACGCTTGCATGACCACATTCTCGATGCTTGCCAACGTGCCGCAATTGAGCATGATCCAGCTAAGCGCCGTGCCCTTCTGACCTTTACAGTTATCGGTGCTGGCTTTACCGGTATTGAGATGATTGGAGAACTTATTGATTGGGTGCCTATCCTAGCCAAAGAGTACAAATTGGATAAGGATGAGTTTTCTCTTAAGGTGGTTGAGGCAATGCCAACCATCTTGAACATGGTCACAGAAAAAGAGCAAACCAAGGCTCTTCGCTACCTAAAGAAAAAAGGTGTAGAACTTATCTTGGGTGATGGTGTATCCAGTGTCGAAGAAGGTACCTTAAACCTAGCATCCGGAAAAGCGATTCCTACCTATACGGCAGTCTGGACTGCGGGTGTGAAGGCCAATACAGACACAGCTGATTTTGAGATTGAGCAGGCACGTGCTGGTCGTTTGGTAGCCAATGAGTTTATGGAAGCCAAAGGCAAAGAAAATGTCTATGTAGCTGGTGACTTGGTCTACTATGAAGAAAATGGTCAACCAACTCCTCAAATCGTTCAGGCAGCAGAACAAACAGGTCATACAGCGGCTCACAATATCATTGCAGCTATTACTGGAGGAAAAAAAGAAGCTTTCAAAGGAAAATATGATGGTTTCATGGTTTCAATTGGCTCTAAGTACGGTGTGGCTTTCTTAAACAACAAGTTCCACCTATCTGGCTTTTTAGCTATGGCTGTCAAGCACTTGATTAACTTGGTCTACTTCCTATCCATTAGTAGTTTCTACAATATCGGAGCCTATCTCCGTCATGAATTTTTTGATATCAAGCACAAGCGCAATATCTTTGGTGGCATGACTTCTAGTAAGGGGAACAATCTCTGGATGGTCCCACTTCGCGTTTATTTCGGTTCTATGTGGCTTTTTGAAGGCTTGAAAAAAGCCTTTGGCTGGTTTGGAACGACTTCATGGCTAGGCAACGATATCGTCTTCCCATTTGAATGGTTGAAGGATCCTGTATCTGGTGCTTCTGAAGCAGCGACTGAAGAAGTGGCACACCAAATCTTCGCTTTGAACTATACTTATGGTGAAGAACCGATGCAGGTTTTGAAAGAGATGCCAGATTGGTTTGAAGCTATTATGAAAATCATGATGCCAAACCAAGATGTTGCCCTTTTCATGCAAAAAATGATGACCTTCCTGGAAATTGCGATTGGTCTAGCCCTCATTGCAGGACTCTTCGTTTGGTTGATTTCTGCACTGACCATTATGTTGGTGGCAATGTTTAGCTTATCAGGCATGTTCTACTGGGTTAACATGTGGTTTGTACCAGTAGCCATTGCTCTCATGAATGGTGCAGGTCGCGCCTTTGGCTTGGATTACTGGGTTATGCCATGGATTGGCAACAAGCTGGATAGATGGATATACGGAAAACCAAAGCATATCTACAGCAAGAAATAATAAGAAATAATGAGCTTGTATTAAGATACGTGGTTTGTGTTCTAGTATCTTGTTAAAAATGAGTAAAAACGAAAGCTAGGTTTCTCCCTTTATGGTAAAATAGGGGAAAGCCTAGCTTTTCTAATTAAAAGTAGATAGAATAAAGAATAAGGAGATCAGTTTGGTACATCCCATTTGGAATGATTTTCCAGCTGTCCAGCAAGGACTGGTAGAAGTCAAAAAAATCATAAAAGAGGAACTCCGCCTAGCTCATCCTCAGGTGAAATATAAAATCATAGAATATTTGGATGCTCCTGGTAAATATATCAGGGCAGGTCTTTCCTTATTGTTAGCACAAGCTGTGGAGGGAGAGATAAGCAAATCGAAACTCTATTTTGCAGCTGGTATCGAGGTTTTACATTTGGCAACTCTGATCCATGATGATGTCATTGATGGCGCAGAGAGTAGACGAGGAATTATTGCTATGCAACAAACCTTCTCTAATCGTATTGCTATCTATGCTGGTGATTATCTTTTGGCCTATTCTGGGCGTTTGATTGCTACTGGACAAGAACTCATGGGAGAGCCTGAGTTGGAGAAGACTAGTCCGGTTAATCAACGGATTCTTGAACGGATTTTAGCTGGGGAATTGGCCCAGCTTATCAACCAAAACAAATCGGACATGACAATGAAGGATTATCTTAAGCAAATCAAAGGTAAAACTGCCTTTCTCTTTGCTTTGGCCTGTCAACTTGGTGCCTATACTTTGCCTACCAATCATCAAAACATGCAAGCAGCTTTTCGGGCTGGCCAAGCTATTGGAATGGCCTTTCAATTATCAGATGATCTTTTAGATTTTCAGCTAACACAAGAAGATATCGGTAAGCCAGCTCTGCAAGATGTACAAAATGGTATCTATACAGCCCCGCTTTTGCTAGCGATGCGACAAGATACTAGTCTTGCCAAATTGGTTCATTCTAAAGCGAATCAGGTTTGGACGCAAGAAGAGTTGAATCTTTTGCAAGAAAAGTTGGAGAATAGTCAGGCTTATGCTTTCACTCAGAACTTAATAGCTAGTTATATCGAGAAAAGTGAAGATTTTCTTGCTCGAATAAGACTAAAGAAAGATTTGCACATCGCTCCATTCTTGGATAAGATGATGGCCAGAAATTATTAAAATCTGAGATGACCATATGAAATATGATGGACATTTAAACGAAAATATAGTATAATAATATCAAGAGCGAAACCGCTTAACAAAGAAAAGGAGACATTTCATGAAAATGAAAAAAGTTTTAACAGGTCTTGTCCTGTTCGGTGCAAGTCTTGCACTTGTAGCGTGTGGTAATTCTTCATCAGATACAAAAAGTTCTTCAGAAGCTCCAGCTACAACAATGGAAGCAATGGAAACAATGGCTGCTTGGAAAGATGGTACTTACACTGGAGAATCAGATTTTGATGAGCGTGGTTGGAAAGTAGTTCATTCTATCACTATCAAAGATGGCATGATTACTGAGTCTGCATTTGGTTATGCTGATAAAGATGGCAAAATGAAAGCTGACAACGAAGAGTACAACAAAAGCATGAAGGAAAAATCAGGTGTTTCTTCAAAAGAGGCAACTGAAAAACTAAATGCTCAATTGGTTGAAACACAAAATGTTGACGATGTTGAAGTCGTTAGTGGTGCGACACACTCTTCAGACAACTTCATTGCAGCTACAAAAGCTCTTCTTGCAGCAGCAGAAGAAGGAAAAACTGACCCAGTAACATTCAAACTTGGTGAATAATTCTTTTGCTAAGAGACAAAGATAGCCAGAAAGGAGCAGATGATTGCTCGTTCTGCCTTATCTTATAAAAATGGGATAAATGTCCGATGATTTGGGGCTTTGTCTCATTTTTTTTATCATATAAAAAGGAAATTTAAGATGAAAAAAGGAATTGCTACCTTACTGCTGGTTTGTTCCATCATTTTTCTCATTGCATGTGGCAGTAAAAAAGAAACCCCAAACCAATGGCCTGTAGTCAAAACTCCTGAGACACGTACGGAATCGCTCCTACACACAGTTGTTCAATTAAGTATTTACCATGAAAATCAGAAAGAAACCATGGATGGTGCGATTGAACTCATCAAGGAAATGGAAAATCTCTTATCCACTTCGGTAGAGAATTCAGATATTTACCGTATCAATCAGTCGGCTGGTAAAGAGCCTGTAAAGGTAGATAATCGAACCTTCGAATTAATAGAAGAAGCAGTGAAGATATCCAATATCAGTCAAGGCCGCTTTGACCTCACGATTGGTGTTATCAATAAACTGTGGAATATTGGATCTGAGCAAGCTCGTAAACCAGAGGCAGCAGAGATTGCAACAGCTCTTCCCTATATTGGCTATGAGAGGGTCAAGTTGAATTCTAAGGAGAAGACGGTCTATATCGAAGAGGGCATGAGTTTGGAATTGGGGGCTATTTCTAAAGGCTATATTGCTGATCAGGTGAAAAGATACCTAGAAAAACAGGGTGTTTCAACTGCTATCATCAATCTAGGAGGCAATGTAGTGGTTATGGGAACCTCTCCCAATCAAGAAAAAGGCTGGAAGGTGGGGGTTCAAGATCCTGATAAAGTTCGAGGAGAAACGGTTGGTCATGTCTATCAGACAAATTGCTCTATCGTTACTTCTGGTATCTATGAACGCTATATAGAAGTCGATGGACAAGTCTACCATCACATCCTTAATCCTGCAACTGGCTACCCAGTTGAAAATGATATTTCTGGTGTGACAGTCTTTACTGATACATCCACTCAAGGTGATGCCCTATCTACAACTCTATTTATATACGGTATCAGAGAAGGCTTGGACTATATCAATGATTTGGAAGGAGTGGAGGCGGTCTTTATTGATAAAGACCATGGCGTTCACCTAAGTGATGGTCTCAAGGATAAATTTGAACTAACCAACAAGGAGTACCATCTTGCAGAATAAAAATTTAACTTTACCAGTCTTTTTCGAATTTGTTGAGTTGAAAACCAAGGTTGCTAGTGTTTTTCCTATGCTAATTGGTCTGTTATGGTCCCTTTACCATTATCACCAACTCAACTGGATTAACACCCTATTGTTTATATTTGCGATTATTAGTTTTGATATGTGCACAACTGCAATTAACAATACCATGGACTACCACAAAGCAGTAGATTTGGCTTACCGTGAGGAAGAAAATGTTCTGGGTAAGCATGGCTTGGATTTCAAGGAAATGGTGGCAATTATCCTGACCCTTTTGTTGATTTCGACCTTCTTTTCCTTGATTCTGGTCTGGCGGACAGACTTAGCTTTACTGCCATTAGGCATGGTATGCTTCCTTATTGGGATTTTCTATACTTTTGGCCCAATGCCCCTGTCTCGTCTACCTTTGGGAGAATTTTTTTCTGGAATCACCATGGGGTTTGGTATCTTTTTTCTAGCTGTCTACATTCAGTCGCCATCTGATTTTTTGTCAACAGCTTGGACACTAGGAAATTGGCAAGTGACGATTAACTGGCATGTGGGAGAGACTCTGAAGATTTTCTTCATGTCCATTCCCCTGATTTGTTTGATTGCTAATATCATGCTAGCCAACAATCTATGTGATTATGAGCAGGATTTGCGCAATCATCGCTTTACTTTGGTCTACTATATTGGCATAAAAGGTGGGATTTTGCTTTACACGGTGCTCAGTATTGTTCCTTGGTTGATGTGGCTTGTCTATATCATGATGGGCTTCTTACCAAGCTGGGCGCTATTAGGACTCTTTATGTTTCTCCCTTTTACCAAGAACCTCATGCGTTTTCGCAAGGTTCAATTGAAATCACAGACATTCGTCAATTCTATCAAGAACTTTGTACTGTTTTCAGGATTATATGTATTGGTTTTACTAGTAGCTTTATGGATAAAATAAAAGCAGATAGAACTATCTGCTTTTTATAATGGGAGTATCAATTCATCATCGTGCTCATTGCCATCTGGATTGGATGGTTTTCCTTTTTCTACAATTTCAATGATAAGCTGGTGTGGAAGACAGATAAGAACTTGTCCAGGTTTGCTTATCCAACCTGTATTGACAGCGATTTGGTCGGGGCTGTTGTCCTCTCTGACACGGATGGCATCGCCTTTTACTTCAACAATATTGTATTGACCCTCGTTAGGATGGTAGGTGATTTCTTTTGCCTGTCCCTCTCCTAAGGGCAGTTCGTCAACTTGCAATCCATTGATTTTCACGATAGCAACTAACTGACTTTCATCCTCACTTGTTTGTTGGTAAACAAGACTTGTTACCAGTGGTGGAGTAAAGGAAAGAAGAAGAGCTAGGCCTATTAGGATGAAATCAAAGGGACGAAATTGTTTTAAAATTTCTTTCATTTCATACTCGATTTCTGTAAGTTCTTTAACTTTTCTATTGTACCATAAATAGACAAACTTCAGGGAAAAAGCCACTTTATCATCTAGAGATTTTATGGCTATTTGTAGAAAAAAATAAAATTGTGATTTCGTGAGCATATTTTTTGAAATCGGTAACATATTCGCTTATAATGTAAGAGTAAAAAAATATATTTTTGAAAGTGAGATTTTACTATGTCTAAAATCGTTGTTGTTGGTGCCAACCATGCTGGTACTGCATGTATCAAAACCATGTTGACAAACTATGGGGATGCTAATGAGATTGTCGTATTTGACCAAAACTCAAACATTTCATTCTTAGGTTGTGGTATGGCTCTTTGGATTGGTGAACAAATCGCGGGTGCTGATGGACTTTTCTATTCAAATAAAGAAGAGTTGGAGTCACTAGGTGCGAAAGTTTACATGGAATCACCAGTTCTTTCAATCGACTACGATGCAAAAACAGTTACCGCTCTTGTTGATGGAAAAGAGCATGTAGAGATCTATGAAAAATTAATCTTTGCGACTGGTTCACAACCAATCTTGCCACCAATTAAAGGTGCAGAATTTAAATCAGGTTCTTACGAATTTGAATCAACACTTGAAAACCTCCAATTTGTTAAATTGTACCAAAACTCAGCAGATGTTATCGAGCGTTTGAAAGATAAAGATATCAACAAAGTTGCAGTTGTTGGTGCTGGTTACATTGGTGTAGAGCTTGCGGAAGCTTTCCAACGTAAAGGCAAAGAAGTTGTTCTCATCGATGTTGTGGACACATGTTTGGCTGGTTACTATGATCGTGATTTGTCTGATATGATGGCGAAAAACATGGAAGACAACGGTATCCAATTGGCATTTGGTGAAACAGTGAAAGAAGTCGCTGGTGATGGTAAAGTTGAGAAAATCATCACTGACAAGAACGAATACGATGTGGATATGGTTATCCTTGCAGTTGGTTTCCGTCCAAACACTGCCTTTGCAGGTGAAGGAATCGAACGCTTCCGTAATGGTGCCTTCCTTGTAAACAAACACCAAGAAACTTCAATCCCAGGTGTTTATGCTATTGGTGACTGTGCAACTATCTATGATAACGCAACTCGTGACACAAGCTACATCGCACTTGCTTCAAACGCTGTTCGTACAGGTATCGTAGCAGCACACAACGCTTGTGGTACTGACCTTGAAGGTATCGGTGTACAAGGTTCAAACGGTATCTCTATCTACGGTCTCAACTTGGTGTCAACAGGTTTGACACTTGAGAAAGCTAAACGCCTTGGTTTTGATGCAGCTGTTACTGAGTACACTGACAACCAAAAACCAGAATTCATGGAGCATGGTAACTTCCCAGTAACCATCAAGATTGTTTACGACAAAGATTCACGCCGTATCCTTGGTGCGCAAATGGCAGCTCGTGAAGATATTTCTATGGGTATCCACATGTTCTCACTCGCTGTTCAAGAAGGTGTAACCATCGAGAAATTGGCATTGACAGATATCTTCTTCTTGCCACACTTCAACAAACCTTACAACTACATCACAATGGCAGCTTTGGGCGCGAAAGATTAATACAAATAAGACAATCCAGTAGGACTGTTTTGGTTGAAGAAAAAATCCATTTTGGACGATTTTCTTCAACCTTTTTTCTACACTTAAAATTCATTATTAAGATTCTTTGTAGACAAAATAAATAGTTGAAGAAGCGCTTACATTGATGGTATACTTCATATGTAATAATATCAATCATTTTATAAAGGAGTATTGGTATGAAGAAACGATTTAGTTTATGTATCATCGCACTATTGGTTGCTTCCTTTTTCGGTGGTCCTTTTGTGGTTGCTTTGGATACTGTTGAGTATATAGGTCAAGAGCAGATAATTGGTTCTGATGATAGAACAACGGAAACAAGCATTGTTAGTGAGACAACGACTGTACAAGAACCTATCATTGTCAGTGAGACAACGACTGTACAAGAACCTGTCACTAAGGTAACATACAGCAGTGTGGGAGGTTCAGAATACGAACTGAAGACCTTTAAGGAGAAATTAGTGGTTGGGGAGAAGGGACAAATCCGTCGACCTCAGAATTCGCCACTCAAGGATTCTATTTATTCATTTGCGATGACTGTTTCTGACCCATCTGTCCTTTCCTTTGATGAAGAAGGCAACTGGACAGCCCACAAGGCAGGTAAGACGGATGTCACTTTTGGATTTCCAAGTGGCGATAGTGCCCAAGCAAAGAGATTTAATGAAGAGTTGACAAAACTAAATGTGGAGTTAGAGGTGAAAGATGTGGCTGTTACCATGACCATCACCGTTGTGGAGCCTGAGTCTCAAGTTATGTACCGTCTCTACAATCCTAATAACAAGGAACATTTTTACACCGCTAACTTACACGAGAAATATTGGTTGGGGCTTTTATGAGGGGATTGCTTGGCAGGCACCAAGTAAGGGTATCCCTGTTTATCGCCTTTACAATCCTATTCTTAAGGATCATCATTATACCTTGGATCAACATGAAGTCCGTGTTCTATCGAGCCAGCATGGTTGGAAAGAAGAAGGGATTGCTTGGTACTCGGGAGGTACTAAAAAGGTACATCGCCTCTTCCATAAGGGCTTGACTTCTGGCTCTCATCACTATACCCTTGATGAGAACGAAGTAAAAGTTGTACAAACCAGAGGTTGGATCTATGAGGGAATCGCATGGTATGGTCAATAGTTTAACAGCAAGAGTTTGGGACAAGGGTGTCCCAAACTCTATTTTTTCGTTTTAGATACTAATGGCGAAGTGGTTGAGTGGGCTCTAACAATCCGGGAGATTGTTAGAGGTCAGAAATGAAACAAATGGAGTTTGTGTCAAAATACGCAGAACATCCAGCTTTTACATCCCTCTATGACTGACGCGAACAGTGTTCGCTTTATCTCCAACCTCGAACTGTCTCCCAGACAGTTCGAGCTCAACAATTGGAAATGAAGATTTGTTGACGAAATCGAATTTCTTCGAAATGACCGATTTCTGTCACACTCTCTTTTTGCATCTTGAAAGGCAAGAAATTGGAAAAAAACTTGAAACCGATTGCAAAGCGTGCTAAAATGGTTAGAAGTAAGGAGGTGAGAAAATGAAAGAAATCAAAAAATCCGTGACCATGAAAGATGTTGCCCGTTTGGCAGGAGTTGGCGTTGGGACTGTTTCACGGGTTGTAAATAACGAAAAGGGCGTTAAGAAAGTAACCCTTGATAAAGTGCACAAGGCGATTAAGGAATTGGATTACCTGCCTGATGCTTATGCAAGAGGTATGAAAATCAATAAGACCGAGACGGTGGCCCTCATCATTCCAACCATTTGGCATCCATTTTTTGCAGAATTTTCTTTTTATGTTGAAAATGAATTGAGTAAACAGGGTTATAAGCTTCTGCTTTGCAATATTGATGGGGATAAAAAAGAGATTGAGTATATCACCATGCTCAAGCAAAATAAGGTGGATGGCATCATCGCCATTACTTACAGTCCCATTGAAGATTACCTGACGACCAATATTCCTTTTGTCAGTATCGATCGGACTTATGAGAATAAACATATTGCCTGTGTTACTTCTGACAACAAGGCGGGTGCCCAACTAGCCGCTCAAAAACTGATTGAAAAGGGTTGTCGTGAAATTGCCTTTGTTGGAAGCCACAATAGCACCAATAATGAGACAAAGAACCGGCATCTTTATTTCGAGCAGTATTTGACAAGGGAAGGTTACCATTGCCATTCTTTTGATATTGAGGAACCGTTTGATAATTTTGTCGAGCAGCTGGAAGTATTTTTGAAGGAACATCCTCAAATTGATGGTATCTTTGCAATCAATGACTTTGTTGCCCTAGATGTCATCGATATTTTAGAACATTTAGGAAAAAAAGTTCCGGATGATGTACAAGTCATCGGTTATGATGGGATCCGATTGGCAAATGAACGAAGGTATCCAGTTAGCACGATCAAGCAACCCCTTGAATTGATGGCAAAAGAAGCGGTGCAGATGCTGCTTAGTGTCATTGATGGGGAGTCTTACCCCCTCCAATCCGTTCTGCCTATTAGCTTTAAGGAAGGTCCGACCACAAAAAAATAAAAAATTTCAGTTTTTCTCTTGACAGAAAGCGCTCACAATGATAAGATGGTCTCAAGAAGAAATAAATTTTTATTTTTTGGTCAAAAACTGAAACGTTTCAAAAATTTAGAGGCTTTATTCATATAAGGTCTTTAAGTTCACAAAAAACTGAAACGTTTCAAAAAAGGAGGTTTACATGCGAAAAGATGTTTCTAACCTAAGTTTCTTGGAAAAGCTCAAGCAACAAAAACTCTTACTCTTGATGTTGGTTCCGGGACTTTTGTTGACATTTGTTTTTAGGTACATCCCCATGTATGGGGTCCTCATTGCCTTTAAGGATTACAACCCCTTAAAAGGGGTCCTGGGAAGTGAGTGGATCGGATTCGAGGAATTTACCAAATTCCTTTCCTCACCAAACTTTGGAATGCTCCTAGGCAACACCTTAAAACTTAGTGTTTATGGCTTGCTGTTAGGTTTTTTACCACCGATTATTCTGGCCATTATGCTCAATCAACTCTTGAGCGAAAAAGCTAAGAAACGGATCCAGTTGGTTCTTTATGCGCCAAACTTTATTTCCGTCGTGGTCATTGTCGGTATGATTTTCCTCTTCTTCTCCGTTAGCGGTCCGGTCAATGCCATCCTTGGAATTTTTGGGATTGAAGCCAACTTCTTGACCGATGCAGATTTCTTCCGACCCCTCTATATCCTGAGTGGTATCTGGCAGGGAATGGGTTGGGCCTCTACCCTTTACACGGCAACCCTCGTAAATGTTGATACATCTTTAATCGAAGCAGCCAAACTTGATGGGGCCAATATCTTCCAGCGCATCTGGCATATTGATTTACCCGCCCTTAAGCCTGTCATGGTTATTCAGTTTATCTTGGCCGCTGGTGGCATCATGAACGTCGGTTATGAAAAAGCCTTTCTGATGCAAACCTCGCTCAACCTAACCAGCTCCGAAATTATTTCTACCTATGTCTATAAAATCGGTTTGGTATCAGGTGACTACTCTTATTCAACTGCAGTTGGTTTGTTCAACGCCCTTATCAATATTATTCTCTTGATTGCTGTCAATAAGGTTGTTAAACGTATCAATGACGGTCAAGGTTTATAGGAGGCTTACATGAATACACAAATGTACACAAAATTTGACAGAAGGATGCTGATTGTCAATAAAATCTTACTAGCATTCTTAGTCTTGATTACAGTGGTTCCGATGGTCTATATTTTGATAGCCTCCTTTATGGATCCACAGGCTTTGGTGAGTAAGGGAATCAGTTTTGACCCCAATGACTGGTCCATTGAAGGCTACGAACGGGTATTCTCTGATAAGTCCATTCTTCGTGGTTTCTTCAACTCTCTCTTTTACTCCTTTGCCTTTGCCTTTATTACAGTAGCAGTCTCTGTCTTGACAGCCTATCCTCTCTCTCGAAAGGATTTGCTTGGTAAGAGATGGATCAACGCCTTCCTAGTCTTCACCATGTTCTTTGGTGGTGGCTTGGTACCGACTTATCTATTGGTCAAGGATTTGGGAATGCTCAATACCGTTTGGGCCATTATCATTCCTGGTGCGGTCAACGTATGGAATATCATTTTGGCTAGAACCTACTTCCAAGGGATTCCGGATGAGCTGGTTGAAGCAGCTGTTATTGATGGGGCCAATGAGTTCCAGATTTTTTGGAAAATCATGCTCCCGCTCGCTAAGCCCATTATGTTTGTTCTCTTCCTTTATGCCTTTGTCGGTCAGTGGAACTCTTACTTTGATGCTATGATTTACATCAAGGATCCTGATTTGGAGCCACTCCAACTAGTTCTTCGTAAAATCCTCATCCAAAGTGAGCCAGCAAAGGATATGATTGGGGCTCAAGCAGCCATGAATGAGATGAAACGGATTGCTGAAATGATTAAGTATGCGACCATTGTCATCTCCAGCTTGCCATTGATTGTGATGTATCCATTCTTCCAGAAATACTTTGACAAGGGTATTATGGCTGGATCCTTAAAAGGCTAATAGCTTGTCACCCAGTTTCCTTTTCCTGAGCATCAAAAGGTTCATGCAGTAAAATGGAAACGATAAAATTATCCATATTTAAGTAAAAAAATAGGAGGTTGTTTCTAATGAAACAGAAATTTGGAAAAACAGTTGTTGCTCTTCTAGCTAGCACGGTTCTCTTAGCAGCTTGTGGCTCGAAAGAACAAGCATCTAGTCCGGACTATGAACTGAAAAATGTTCAATTCCCACTCGAGGAAAAAGTGACCTTGAAATTCATGACAGCAAGTTCACCACTTGCGCCAGCAAATCCAAATGAAAAATTGATCTTCCAACGCATGGAGGAAGCAACTGGGGTGCATATCGAGTGGACCAACTACCAGTCTGACTTTGGTGAAAAACGGAACCTAGATATCGCTTCGGGAGACCTCCCAGATGCGATTCACAATGATGGGGCATCCGATGTCGAGTTAATGAACTGGGCTAATCAAGGGGTTATTGTTCCAGTTGAAGATTTGATCGATGAGCATATGCCAAATCTCAAGAAGATCTTGGATGAAAATCCAGAGTACCGTTCCATGATTACGGCCCCAGATGGCCATATCTATTCCTTCCCATGGATCGAAGAGTTGGGAGAAGGAAAAGAGTCTATCCATACAGTCAGTGATATTGCCTGGATTAACACAGAATGGTTAGACAAACTAGGTCTTGAAATGCCACAAACAACTGACGACCTGGTGAAGGTCCTTGAAGCCTTCAAGACAAAAGATCCAAACGGCAACGGTAAGGCAGATGAAATCCCAATGTCCTTTGTCAACGGTAACGGCGGCGAAGACTTCAAGATTCTCTTTGGTGCCTTTGGGGTCGGAGATAATGACGAACATTTGGTAGTCAATAATGATGGTACGGTAGACTTTACTGCCGATAACGAGGACTATAAAGAAGGTGTTCAATTCATGCGCACCTTGCAAGAAAAAGGTCTGATTGACCCAGAAGCTTTTGAACAAGACTGGAATACTTACTTAGCTAAGGGAAGTGAAAACCTCTACGGTGTTTACTTTACTTGGGACAAGGCCAACATCACTGGTATGAATGATACCTATGATATCTTGCCTGTATTGGCAGGTCCTGATGGTACCAAACATATCACTCGTACAAACGGTATGGGCTTCCAGCGTGATCGGATGGTCATCACATCAGCTAATAAAAACCTTGAGTTGACCGCTAAGTGGATTGATGCACAATACGAGCCAATTCAATCTGTACAAAATAACTGGGGTACATATGGTGATGAGACCCAACAGAACATCTTTGAATACGATGAAGCAACTAACAGCCTCAAACACTTGCCTCTAAACGGTACGGCTCCAGGTGAACTTCGTCAGAAGACAGAAGTCGGCGGTCCATTGGCGATTCTGGATGAGTACTATGGAACTGTAACAACCATGCCAGACGATGCCAAATGGCGTTTGGACTTGATGCATGCGACCTACCTTGATTATGTGACAAATGACAATATCTATCCTCGCGTCTTCATGGAACAGGAAGATTTGGACAAGATTGCCCAAGTTGAGGCAGACATGAACGACTATATTTACCGTAAACGGGCTGAGTGGATCGTAAATGGTGGTGTCGACGAAGAGTGGGATAGCTACCTGAAAGAACTGGAAAGCTATGGCTTGTCTGACTGGCTTGAAATCAAACAGAAATACTACGACCAATATAAAGAAAACGAATAATAAGAAATGAGAAAGGAGATTTCCGCGAGCATGATTGATGATGCAAATCACTATATCTCAGAGAAGAAGAACTCCATAAATCAGACTTTTAAACCAAGTGCCCATTTCTCCGCCCCTATCGGCTGGATTAATGATCCCAATGGATTTATCTTTTTCCGAGGCGAATACCATCTCTTTTACCAATTCTATCCTTACGGTTCCTTCTGGGGTCCCATGCACTGGGGTCATGCCAAAACTAAGGATTTTGTAGAGTGGGAGCATTTGCCTGTGGCTCTGGCTCCTGATATGCCTTACGACAAAGACGGCTGTTTTTCTGGCAGTGCCATCGTCAAAGATGATACCCTCTGGCTCATGTACACCGGAAATGTCGTCAATAATGACGGAACTGTTGAGCAGATTCAAAACATGGCCTATTCCAAGGACGGCATCCATTTTGAAAAGATTCAGGAGAACCCTGTTGCGACAGGAGAGATTTTGCCAGCAGAACTAGTCGCTGCGGATTTTCGTGATCCTAAGCTCTTTGAAAAAGATGGCCGTTACTATGCAGTGGTGGCTGCCAAGCACAAGGATGAAATTGGAACGGTAGTTCTTCTGGGATCAGATGATTTGATTAAATGGAATTTCGAGTCCATTTTCCTCAAAGGTCAATCCCACCAAGGTTTCATGTGGGAATGTCCAGACTTCTTTGAGTTGGATGGTCAAGCCTATATCACCGTTTCTCCAATGCGTTACGAGAGAACAGAAGAAGATTTTATCAATCTCAATTCAACGATTGCTATCGCAGGTCAGGTGGACTGGGACAAGAAAATTTTTGTCCAGACCGCTGTGTCAGAAATAGACCATGGACATGATTTCTATGCCCCTCAAAGTCTCCTAGACGATAAAGAGCAACGCATCATCATCGCCTGGATGCACAACTGGGGACGGACTGTCGTTCCTCATGAATTGGAGCATGGCTGGGCCTGCAATATGACTCTTCCTCGTATCCTTCATAAGGATGGACAAAAGCTGAGGCAGGAAGTACCGGAGGCAGTAGTGGCATCCTTCCCAGAGCTCCAAGTCGGAGATGAGGTAGATTGCATCGGTCGCTTGGAATTGGACATCCAGAACGATGCAGTTTTCCGCTTGGGGGATGAGTCTGATTATATCGAATTTGGCTACCAAGCTGGTTCCGTTTTCATTGACCGCAGCCAACAAAAATTGACTATTACTGGTGAAGAAGAATGGGATATCAGCCGCCGTTCAGTTTCCATAGATGCCCACCATTTACAGGTTTTCCTTGATAAAAACTCATTGGAAATTTTTGTGAATTATGGACAGGAAAGTCTGACATCAGCTATCTATCTGCAAGGGAAAAAAATCTTGCAACAAGTAAAATAAAAAAAGAATCTGAACCTTTCGTTTCAGATTTTTTTGATATCTACCTATTAATGCTTAAGTAAATTGACAACAAGTGATATAATATTACTATAAAATAATTATTCAGGGGAAGGTTGTAGCATGAAAAAAATATGGAATTCTTGGTTGCAAGAAGCTGTTTTTATCTACTGCTTTATTTATACAGCAGTCACCATTGTAAACAGCATCGCCTATCTCATGCAGGGAATCAGAGAAGACCCTAGTGGCAACTGGCACGAACTGACACGGGCTATGATTACTTTTATCGGAGTTTTGGCCTATATTTTGGCTAAAAAATTGCCTGTAAAAAATGTCTTCCTCCGCTCTGGCATCGTTTATGCTATCACTTTGCCTTTTGTCTTTTGTATGGTCTGGATGTGGCAATTCATCGAACCCCTGGCAGAAAGTGCCTATCGAGACATCTTCTTCAATTATACTGGACTCTTTCTGATTGTCTCTTCAATCGCCATGTTTGGTCAAAAAGTAAGAGGAAAAGGGCAAGTTTAATCTGTTTTATAACCTAAAATAGAAGGAGCTGATGTTCGTGCCAAGACCAACCACAAAGGACGATTTATTGGCTGCTGCTCAGAAAAACTATGAGAAGTTAAATACTCTCATTTCAAAAAATGTCCGAGAAAGAATTTCATACTCCCTTTGATTTTTCCAAGGATGAAAAGAAAAAAGAGGCCCATCAAAAAAATTGTAAGATTAAATAAACAGAGAAGGAGAAGGAAATTTAACCTTCTCTTTTTCTTACCTTCATTCTTTAAAGCAAAATCTCCACTCAACCAAGCCAGCATTTTTCCGTAAAAAATGGTATGATAGGAAGGCAGTATTTTATAACGGAGTAAAGAATGAATTCACTATTAAACGGAATGAACGACAGACAAGCGGAGGCGGTGCGAACAACGGAAGGACCGCTTTTAATCATGGCCGGAGCTGGGTCTGGTAAGACACGAGTCTTAACCCACCGCATTGCCTACTTAATCGATGAGAAGATGGTCAATCCATGGAATATCCTTGCTATTACCTTTACAAACAAGGCGGCGCGTGAGATGAAGGAGCGGGCTATGTTGCTCAATCCTGCAACCCAGGATAGTTTGATTGCTACTTTCCACTCTATGTGTGTACGGATTTTGCGCAGGGATGCAGATCATATCGGCTACAATCGAAATTTCACTATCGTGGACCCTGGTGAGCAGCGGACCCTGATGAAGCGGATCATGAAGGAGCTTAATCTAGATCCAAAGCAGTGGAGTGAACGCACGATTTTAGGAACGATTTCGAATGCAAAGAATGACCTGATAGATGAAATAGCTTATGACATGCAGGCTGGTGATTTTTACACAGAAGTCGTGGCCAAGTGCTATAAGGCGTATCAGAAGGAATTGCGCCAGTCGGAGGCCATGGACTTTGATGATCTTATCATGATGACGTTACGTCTCTTTGACCAACACCCTGAAGTCCTGACTTATTACCAGCAACGTTATCAGTATATCCATGTCGATGAGTACCAAGATACCAACCATGCCCAGTACCAGCTGGTCAAACTCTTGGCTTCCCGTTTTAAAAATATCTGTGTAGTCGGAGATGCAGACCAATCTATCTATGGTTGGCGGGGAGCTGACATGCAGAATATTTTAGATTTTGAAAAAGATTATCCAGATGCCAAGGTGGTTTTGTTGGAAGAAAATTATCGCTCGACAAAGACTATCTTGCGAGCTGCCAATGATGTCATTGAGCGCAATAAGAACCGCCGTCCTAAGAAACTCTGGACTCAAAATGAAGAGGGAGAGAAGGTTGTCTACTATCGGGCAAATGATGAGCAAGATGAGTCTATCTTTATTGCAGGTAAGATAGATGAATTAGCGCGTGAAGGTGCTAATTATAAGGATATGGCTGTCCTTTATCGCACCAATGCCCAGTCTCGGACCATCGAAGAAGCCCTTCTCAAGTCTAATATCCCCTATACTATGGTTGGTGGGACCAAATTCTACAGCCGCAAGGAAATCCGTGATATTATTGCTTATCTGAATGTCATTGCAAACCCAGCAGACAATATTTCTTTTGAGCGGATTGTTAACGAACCAAAACGTGGAGTGGGTCCAGGGAGTCTCACTAAAATCCGTGATTTTGCTAGCGCACAGGAGATGTCTCTATTAGAAGCTGCGGATAACATTATGCTGTCGGGTGTTAAAGGGAAAGCTGCCCAGGCCGTTTGGGATTTAGCTCAAATACTCTACCGGTTACGAGGTCAGTTGGATGAGATGACTGTAACAGAGCTTGCAGAGGCCGTATTGTCAGAAACAGGTTACATGACGGCTCTGACTGTTCAGGGAACTTTGGAGGCCAATGCCCGCATTGAAAATATCCAGGAATTTCTCTCCGTTACCAAGAGCTTTGATGAGAAAGAATCCGAAGAAGAAGAGACAGGATTGGATAAGCTAAGCCGTTTTCTTAATGACTTGGCATTGATTGCGGATACAGATGATGGTGATAGCGAGGCAGCGGAAGTAACCCTTATGACTCTCCACGCAGCTAAGGGTTTAGAATTTCCAGTGGTCTTTTTGATTGGGATGGAGGAAAATGTCTTTCCTCTCAGTCGAGCCTCTGACAATGAAAGTGAGCTAGAAGAGGAACGTCGTCTTGCCTATGTCGGTATTACACGGGCAGAGAAGACTCTTTATTTGACAAATGCCAATTCGCGCTTGTTGTATGGACGAACCAGCTACAATCAGCCTAGTAGATTCATCCGTGAAATCTCTTCTGACTTGCTGGATTACCAAGGATTGGCAAGGCCAGCCAATACCAGCTTTAAGGCCTCCTATGTCAACGGAAAAACTAGCCAGTTTGGTCAGGGGATGAGTCTAGCACAGGCCTTGCAAACTCGAAAATCAGCAGCCCAACCAGTTCGTCATCTAGGTGGAGACTTACCTTTTGGGAAGTCAACTGATTCACTTTTATCGACCACGACCTGGTCTATTGGTGACATTGCTGTCCATAGAAAATGGGGTGAGGGAACAGTTTTAGAAGTATCAGGCAGTGGCCAGCAACAAGAGTTGAAAATCAACTTTCCAGGTTTAGGCTTGAAGAAAGTTTTGGCAGCCATTGCACCAATCAAGAAAAAAGAGTAGGAGAACCGCACGGGTTGCAAAGAAAAGTCTGGCTATCTTAAGGAGCAGACAGAGTGCCTTTCACTGCTGGATAGCACTGTTTAAACAAGTACTTCGTGCTGAGATTTTTAGAACAGCCTACAACTTTCTCAAGAATGTATTGAAAAAACGATAATAAAAGCCAAATGTTTCAAAGTTCTGACGGATGATTGGAACTAACTTGCTAAAGCAGGTTGGTTCTTTTTTTGATATAATAGGCATAAGATATGTTTAGGAAGTGCCTATGAAATTATATTATACAAGTGTTGAACAAAATCTGACTTCTTATTTAGTTGAGCAAGCTCAGCATTTTGCAGATGCGGGCAAGCGGGTTTTCTACATTGCGCCTAACTCTTTATCTTTTGAAAAAGAGCGCACTGTTTTAGAAGATCTGCCTCAACAAGCATCTTTTCGCATTACAGTAACCCGTTTTGCGCAGATGGCTCGTTACTTTGTGCTGAACAATGTATCGACAAAGAAAACCATGGATAACACAGGACTCTCCATGGTGTTTTACCATGTCTTATCCCAATTTTCGGATAATGAATTGCAGGTTTACGGACGCCTGCGCAAGGATTCAGCATTTATCAAGCAGTTAGTAGAACTTTTCCAGGAATTAAAAACAGCTAATCTGACTATTCTTGATTTACAGCATCTGGGTGATGCAAAAGCAGAGGATTTATGTAAAATTTTTGGAGCAGCTTCAGATTGGCTCAATCGCCATCAGATAGAAAATCAGTCCAAATTAGCCCTCTTTGCTAGTCAAATTGAGAATGGCTATCTAGATGAAGAATTGGCAGATACTGTCCTCATTATAGATGGTTTTACGCGGTTTTCTGCTGAGGAAGACTATCTGATTTCTCTACTAGCAGAAAGATGTCATGACATTTTAATTGGAACCTATGCTAGTCAGAAGGCCTATCAATCCAATTTTATCCAAGGAAATATCTACCAAGCTCCGGTTGAATTTTTACGTCATTTGGCTAATGATTACGCTGTGAAACCAATTTATGTTGAAAATAAGGGCAATCCATCTGATTTCTCTCATTTTAGTCAATTCTGGGAAGGTCTCCATGATTTCAAACCTTTAGATGGTCAATGGAAAGCAGAACATCCATCTAGTCTAGAAATTTGGCAAGCAAGCAACCAAAAAGAAGAAGTAGAAGGCGTTGCAAGGAAAATCCGGCAACTTTTAGCTGACGGGGTTCGTTATAAGGATATTCTCGTTCTTTTGGGAGATGTAGAGAGTTATCAGTTGCAAATAAGCCAACTGTTCAAAAAATTTGATATTCCCTATTATTTTGGTAAGGGTGAAACTATGGCCAGTCATCCGCTCGTTCATTTTGTGGATTCGCTAGAACGTATCAAGCGATATAACTATCGAGCAGAAGATGTCCTCAACCTTCTGAAAACGGGACTGTATGGTCAGTTTACAGAGATGGAGGTCGATCGTTTTGCTCATTACGTGGCCTATGCAGATATCAAAGGACGCTCGCGCTTCGCTCGGGATTTTACAGCGAATCATGCAGGTAAGTATGATCTGGTACAAATCAATCAGATTCGTAAAAGAATGATAGAGCCATTGGACAACTTTCTCGCTGCTCGACCGCAGCAAGGGCTTAGTCTGCTAGATAAATTATCCCAATTTTTAAACGCTATCTCTTTGTCTACGAATATGGAACAACTAGCCAGTGGAGCTAGTGTGGAGGAAATGGAGAAGCATGAACAGGTCTGGAAGGTTTTTTCTGATTTGTTATTGCAAATGGCCGCTATCTTTAGTCAGGATAAGCTCGCAGTTGATGATTTTCTAGCCTTGCTCCGTTCTGGAATGCTAGCAGCTGACTACCGCACTATTCCCGCCACTGTAGATGTGGTCAATATAAAATCCTATGATCTGGTCGAACCCCACACAGCACCTTATATTTTTGCTATAGGTATGAGTCAAAGTCATTTTCCTAAAACGGCTCAAAATAAGAGCCTCTTGACAGATGAAGAGAGACAATCTATTAACGAGAAAGTAGGGAAATTCTCATCTTTTGAGATTTCATCAGCAGATACTGTGAAGAAAAATCATTTCGTTGCCCTATCTTTGCTGAATGCAGCGCATCAATCTTTAGTTCTGAGCTATCCTCAAGTGGCTAACGAGGGCGAAGAAGAACTTTCTGTCTATTTGAAAGAGTGGATAGAACTAGGTGTTCCAAAAATTGACAAAACAAAGGATTATCTGACTGCAAGCGGGGATCAGATTGGGCATTATAAGGATTTATTATCTACCGTCATTGCTGTCAATCAGCTCGACTGGGATCAGAAATGGACAAAAGAGAATCAAACTTTTTGGTCAGTAGCAGTCCGCTATTTACGAAAGCGATTGAGTGAAGATGGACTGACCATCCCACATATTCTAGATGAAGTGACCACTAGCAAGGTATCCGATGAAGTGATGCAGATTCGTTTTCCAGGAGATAAACCCCTTCATTTATCTGTATCTGGTTTGACCACTTTCTATAATAACCAGTATCTTTATTTCCTCAACTATATCCTTCAGTTGCAAGAGCTAGACAGTATCCATCCAGACCACCGTCATCACGGTATGTACTTGCATAGAATTTTTGAGTTAGCTTTACAGGAGGATGGACAGGATTTTGATAAACATTTGGAGCAGGCTATCATTCAGACCAGTCAAGATAAGCATTATCAGACCCTCTACCAGCAAGATGAGGAAAGTCGTTTTTCACAGGCTATTTTGAATGATATTGCACGTTCGACAGCTACGATTCTCCGAAACAATCGAGCGATTCGAGTAGCCTCTCAGGAGGAAAAATTTAAGCTGATTCTGCAAAATACTGTACAGATTAGTGGGATTATTGACCGCGTGGACCGCCTATCGGATGGTAGTTTAGGCGTAGTGGATTACAAATCAGGAGCCAACCAATTTGATATTTCTAAATTTTACAACGGTCTTAATTCCCAATTGGTCACTTACCTAGAAGCCTTACGCAGTCAGTATGGTGCTAGTGTTGACCAGCTTTTTGGAGCCATGTATTTGCATATGCAAGAGCCAAAACTGGACTTGAAAACTGCCAAATCCTTTGAAGACTTGAGCCAGCAAGCTAGTGGTGAGTTAGTTTATAAGGGACTATTTTCCGAGCAGGAGAAACAATTCCTAGCAGAGGGCGCCTACCATCTCAATAACGCAACTTACAGTGTGGATGAAATTGAAACCTTACTCAACTATAACGAGGAGCTTTATTTAGATGCAGCACAGACCATTCGGAGTGGCAAGTTTCTTATCAATCCTTACACAACAGATGGTCGGAGTGTTCAAGGTGAGCAAATCAAAAGTATTACTCATTTTGAGGCAGATCGGCATATGGGCGCAGCCCGTCGCTTACTCAAATTGCCAAGTCGTGGCAAAAAAGCAGCTTATCTAGACTTGATGAAAGGAGGAGAAACGGAAAACTAGTCAGTAACCGTACAAAAACATATCTTATGGAAGGAATTCATTTTTTAACCGAACAAGAAATTCAAGAACGTATCGCAGCAGAAGCTATTTCCGATAAGACTCAGAAGATGACACCTGAGCAGCTAACCGCTATTTATAGCAACGGTACCAATATCTTAGTTTCAGCATCGGCTGGTTCTGGTAAAACCTTTGTCATGGTTGAGCGGATCTTGGATATGATTCGTCGTGGCATCCGAATAGACCAGCTTTTTATCTCCACTTTTACTGTCAAGGCGGCGGGAGAACTGAAGGAGCGGTTGGAGAAACGATTGATGGCACAGCTAGCACAAGCTAATAGTGAGGAGGAGCGTCAACATTATTCTGCTCAACTGGCTGCCATCCCAACAGCAGATATTGGGACTATGGATGCTTTTAGCCAGAAGCTGGTCAACCAGTATGGTTATTTGATGGGGATTTCTCCCATTTTTCGCATCATGACAGATGAACATGAGCAGGACATCCTCAAAAAAGAAGTCTATACAGAACTCTTTACAGACTATATGCAGGGAGCACAGGCTGAACTGTTTCGAACCTTGGTTCGAAATTTCTCTGGCAATCGTAAAGACAGTCGGGCTTTTCGTCAGATTATCTACCAGATTTACAATTTTAGCCAGTCAACAGCTTCGCCAGAATATTGGCTCAAACACGTTTTTCTCAAACCTTATGAAAACCAGACGACCATCCAACCAGCTGAACTCATCAAGACAGTTCTGTCTGGTCAAGATTTGATAGAGGTGATTGCAAAGGCTGAAACCTATTTCAAGAACCATCTGGAGACGGTTAGGCAGGAATTTCAGAAATCCTATAAATACTTGAACAATGTTGAAGCCTTATTAGATGAATTGGCGGCATTTGATATTCATGGAGATTTGGCCTACTTACAAGCTTTCTGTGCCAAGATAGACCGCTTATCTGCTGGACGGAATTTGGTCATGGCTATTGGAGCTTCGAAGGACGAGACACTTAAAACATTTGCTACTACCTATAATCAAGAGCGAAATAGCTACCTTGAACCTTTCCGAAACCTCGCTCAGGCAAGTTTTGCTATTTTAGCATTGGAACCTCATCAATCGGCAATATTACCCATGTTGCAGCTTTTACAGGCCTTTGTCTTGGATTTTGCTGATAAGTATCTAGCTGTTAAAATGCAGGAAAATGCTTTTGAGTTTAATGATATCGCACATTTTGCCATCCGCATTTTGGAAGAAAATCCTAGTGTAGCGCAGATTTTTAAGGACAAGTATCATGAAGTTATGGTGGATGAATACCAGGATAACAACCATATGCAAGAACGCCTCCTAGAACTCTTATCTAATGGACATAACCGCTTTATGGTGGGGGATATCAAGCAATCCATCTACCGCTTTCGCCAAGCAGATCCTCTGATTTTTAATGGCAAGTTTAAGCTTTATCAAGAAAATCCTAAGGCTGGCAAACTCATTATTCTCAAAGAGAACTTTCGCAGTCAATCCACAGTGTTAGATGCTACAAATGGAGTGTTTAGCCACCTGATGGATGAGCAGGTGGGTGACATACTCTACGATAAGACACATCTCTTAGTAGCAGGTAGTGCCTCGCAAAAAGAAGTAAATCCAGCGCATCAGACAGAAGTCTTGATATACAATACCGAGGAAGTAGAGACTATTGTAGATTCGGAAGAATCTAGCTTTAGCCAAGGGGAAATTGACCTAGTAGCTAAAGAAATCATCCGTCTTCACAATGAAGAACAGGTCAAATTTTCTGACATCACTCTCTTGGTGGCCTCTCGTACTCGTAATGAGCCCTTGATTGCTAGCTTTGAACAGCATGGCATCCCAGTCGAGTCCGACGGCGGAGAGAAGAATTACCTCAAGTCCTTGGAAGTCATGATTATGCTAGATACCTTGCGTGTCATCGATAATCCACTGAACGACTTTGCCCTAACGGCTCTTTTACGGTCTCCGATGTTTGGTTTCGATGAAGATCAACTAGCTCGTCTAGCTGTGCAGGCAGAAAAAATCGAGCTTTATGAGAAAATGCTTTTAGCAAAAGCTGGGCAAGGCCAACATCCTCATCTGATTTTACCCGAACTAGCCCATAAGTTGACTCTATTCTTAGATGTGCTAGCGGATTGGAGACAATTTTCGAAAAAACACAGTCTCTATGATCTGATTTGGAAGATTTACAATGACCGACTCTACTATGACTATGTAGGAGCCCTCCCTCACGCCCAACGTCGACAGACCAATCTCTATGCCCTAGCCTTGCGTGCTAACAATTTCGAGCAAACTGGTTTTAAGGGACTAGCCCGATTTATCGGTATGATTGATAAGATTTTAGAGGGTGACAAAGACTTGATGGAAGTGGAAGTAGCTGCTCCGAAAAATGCTGTCAACCTCATGACTATTCACCACTCTAAAGGATTGGAATTCAAGTATGTTTTCATCCTTAATATTGACAAACGCTTTAGTATGAAAGACTCCCAATCTCCTCTGATTCTAAGCCGAGAAAATGGTCTAGGTATGAAGTACCTAGCAGATATGAAGGGGCAAGTTGAGACAAGTTTACCTCAGCTCAAAGTTGCTATCGAAACCCTGCCTTATCAAGCCAATCGTAGAGAACTCAATTTAGCTACCCTATCGGAGCAGATGCGTCTTCTCTATGTTGCTATGACCAGAGCAGAGAAAAAATTGTACCTAGTCGGTAAGGGCCAGAAGGACAAGCTGACAGAAAAATTTGATGGCAGTAGCGAGAATGGCTTTTTGCCAGCCAGTCAACGGGAAACCCTCTTATCCTTCCAAGACTGGCTTTTGGCCATCGATGCTGCCTTTCCAAGTAAGGAGCTTTCTTACACCATTCGTTATGTGGATAGGGAAGAACTAAGACCAGAAAAAATGGGACAACTGACTAATCGCATTCAAGCTGACAATCTGGCTGATAATCGTCAGTCATCCGACATCCAGCGCGCCCTTGAAGTACTGGATAGTGTGGAGCAACTCAATCAGCTCTATGCCCCAGCTATCAATCTACCTAGTCTTCGGACTCCCAGTCAAGTTAAAGCTTTCTACGAACCTGTCATGGATACAGAAGGTATAGATATCATGGATAAGGTTGCTGCCAAAAAAGAAAGTCCAGTTAGCTTTGTATTGCCTGATGTGACGAAAGAGCCCCCCATCACAGGCACAGCCCTTGGTTCTGCCACCCATGAGCTGATGCAACGATTGTACTTGAGTGAGACTGTCAGCTTGGCTGATGTAGAGATAGCACTAGATCAGGTCCAGTCTCCAGAACAGGTCAAGAACAAGATGAACTTACAGAAAATCCTCAGTTTCTTTGAAACAGAACTAGGTCAACTCATCTTATCCAATCTAGATAAGCTCTACCGCGAAGCCCCTTTTGCCATGCTAGAAGAAGATCCTATCAGTAAGGAAAACTATGTCATCCGCGGAATTGTAGATGGCTATCTTGTCTTTGATAACCGTATCGTTCTTTTTGACTATAAAACCGACCAGTATCAGCAAGCTAGCCAGATTCGTGATCGTTACGCCTTTCAAATGAAACTATATGCCAAAGCCCTACAACGCTCTTATCAAGTAGACCAAGTGGAGGCCTACCTCATCCTTCTTGGAGGAGAAAAAGTAGAGGTTATAAGGGTCTAAAAAACAATAAATTTTACTAAAAAACCAAAAAGCAAGCGACTGTAAGCGTTTGCTTTTTGAGTGAAAAGTAGTATAATAGAATAGTGAAATTTTCTAATGATTAACATTGGATGAGCAATAAAAATAGCACCGAATCGGTGCCCCTTTTTATAAAGTTTAGTTTAGTATCAATCTAGCTTTTGGACTGTAAAATAGAATTAATTTTTACCATGATTGGTTCTGTTTTTGTACTCTCAAGATTTAAATCAATAAAACCTTTCTCAGATTTGCCCAACTTTCTCGCTTGTGTTACAATAAAAGAAAAGTACAAAGGTGGTGTCATATGGAAAAAACTTTTTTTATTATCAAACCAGACGGAGTGAGCCGTGGTTTGGTGGGACATGTGTTGCATCGGATGGAGCGCCGTGGCTTTGTGATTGAGCGGTTGGAAATGCGGCAGGCTACACCTGAGCTTTTGCGAGAGCATTATGCGGCTCTAGTGGACAAACCTTTCTTCCCCGAAATTGAAGAATATATGACTTCAGGTCCACTCTTGGCAGGAGTTATTAAGGGTAATCGTGTCATCTCATCTTGGCGGACCATGATGGGAGCTACAAATCCTAAGGATGCTCTTCCAGGGACTATTCGCGGGGATTACGCTCAGGCACCCGGGGATTCTGGTGGTATTTTCAATGTAGTACATGGATCTGACTCCGCAGAATCAGCCAAGAAAGAGATTGCTCTCTGGTTTGGCTCTGATGCCCTCTAAATCTTTTTCATGGAGAAAAATCATTTTTACTTTTTTCATAAAAAAAGTTCAGTCAATTATATTTGCAATCGAAAAGTCGAGCAGAAACTCGGCTTTTTATGGTATAATGAAGGGTAATAAAATTTTGACTGTAATAGGAAAATAACATGAATATTGAAGAATTAAAAAACCGTCAGGAGAGAATCAGAAACTTCTCCATCATTGCTCATATTGACCATGGGAAATCAACCTTGGCAGATAGGATTTTAGAGCAAACTGAGACCGTTTCTAGTCGTGAAATGCAGGCCCAACTCTTGGACAGTATGGATTTGGAGCGCGAACGTGGCATTACTATCAAGCTGAATGCTGTTCAGCTCAACTATAAAGCTAAGGACGGAGAAACTTATATTTTCCACTTGATTGATACACCGGGGCACGTGGACTTCACCTATGAGGTATCGCGCTCTTTGGCGGCCTGTGAAGGAGCTATTTTAGTCGTGGATGCTGCTCAAGGGATAGAAGCTCAAACTCTGGCCAATGTCTATCTTGCTTTAGATGCAGATTTGGAAATCATGCCTGTTATCAACAAGATTGACCTACCCGCAGCTGATCCTGAGCGTGTGCGGCAAGAAATCGAAGATGTGATTGGTCTGGATGCCTCAGAAGCGGTTCTAGCTTCTGCTAAGGCAGGAATTGGAATCGATGAAATCCTAGAGCAAATCGTTGAAAAAGTCCCAGCCCCAACTGGTGATATTGAAGCACCTCTCCAAGCGCTTATTTTTGACTCGGTTTATGATCCTTATCGTGGCGTTATCCTCCAAGTCCGTATCGTCAATGGTATGGTTAAGCCCGGTGATACCATCCAAATGATGTCTAATGGGAAGACCTTTGATGTGACGGAAGTTGGGATTTTTACTCCTAAGGCTATGGGTCGTGATGTCTTAGCAACTGGGGATGTTGGTTACATTGCTGCCTCAATCAAAACCGTTGCAGATACTCGTGTCGGGGATACCATTACTTTGGCCAACAATCCAGCTGTAGCCCCCCTTTCTGGCTACAAGCAGATGAATCCGATGGTCTTTGCCGGTCTCTATCCTATCGAATCAAATAAATACAATGACCTTCGTGAAGCCTTGGAAAAGCTACAACTCAATGATGCCAGTCTTCAATTTGAACCTGAAACTTCTCAAGCCCTAGGCTTTGGTTTCCGTTGTGGTTTCTTGGGTCTTCTTCATATGGATGTCATCCAGGAGCGTCTAGAGCGTGAATTCAACATCGATCTCATCATGACAGCTCCATCGGTGGTTTACCATGTTCATACAACAGATGGAGAGATGGTGGAAGTATCTAATCCATCCGAATTCCCAGACCCGACCAAGGTGGATAGTATTGAAGAGCCATATGTAAAAGCACAAATCATGGTACCACAAGAGTATGTAGGTAGCGTCATGGAATTGGCTCAGCGCAAGCGCGGTGATTTCGTGACGATGGATTATATCGATGAAAATCGGGTCAATGTCATCTATCAAATTCCGCTAGCGGAGATTGTCTTTGACTTCTTTGATAAACTCAAATCTTCCACTCGTGGTTATGCCTCATTTGATTATGAAATTTCAGAGTACCGTAAATCCAAGCTGGTCAAGATGGATATCCTCCTCAACGGTGATAAGGTCGATGCACTCAGCTTTATCGTCCACAAGGAATTTGCCTATGAGCGCGGTAAACTCATTGTTGAAAAACTCAAGAAAATTATCCCACGTCAGCAGTTTGAAGTGCCCATTCAGGCGGCTATTGGTCAAAAAATCGTGGCTCGCTCTGACATCAAGGCCTTGCGTAAAAATGTTCTTGCCAAGTGTTATGGCGGTGACGTTTCCCGAAAACGTAAGCTTCTTGAAAAGCAAAAGGCTGGTAAGAAACGCATGAAGGCCATTGGGTCTGTGGAAGTGCCACAAGAAGCCTTTCTTAGCGTTCTGTCTATGGATGAAGATGAGAAAAAATAAAGATTGTGTATAACACTATGGATAAAGAAATCTATAAATTGTGCCTTGGGAAAGCAGATAGCTTTACAGAAATTGCTAGTGCATTTCCTAAGAAGTTAGAAGCAACTGTCATTGAAGCAGTTGGCTATGAAGTAGGCCCGATGCAGACCATTCTTTACGTATTCGAGCGGCATTTTTTTCGGACAGAGAGTATGGCTAGTTTGACGGTTCTCTTTACCAATGATGGTCAGCAGATTTTTGCAGATATCATTGCTTCAGGGGCTGGTCAAGGTGTCTTTAATATCAGCTGGGGCGCCAACGGTTCTTTTGCCAGGATGGTTGTAGACATTTTGCAACAACAAGGTTTCCAAGTCTTGGCACAAAAAGATAGTCCCTAGTGTCATGATTAGAAAGAAGAGCTATGTTAGAGAAGCGAGTGAACCAGATTGCTCAGAAATTAAGTCCACAAGGACGTGAGATTTATCTGGCCATGATTCCGGCTTATATATCTGGCTATGTGGATTATGTTTTCCAAACGGATAAGCCTGATGTTCAGGCAAGGCGAATCAAAAATTTAGATAAGAATTTCAGGCGCTTGCTGATAGAGCCCTATTTCTGGATTCAGCCGATGAGCCAAGAGTCTGCTGAGGAGATTGCAAAATGGTGTTACCCTGCTCCCTATGATTTTTATGATATGGCAGCAGATGAGGAAGATCTCACCGAGCTCTTATCAGCAACTTCCAGAAAAAATACCTATTATGAAGTCATACGTAATGGGGCCCTCTTTGGATTTGCCTGTTTTTATCCAGAAAAAGAACAGCTAGAAATTGGTCTCGGGATGAAACCAAACCAGACGGGACAAGGACTGGGAGTTGTTTTCTATCAAGCAATCGAAGATTTTGCTCGTTCTCAATTCGATTGCCCTACGTTTTGCTTATCCGTTGCTAGTTTTAATCAGCGCGCCTTGACGCTGTATCAAAAAGTCGGCTATACTAAAGTTGCTGATTATTACCAATCCACGAATGGCGGTTATTATCCCTTTATCAAACTAATCAAGCAGATAAGCAACGATGCGAAATAAGATTGTGGCAAGCCAAAACGACAAGCTAAACAGTTGGCTGAAGTTGCTGTAGGAGATAGTCTGGTTTGGACAGTACCCAAGTGCATTGTGGTATGTACACTGACCTTTGGACAGGTCATAATTTCATAGTTGGAATCTGAAGTTTGTTGACGTTTGTCAGTGTTTCCTTCATTTTTCAAAAAATCATAAGTAAAATGAGTAAAGATATGGATATCGAAAAATACCGACAGTTAGCTTTGCAAAAAAGAGTAGAGCATAAGAAATTTTTAGCGACCTTACGAAAGAAGGTCCCAAAACACTTGGATAAAATTGTTCAGGAAATTCATGAGGAAGTCTTTATGGAGATTGACTGTACCAAGTGTGCTAACTGTTGCAAGACCTTGGGACCGGATCTGACAGAAGCAGATATCACTCGAATTTCCAAACATTTTCGTATGAAGCTACAGGAGTTTGAAGCTGCTTATCTGCAAGTGGATGAAGATGGTGATAAGATTTTCCAGTGCATGCCTTGTCCGTTTTTGGGGCCAGACAATCTTTGTGATATTTACGATGTTCGACCAAAGGCTTGCCGTGAGTTCCCTCATACTGACCGTAAGAAGATCTACCAGATCAATCATTTGACTCTCAAAAATACTCTGATTTGCCCGGCAGCCTATCTTTTTGTTGAAAAGTTGCGGGAAAGAATTTGATTTTTGTGAAAAATGAACAAAATCTGACCTAAATCATTGACTTCTACCAGATAACCTGTTAGAGTAGGAGAGTAATAAGTTTTTTGAGTCAAAGTATCAGTTTTATCTATGTTTTATCTCTTTAAAGTTTTTACAAATAAATAAAAAAGAGGTAACTCAACATGGCAGTAGGAACTGTAAAATGGTTTAACGCAGAAAAAGGCTTTGGCTTTATTTCACAAGAAAATGGACAAGATGTCTTCGCACACTTTTCAGAAATCCAAGCAGATGGCTTCAAGTCTTTGGACGAAGGCCAAAAAGTGGAATTTGAAGTCACAGAAGGCAACCGTGGTCCACAAGCTAGCAATATTGTTAAATTATAAAAATCGAACTACGAACTTGTGTTCGTGGTTTTTTTGTGCTATCCACTCTTTCTTATTATGGTAAAATAAGAGGGGTTATTTAATAAAGAGTATATGGGGGTAATGATGGTTTCTGTGGTTTGGTTTAGAAGAGATTTACGGATGACAGATCATAAGGCTTTAGCCAAAGCTATTGCAGCTAGGCAACCAATTCTATGTTTTTTTCACCTGAATGAGAAACAGTTGTCTAGTAGTCCCACTCCCAACCAGTCAGCTTTTCTCGCCAGCCTTATGCATTTTCAGGAGGAGCTTAAGAAAAAAAATATCGAACTTCACTTAGTCTATGGAGAGCTATTACCGTCACTTGAAAAACTCTATTGTGATTTGCCCGACTGGACAGATGTCTATTTCAATTATGATGAGTCAGGTTTTGGTCGAAAGCGTGACCAAGCTGCTGCTACATTTTTCCGAGAAAAGGGTATAGCTATCCATGCTTATCAGGACCATTATTTGCATGGCAGTCAGGAAGTTCTGAACCAAACGGGTCAATCCTATAAAGTTTTTACTCCCTACTATAAGTCTTGGATTCAACTACCTAAAGAAACGCCTATTTCTATTGAACTTTCCCAAGCTACTTGGTTGAGCATGAAGACATCCTCACAGGTTTTACACCAAATCAAACATTTATGGGATGGAACTAGCCTACACTATCCAGGGACTGAGCAAGCTCAGGCTGTCTTGGCTGATTTTGTGAGTAGTTCTTTGGCAGAATACGATAAGATGCGCGACTTTCCGGCCAAGAGTGGTACGAGCCGTTTATCTTCTTATTTGCGTTCAGGAGAGATTAGTATTCGTCAAGTTTATCACGTAGTCAGACAGGCTCCGACTAGTCAAGGACAAGCTACTTTTATCAAAGAGTTAGCCTGGCGTGATTTTTACAATATGATTTATGTTTGTCATCCAGAACAAAAGGAGAGATCTATCCAGCCTGCCTTTGATTTGGTGGAATGGGAGAATCATCCTGCTGATTTAGAGGCCTGGAAGAAAGGTCAAACAGGTTATCCTATCATTGACGCTGCCATGCGCCAGCTTTCTCAGACTGGTTGGATGCACAACCGATTGCGGATGATTGTGGCTTCATTTTTGACGAAGGATTTGTTGATTGATTGGAGATTAGGGGAGAAGCATTTTCAGGAAATGTTGATTGACTATGATGCAGCAAGTAACATTGGAGGGTGGCAATGGGCTGCATCTACTGGTACCGATGCGGTGCCTTATTTCCGTATTTTTAATCCTGTTACGCAAAGTCAGCGTTTTGACCCACAAGGAGATTTTATCAAGACCTACCTGCCAGAATTGCGTTCTTTACCAGCTAAACATGTTCACCAGCCTTGGAAATTACCCAAAAATCTAGAGGAAGAACTCAATTTTGAGCTCGGTAGAGATTATCCAAAGCCTATCGTAGACCACAGTCTCCAACGAAAACGTGCTATCGCCAAGTATGAATGGGCCAAGGAAAACTATCACTCAAATAAGAAAAGCTAGTTATGTTTATATCTTGGTAGACGATTTGTTGGCAATTGTTTTATGAATATGTCAACACTTAGATGATACAGTTTGAGAGCGGTTGCTTTGAAATGATGTTGGAAGTTGTCGATCTAGAAAATAAACCAACTGTGTCAAGAATACTGCTATTTTATAAAAAATCAAACAAAAAGAAATGTAATAGAGGAAGTCTTTGATGACGAAGACGATGCGACGAGTGGAAGATACAAAGGTATATAAAGGTCGTGTACTTTGGATCTTTACGAAGTACCAATTATTATCCAAAACCATCTTGGCTCTACTGATGTATCCAATTTACCATATTCTCGTTCAGTTCTTACTCAATAGTTCTGGTAGAACGGTTTTCTCTAGTGGAGATTTTATATCCTTTCTTCTTAGCTTTAATGGAATCGGATTATTGCTCATTACTCTTGTGATGATGGTTATATTTATCGGTTTAGATGTGAACAGTTTCATTCTCATGAGTGCCTTGATTAAGGAAGGTAGGATTGAAGTGACTGCCCGTCAGATGATCTGGGTGAGCTTACAGTCGCTGAAGCATTTCCTCAGTCCAGCTGGTTTGTTGATGATGGTGTATATTTCACTGATTTTTCCTCTGGTTGGTTTGGGGATAACGATTTCGCCAATGAAAGACTTTCAAATTCCTAACTTCATTACATCTGTTATTTATGCCAATCCACTTTATTTGACTCTCTATAGTCTTGTCCTTATTTTCTTGACCTATCTCAGCTATCGTTTTATTCTTACCTTTCATTATATGTTAATTATGGGCAAACCCACCAAGGAATCTTTCAGATTATCAGCTCAATTAACGAAAAAATATGGTTTTTCTTTCTTAAAATCTCTTTTGAAAAAATCTCTTATGAAAGGATTCATGGTTATTCTTCCCTTAGCCATGTTGTTCATCATTCTGCTCGGTCTAACCTTTTGGTTGGTGAATGCTGATGATCTGGAATCTACCCGTTTTCTTCTATTTTTCTTATTGTTAGCTCTGTCAGAAGTGGTAGCGGTATTCATGTTCTTATGGATACCTTTGTTCATTTTATCCATCACAGAACTTTTCTATGATTACAATGAGAAAGAAGGTAAGACCATCAGCCTTGTTTTTCCAATCAAAGCAAGTCGTTGGGCTCCTGATATTGAGCATAAAATTCGCCTGAGAACAAAATTTTTTCTAGCTGTTTTCGTTCTCGTTTTGGTAGGGATGAATGCTTTGTTATCTGCTATTTTCACGCTTCACTTTGAGTCTCTTTTTTAGACAAATACGCAAATGGCAGTTATTGCACACCGTGCAGGTGGCGATTTGGGTGCTGAAAATACTATTGAGGGTATCCTAGAAGCGATAAAAGAGAAGGTTGATTGGACCGAGATTGATATTCAACGCACCAAAGATGGAGCTTATGTTCTGAATCATGATGGTGACTTTAAACGTGTTGCAGGTAATTCTCGAACTTCTAATCAACTAACTCTTGCAGAAGTTAAAAAAATGCGTGTTAAGAACTCCTTTGATCCAAGCAAACCTTCTCAGCCTATTCCGACTATTGAAGAAGTTGTTGAGGTGTCAAAAGGGAAAATCGGTCTTTTTATCGAGTTAAAAGGTCAAACGGCTGATGAAAAAATGGCAGATGATATGGTAGAGCTTATCAAAAATGAAAGGATAGAGCAAGAAGCCGTTCTATTATCCTTGGATTATAATCTGATTACCTATATTGAGCAGACCTATCCTGAAATCCAAACTGGTTATCTCTATTATTTTGCTGTCGGTGAGACTAAGGATCTTCTAGGTGACTATCTCATTATGGAAGAAAGGGAGGCGATACCTGAAAAAGTAGCTGAACTCAAATCTTACGGTAAAAAAGTTATTGTTTGGACAGTGAATACCGATGAATCTGTTGACCGATTCACAGCTTCTGAAGTTGATGGTATCATTACAGATTATGTCAGGAAAGTAAAACAAGGGATAAAAGATCAAGATAACCGATCTGATATTGATATTATTATTGATGCTATCTTTGGTACATAATACCATCTTGTCAAGCAGAAGTAGTAGTTTATTTATGCTAACGTAGATGGATTTGGACATTGCAACTTCCCTTTAGACTATACTATTCTGACCGTTTTCATTGGTTAGTGTTTTATAAAAAATGATATATCTCTCGAAATGATTAGATTTCAAGGTGGTTCTAATGGGATAATTATAGATTGAAGTTTTGTCAATTAGGTGTTTCAATGACTTTGAAAACTACGATTTATAAATGTTAAAAAGTATTGAATAGTTAAATTACGTTAGAGTAAAAAAAACTTTGAGGAACCAGCTCCTCAAAGTTTTTTTATTCCTCTCCTACCCATTCGATCCCTTCTTTATTTGCAGCATCTAGAAGTTTTTCATCAGGAAGCTTATCAGAAATAATTGTTTTATACTGTGCAAGGTTGTTGATTTTGAAGAATCCTGATTGATAAAATTTAGAATGATCAATCAAGAGGATTGTTTCTTTAGAACGGTCAATGATGCTTTTCTTGGCAAGTGCTTGGCTAAAGGATACTTCATAGACAAATTCTTCATCGATTCCTCTAGCGGAACAGAAAGCTAAGTCAATTCGGAAGTGATCTAGGATAGAATTTTCTATATTATGGTTGACAACAGATGCTGAATGATGCTTGACTTCGCCACCAGTAATGAAAATCTTCATCGTTGGGTTGGCCAGAGTGGATAAGGCTTGGGCAGTATTCAAGCCGTTTGTAAAGATGATAAGATTGTCAATGCCCACAAGATAGGGACACAGTTCATAAACAGTCGTGCTAGAATCCAGATAAATGCACATTCCTGGCCCTACAAAGTCCTTGGCAAGTTTGGCGATGATTTTCTTTTCTTGACGTTGTTCTGACTCACGAATATGATGAGAAAGTTCTACAGTGTTAAAAGTATTCAAAATTACTTCACCATGTTTGCGTTTTAGAAATCCTTGTTCTTCCAAAAATATGAGGTCACGACGCAATGTTGAAGTACTTGAAAAGGTTTGTTGCTCTAAGTCATGTACCGAAATTCTTTTTTTTATATGCAATATATTTGTAATCTCTTTTAGACGTTCAGTTCTACTCATATTAGTCCTCCTGTAATGATATTAGCATATTTTAGAAAAAAATGAATTTTTTTGAATGAAATAGGGGGATTTTCTTGAACAAATGCCAAGATTTCGTTCAAGTATTGAAATAATTTGTTCCTAAATTTATAATAAAACTATGAAAACGCTAACAAAGAGGAGGTTTTAATGAAGTCAGTTTTAGCCATTGATTTGGGAGCAACTTCTGGTAGAGCGGTACTACATCACATCGAAGAAGGAAAACTTATTTCAAAAGAAATTTGCCGATTCAGTAACCAACCTATGAAAGAGCGAGGTTTTCTTTGTTGGAATATGGAAGATCTATTTTCACATATTTTAGATGCGATTAAACAGGCGAACTCCCTTTCTGATTTACAGTCGGTGGGTATTGATACCTGGGGAGTTGATTTTGCTCTACTTGATGATAAAGGGCAACTGATTTCCTCCCCTGTTCATTATCGAGATAATCGGACTAAAGGTGTGCTAGAAGAAGTAGCACAAATCTCCTCTCTTTCTGAACTATACTTCAAAACAGGCAACCAATTAATGGAAATCAATACTCTGTTTCAGCTGTTGAGAGCCAAATCTAAAAGTCCTGATAGTTATTTTAAAGCAAGAAATCTACTGATGATACCTGATTATTTTAATTATTTGTTGACAGGAAAAAAGGTCATTGAGCGAAGTATTGCTTCAACTATGCAATTGGTTAATCCATTTACCAAAACTTGGAACAATGAAATTTTAGAAATGTTTGAAGTATCGGAGGCCCTTTTTCCTCCCTTAGTTGATGAAGGACTTATTCTTGGTGACGTACTTGAGAAATATAAGGTTGGGACACCATCAGTTATAACTGTTTGTGAACATGATACAGCTAGCGCTATTACAGCTATTCCAACAGAAGATGAGAAAACCTTGTTTATTTCTTCAGGGACGTGGTCACTAATTGGAACAGAATTACCTTATCCCATTATCAATGAGCAATCTCTTAAGCATAATTTCACGAATGAAGCAGGTTATGGTGGTACAACAACTTTTCTCAAGAACTGCACAGGACTTTGGATAGTGGAAGAGATAAAGAGGAGCTACGAAGCACAAGGGAAAGACTTTAACTTTGATGAAATTGTAGAAATGGTGCAAGCTGTGACAGAGCCAGTTGCATTAATTGATACGGATAGCAGAGAGTTTTCTGAACCGGGGCAAATGATTGAAAAAATTCAGGCTTATGCAAAGCAATCAGGTCAGCTAGTGCCTAAAACATCTGGAGAAATTTTCAAAGTTGCTTATACTAGCCTGGCTTATAAATATCATCAAGTTATTGAAGATTTAGAAGATATACTGGGATATTCCTTTACAAATCTGCATTTGATTGGCGGCGGCTCTAAGTCAACCTACTTCTCTCAATTGATAGCCGATGTGACACAAAAAACAGTCATCACTGGACTGATCGAAGCCACTTCAATAGGAAATGCACTGGTACAGTTTATCGCTCTGGAGGAATTGGCTTCCATTAAGGAGGCAAGAGCTCTGGTGAAGCAGTCTATTCAATTTAAGAACTACTATCCTAATAATAAGGAGGTGGATGATGGCACATTATCCTAAAATTGGTATTCGTCCAACCATTGATGGGCGGCAAGGAGGCGTTCGTGAGTCCTTGGAAGAAAAAACTATGCAAATGGCTTTGGCAGCTAAGGATTTGATTGAAAGCAATCTACGTTATGCAGACGGTACTCCAGTGCAATGTGTAATTGCTAGTCGGACAATTGGTGGCCAAGGTGATGCCGGATTCGTCTACGATGAGTTTTCAACACACAATATCATCGGAACTTTGTCTGTAACCCCAAGTTGGTGCTATGGTACAGAGACTATGGATATGGATCCACATACAATTAAAGCGATTTGGGGATTCAATGGAACTGAGCGTCCAGGGGCAGTATATCTGGCTGCTGCAATGAGTGGATATGCTCAAAAAGGTTATCCAGCTTTCAAAATCTATGGCCACGATGTTCAAGATTTAGATGATAATAGCGTCCCAGATGATGTTGCTGAAAAAATATTACTCTTTGCAAAGGGTGTCATTGCAGTTGGGCAAATGAAAGGAAAATCCTACGTCAACATCGGAGCTTCCTCTATGGGCATTGCTGGTTCACAAGTCACTAGCAGTTTCTTTGAAGATTATCTTGGCATGATGGTTGAATTTGTGGATATGACTGAAATCTTACGTCGTATACAACTGGAAATCTATGATCAGGCAGAATATGAAAAAGCACTGGCATGGATTAAAGAAAATTGCAAAGAGGGAATTGATATTAACAAAGGTAAAGACTTTCCTGAAGTCATTACTAAATCAAAAGTTGTGCCAGCTGATAAAGATTGGGAGTTTATCGCTAAACAGACTTTGATTATTCGAGACATTCTCTTTGGTAATCCAGCTTTAGCAGATATTGGCTGGGAAGAAGAGGCTCGTGGTCGTAATGCCATTTCTGGCGGCTTTCAAGGTCAGCGCCAATGGACGGACTGGTTACCAAATGGAGACTTTGCTGAGGCTATCCTAGCTTCTACGTTTGATTGGAATGGTGCAAGGCCTGTCACAGCTTTTGCGACTGAAAATGATACGCTTAATGCAACAGCCATGTTGTTTGGCACTCTGTTGACCAATAAGGCCCCAATATTCTCAGATGTGAGGACTTACTGGAGCCCAGAAGCAGTCGAACGAGTGTCAGGTAAGAAGTTAGAAGGTCGCGCAAAAGATGGTATTCTTCATTTGATTAATTCGGGTGCATCTGCCCTTGATGGTACAGCAGCAGCTAAAGATAAAGATGGTCAGCCAACCATGAAGGAATTTTGGAATATGACAGATGAGGATATCAAGTCCTGTCTAGAGAACACTGATTGGTGCCGTGCTAACTATGAATACTTCAGAGGTGGTGGCTACTCTTCGCACTTTAAGACAGCAGCAGAGTTGCCGATTACCTTGATTCGAGTGAACTTGGTTAAAGGGGTTGGACCAAGCTTGCAAATTGCAGAAGGCTATACCTGTTTACTAGATGATGAAGTGCATAAAGTTCTTGATGAACGCACAGATAAGACTTGGCCAACGACTTGGTTTGCTCCAAATCTTGGAGAGCCTGGTTTTGAAACAGTTTATGATGTTATGAACCATTGGGGATCAAACCACGGAGCATTTGTACATGGGCACATCGGAGATCAGGTGATTACACTAGCTAGCATGCTTCGTATTCCAGTTGCTCTCCACAATGTTCCTAGAGAACGGATTTTCCGACCAAGTATCTTTGGTGGTGTTGGTACAAAAGATTTAGAAGCGGCAGATTTCAAAATGTGTGAAGTATTAGGTCCGCTTTATAGCAAATAAAGAGGTAAGTATATGTTAATGGAAAATGAACGAAAGGAACTTGTTAATTACGGTAAAAAATTAGTATCAGAAGGGTTTACAAAAGGAACAGGTGGAAACTTAAGTGTCTTTGACAGAGAAAAAGGACTGATGGCTATTACACCGTCAGGAATTGATTTCTTTGATATTAAAGAAGAAGATATTGTCATCATGAACTTAGATGGTAAGGTTGTCGAAGGAGATAAACTTCCTTCTAGTGAATGGTTTATGCACCTTATACAATATCAGAAGCGAGAGGATATTGATGCTGTTATTCATGCTCACACTACCTATGGAACAGTGTTGGCTTGTTTACGGGAACCACTGCCAGCGAGTCATTATATGATTGCAGTAGCTGGAAAAGATGTCAAAGTAGCAGACTACGCATCCTATGGTACGCAAGAACTAGCGATGAATGCAGTGAAAGCTATGGAAGATCGTCGAGCGGTTTTTCTTGCCAATCATGGTATTTTGGCAGGAGCGCAAGATCTACTAAATGCCTATAATATTATTGAAGAAGTTGAATACTGTGCTAAAATTTACTGCGTTGCTCGAAGCATAGGAGAGCCCATCATTCTACCTGATGAAGAAATGGAATTGATGGCTGAGCGCTTTAAAACATATGGTCAAAGGAAATAAAAACTAAAAATATTTACATTGGAGGAATGTATGATGAACAAACGTTTACTGAAATGCGCAACTGTATGCTTAGCTGCATTGATTGGTGTTGCGGGATGTAGCACATCGAAAGAGGACACAAGCCACTCTTCGGGTAAAGAAGTCTTGGAATTTTATCATGGCAATTATCAAAGTGAAGCAGAATGGCCCCCAGCGAAGGCAGTTCGTGATTTGTATGATAAGTTTGCTAAAGAGCACAATACGGATAAGGTCGAATTTAAACCAATACCAGTAACAGGTAGCCTTACGGATGTGATGAACAATAAGGTAGCTAGTGGAGAATTTCCAGATATGATTGATCTTGCGGGACACGGTGTTTCCCTAGCGGCCATTGAGCAAGAACTTGTTCTTGATTTGAAACCTTATATTGACGAAAACGGACTTAAGGAAAATGTGGGTATTAACTATACTCAAAACAACGTTAATGGCAAAATCTATACTGCACATGATCAGTTATTAACTCTTGGGCTATGGTATAACGCAGATATCTTTAGCAAGGCTGGTGCTAAGACCCCTGACCAATGGAAGACATGGAATGATTTTTCTGAAGCAATGGCACTGGTTCGTAAAGTAGATGGAGTTTATGCTTTTGGTGCCGGAGAGCCTGCAATTCGTATGTTCAATACAGTTTTAGGTACGACAGAGGAAGGCAGGAAATTGCTCACAGGTCCTCTGACAAAAGAGGGGATTGAATCTAAGGCATTTGCTGAAGCTCTGAAAGTTGTTATGACAGAAGTACAAGCAAATGGTTCCGCTAATGCTGGTGGAGATGCAAATGCTTATACAGCAGATTTTCAAGCTAATAAATCAGGTGTCTTTTTCAATGGTGTTTGGGCTTCTGGAAGTATGGTTGAGAACCCAGCATTGCAGCCAGGTATCTATCCTGGTAGTGTAGCTATCAGTTCACCTGGGGGTGGTATCACTATCTCTAGCAAGATGTCTAAGGAAAAACAAGAACTGGCTTTAGAATTTTTGAAGTACATGTTTAGTGATGAAGTCCAACAAACAATCTTTGAACTTGGTGCTAACCCTGCTAGTCAAAAAATTGATACAGCAAAAGTAGCTGAAGGTTCTGATGATGCCACTGTTAAATTACTCGGTAAAGCAACATCATTAGCAAACACAGCAGATAATATTGTTCCGACAGTTATTTCTGCTTGGGGAGAAGATGTTCGCGGTGCATTGATTAATGCTTTGACAGAAAGTGCTTCAGAAGGAGTAAATATTGATCAAAAAGTAAAAGATACTCAAGCAATTCTGATTGCATTGATTGGATAAAAGAACTTTTCTGAGTGTATCTAGTAGGTTCTTAGAAATATCTAGGAACCTACTCGTCACTTGGGATATAAGTTTTGAAAGAGGAAATTGTTATGTCTAATAAAGTTTTAAGTTTGAAGAATAGAAAAAAGCAAAAAAGCCGCTTTATTTTCTTGTTTTTACTCCCAACTCTTATTTGTTTCTTCCTGTTCTATTTTTACTCAGTAGTGTCTATCTTTGTTACTTCATTTACCAAGTGGGACTACTCAAACTTGAACAATCCACAATTTCTTGGGTGGGATAACTTATTCGATAATTATAAGTATATTTTTACAGAGTATCCATTCTTTTCTGAAGCACTACGAAATTCTATTATTTGGGCTATCGTAGGGATAGTAGTAGGGGTTCCGCTTTCTTTGACAGTAGCCATCGCTCTGTCTAAGAAACTCCCTGGGTGGAAAATTTCTAGAAATCTTTATATTATTCCAAGCATTATTTCGAGTGCGGCTATGGGATTGATTTTCTTACAAATCTATAATCCAAATTATGGTGTTGTGAATCAGGTTATTCGTCTTTTCGATCCTGATTTTCAATCCTCTGTATTATTGACACCTGGAATTAATATTGTAGCGATGACTTGTGCGTATATCTTCTTTGCAGGAACAGCAACTATTATGATTTTAGGTCAGATTTTTGCTATACCAAAAGAAATTTATGAAGCAGCAATTCTTGATAATATAACTGGTTGGCGTCGGGAGTGGTACATCACGATTCCAATGATAAAAGAAACCATCAAAACAATCGCAATCATGTCGGGTACTGCAGGATTCTTATTGTATAATGAAGTATTCTTCTTGACAAATGGTGCGGCGGGAACAAGAAGTATTTCTTATATCATAAGAGAATTAGCAGTGGCGAGTGCACGTACTCAATATTCTCGTGCCAATACAGTAGGTGTGGTTCAAATTATTGGAGGCATGTTAATTATTCTATGTGTTAATCTAGTGTTTAGAGAAGGTAAAAGGAGTAAGAAATGAAAGATCAAATGAATGGTTTGACCAAATCAGGTAAGATTATTATCTACTTGTATATGTTGTTTACCTGCTTGGTGTCTGTATTTCCGATATTATGGATATTTTTGTCTTCGCTAAAAGCAGACCCTATGAAAAATCCTGGACTTAGTTTGCCAACTGAACTTAGCTTTGATGGCTATATCAAGGTGTTTACTGAGTTACACGTTTTAGACTACTTCTGGAATAGCTTTAAGGTGGTATCTATTTCGGTATTCATTAGTATTATCATGATTTCTATGTCTTCTTATGTTATTGCACGTATGGAATTTCGTGGAAAAAAACTGATTACTATGATGCTTTACTCTACGCTATTCATTCCAGCCACCGCAATGACCTTTCCTGTTTACAGATTGGTAAATGTTTTAGGAATCTACAACACCCCACTTGCCTTGATGTTTGTTTATTCTTGTAGTGGAATAGCGATGAGTTTCTTTATCATCCGAAACTATTTTGCAATTATACCAAAAGATTTGGAAGAAGCTGCAGAAATTGATGGAGCCAGTTATCCTCAGATTTTTTGGAAAATTATGCTACCAATTGCGCGGCCAGGCATTCTAACAGCAGCAATTCTTTCTTTTATCAACAACTGGAATGAATTTTATTGGGCATCTATGCTAGTTATCAATCCGAAAGAATTGACAGTTCCAGCCTTACTAGCCCAATTTACGACAGACTTTAATACAAACTATAATGGTTTGTTTTCAGCAATTGTTGTGATTATTCTACCACCAATTCTACTCTTTACATTTGCAAGTAAGTACTTCATTGAAGCTTTAGGAGGAGGAGCAGTAAAAGGATGAAAAACAATCTATATGACATTAATCAACGAACAGAATGGTTTCGTAAGGATCGATTCGGCATGTTCATTCACTGGGGACTTTATTCCATTCCTGGAAAAGGTGAATGGATTCGTAGTCATCAACGACTCTCAATAGAAGATTATCAGCCATATTTTGATACTTTCTATCCCACGGATTATAATCCACGTGAATGGGCAAAACAGGCTAAACGAGCTGGTATGAAATATGTCGTTTTAACAGCTAAACATCATGATGGTTTCTGTCTATTTGATTCTGACTATACGGATTATAAGTCTACCAATACACCAATTGGTAAGGACTTAGTCGCGGAATTTGTAGAGGCAGTTCGTCAAGAAGGATTGAAGGTGGGACTTTATTTTAGTTTGGTAGATTGGTATCATCCTGATTATCCTAAGTATCAGGATCCATATCATCCTATGCGAGGAGATAGCAGATTTGAAGATGATACATTTGACTTAAATCGTTATGTTGACTATCTCCATCATCAAGTAAAGGAAATTGTGACAAAATATGGTCAATTAGATATTTTATGGTTTGATTTTTCTTATGAGGAAATGTCTGGAGAGACCTGGCGAGCAGAGGAATTGATGCAATTGGTTCGGCAATATCAACCAAATGTCATAGTGGATAATCGTTTGGAAGGTTCAGGAGAGGGATTTGGTAGTATTGTAACAGAACAGATTACCTCCTATTCCGGTGATTTCGTTAGTCCAGAACAAATTGTCCCTCATGAAGGTATTCGTAATTATAAGGGAGAATTTATACCATGGGAACTTTGTTTGACCATGAATAATAACTGGGCTTACAATCCTACCGATTATCTTTATAAATCATCAAAAACTCTCATTCGTAAATTGGTAGAGTGTGTCAGCAAGAATGGTAATATGATTCTTAATGTTGGGCCAACAGCACTTGGTGTAATTCCACAGGAAAGTCAAGATATTTTAGCAGATATCGGTGCTTGGATTGAGAAAAACGGTGAATCAATTTATGGATGTGGTATTAGCAACTTACCAAAACCCGAGTGGGGCTACTACACACAAAAAGGTAACACTATTTACGCACACGTATTTGAACAGCCTATCGGGCCTTTAGCTTTAATTGGTATTGATAAAAATCAAATAAAACGGATGTCCTTCTTACATGATGGTAGTGAGGTATCTATTTCAAGTAGTTTCACAACTTTAGCTTATGAAGATATCTGTTTTGCTCAATATGGCGAAGTTCCACACTTTACTTATCCACTCCCAGATGAGATAGATAGTGTTATCAAGATTGAATTGAAGGAATTAGCAGATGAAAATTGAAAATCAACAACTGGCTCGTTATTTTAACTTCCGTGAGGATAAGTTTTATACAACCCACATTCTAAATAAGCACATAGATGTTACAGTTGAAAATTGTTCTGACCAGGAGTTTAGAATTGTATTCTGTGACGGATCTTCCTACACATCTTCTGATTTTGGAGCGCACATTGTCGAAGAAACAAAAGATAGCTTGCAAGTACATTTTTACCGTGAAGATGTTAAAGTAAATGTACTTTTTACAGCCCGTGAAGACATCATTGCAAAAGAAATGACGGTTATCCAAAGTAATAAGATTATCAATTATATTGATGTTGAAGTACTAGAGTTTACTGATGTGAAAGATATTTTCTATCCCAAGAAGCAAGATAATATTAAAGAAATGGCAGATTTCTCAGGTTACTATGTTGAACTCGGACAACCAGTTTATGCTAAAACGCTTTATCTTGGGATGGAATTCCCTATGGGTGAAAATCGTATTTCTGATACTCAGTATTTTTCAAGATATTATATCGGTCACGAGATGATAGAGCCTAAGAAAATCTGGCCTGCTGTTATGGGAGCAGCGCAAAATTCAGATAAACTATCTATGCAAAAAGCATTTTTCTTGTATATTGAAGGAATTGCCCAGCCAAGTTATTTCCGAAAACAGTATAATTCATGGTATGACCACATGACTGAAATTGATGAAGAAATCATCTTAAATAGCTTTTCAGAAATTTATCACGGCTTTGAAAAACATGGAGTCCATTTAGATGCTTACGTAGTTGACGATGGCTGGTGTGATTATCAGAGTATTTGGGAGTTTAATAAAAAGTTTCCAAGTGAACTCAAAAATGTAAAATCTTTGGTTAATAGATTAGGTTCTAGTCTTGGTCTCTGGATTGGTCCACGTGGTGGTTATAATGGTACGGAAGTGACTATGAGTGATTGGCTTGTTGAACATCCAGAAATGGGTAGTAAAAATAGCCTATCTAATGATGTCAATATTGCTGACTTTAACTATCTCAAACGTATGAAAGAGAAGATGCTAGAGTATCAAAAAACTTACGATATTAGCTATTGGAAGATTGATGGCTGGCTTTTGAAACCGGATACTACTGACTGTAGTGGGGACTTTGCTATGCATATTATGACACCAGTTTATGAGTTTTTGATTGAGCTTTTGACAGATTTAAGAAGGGAGCGTGGCGATAGGGATTGCTGGTTGAACTTGACTTCCTATGTTAATCCAAGTCCGTGGTTCTTACAATGGGTGAATAGTCTTTGGATCCAGATTTCGCAAGATGTTGGTTTTACAGAAGGTGCTGGCAATGATATTAATCGTATGATAACCTATCGGGATATTCAATATAAAGAATTTTTGGATAAACGTGATATTCAATTACCTCTTTGGGCCTTATATAATCACGAACCTGTTTATGCAACAACAGCTCATACTTGGTATATGGATCACCAGATGTATGCAACAGTTGAAGAATTTGAAGATTATTTAATGTTTATTTCCACCCGTGGGAATGCTTTCTGGGAATTTCATTATTCATACAGTATGTTTGATGAGGACCGTTGGGCAGCTAATGCGCGTGCTATAAAATGGATTGAAGCTAATTATTCTGTTTTAAAGCATAGTCGTCGCATCGGTGGAGATCCAGAACTTTTTGAAATATACGGATATCATTGCCAACATCCGAAAACCGGAAAAGAAATTTTATCTTTAAGGAATCCATCAAGCAAGACGAAGCTATTCTGCCAGTCGGAACTCGATTTTAGTACTTATTCGGTCATCAAGGAGACAGCTTGTATTATTTCGGAAAATGGAATAGAAATTCCCCCGTATACAATTTTATTGTTAGAAAAGTAGGAGAACTATGACTAAAAATTTGGCTATTGGTATTGATATTGGTGGAACAAAAGTTGCTGTCGGTTTGGTATCTTCTGATGGTCGAGTCAAAGATGCTATAAAAGTACCGAGTGATGTTTCTAGTTCCGAAGCACTATTTTCTTGCGTAGTCCGTGCCGTAAACAATCTTCTGCAAACTAACAATATCTCAATTGAAGATATTATTGGGATTGGCGTTGGATTGCCTGGAAAAGTTGATGTGAAAAATGGTATTGCTATTTTTCAAAATAATATCCCTTGGGAAAATTTTCCGGTTGTTAGCAGATTAAAAGAAGTTTTCGGTCCCATTCCTATTAGCGTTGATAATGATGTGAAAGTAGCTGCATATGCTGAATACAGATTATTAGATTTACCAGAAGATGCTATGTTTGGCTATATTACCATCTCGACAGGAATTGCTGCAACCAATATAGTGAATAATACAATTTTGCGAGGTTGTGGGTTTGCTGGTGAAATAGGCTTTATGCCAGTTAGGAGTTTTGACAAGCCAAGTTCATTAGAAGCTTCGTGTTCAGGGCCAGCAATTGAACGATATGGGCAGCAACTATATGCAGATACGACTATAACTGCAGAGAAGGTATTTGCCCAATGGAGAGATGGAGACAGTACAGCCAATATTATAGTAAAGAATACTTTAGATGGTTTAGTCGATGCACTTCATAATATGATATGTTTACTAGATCCAAAAGTTATTGTACTTGGTGGTAGTGTTGCACTACATAATCCAGATTTTGTTGAAAAAATCATTTTGGAACTCAGAACTAGATTACATAATGAACAGGTTCATATATTAGAGCACATTACCCTTTCAACAATTAAAGGTAATAATGGAGTTATAGGAGCCGCATTCCTGGTATTATAGAAGTAGCTGAAGAAAAAGAAGTTTAGTGCATTATCTCAGAGGTGAGAGGCTGTCTATGGCATGGGAAATTCAACTTTGGGCTGCCTACTTTGGATATTTAGTTGATAAATTTGGAATCAATGCGATGTTAAAATAAGATAAGCACCTTCAAATTGAAAGACCATTATGAGATATCTAAAAATCCTAAATTTGAATCGTAAAGAAAGTGTTTATTATATTTTTTACGCTAAAGTCATATCTATGATGGTATGGCTTTTTAACGTTAACACAAACCTTTAATAGTGTGATACAATGAATGAAGGAATGAAAAGGGTATAAAATCAATAGAAATCAAGTTATTGAATAATCCCCCTAGAAAGGAAAAAAGCCAAATTGTATTATAAATTTCTACTATTCGACCTTGATCACACGTTGTTGGATTTTGATTTGGCAGAAGATGTGGCTTTGAGACTCTTGCTGGAAGAAGCAGGAGTTAGCGATATTCAGGCCTATTTAGATTACTATGTACCCATGAATAAAGCGATGTGGCAGGATTTGACCTTGGGAAAAATTTCCAAGGCTGACCTGATCGCGACACGTTTTGCTAGACTGTTTGCCCATTTTGGACAGGAAGTAGATGGGGTGGTTTTTGCTCATCGTTACCAGGAACATTTAAGCCAGCAAGGCCAAGTTTTTGATGGTGTGGAAGAATTCTTGACAGAGTTAGTCCAAAATGATTATCGACTATTGGCAGCGACTAATGGGGTGACTTACATTCAAAAAGGACGGTTAGCTCAATCAGGCATTGCTCATTTTTTTGAAAAAATCTTTATTTCAGATGAAGTGGGCCATCACAAGCCCGAGAAGGAATTTTATGATGCCATTGCAAGGGAAGTAGAAGGGTTCAAGTCCCACCAAGCCCTCATGATTGGAGATAGTCTGATGGCGGATGTTTTAGGCGGAAACAATGCTTCCATAGATACAGTCTGGTATAATACAGCCAATCTAGTCAACGAAACCATAGCCAAGCCGAACTATACTGTGAAAAGCTACGCAGAACTCCTGCAAATTCTTAAGAACTCTTAGAAAGTCAGCAGCACCCTAAAAGTTAGAGGAATATCTAACGAGTAGGGTGCTTTTTTCATGAAATACTGCTTGGATGTGACAACTTCTCTAAACTAGTTTGTTTGGTTGATTGCTAAGTGTATGCTAAGTGGTCTTAGCTAGCTTTTTTCATCAATAAATATGATACAATATCATTATGAACACAACAATCAAGCACAAGTTAGAATTGCTGCCAGATAGTCCTGGTTGCTACATTCATAAGGATAAAAAGGGCACAATCATCTATGTAGGAAAGGCTAAAAATTTAAAAAATCGGGTACGTTCTTATTTTCAAGGAAGCCATGATACTAAGACGGAACTTCTGGTTTCAGAGATTGAGGATTTTGAGTTTATTGTCACAGAGTCCAATACGGAGGCCTTGCTTCTAGAAATCAATCTTATTCAGGAGAATAAGCCCAAATACAACATTCGTCTCAAGGATGACAAATCCTATCCCTACATCAAAATTAGCAATGAAGTCTATCCTCGTCTCCTCATTACGCGTCAGGTCAAAAAACAGGATGGTATTTATTTTGGCCCCTATCCAGATGCTAGGGCTGCGACGGAGATTAAACGCCTTCTGGATCGGTTGTTTCCCTTTAAAAAATGCACCAATCCAGCCAATAAAGTCTGTTTCTACTATCATTTGGGTCAATGCCATGCCCACACCATTTGCAAAACGGACCAAGCCTATTGGAATGGTCTGAAAGAGGATGTCAAGAATTTCCTTAATGGCAAGGACGATAAGATTATTCACCAGTTGCGTGATAAGATGGAAAAGGCTGCGACTCTCATGGAATTTGAGAGAGCGGCTGAGTACCGCGATTTAATACAAGCTATCGGTCTCTTGCGAACCAAACAACGGGTGATGCACCAAGATATGATGGATCGAGATATTTTTGGTTATTATGTGGAAAAAGGTTGGATGTGTGTCCAAGTTTTCTTTGTACGTCAAGGAAAACTGATTCAGAGGGATGTCAATCTTTTCCCTTACTACAATGAACCTGAGGAAGATTTCCTAACCTACATTGGTCAATTTTATAGAGATAGCAAGCATTTTTTGCCCAAGGAAATCTTTATCCCCCAAGATATTGACCAAGACATGGTCAAGGCGCTAGTGGACACCAAGGTGGTGAAGCCCCAAAAGGGAGAGAAGAAGCAGCTAGTCAATCTAGCCATCAAAAACGCTCGTATTAGCTTACAACAAAAGTTTGATTTGCTAGAAAAAGATGTGAAGAAGACCCACGGTGCTATTGAAAATTTAGGCGAGTTACTCAATATTCCTAAGCCAGTTCGTATTGAGGCTTTTGACAACTCAAACATTCAGGGAACAAGTCCTGTCTCTGCTATGGTAGTTTTTGTAGACGGTAAGGCCAGTAAAAAGGAATACCGCAAATATAAAATAAAAACCGTTGTGGGCCCAGATGACTATGCCAGCATGCGCGAGGTCATCTACCGCAGATACAGTCGTGTCCTAAAAGATGGTTTAACTCCACCAGATCTTATTATTATTGATGGAGGACAAGGTCAGGTCAATGTGGCGCGTGATGTTATTGTAAATAGGTTAGGACTGGACATTCCCATAGCTGGTCTTCAGAAAAATGACAAACACCAAACCCACGAACTACTTTTTGGTGATCCTCTACAAGTCATTGATTTGCCAAGAAATTCTGAAGAATTTTTCCTCCTTCATCGTATTCAAGATGAGGTTCACCGCTTTGCTATTCATTTTCATCGCCAACTGCGTTCGAAGAACTCCTTTAGCTCTAAACTAGATGGTATCGCTGGTCTTGGACCAAAGCGCAAACAAGCCCTCATGAAACACTTTAAAAACCTGACCAATATCCAAGAGGCTGACATTGAAGATATTATCAACTGTGGTGTTCCAAGAAATGTGGCAGAGTTGGTAAAGGAAAGGCTAAATTCAAGCAATAGCGATTGAATTCAACCACTATTCATGATAGAATGAATAGATAAGAACAAAATTGAACACGGCTACAACACTTGTAAAAAGATAAAGCTCTCCTAGATACGTATCATCTTTGTCAGTTTTTCTATTTTGCTGTGTGTTGCATAGGCCTTTGTATCTTAATTTAAAGGAGAAGTCCCATGGCTTTCGGAGAAGAAAAACACAAAAAAACAAAATTTGAAAAAATCACCATGGTCATCATTGTCTTGATGGTCTTGGCAACCATTGCTGGTCTGGTATTCCCAGCTATCAGCGCTCTCCTCTAAGAAACGCTATTAAGCGTTTTTTTCTGCAAAGAGAAAGGAATGGACCTTTTTTCGTGTTTATCCATTTGAGCGCGGTTTACAAGTGTCCTAAATAGTATTAAATGAGTATGTTTTTAGATACAGCCAAGATTTCAGTGAAGGCTGGTAAGGGTGGCGATGGCATGGTGGCCTTTCGCCGTGAAAAGTATGTACCAAATGGCGGACCATGGGGCGGCGATGGCGGCAAAGGAGGCTCTGTTGTTTTCTGCGTCGATGAAGGACTACGAACTCTCATGGATTTTCGCTATAATCGTAAATTTAGAGCCAAGGATGGTGAAAAAGGTATGTCCAAGGGCATGCATGGTCGTGGGTCAGAGGATTTGATTGTTCGTGTGCCACAAGGAACCACTGTCCGCGATGCTGAAACTGGCAAGATTATCACTGATTTAGTTGAAAATGGTCAGGAATTTGTCGTTGCTCGTGGCGGTCGTGGTGGTCGCGGCAATATCCGTTTTGCTACCCCGCGCAACCCAGCTCCAGAAATATCTGAGAATGGAGAGCCAGGGGAAGAGCGCCAGCTGGAATTAGAGCTGAAAGTCTTAGCAGATGTAGGCCTAGTTGGTTTTCCATCTGTTGGTAAATCAACCCTCCTCAGTGTGATTACATCAGCAAAACCCAAAATAGGAGCCTATCATTTTACTACCATTGTGCCCAATCTGGGGATGGTTCGTACTAAGTCAGGTGAATCTTTTGCTGTGGCAGACCTACCTGGACTGATTGAGGGAGCGAGTCAGGGAGTTGGTCTTGGAACCCAGTTCCTTCGCCACATTGAGCGGACACGTGTTATCCTCCATGTCATTGATATGTCAGCCAGTGAAGGTCGTGACCCTTATGAAGATTACCTAGCCATCAACAATGAGCTGGAGACATATAATCTGCGTCTGATGGAGCGTCCTCAGATTATTGTAGCCAACAAAATGGACATGCCAGAGTCTGAGGAAAATCTCAAAGTTTTCAAGAAAAAATTAGCTACTAATTATGATGAATTTGACGAGTTGCCAATGATTTTCCCGATTTCATCTTTGGCCCATCAAGGCTTAGAAAATCTTTTAGAAGCAACAGCTGAATTGCTAGAGAAAACACCAGAATTCTTGCTTTATGAAGAAGCAGAATTTCAAGATGAAGAGGAAGTTTACTATGGCTTCCAGAGTGACGAAGCGCCGTTTGGAATCACTCGTGATGATGATGCCACTTGGGTTTTATACGGTGAGAAGTTAGAGCGCCTCTTTGCTATGACCAATATGGATCGTGATGAATCCATCATGAAATTTGCCCGTCAACTGCGAGGAATGGGAGTAGATGAAGCACTCCGTGCCCGAGGTGCTAAAGACGGCGATATGGTTCGTATTGGCAATTTTGAATTTGAGTTTGTGGATTAAAACAGTCCGGGGGACTGTTTTAACCCGAGCCTAGAAATGAAAAGCGAGGCAGTCCGGGGGACTGTTTTAACCCGAGCCTAGAAGTGAAAAGCGAGGCAGTTTGGGGGACTGTTTTAACCCGAGCCTAGAAATGAAAAGCGAGGCAGTCTGGGGGACTGAAAGAGTCTAGGAATAGACTCTTTCAGCTGGTCACCTTGAAATGAGAAAGAGACCATAAAGTACCCGATCCTAGAAATGAATAGACTAGAACAATTTTTAGCCTTCTAACCAATCAACTAAAGGAGGACCTGACATGGGAGATAAGCCTATATCTTTTAAGGACAAAGATGGAAATTTCGTTTCGGCAGCCGATGTCTGGAATGCTGAAAAACTAGAAGAACTCTTTAACAAGCTCAATCCTAACCGCAAGTTACGTTTAGAACGTGAGCGCTTAGCTAAGGAAGAATCTAAAGAAAACTAAAAAACCTACTGCTAAAAAACAGTAGGTTTTTCTTATTTGGTTCGAACCAAAGTATTTTCTTTTAGGTGATATTCTATATCAACTACCTCCTCAGTAAAGAATCGGTCGTGGGAAACACTGATAATAGCGCTTGGATAATCGGTCAGAACTTGACGAATGAGAGGTTGACTGGTCGGAGAAAAGTGTCGAGTAGGCTCATCTAGAACTAATACATTGTTCCCAGCCAGTACCATGCGGGCTAGGAAAAGTTTGGCTTTTTGTCCCCCTGACAAATCATGTACAGAATGCTTAATTTCCTGGCTGGTAAATTTTAGGCTAGCAAGAAGACTTCGTGCCTTTTCTTCATCAGCAACTGGTCTCAAAAAGGAAAGAGAAGTCTCGTTTTCTGCAAACTCTTCCTCATAATATTGGGGCATGTAGCCAACAGATATATCCCTTCGTGCTTGTAAGGTTTTTAAAATCTCTTTGAGTAACCTTGTTTTTCCAATACCATTTTTACCGGTAATAACCAGCTTATCCTGACCGCGAATTTGCAAATCAATCGTTTGACCGGTTGATAAGACCTTATTTTCCCAGAAAAGAATTTTTTTGCTAGCAGGCACGGTCTGGATTTCAGAGAAAAAGAGAGCCATAGCATCCATATCTTGAGGAATTTCTGTCAAGTTCTCACCTTCCTTAGTAAGTCTTTTTTCTTGGCTGAGGATATTTTTCATTTTCTTAGCCAAGAGTCGCCCAGCTGTGCTATCGTGGGTATTGCGTAGGGCATGCTCGACACTTTGGTGAATCCGATGATGGCGCGCCATCTTTTTTGAATGCTCCTCTCGTTCTTTCCTAGCGATTTGTAGTTGATGCTCAAACCGTTCTTTTCGTTCTTGCTTGTAGCTTTCATACTGTCCTTTGAAATAGGTTGCTCGAGGAACTGTCCGCCTTTTTAGCAATTCCAAGTGCAAGATAGCAGTAGCTGCTCTAGTTAGTAGGCTTTCATCATGAGAGACGAAGAGGATAGTCTTTTCTGAATGACAGATAAACCCTTCTAACCATTGGAGGGTCTCTAAGTCTAGGTCACTGGATGGCTCATCCAAAATCAGCAAATCAGGATTAATGGCTAGAATTTTTAGCAACTGTACTTTTAGAAGCTCTCCACCAGAAAGACTGGACAAAGTTTGATGGTGAGTTTCAAACCTGTTCAAATCTAGATTGAAGAGCCCAGCATATTTGTATAAAAGGTTAAAATCAAAGTGTCCATAATCTACCTCTCGATAGAGAAAGTCTGTCACTGTCCATTTGAGAGTCTCTTTTTCCAGCTCTTGTGGTAAATAGCCAATTAAATGAAATTTATTGGTGATGGTCCCAGTAAGATGAGCATAGGAAGCTAGCATATCAGGTTGAACGATAGCTTTTATAAGACTGGATTTGCCAGTACCTTCTTCACCGATAACAGCTAATTTTTCGCCGGTATTGAGTAGCAAATTGAGATCTTTGATGAGCTCTTGTAAGTCATTTTGATGGGTAATAGTGAGGTTTTGAATGTGTAACATGTTACCTCCTTTTTGGTAGTTGTTAGTTAGCGATTTCCTTGATTATGGCTGATAATCGGTTTGCTATGCTGATTGGTATGACCAGGATGGACATGTTTTTTAGCTATCTTTCTGGTCTGATGAGTTCCTTGTGGTTGTTTGATTTGTTTTTTTAGGTCAGTTAAGTGTTTCATAGTATCTTCCTTTCTGTAAGTGCAATAAAAAATCCCTACTTTATCAAGCAGGGATAGTTTGGCTACTTCAAAAAGACTAGACCATAGATGGCTAGCAGGAGGGAGAAGTAGAGCGCACTAAAAAACCACAACTTGATAAAGTTTAGCATCCAGTTGATAAACAAAAATGCTGCATTCATCTGTGATTTCTTAGTTTTTCATGACTCCCTTACCTCCTTATATTTCTAAGGGGATTATAGCACATATTGGAAGCGTTGTCAATTTAAAAAACGGATAATATTACTAAAAATGAGTATTAAAATACCAATCTCATCGACCATAAGGTATAATAGGATGATATGATTGTAGGCTATCTCCTTTAGCAGTAGCTACAAAACGAATTGAGGATACGATATATATTATGGATACTATACTAAGTGTGTTACCAATTATCATCTTGATTTTTTTAATGATTAGGATGAGAGTACCTGCTCACTACGCCCTACCTAGTATTGCGTTTTTGGTCTATCTTATCTTGCTGCTCTATTTCAGGACAGATTTTGCTCTTTTGAACTCTGGAATGGCCACGGGTTTTTGGGCAACGCTGACCCCAATCACCGTTATTATGGGAGCTGTACTCTTTAATAACTTTCAGAAGCAGACAGGCAACCAAGCAATTATCAATCGCTGGATGTCTTCTTTGACATCCAATCCTATCGCACAAATAATGATTATTGGCTATGCCTTTGCCTTTATGATTGAGGGGGCATCTGGTTTTGGAACTCCTGTTGCCATTGCGGTTCCCATTCTGATTTCCTTGGGTTTTGAACCCCTAAAAGTCGTGATTGCGGTTTTGATTTTCAATTCTATCCCTGTTTCCTTCGGAGCTGTTGGTACACCCACCTGGTTTGGTTTTGGTTCCTTGGGTCTTTCTACTGAACAAATCACCGATCTAGGCTTGAAGGCTTCCATGATTCACTTAATAGCAGGCCTGATTATTCCTCTGTTAGCACTGAAACAGGTCTTCAGTTGGCAGGAGATTAAAAATAATATAATTTATATTTATTTGACTGTTTTTGCCTGTGCACTGCCAATGACCCTCTTAGCAACATTTAATTACGAATTCCCCTCCCTGTTAGGTGGAGCTAGCGGCTTTATGATTTCTATCTGGATGGCCAAGAAAGATATTGGCCTAGCCAAGACAGAAAAAACAGTTCAAACAATAGAAAAAGTAACTCCAAAAGATCTTTTCTTAGCCATTCTCCCCCTCATTTCTTTAGTCATGATTCTAGTCATCACGCGTGTACCTCAATTGGGCTTGAAAGGTTTGTTGCGGACAGATGCTATCCTTTTCAGGGCCAATCTAGGATTTGCGGATTTTGAAGTCACAAAGGCTCTTAAATTCACCTTGAGCCATGTTTTTGGAACAACTTCTAGTGAGTCTTATGAACTGCTTTACGCCCCAGCCTTTATTCCTTTCTTCTTTATTATCCTGACTCACGCAGGTCTCTATAGGAGTATGAGAGGGCAGGTTGGTAAGATGTTTGCACAGACAGCTAAACAGATGCAGGTCCCCTTTTTCGCCCTCTTGGGTGGAGTGACCATGGTTAAGTTTATGCTCCTAAATGGAGAACATTCGATGGTATCTATCATCGGCCTCTCTCTTGCCACAGCAACAGGTCCCTACTGGGGTATCTTTGCTTCCTATCTGGGAGCAATTGGCGCCTTTTTCTCTGGTTCTGCCACAATCTCCAATCTCATTTTTGGGGGTGTCCAGCAGTCAATAGCCACCCAAACAGGACTCAATATGACGACTATTTTAGCTATGCAATCTGTCGGTGGTGCTATGGGTAATATGACTTGTATCAATAACATCATTGCAGCTTCTTCTGTATCAGGTGTTCATCGGAAAGAAGGTTATATCATGCAGAAAACAGCTGTGCCGATGCTAATCTATGGTATTGTTGCAGCTCTAGTTGGCTTGTTTCTTAGATAACATAGTAAGATAAAAACCTCATAGGTAAGTGAGGTTTTTATTTTTTGATCAAGATAATTCAAAATTTATATATTATTACTTGACACGATATACTATGTATTGTATAGTATAATTGTAAAGGAGGTATAAGTATGGAATCACAACTCAAACGTGGTTTGATTGAAGTTTGCGTTTTGGCTGCTATTCGGACTCAAGATTCTTATGGCTATCAAATTATAAAGGACATATCTCCTTATCTATCTATTTCCGAATCCACCCTTTATCCTATTCTAAAACGATTGGAAGCCAGTGGGAGTCTGACCGTTTATTCTATCGAGCATAACGGTCGTTTACGTAAATATTACAGGATTACCCAGACTGGTTTGGATAAGATTGAAGCTTTTAAGGATGAATGGCACAAGTTACAAAAAGCTTATGATTTTATTGCTGGAAAGGAGAAATTATGAAAAGGCAAGCATTTTTAGAGGCACTGAAATTAGCCTTGAAGGATTTACCAGAGCAAGAAATTCAATCATCTTTAGCTTATTTTAATGAAATGATAGATGACCGGATGGATGATGGGATGACTGAAGAAGAAGCAGTTACTGATATGGGGCATGTCGATGAGATTGCTACCAAATTATTGGTAGAAAATCAGACCTTGGTAAAGAGAGTCAAGGATAAATTTATCCCCAAACGTCGTCTAGCTACTTGGGAAATGATTCTCATCATTCTTGGATTTCCAATTTGGGGGAGTTTACTCCTAGCGTTGGCGACTGTCATCCTCTCTCTTATCATCACTGTTATTTCTATTGGATTGGGGGCTATTGCGGGTATTTTAACTGGAGTTGCCCTACTCTTTGCAGTACCTTTTAGCACCAACAATAGCTTAGATGGTCAATTGCTTAGTATTGCTTTGTCCCTTCTCAGCATTGGATTGGGACTGCTGGTCTTCAGCTGGATTGTACAACTTTTCCGTTTTGCTAAGACTTATGCCAAACAACATAGAAAGTAGGTGGTTCTATGAAAACCATTCAACGGATTGCAGGTGTCTTTCTTCTTCTTGGAGTCATTATTGGAGGAATCGTTCTGGTTAGGACTGGTGGTGATTTTTCACGATTGAACAATGAAACAGTTGAGCAGAAAGAAAAAAGTTTTCAGGCTAGTCAAATGAAAGAGTTGAACTTTGATATGTCTTCAACAGATGTCGAAGTGGTTGGCAGTGCAGATACAGACAAGGTGGTGATAAAATATCCTGAAAGTAAAAAGCAAAGTTACAGCATAACAGAGGAAAATGGGAAGGTAACGATTACAGAAAAACATGATCGGATTTTAAATTTCTTTAGATTCGATATTGATTTCTTTAACTTGAAAAAATGGACTATTCAGATTGTTCTACCTGTAGATAGTCTTGAGACATTGACATTAAATGGGGCATCTGGTGATGTAGATATTTCCAAATTGGTGATTAAGAAAAACTTAGCACTTAGTCTACGTTCGGGTGATGTCTATCTTCAAGATACCACCGTTGCAGGTGAAACTTCTGTACGGTTGAGCAGTGGTGAGATTGAGCTGACCAACATAGTGTCAAAAGATTTATATTTGAAAGCTACCTCTGGTGACTTGGATGTTGATCGTGTAATAGTAGCGAATCAATCGACGATGGAGGTAACTTCTGGTGACATTGTCCTTTCTCAATTTAAAGCTGGACAAAAAACGGATTTATCAACCACCTCTGGTGATATTAGCGGTAGTTTAGTTGGCCAAATGATTGAGTACACCATTCAATCGAAAGTCACTTCTGGAGACAATAGCCTACCTCAACATCTGGAAGGTGGGAGCAAGCAACTTCGAGTAGAAGCAACTTCAGGTGATATCACTATTCGATTTGATCAATAAGACAGCAAAAACGGAGCTCATTTGAGCTCCGTTTTTTATCTATTAGACATTCAAAACCTTGTCTAAGAAATCTATCAGACGTGGGTGTTGAGGGTTGTCAAAAATTTCTTCGGGTGTACCATCTTCAAGGAACTGCCCCCCATCTGTAAAAATAACACGATTGGCTACCTTGCGCGCAAAGCCCATTTCGTGAGTTACAATCAACATGGTCATACCTTGTTCCGCCAAGTCTTTCATAACATTGAGTACATCGCCAACCATCTCTGGGTCAAGGGCGGATGTAGGCTCATCAAAGAGCATAATATCAGGATTCATTGCTAGCGAGCGAGCGATAGCCACACGTTGTTTTTGACCGCCTGATAGGCTCTCAGGCATGGCATCGGCTTTGTCGGAAAGTCCAACTTTTTCCAACAGTTCACGAGCGCGTTGCTCAGCAGCTTCTTTGCTTTCTTTTCCAAGTTCGATAGGAGCAAAGGTGATATTGTCTAAAACCGACATATGTGGGAAGAGGTTGAAGTGTTGGAATACCATTCCAATATTTTCACGAGCCTTATCAACATTGGTGTTTTTGTCGGATAGTTCATAGCCATCCACAACCACCTTACCGCTTGTAATTGATTCAAGCAAGTTGAGGGTACGGAGGAAAGTTGATTTGCCAGAACCTGAAGGACCGATGATGCAGACAACATCTCCTTCGTAGAATTTGGCATCAATTCCTTTTAATACTTCATTTTTTCCAAAGGATTTATGTAAATCTTGGACATCAATTTTCAATTCTGCCATTATTTAACCTTCTTTTCTAATCGTTTTGCCAAGCGAGTCAGTAGGGTAATCATAATCAAGTAAATAACTGCCAAGATTGCGTACATACGGAAGGATTGGTAGTTACGGGCGATGATGATTTTACCAGTTTGGAAGAGTTCAACCAAACCGATAGCTGATACGATAGTGGTATCTTTCAGAGAGATGACAAATTGGTTGATTAAACTTGGGAGCATCAGCTTGACTGCTTGAGGTAAGATGACCTTTTGCATGGTCTTGCTGTAGCTAATTCCTAGACTACGACTGGCTTCTGTCTGTCCAATCGGCACAGCTTCGATACCACCTCGGACAATTTCAGCAATATAGGCTCCACCGTTGAGAGAGAGAGCAATCATAGCAGCCACAAAGTCGTTGATAGGACTTTGGTTGCCAGTTACGGACTCTATCAAGTTTGGAATTCCCCAGAAGATGAAGGCTGCAACAATCATCAAGGGAATACCACGGACTACATCAACAAAGACGGAAGCGATAGTACGAAGGGCACTGTTTGGGGAGACGCTCATCATACCAAAGATAATACCGATAACCATAGCAATGGCAAAGGATACTAGCGTTAGGCTCAGTGTTGTACCAAGACCGGACAATAGTTGTTTGTAGTTATTAGAAAGTAAGCCAAAGATGGTGGTTTCATCAACTGTGTTGGTTTTTACCTCCTCATTGGTGTTATTGTTACCGAGGTACTTCTGAACGATTTCGTCGTATTTGCCTGACTTGACTAAGGCAGCCAAACCGTTATTAAACATTTCAATTAGCTCAGGATTTGCATCTTTGTTCACAGCAAAACCATACTCGCCAGATGGCTCACCTGGAATTGGAGTATCAAATTTACGACCTTGTTGGATAGCATAACGAAGGACTGCTTCGTCATCCATAAGAGCTTCAATAGAACCAGAATTCAGGCTATCGTACATAGTAGATGCTTCGTCAAAAGCCTTTAATGTATAGCCGTACTCAGCAACATGCTCTTCTAAGAAAGTATAAGATGAAGTGCCATTTTTTGCACCAACTGTCTTGCCTTTTAGGTCAGCATAAGTAGTATAAGAACTTCCTTGTTTTACTGCTAAAAGGATATTGGAAGTGTAGTAAGCATCTGAGAAATCAAAGATTTTCTTACGTGCATCGGTGATAGACATTCCAGCCATGACCGCATCTGCTTGCCCTGCCTGTACAGCATTAAGGGCTGCGTCAAAACCTGGATTAGATAGGGTAACAGTGAAACCTTGTTGCTCGGCAATCGCTTTAATCAAATCAACATCGATCCCCACATATTGGCCAGCATCGTTTTGGTATTCAAAGGGGGCAAAAGAGGAATCCATGACAATTTTATAGTTGGATTTGACAGGAGTAGCTTTAGCAGTGGCATTACCGGTTAGTGTTAAGCTGCTAGAAGCCACAGCAGTTGAAGTGGTATCACTTGAGTTTTCTTCTTCCCCTAACCATTTCGCCATGATAGTAGCATAGGTACCATCTTTTTTCATTTCTGATAAAGCCTTGTTAAAGTCTTCAACAAGTTGCTCGTGCTTGCTTCCTTTTTTTACAGCGAAGCCAAAACTACCAACAGATTCACCGGCTATATTGATAGCATATGGTTTACCTTGATTGATAGCAAATTGAACAACAGGCTGGTCATCCATAGCCGCATCAACAGCACCAGCATCCAGAGAGTTATTCATCAAATCACCTGTATCAAAGGTTTTTACTGTATAACCATACTTTTCTTTATTCTCTTCAAGGAAGGTTTGAGAAATCGTACCGTTTTTAACTCCAACTGCCTTGCCTTTTAATTCGCTGTAATCCTTAACCTTTTGATCAGAACGAGTATAGAGGACAATCTTGGTATCATAATAAGGATCGGAAAAAGTAAAGACTTTTTGGCGGGCTTCTGTAATGGTCATACCAGCCATGATAGCATCAGCCTGACCTGCTTGAACCGCATTGACAGCTGCATCAAAGCCGGGATGGTTCATATCAAAATTCCAACCAGCACGCTTGGCCACTTCATTGATAATGTCTACATCAATTCCCTTATAAACTTGATCGGAGTCTTTAAACTCAAAGGGTGCATAGGCTGTATCTGAGACAATGGTAATCTTCTCATCTGCCTTCACATTCGAATAGACAAAGAATAATGGCAAAATTGTTGCCATCAACAGTAACATTTTTTTCTTCATGTCAATCTCCTTCTCTAGATATAATGAAGAGTATAGCATAAATTCTGAAAATTATCAAACTTTACCCTTTTCTCATGTTAGGTTTTATTACATAGAAACTGAAAATGAGAAGCTTCCCATTTTGAAAGAAATTTGGTACAATAAAGCAATAAAATTATGGGAGGAATCAAATGAAAGAGACACGCATGATAGGAGCAGTTAAGCCATTTAATAATAAGCTATTTGGCTGGCTTTATGCTTTGGCAGTTATCTTTTTATTGGTTTTATTTATTAATCTGGGTTCATTCTTAGGAGGACTGGTGGTTTGGAATCTCATCATGGCTGGCTCTCCAGATGTCATACAATTTCTGATGTATACGATTGATCCGATTTTTGTGGATTTATTTATTTTCATATTTCCGGCTGCCCTTGTTTGTATTTGGGTTTTGGCTGTTGAGCGACGTTCGCCCAAGGGACTTGGTTTTTTCAAAGAAAAGGCTGGATGGGAGCTTCTCAAAGGCTGGTTTATTGGTTTTCTATTGATTGGTTCAGTAGTGGGGATTCAAGTTCTGACAGGCAGTATTCGACTTTCTCAAGTTGATTTTTCAAGGGAAAATATTCTCAGTTTTATCTTGATTATGCCTTTTTGGTTTATTCAAAGTGGCACTGAGGAACTCCTGACCCGTGGTTGGCTTTTCCCAGTCGTATCAAAGCATACTCGTATCTGGATTGGTGGAGCGGTTTCCAGCCTTCTCTTTGCTATTCTTCATTTACAGAATCCATCGGTCAGCTGGATTTCTCTGCTTAATATTGCCTTGTTTGGTCTGCTGGCTTGTCTTTATGTTCTCAAAACTGACAATATTTGGGGCATCTCTGCGATCCACGCAGCTTGGAATTGCTTTCAGGGAAGTTTCTTTGGATTAAGTGTATCAGGCTTGTCTACAGGCTATGCTCCTATGCGGTTTGAAAATGGAGATGTTCCTGAACTGATGTCGGGTGGTTTTTTTGGACCAGAAGCTAGCCTCTTTTCATCTTTAGTTATGAGTGTGTATATTTTCTACCTTACCTGGAATTTGTACCAAGGAAGTAAGCTTAAAGCTATTGATGAGCAATGACAAAAAACTAATGAAGCCAGTCTCATTACTGGATGAATGAAAATAAACATAGACTGGGCTTTGTCAACCCAGTCTTTTTTTGTCCGATATGATAAAATAGGAATACCTATAGAAAATGAAGGGGAAGGAACGTGGGCCGATTGGTTACAGTGTCCTTTGTAGTAAAGATATGATTGATAGAAGAGAACACCAACCATTTAAATTGGTATCCAAGTATGAACCATCTGGTGATCAGCCTCAGGCTATCGAGGCCTTGGTGGACAATATTGAAGGAGGAGAAAAGGCTCAAATTCTTATGGGGGCAACTGGTACAGGAAAGACCTATACCATGAGCCAAGTCATCGCTCAGGTCAATAAACCAACTCTAGTTATTGCCCACAACAAGACACTTGCAGGCCAGCTTTACGGAGAGTTCAAAGAATTTTTCCCAGATAATGCTGTTGAATATTTTGTGTCCTACTATGATTATTACCAGCCAGAAGCTTACGTGCCTTCAAGCGACACCTATATCGAGAAGGATAGCTCTGTTAATGATGAGATTGACAAACTACGCCATTCGGCTACCTCCTCACTTCTGGAAAGAAATGATGTCATTGTAGTCGCATCGGTCTCCTGTATTTATGGCCTGGGTTCTCCAAAAGAATATGCTGACTCCGCCGTCAGTCTACGTCCTGGGCAGGAAATTTCTAGAGACCAGCTTTTGAACCAACTGGTAGACATTCAGTTTGAGCGCAATGATATTGATTTTCAGCGGGGGCGCTTTCGTGTGCGCGGAGATGTGGTAGAGATTTTTCCAGCTAGTCGTGATGAACACGCCTTTCGTGTGGAATTCTTTGGGGATGAGATTGACCGAATCCGAGAAGTTGAAAGCTTGACAGGCAAACAGTTAGGAGAGGTGGAGCATCTTGTTCTATTTCCTGCCACGCACTTCATGACAAATGAGGAGCATATGGAAATGGCTATTTCCCAAATCATGGCTGAAATGGAGGAGCAAGTCAAACTCTTTGAGGCAGAAGGTAAACTAATTGAGGCCCAACGCATTCGCCAGCGGACAGAATATGATGTGGAAATGCTACGTGAGATGGGCTATACCAACGGGGTCGAAAACTACTCTCGTCATATGGATGGACGTGCAGAAGGGGAACCTCCGTATACACTGTTAGATTTCTTTCCTGAGGACTTTCTCATCATGATTGACGAAAGCCATATGACCATGGGACAGATTAAGGGGATGTACAACGGAGACCGATCTCGTAAGGAAATGTTGGTCAACTACGGATTCCGCCTGCCATCTGCTCTGGATAATCGTCCCTTGAGAAGGGAAGAATTTGAAAGCCATGTCCATCAAATTGTTTACGTATCTGCTACACCGGGTGATTATGAGCGTGAGCAGACTGATACAGTGATTGAGCAAATCATTCGTCCAACAGGACTCTTGGATCCAGAAGTAGAAGTACGGCCAACCATGGGGCAAATGGACGACCTTCTTGGTGAAATCAATGCCCGCACAGATAAGGGAGAGCGTGTTTTTGTAACAACTCTGACCAAAAAAATGGCGGAAGATTTGACAGATTACCTCAAAGAAATGGGTGTCAAGGTCAAATATATGCACTCAGATATTAAGACCTTAGAGCGGACAGAAATTATCCGTGATTTGCGACTGGGTGTATTTGATGTTTTAGTGGGAATCAATTTGCTACGCGAAGGCATTGATGTACCGGAAGTCAGTTTAGTCGCTATTTTAGATGCGGATAAGGAAGGATTCCTCCGCAATGAAAGAGGTTTAATCCAGACTATTGGACGGGCTGCCCGTAATGCAGAAGGTCATGTGATCATGTATGCAGATAAAATCACCGACTCCATGCAACGTGCTATGAAAGAGACGGCTCGTCGTCGGGAAATCCAAATAGCTTACAATGAGGAACATGGTATCATTCCGCAAACAATCAAAAAAGAAATCCGAGACCTCATCGCTATTACCAAGTCATCTGATACTGAAGTGGCAGATATGACTACTGATTACAGTAGCATGAACAAGAAAGAACGTACAGAAGTCATCAAAAAACTTCAAAAACAAATGCAGGAAGCTGCCGAATTACTTGATTTTGAGTTGGCTGCTGAAATTAGGGATATGGTCTTGGAATTGAAGGCTATGGATTAGGGGAGGTAGATCTACTTGCTTTCCTAATGTCTTTCAAAGGTACAGAAAATAAGAATGATTTTTCCATGTATATCTTTTTATACGAGCATCTACTGATTGTTCATCTAGCCGGGGACAATAGCAAGAGAAGCCTATCTACCCACTTTTCCGTCAGAATAGGATATAGAAACTCAAAGTCTTAAGAAGAAAAATGAATGAAAAGAGATTTTAAATACGAAAGAAGCTCATCATTACCCTAGGAATTCTGCTTACCCTCGTCTTAGCAGGGTGGGGCTGGCTCCATCTAAAAACATACAAACCCACTGAGCAAGCCCGACAAGTGTGGCAAGCAGATGCTATTAAAAAATCTGGCTATGTCATCTTTCAAGCTGACAAGCCACTGGCTCATCTTATTTTATTTGGTGGTGGGTTGGTCGAGGAAGAAGCATATGCCCCTCTTTCTAAACAACTATCTGATGCAGGTATTACAGTTTACCTTGTGCAGGCCCCGTTGAACTTACCGATTCTTGCATCTAACAAGGTGTCGAGCATTATAGAATCTGAAAATCTAGAACAGGTTTTTTTGGCAGGTCATTCCCTCGGAGGTGTTTCTTTTGCACAATCAGTAGATCAGCTTTATCAAAATGAACAACTTGCAGGTATTATCTTCTTAGCTTCCTATCCTTCAGAAAAAAATGATTTGAGCAAACTGAACTTGCCAACACTTTCTATCACAGCTAGCAAGGACCAAGTGTTGGACTGGGAGAAGTATCAAGAAACAAAACAACGCTTACCAAAGAAGGCTGAATATTTTCATATTGAAGGTGGTAATCATAGTGGATTTGGTGCTTATGGTCAGCAAGATGGAGATGGAAAACCGACTATCAACTCAAGTGAGCAAGAAGATATAGTGGTCAATCAAATTCGAGCCTTTATTGAGAAAACAAATGACCAGTAGGTTTATCACCAGATACGAAAGGAACTTCCATGACCCGTACAGAAAATGTTATCTTAACCAACATGTGCCTGATCGAGGATAATCAGGGTAATATTGTCATTCAGAAGCGAGATCCTAAGCGCTATGCCTGGTCAGGTGTAGCCTTACCGGGTGGGGATTGTGTCATAATAATGACAGGTGCTTAAAACGCTGATAAATCAAGGATTTGAGCGTTCTACAAAATATAAATACTGTAAAAAGATCCAAAAGAGTGATATAATTTAAAGTGGAGGATGTTACCATGAAAATTAATGCTGTAGATTTATTTTGCGGTGTTGGAGGATTGACTTGTGGTGTTCAACAAGCGGGTATAAACGTTGTTGCAGGTTATGATATAGATCCTCGTAGTCAATTTGCCTATGAATTTAATAATAATGCGAAATTCATATTGAAAGACGTTAAAGAAATTGATAATCAGGAAATTAGCAATCTTTATCCTGACGATACTGATATAAAAATTTTAATGGGTTGTGCTCCATGCCAACCCTTTTCGACATATAGTCATAAGTATAAGAACAATGAAAACACACTTCAGAAGATGGATCTTTTAGATTATTTTGGTCAACAAATTGAATATGTTCAGCCGGATATTGTTTCTATGGAAAATGTTCCTCAGATGGTTAAAGAGAAGGTCTTTGATAACTTTATCCAAATTTTGAAAGATAATGATTATTCAATTGATTATAAAGTAGTTTACGCCCCGGAGTATGGTGTTCCACAAAAAAGAAAACGCCTATTACTTTTAGCTTCAAAATTAGGAGAGATAAAATTACTGCCTCCTCAATTTGCTAAAGATAGTTACCCAACACTGAGGGAGACAATTGGAAATTTACCAAAACTAAAGGCGGGAGAGACTAATTTGAAGGACCCTCTACATAGAAGTCGCAAACTTTCCGAATTAAATATGAGAAGGATAAAACAATCAAAACCAGGTGGAAGTTGGAAAGATTGGGATGAAGAGCTTTTACTTGAAGCCTATAAGAAAAAGAGTGGAGCATCATTTGGTTCTGTTTATGGTCGTTTAGAATGGGATAAACCTTCTAATACAATAACAACACAGTTTCCTGGTATTGGGAATGGTCGTTTTGGTCATCCAGAACAAGATAGAGCATTGAGTTTGCGTGAAGGTGCAATGTTACAAACTTTTCCGAAGGATTATTTGTTTACAGAACCGGATTTGGGAGGAAATTATCCTATTGCACAGGTTGCACTACAAATTGGGAATGCTGTTCCGCCCAAATTAGGGGAAGTTATTGGAAATAGTATTTTAGAACATTTGGAGAATATATAAATGAGTATTGATAAAATTGACTTACAAATAGCATACGGTGCAGTGAAGCATTTTGGAAGAAATTTATATACTTCTAATCCTCCAGCTATTGCTGAGCTAATTGCAAATTCATGGGATGCCTATTGTACGAAATGTGATATTTTTTATAGTGAGACAGATTCCGATACTTCTAAAAAAACATCATTATTAATCTTGGATAATGGCATAGGAATGACAGACGAGGAATTGGTTAAAAGGTATGCGGTCTCTGGAACTGAAAAAAATGTTAATTTAGTTCGAAAACCTGAAGATATGACTTTGAGGCCATATATGGGACGTAAAGGTATTGGAAAATTTTCAGCGTTTAGTTTAGGTAATAGTTATATTCTTTATACAAAAAGTATTGATGATATTCAATGGAAAAAAATTACCTTTGAATATGAATTGTTACTTGAAGATAGGGCAACAGTCCCAGTAAGTGTTGAGTATATTGACGACTTGACAGAACTAGAAACAATATTTTCGGGCATGGTAGTACCTGATACTGGGACAGCAATTTATATTCCTGAGATGAGGAGAAAGATTATTTCAACGAGTGTTGAAGGATTAAAGAACCTGCTTTCTCGACGTTTTTCTGTAGGAGTAATCGGACAACATGATTTTTCGTTAAAAATAAATACAACAGAAATAAATCTAGCCCAGCATTTCTATGATGAAAATCTGGAATTTATTTATTATTTTGGAATGGAATTAGAAGACATCAGAGGAAGGTTTCCTAGGATTCCTGAAGAAAATTTTTATAAGGAGGAGGATGAGTTTTTTATTGAAAACTCCATCAATGGTTGGCTTGGTACAGTTGAAACACCTAGTCATTTGTTAGCTGAAGAAAATATTAGTGTATCTGGGGTTATTGTTTATATTCATGGAAAATTAGCTGATGAGGATATTTTACGAGATAAATTAAAGAATCGAATTACTAATTCATACTTTTTAGGTGAAGTTAATGCTGACTTTCTTCAAAATGAAGAAGAAGACCCAGTACTTAGTAGTAGAGAAGGTCTAAACAAAGAAATACCTAATGTAAAAACATTAATTGAAAAACTTTCAAGAGTAAGTAACAAATTAAATGCTAACTGGAATGATTTGAGAGCAAGTAGAGTTAGAGAAAAATTGGACTATCTTGATAAAATGTTAAGTGCAGATCGTGGATTAAGTACTGCATTCACTGTTTATAATGATAAACAGCAAAAACAAATTGCAAAGTTGTCACAAAAAATATTTGATAATGATGAAAAATACTCAGAAGCTGAGTACAGAGTTTATGGTCAAGCTATTTTTGCACTTGTAAATAATAAGATTATTAATGAAATTACTATTGATACGGGTACAGATGATTTTGGAGATATTCTAAAAAAATTCTATAGTTTATTTGAGAAAACGGAGCTTAATGCTGCATTGCGTATCAAGTCTAATATTGAAGACAGAATTAGCGTAATTAATAAATTAAAACAGATTATTGATGACGAGGAAATTGAAGCAGTATTTGAAGAGCACTTGGCAAAAAATCCATGGTTAATTAATCAATATTGGGATAAACCTAGTAATGAAATTGTAATTGAAACACAAAATAAGTATAAGGCAATTATTCAAGAAAATGAGGTGCACGGAAGAACCGATATTATTACAAAAGTTGCGGATGAACCCTACCCAATTATCTGTGAGTTAAAAAGAGAGAAAGCTACTGTCTACTCTGCGCCTAATATTTCTGATATAAGTACCCAAATTTATAAATATAGACGATTTATCAGTGAGGAGATTAACCGTTCAGACACTCCTTTGAGAATAACAAACGCTAATGATATAAAAGCATACTTTATTTGTGGTGAGAAATCTAAAGAAAAGCTAGGAGATTTAGATTTAACTGACCTTAAAAATAGTAATATTGAATTAAAAACATATCAAGAAATTATTAGACAAGCAGAGCGAGTTTATAGTGATAGAGTAAAAATCGAATAGTTGGCCTTTGTGGTCTTAAAGGAGCTGAATATGCCCGAACAAGCCATCTTTACCCACCTCTGCCTGATTCGTAAGGGCGATAAGGTTGTCGTTATGGACCGGCTCAAACAAGACTGGCCTGGAATTGCAATGCCTGGCGGGCACATCGAGGCAGGAGAGTCCCTCCATGAAGCAGTTGTCCGTGAAGTTTACGAAGAAACAGGTCTAACCATTTCCAATCCGCGTCTAGTAGGTATGAAGCATTGGCATACTAAAGAGGGGATTCGCTATCTCGTCTTTCTCTATCGTACTAAGGATTTCACAGGAGAAATCCAATCGACAGAAGAAGGTGAAATCAAGTGGGTGCCACGAAAGGACTTGGTAAAGCTAGATTTAGCTTATGATATGCTCAATCTTTTGAGAGTTTTTGAGGAAGAGGAACTTTCTGAGCTTTTCTATGCTCAACGCCTAGGAGAAGATTTTATCCGTGAATTTTGGTAAAAGAAAAAGCTTTGGAGTTAGGAACTCTAAAGCTTTCTTTTAATAATCAACTGTTTTGAGCGTAAGTGTCTTCGCGCCAGACAGTAGCTTTGAAACAGGACAGCGTAGGTGTGCTTGCTCGATGATTTGCTGGGCATGGGTGCTGGAAAAATTCTCAATGGCAGCCTCCGCATCTATTTGGAAATAGTAGCCGCCTGTTCCCTTTTCTTCTTTGCACAATGTGACCAGAATGTCTACTCTGGAGGCTGTCTGGATCCTCTTGCTTTCCAAGATAGATTGGATAGTAGCATTGAGGCAGGTTGCCCAAGCACTCGCAATGAGTTGCTCTGGGTTGTAGCCAGAACCATCTTTCAAGGGATGTTTGGTAAGCAAAGCCTCGTTATCGGAAAAGGTAAGCTGACCTCGAATGCCTTCTTGATTCGTCACTTTTGTTTGGTATAACATACGATTCTCCTTTTTACAATTATATCACAAATAGAAGGGGAGAAGGATTTAAAAAATATTGATATTATTCAACAAAGATGAATAATTAAAAGATATTATCCTTGACAAGTGCATAAAAATAAGATAATATAGGCTTATCTTCATCCGAGATAGAATAAAAATAAATCGAGGTGCATCATGAAATTAAAAAATACACTATTAGTAGCAGTTGCTTTACTTGTTGTTTTGAGTTTGTCAGCCTGCTCCTCTAGCAAGTCAACAAATCAAACCCCACTTGAAAAAATCAAGGAAAAAGGCACCTTAGTTGTTGCGACAAGTCCGGACTATGCTCCATTTGAGTTTCAAACTCTAGTAGATGGGAAGAATAAGGTTGTAGGTTCGGATATCTTACTTGCACAACAGATTGCAGATGAGCTAGGCGTTACGTTGGAAGTTTCTAGTATGAACTTTGATAACGTATTAAATAGCGTACAAAATGGAAAAGCAGACCTTGCGATTGCTGGCCTGAGCGTGTCACCTGAGCGTTTGAAAGTGTTTGATTTCTCCAAACCCTACTATCAGGTTGGAAATGTCCTTCTGGTTCAAAAGTCAGATGTGGAAAAATATGCTACTGTAGCAGATTTAGATAAGGCAGATTTGGCAGTGCAAAAGGGAACTACCCAAGAAACCTATGCTAAGGAAAGTTTGTCAAATGCCAATATTGTATCCTTAGTCCAGATGGGAGAAGCTGTCAATGAATTAAAGAATGGACAAGTTAAAGCCATTCTTCTTGATTCTGCAGTTGCAGAAGGCTATATCAGCCAAAACCCTGATTTGGCCATTGCAAAACTATCCTTTGAGGCAGAGGAAGAAAATGCCAAAGCTATTGCCATGACGAAGGACAGTGGTGATTTGAAAAAGGAAATTGATAAAATCATCGATGAAGTGGTAAAAAATGGTACCTACAACCAGTATCTAGAAGAAGCAGCCAAATATACCGTAGTTGAATAAGAAAAACCTTCCTATTGGAAGGTTTTTCTTATTTTTTCTTCTCTTGCTTTTCAACTCGTTGCAAATAATAAGTTGTTAAACGTGGAATGGTTAATTTCACACCATCTTCCTGAACATAGAGACTGAAGGGCTCTATTGGCAGCGTGTTGGATGAAAAGACCAGTTTGTATTCTGTACCAGCTGGCAAATCCAGATGAACATCATAGTGATCTTGGTCGTTAAAGTTGTTGACTACCAAGATTTCTTGGTCATCACTGTGACGAGTGAAAGCATACAAATTGGCTTGTTCATCAATTCTGACCCATTTAAACCCTTTCTCATGAGCCTGGTAGTCATATTTCCAAAAGGCATCATTTTCTTTGTAGAACGTAGATAGAGTTTTCATCATTTGATAGAACGCTTCATGGATAGGATAGAGTTGGAGATCCCAATCCATTTCGGTATGTTCATGCCATTCTCGGATATGACCCCATTCATTACCCATGAAAAGAAGTTTTTTTCCGGGATGAGCAAAGAAGAAACTATAGTAGGCACGTGCTAAGTGGAATTTATCTTCGTAATCGCCATTCATTTTATTGACAATAGAGAGTTTGCCATGAACGACCTCATCATGAGAAAGTGGTAAAAGGAAGTGCTCATTTGGATTGTAAAACATGCCAAAGGTAATTTCGTTGCCATGATAAGGGCGATAGATGGATGGGCGACTCATATATTTGAGAGTATCGTTCATCCAGCCGAGATCCCACTTCATGTCAAAGCCAAGGCCACCATATTCCAGTGGATGTGTGACTTTTGGATAGCTAGAGGAGTCCTCAGCAATCATGACAACCCCTTTGTATTCCTGATGAACCATGGCATTGACCCGCTTGATAAAGTCAATTGCAGCATGATTAAGCTTATCTTCCTCGGTCTCACCTCGCCAGTAGATCAGGTAGGATAGAGCATCCACTCGGATACCGTCAAAATGAAACTCTTCTAGCCAATATTTGAGATTAGAAAGCAAGAAAGAGCGAGTTACGCCTTTGCCAAGGTCAAAATTAGCTGTACCCCATTGGCGGTTCTCACGGTCATGTTCATGAGGATACTCATAGAGCCAGCTGCCATCAAACTGGTAGAGTCCATGGGCATCTTTACAGAAATGAAGCGGTACCCAATCCAAAATAACCCCGATACCTGCTTGGTGGCATTGATCTACAAGATATTTTAGTTCATCAGGCTTACCATACCGACTGGTTGGACTATAATAACCTGTTACCTGATAACCCCAAGAGGCATCTAGCGGATGTTCTGCCAAGGGCATGAGTTCGATATGTGTATAATTGTTTTCCTTGACATGCTCGATAAGCAAAGGAGCGATTTCTTTGTAAGAGTAAAAAGAGTTAACTGGAGCGCCTGATTCACTTTTGTTGATATGTTTTTGCTTCCAGGAACCTAAATGGACTTCATAGACAGAGAAAGGCTGGGATTTAAAATCATAATTGACTCTGTGGTACATCCATAAGTCATCCTTAAACTTGTAGCGCGGGTTGTAGGTTGTGGAAGCAGTATCGGGACGCATTTGGCTGAAATAGGCATAGGGATCAGCCTTGTAAATTTCTCGTCCATCATGTGTCACTATCAGATATTTATAATTCTCCAAAGACTTTAGTCCGTCTACATAAAGGCCAAAAACCCCCTCTTGCTCCTGGGTCATTGGGTGGTTTTTGGACCAGTCATTGAAATCCCCCACCAGAAAAACTTGGCTGGCATTTGGGGCATAGACACGAAAATGAGTGCCAAGAATTTTATTTCTCTCTTTTATCAGGTGAGCTCCCATTTTTTCATAGAGTGAGGTATGCTCACCGGTATTCATATAGTATAAATCAAGTTCAGTAAATGTTGTCATTGAGTTCTCCCTTTTTGAAAGGAAGTGGACCATGGTCACACTCCCTCATCACTTGTTTGTTTTTGCTTATCTGTAAGACACCAACAAACAATTCTAACCAGAAATCTCGCGGTAGAGCCAAATATATTTCTCCGCAGAAGCAGTCCAGCTGAAATCGCGTTCCATAGCTTGTTGAATCATAGCTTGCCAATCTTCAGGACGGTCGTAGTAGGTTTGTAGGGCTAAGTCATAGACTTGCTTCATGCTGTATGCATCACGACCACCAAAGCTAAAGCCAGTTCCAGATTTATTCTCAATATCATATGGAGTTACCGTATCGACCAAACCACCTGTTTCGCGAACCAGTGGTAGGGTTCCGTAGTGCATCGAAATCAACTGGCTAATACCGCATGGCTCAAACATAGAAGGCATGAGGAAAAGATCGCTAGCTGCATAAATTTGATGCGCCAAAGGTTCATTATAGCCACGATAGAAGGCAAACTTTTCAGGGTAGGCTGACTTGAAATGATGAAAGGCATTTTCGATGTCTGATTCACCATTCCCTAGAATAACAAACTGAACATGAGCTTGTAAAAGGTGGCTTAGGACTTCTGTCATTAGATAGAAGCCTTTTTGCCAAGTCAGGCGTGATACGATACCAACCAAGATGACATGTTCATCTTGTGGAAGCCCAAACTGGGCTTGAAGAGCCAACTTGTTTGCTTTTTTATCAGCAATAGTAGATAAATCATAGTTTTTCACCAAGTATTGATCAGTTTTGCTGTTCCAAGTATCATAATCAATACCGTTGACAATACCAACTAAGTCATGGCGTCGGAGCTCCAGGACATGTTGCATATTTTCACCAAACTCTTCTGTCAAGATTTCCTTGGCATAGGTTTCAGAAACGGTTGTAACCTTATCTGCATAGAGAACGCCTAACTTCATAAAGCTGATGCAATCGTCATGGAAACGTGCCACTCCATCACGGTAATAACCATGATCCATCCCTAAAGCAGCCCAGAGATAATGCTCATGAAAGATACCTTGGAAAGCTAAGTTGTGGATAGTAAAGACCTGTTTGATAGCACGAAACTCTTCACGATAGCTGTAGAAGGTTCGGCAAAGAAATGGAATAGCAGCAGTATGCCAATCATGGGTATGAATAACATCCGGGAAAAAGTTAAGGGCTTCTAACAAACGACAGGTAGCATGTTGGAAAAAACCAAAACGCATTGCATCGTCATCATAGCCATAGAGCTCATCACGCTCAAAGAAGTCACGGTGCTCAATAAAGTAGAAAGTCACTCCATCTACTACTTGGCTGTAGACATTAGCCATCGACTGGATATCTCCAGCACGGACATCATAGCTAGAAACATAGTCGAAATCGTTGTGATTGTTTATAGCCATTTTAAGGTAAAGTGGCATAACCACACGGACATCCAGCCCTTGACGAGCTAGCTCCTTTGGAAGTGAGCCAATGACATCCGCCAAACCACCGGTTTTGATAAAGGGAAGGCCTTCAGAGGCCACGAATAGGACAGATTTTTTAGTCATATTATCTCCTAGATGATGTGGTAGGACTTAATATAAGCAGGGGCGTCTTCGCTTCCTTTTATATCTACTGGGTGAACAATCTTGGTTGCCTTATCGATAATGGCATTCTCAATATTAGCTCCGTTCTTGATTACAACTCCGTTCATGATGATAGAGTTTTTCACAACAACCCCTTCCTCAATGACCACATCACGATCGATGACAGAATTTTCAACCTGACCATTGATGTTGGTACCATTTGAAATCAGGCTACCCTTAATATCAGCTAATGGTCCATAGAGACATGGCGAACTATCGCTGGTTTGCGTATAGATTGGCCAGTTATTCTTGAAGAGGAGTTTACGGATATCACGGTCAAGCAACTCTAACTGAGTGTGGTAGTAGGCGTTTACATTATTAATGCAGGCTACATAGTCACGGTGTGCATATCCCATAATCTTGTATTGGTCAACGACATCGCGTAGGATATCTTTTAGCCAATAGAGGGCAGAAACACTCTTGGCGCGTTTGATCAATTCAAGAAAAACAGTACGCTTCATGAAGTAGGCCTCAAGAGAAATAGGGCGGTTCTTATACTTTCCGTGATTGTCATCGAATTCTACAATTCGTTTGTCTTCCCCAAATTTCAAAGTTTGGCAACCGATGAAGTTTTCTTTGGCATTTGTTACATTTTTGTACAACACAGTAATATCAGCACCAGACTGAACATGCTCTTCTTGCAGTTTTGTATAATCCTGACTGTAGATAAAGTAGGAAGGTGCGATAAGGACATATTCCTTTTGTGAATTTTCGATGTAGTGGAAATTATCGGAAAATGCCTTAATGTCATGCTGATAAATTGAGTTTGGGTTGGTTGTGCTATTTAGCAGGCGCAGTTTTCCACGCTTGCTGTTAATATTATAATGTTTTCCAGTACCTACGTGCTGAATGGTAGAACGCATTTTTGCTGGCATGTATACTTGAAATTCTGTAATCCCAGAATTTGACATATTTGACAGTACGAAGTCAATAATACGGTAACGTCCAAGGAAACCGTAGGCTTGTACACCACGGTGATCCATGATGTCGCCAAATTGAACATTGGTGCCTTCAATGTTGACTATTCCTAATGTATTTCTTAACATAGCAATCCTCTCCTACTTGGTTGTATTCTTGTCAATTAACAAGATATTGTCAGCTGTGCCAGATAAGGACACACCCTCTCCAATTTTGATATTTTCTGCCACAATGACATATTCCAATGAAGCATTTTCTCCTACGGATGCACCAGGAAGGATAACGGAGTTTTTGACAAGTGCGCCGCTTCCAATTTGTGCATCTGTAGAAACTACAGAATGTTCAACAGTTCCATCAATGATAGTCCCTTTGTCAATATAGGCATTTTGTACTTTAGCTGAGCTACCAATCATCTGAGCAGGAGAGCCAGAGTCTTCTGAGTAAATTTTCCAAGATGAATCAGAGAGATCCAAATCTGCTGAATGGTCAATCAAGTCCATATTGGACTCCCACAGACTATTCACAGTACCAACATCTTTCCAATAGCCACGGAAAGGATGTGCGAAAAGTCGTTTGTTATCTGCAAGATATTTTGGAATGATATCATGACCGAAGTCGTGAGTAGAATCCTCAGATTTATCATCTTCTTGCAAATATTTTTTGAGTGATTTCCAAGTAAAAATATAGATTCCCATTGAAGCCAGATTACTCTTTGGATTTGCTGGTTTTTCTTCAAATTCTTCAATGCGATAGTTTTCATCAGTATTCATGATACCAAAGCGAGAAGCTTCTTTAATAGGCACTTCAATAACTGCGATTGTAGCATCAGCATTGTTTTGAATATGAGAATCTAACAGTTTATCATAGTTCATCTTGTAAATATGGTCACCTGATAGAATAAGGACATATTCAGGTTCATGCAAATCGATGAAGTCGATATTTTGTGTGATAGCATCGGCGGTCCCTTTGTAGAGGCCGAAACCTTCAATTTTTTCTCGTGGAGGAAGGACGAAAATCCCGGAGCCTTGAACATCAAGCCCCCAACGTTGAGATTGGGCAACATAGGAATTGAGCTGAACAGACTCATATTGGGTTAAGACGCCGACCACGTCAATGCCAGAGTTTGCACAATTACTCAAAGGGAAATCGATGATACGGTACTTACCACCGAAAGCGACAGCTGGTTTTGCGACTTTTTTAGTTAAGCCCTCGAGACGTGTACCACGTCCACCGGCAAGAATCATCGCCAATAATTTATTATGTGCCAAAATAATCACTCCTTTTTTTTAATACAATTCAATTATACTATAAAAAGAAAAAAAGTGAAAGCGTTTCCCTGTTGAAATAAGAAATAATTTCAATTTTTAACAGGGAAGTTTTCAACTTTTTTCATTATTTTTTGCTTCTTAGAAAAAATATCTAGATAAATAGATACTTTCTTATATATAATGTTATTTATATTATCGAGGAACTTCTTCTAAAAGATATTGAATAAATTTTTCACCCATTTTGGATAGAATCGTCTTTTCATGCTGGATAAAAACCAATTCAATGCTGTCATCGTAATCTAGGGGAATAGCTACGATGTTGTCACCATTTAGGTTACTGTTTAATATTCCTGTAGCAATCGTGTAACCATCCAAACCGATTAAGAGGTTGAAAAGAGTCGCTCGATCGGATACGATGATGGACTTTTTGTGATGTTCCTGAGAAAGAATTTCCTCAGAGAAATAGAAGGAGTTGTGAATCCCTTGTTCATAACTCAGATAAGGAAAATCTACCAAATCTTCCAAACGTACACTCTCTTTTTGAGCCAAAGGATTCGATTTGCTGACAAAGACATGGGGCTTTGCGGTAAAGAGAGGTGTGTAGGTTAGACGATTATCATCTAAAAGCTTCACAAGAACATCTCTGTTGAAATCGTTCAGGAAAAGAACACCAATTTCAGAACGAAAATTTTTCACATCATCAATGATTTCCCATGTCCTTGTTTCTCGTAGGAAGAGCTGATAACGCTCCATATCTGTCTTTTTAAGGAGACTGACAAAAGCATTGACAACAAAAGCATAGTGCTGTGAGGAGACGCTAAAGAGCTCTCTGTTTCCATCTGGTTTTTTGTAGCGTTCTTCCAAAAGTTCTGTTTGTTCCACTATCTGTCTGGCATAGGAAAGAAACTCGATGCCGTCCTTGGTCAATGTAATCCCTTTTGGATTGCGATGGAAGATTTCAATGCCCATCTCCTTTTCCAAGTCTTTGACAGCATTCGATAGGCTAGGCTGAGTGATGAACAGTTGTTTGGCTGCCTCGTTCATGGAACCAGTTTCAGCAATTTTGATGATGTAGTATAATTGTTGGATTCTCATAGGTTTAGTTTACCATATTTTAACGGAGATTGTTGGAAATTTACAATTGTTATTTTATGCAAAACACAAACGATAATATCGTTAGAAAAAGTTGTTGATAGTAAAAGAAAACATAAACTAATGCTACTAGATGAGGGTCAATTATTTGTAAGAATAAACATGAATGGCACTTGAAAAAATAGCTGGATTGTGCTATTATAAACAAATACAGGCTCAAACTTGACTAAGATTAGGAGATTTTATGTCTAGACATTTACGGAATGAAAAAACAAGTAAATCAGTAAGTAAGACATGGTTGGTTATTAATTCTGGCTTTTTAGCACTTTATACCATTCTTGCAGGCTTCTTTATCTTCAAAATGTATTCACATCAGTTTCTTGCATTCAGATACGTTAACATTATTTTAACGGTTGTTCTGATTGCTGTTTTTGTGTTCTCATTGATTTTCCTTCTACGTAGACGTGCTAAGATTGGAACAACCATTTTTTTATTGCTTTTTGCACTAGTTGCAACTGCGGGACTCTATCTTGTACAATCAACCGTCGAAGTTGCTGAAAAATTAAACCATACTGCCTCTTATTCTGAGATTGAAATGAGTGTGGTTGTTCCGACTGGAAGTTCCATTCAAGATATTGCTGAATTGGGACAAGTACAGGCACCTGTCCATAATGACTCAGAAAATATTCAGGCGCTAATCAATGACTTAAAGGTGAATAAAAATCTTGATTTGGCGCCAGAAGTAGTTGATTCTTACCAACAAGCTTACGATAATCTGTTATCAGGTACGACTCAAGGTATGATCTTAAACAGTGCTTATGTCAGTCTCTTAGAATTGAGTGATCCAGACTATGCATCAAAAATCCGGACACTCTACACCTTTAAAATCACCAAAGAGATAAACGTAAGTCCAGCCGAAAATCAAGCAGAACAAGATTCCAACGTTGTTAATATTTATATTAGTGGCATTGATACCTACGGAAGTATATCGACAGTATCTCGCTCTGATGTGAACATTATCATGACCATCAATATGAATACTCATAAGATTCTCTTGACCACAACACCTAGGGATGCTTATGTTCAGATTCCAGACGGTGGTGGTGATCAATATGATAAGCTAACCCATGCAGGGATTTACGGTGTTGAAACATCCATGAAGACCTTAGAAAGACTCTATGATATCAACATTGACTACTATGCCCGAATTAACTTTACTAGCTTCCTACAGTTGATTGATGTAATCGGTGGAATTGAAGTATACAACGATCAAGAATTTGTCAGTCATGTTGGTGGCTATACATTTCCAGCCGGAAATGTGATGTTAAATTCGGAACATGCTTTGGCCTTTGTCCGTGAGCGTTACTCATTGCAGGCAGGAGATGCTGATCGTGGACGTAACCAACAAAAGGTTATCTCTGCCATTATCAATAAACTAGCTTCTGTTAATTCTATTGCCAACTTCGCAAATATAATCAATAGTCTACAACAATCGATTCAAACAAATATGCCATATGAAACGATGATGCATTTGGCTAATAAACAGTTATCATCGGGTGGCTCATTTGTTGTTTCATCGCAGGATGTTACTGGTTCGGGTTCTACTGGTCAACTGCCATCGTACGCTATGCCAAGTGCAGCACTTTATATGCTCAGTTTGGATGAAACAAGTGTAGAAACAGCTAAGCAAGCTATAAAAAATACCATGGAAGGAAATTAGTCAGCACCATGATTGATATTCATTCACATATCGTATTTGACGTTGATGATGGCCCAAGAACTCTTCAGGAGAGTTTGGATTTGATTGGAGAGAGTTACGCTCAAGGTGTACGTACTATTGTTTCAACATCTCACAGACGAAAAGGGATGTTTGAAGAACCAGAAGAAAAAATCTTTGCAAATTTTCAGATTGTGAAAGAAGAAGTTACAAAACTCTATCCAGATTTAGAACTTCATTTTGGTGGGGAATTATATTTTACCAATTCCTTGCTTGGAAAAATCGAAAATAAGATGGTCCCTAGCATGGCCAATACACGCTTCTATTTGGTTGAGTTTAGTATGACCACTCCTTGGAGAGAGATACATGTAGCTCTCAAAAATCTCTTGGCTATCGGGGTCACCCCCATCATTGCTCATATTGAACGATACAATGCCTTGGAGTTTGATGCAAGAAGGGTACGAGAGCTGATTGATATGGGGTGTTACACTCAAATCAACAGCTCCCACGTCCTCAAAGCTAAACTGTTTGGAGACAAATACAAAATCTTTAAAAAGCGTGCACGCTTCTTTTTAGAAGAAGACTTGGTTCACTGTGTTGCTAGTGATATGCACAACTTAGATAGTAGGAAGCCATTTATGCAAGAAGCCTACCAAATTATCCATAAGGATTTTGGAGCGAAACGGGCAAATGAGCTGTTTTACCTAAATCCCGCAACATTATTAGATAATGATTATTTATAGGAGATATTATGAATACATCGGAACAAAATAGTATTGAAATAGATGTGCTTTATTTGTTGAGAAAGCTATGGCAGAAAAAGGTGCTAATTGTTTTTAGCACAGTTTTGTTTGGCTTGATTGCATTGTTGATTAGCATTTTTATCTTAAAACCCACCTATACTTCCTCAACTCGAATTTATGTTGCAAATCAAGCAACAGAAGCAAATAATTTAACAGCCCAAGATTTACAAGCTGGTTCTTATTTGGTAAATGACTATAAAGAAATCATCACTTCTGATTCGGTCTTGTTGGATGTCATTGCGCGTGAGGGGTTGACCACTACTCCCAAAGACTTGATTTCTGATATTGAGGTTGTGATACCAGTTAATACACGTATTATTACAATTTCAGTGAATAGTCAATCGCCAGAAGAAGCTCAGCAATTGGCAAATACACTTCGAATGATCGCTTCAGAAAAAATCAAAGAGGTGACTAAAGTTGAAGATGTGACTACCATTGAAGAGGCTAAGATACCTGAAACACCATCCTCACCAAACATCAGTCGGAATGTTTTATTGGGAGCATTAGTCGGTGGATTTCTTACAGTCGTTATGATCTTACTTCTGGAATTAGTGGATGATCGTGTTCGTCGTCCGGAAGATATTGAAGAAGTTCTTGGACTAGTTCTGATTGGGGTTGTACCAGATACAGAAAAGATATAAGGAGAGAGATATGTCACAATTTGTACTTGGAAGAGCTAAAGCTCAAATGGTGAAAGCCATGGAGGAATATTACAACGCTATTCAGGTCAATATTCAATTTAGCGGAAGTGATCTCAAAGTGATTACAGTGACTTCCGTTCACCCTAGTGAGGGGAAATCAACAACTTCGACTAATTTAGCTATTTCATTTGCCAATGCAGGTTATCGAACCCTTTTAATTGATGCGGATATCCGTAATTCGGTGATGACTGGAACATTCAAGGCTGACGAGGCCTATCATGGATTAACAAGTTATCTATCAGGTCATGTTCATTTAAGAGATATCATCCATAGCACTAGTGAGGAAAATCTGCATATTATCCCTGCTGGACAGGTCCCACCCAATCCAACAACGCTGTTGCAGAATCCACGTTTTGAGTCGATGATTGAAGTAGTTCGACAAAACTATGACTATGTTATTGTCGACACTCCACCAATCGGTTTAGTAGTAGATGCAGCTATCGTTGCTCAAAAAACGGATGGCAGTATCTTGGTAACAGAATCCGGAGCTATTAGCCGTCGGTTCGTTAAAAAAGCTGTTGATCAGATGGAGCAAAGTGGAGCCCAATTTTTGGGAGTTATTTTAAATAAAGTAGATACCACAAAGGATAAATATGGTTCTTATGGATCGTATGGAGCCTATGGAAACTATGGAAAACAAACAAAATAGAAAATAAAAGATAGTTATAGAGGGAGACGATGTATAGCGAGGATTCGAAAAAGAAATTATTTTATTTACTATCTGATATAATTGCTATGACCATTACGTACTGGACTCTAGCTATGTTTTATGATTATGATTTTTTCAATAGCAAATTTTTTTCTTTAGTATTCATTTTACTGATGACTACGGTTGGAATTATGTCTGATGAATATTCTGATATCACAGATAGAGGGTACCTTAAGGAAGCTAAAGGAGCTATCATTTATGGAATGAAAGCAATTGTTTTGTTTGCTTTCGTCTTGCTTGTTGGAAAATTTCGTTTTTTATCGGATATCGCGACAATTTCTTACGTTTTTATTATACAAATCTATTTACTATCCATTATACTTGTCTACTGTGGTCGACTTCTTGTAAAACAACTACTTAAAAATCAAAAACCTAGTAAAAAGAAAGTATTATTAGTAACTAATTTTGCAGATGATAGGAAACTCGAAAAATTACTAGTAAATGAACATTTTGACATTGTTGCATATTGTAGTAATTCTAAGTATTTCAATTTGCACATACCTGTCATTTCCGATATAGATGAGATTAGGGATTTTATTGCAAAAAATCAAGTTGATGAAATTTTTGTAGACACGGATATAAAATCAGATTTTGTTGAAACCATGCGCTATTTAAGAATACTTGGAATTCCAATTACCATAAATATTAATAGCTATTCTGATTACTATCTCGGAAAAAGTGTCATAAAAAGAATATCAGATTTCACTTTTGTGACATCTGCAATTACCATTGTAAAATTTAGACAAGTCGTTCTAAAAAGGATAATGGATATTTCTATTGCATTGATTGGACTTGTTTTAACTGGGATAGTAGCTATACTGATTAGATCAGTTGTCAAGAGACAGTCGCCTGGTCCACTATTATTTAAACAGAAACGTGTTGGTAAAAATGGTAAAATTTTTGAGATGTACAAGTTTCGAAGCATGTATATGGATGCTGAAGAACGAAAAAAAGAACTACTAGTACAAAATGAATTAGAAACAGAGTTGATGTTTAAAATGGAAAATGATCCTCGGATTTTTCCGTTTGGACAAAAGCTGAGAGACTGGTCGATTGATGAATTACCACAATTTTTGAATGTTCTTAAGGGGGATATGTCCGTGGTTGGGACTAGGCCGCCGACTCTTGAAGAATATCAACAATATGAACTTCATCATTTTAAACGATTAGCAACAAAACCTGGAATTACCGGATTATGGCAAGTAAGTGGACGCAGTAATATAAAAAATTTTGAAGAGGTTGTTTCATTAGATAATCAATACATCCAAAATTGGTCAATTGGTCAAGATATAAAGATAATTTTAAAAACTTTTGCGGTTGTTTTAAAAAGAGAAGGAAGTAGATAAGGTGGGAAAAAGAATTAAGACAGTCAGACAAAAATCAGTAAAATTAAATATCATCATGAATTTTATCCTGACGATGTCTAATTTTATTTTCCCATTGATTACATTTCCCTATGTTTCACGTGTGCTTTTACCCATTGGAACAGGAAAGGTTGCTTTTGCTACTTCAATTGTGTCTTATTTTTCTATGATTGGGATGTTAGGGATACCAACATACGGTATTCGAGCATGTGCAAAGGTTCGAGATAATCGCGATGAACTCTCTAAGACTGTTCAGGAAATAATGATTATCAATTCCATTGCGATGTCAATATCTTTGTTGCTCTATGTATTAGCCATCTTTCTAGTCCCTCGAATGGCTGAAGATAAGACATTATTTGTGATAAATATTGCTACCTTGGTATTTAATCTTATTGGATGTGAGTGGCTTTATAAAGCAATGGAACAATACACTTATATTACAATTCGTTCCATTATACTAAAACTAGTTTCACTAATTCTCATGTTTCTGATGGTTCATCAGAAAAGTGATTATGTCATTTATGGTGGCATTACCATTCTTGCAGGCGTTGGATCCAATCTGTTTAATTTTATAAACTTGAGAAAGTACCTCAATATGACTTGGTTCCCCAACATGAATTTAAGACAGCATATCAAGCCAATCTTTAGCTTCTTCATCATGACCATTGCAACCACAGTTTACACGAACTTGGACTCCGTCATGTTAGGATTTTTGAAGGGCGATGAAGCGGTAGGATATTATAATGCTGCTGTAAAAATAAAAACTATATTGGTCAGTCTTGTCACTTCCATGGGAGCTGTGTTATTGCCTAGACTGTCTTTCTACATTAAGGAAGGGCGAGAGAAAGAGTTTAAGCAGTTAACAATCAGGTCGCTTCAATTTGTCTGCTTTTTATCCGTTCCTTTGTGGGTCTTTTTTACTTTGTATGCTAAGGAAGGAGTCTATTTTTTATCAGGTGAAGCATATGCTGGCTCCATTGTTCCCATGCAAATTATAATGCCCACATTATTCTTCATTGGAATATCGAACTTGCTAGGTATTCAAATTTTAGTTCCAATGGATAGAGAGAAAGATGTTCTAAATTCAGTTTTGCTTGGTGCAGTTGTCAATTTAATGATTAATATCATCACCATTCCAAGTTTCGGAGCGACGGGTGCAGCCCTAGGAACTTTAATTGCAGAGTTGTTTGTGACAATTTATCAAGTATATGTACTTAGAAATTTTTTAAAAGAAATTGTTGGACAGGTTAAAGTTCAGAAAAATGTGCTTGCGACCATTGTCGCCTCTGCTTCATCTGTTGTGGTAACAGTATTTTTCACTAGAACATTATCTTTGTTCTTTACCCTAGTTGTTTCTACAAGTATCTTTGGGATTGTGTATTTAACAACGAGCATAGCCCTAAAAGAAGATTTTTCAATGTATTTAATTCATTTTGTTAAAAATAGGAGATAAACATGTCAAAGTATGATTATTTGGTAGTTGGTGCGGGACTCTTTGGTGCTATTTTTGCGCATGAGGCTGCCAAAAAAGGGAAAATGATTAAGGTCATTGAGAAGCGCGAACATATTGCAGGTAATGTATATACAAAAGAAGTTGAAGGAATTCAGGTGCATGAATACGGTGCACATATTTTTCATACTTCTGACAAAGAAATTTGGGAATATATTAATCAATTTGCAGAGTTCAATCGCTACACAAATTCTCCAGTTGCTAACTATAAGGGTGAGATTTACAATCTGCCTTTCAATATGAACACGTTTAATAAGTTATGGGGCGTGGTGACTCCAGCTGAAGCACAAGAAAAAATTGAAGCACAGCGCGCAGTTTTGAATGGTAAGGTACCTGAAAATTTGGAAGAACAGGCTATTTCATTAGTTGGGACAGATATTTATCAAAAATTGATTAAGGATTATACGGAAAAACAATGGGGCAAGAAGACAACTGAGTTACCGGCCTTTATCATCCGCCGACTCCCAGTACGTCTAACATACGATAACAATTACTTTAACGATACTTATCAAGGAATACCAATCGGAGGATATACCCAAATTGTTGAAAAAATGTTAGATCATGAAAATATAGATGTAGAGACAGGAACTGATTTTTTTCTCATAAGGAAGAATATCTTGCTAACTATCCTAAAATTGTCTTTACTGGGATGATTGATCAGTTTTTTGACTATCAGCTTGGTGAACTAGAATACCGTAGCCTTCGTTTTGAGACAGAGACCTTGGACATAGAAAACTACCAAGGAAATGCGGTTGTGAACTATACAGATGCTGACACACCTTATACGCGTATTATTGAGCATAAACATTTTGAATTTGGGACTCAACCCAAAACAATAATTACTAAGGAATATTCAAAAACATGGTCTAAAGGTGATGAGCCTTATTACCCAATTAATAATGAGCGCAACAATCATCTATACAAGAAATATAAGCAATTGGCAGAAGAACAAGGGAATGTTATCTTCGGTGGGCGACTTGGTCATTATCGCTATTATGATATGCACCAAGTCATTGCAGCAGCGTTGCAGTGTGTAAGAAATGAAGTGAAATAGAGGGGAGTTCATTGAAAAATATTAAGCTAATTATAGCAACACATAAGAAGTTTCAGATGCCCCGAAATAAGAAACTATATCTTCCTATTCAAGTAGGTAGTGAAGGAAAGGCCGAACTGGGGTATCAAACAGATAATACAGGAGAAAACATTTCGTTGCGAAACCCTTATTATAGTGAACTAACGGGTCTTTATTGGGCTTGGAAAAACCTAGATTGCGATTACCTTGGCCTAGTACACTATCGTCGCTATTTTTCAAAAAAAACACAAAGATTCACTGAAGGCTTAGACATTGACGATGTTATTCTGGATCAAAATGATATAGAACACTTATTAGAACAAGCAGAGGTTATTGTTCCTAAAAAAAGAAAATACTATATTGAAACTTTATATTCTCACTATGCACATACTCATGATAAACGGCATTTGGAGATAACTAGGACGATTCTAGCAGAGCAACAACCTGATTATCTAGATAGTTATGATGCAGTTATGCGTCAGCGTAGTGGCTACATGTTTAATATGTTTATTATGAGCAAACCTCTGTCTGATACATATTGTGAGTGGCTATTCCCTATCATTGATGAATTGTTTAATAGAATAGATGTTGATGGATATTCATCATTTGATGCTCGACTTTTTGGCCGAGTAAGTGAATGTCTGTTTAATGTTTGGTTGTCACATCAACAACTAAAAACAATAGAAGTACCATTCATGTATATGGAAAAGGTCAATTTTTTTAAAAAAGGGAAATCATTCCTTGAAGCAAAATTTCTTGGCAAAAAATATGGAAGCAGTTTTTAATACTCTGCTTCACTCTCTGGAGTATTATTGGGGTAATTATGATTTACTTAATAATGGCATCATGCCTGATTTTTACATTATTAAACTATAAAATTTCTGGTAATGATTTAATAAATCCATCAGTCGTCTTTCCTTTAATCTTTCTAGCACAGAGCATCATGTGTATTTTAGTAGGGAATTACCTTGATTTAACATTTCATCTTGAAACTTTTATTATTTTACTTTCATCTTGTTTTATTTTTACTGCTTTTACATTTTGGTATTATGCCAAAAGACAAAGAAATATTTTAAATGAATCTAAGAATATAAAAAAGTGTTCTAGAAAACTCAGATATATCAAACTACCTCAGATATTAACTATTGGTTTTATTATTATATTTCTTTTTATTCTAGTTTTAAAATATCGCTATCTAACACAGCTTTCTGCTGCCGTAGGACAAGCAGGAATACCTCTTTCTGATAGAATTTCATTGTACGATAATCTAGTAAAATTTAATCAAGTAAGGTATCAAGCAATAGGGCTGTTTTTACCAGGTTACCACAACTTGCTAAATATTTTAGCGGTAGCTTATGGCTATTTAACGACTTATATAGTTGTTAATAATTTTATTGTGTGCAAAAAGATAAGTTTTTCTCAAATTATCACCATTTTTCTTTTAATGTTGAATATGTATTTAGGCGGAAGTAGGTCGACTATCTTTAGGTTGATTACTTTTATAGCTGTATTGTATTATGTTTTAACATTAAGAAAGGGAAATAATTTTAAAATCAATAGGAGAATTCAAGGAAAGTTAATCTTTTGGGGATTTATCGTTTTGATTTTATTTATTGCAACCTTAGAAATATTTGGTAGATCAACAACTACTAATCTGTTTCATTATTTGTTTATCTATACAGGTGCTCCACTATATAATTTGGATGTCTTTATTCAAACACATAAGTTACCAATTAATCAACTCTATTTTGGACAACAAACATTCTTTGGTGCATATAATTTCATTTTACCAAGGATTGGATTACCAAGGTACTTCTTGGATTTACCTTTTGTAAGGTATAGCCTGGAATATGGATTAGGTAATGTGTATACAACCTTCTACCAATTTTTGTATGATTTTGGGTACTCGGGCATTGTACCTTTGATTTCAATCATTGCTTGGTATTATACTGGGACCTATACTAAAGTAAGAGAGACGATTTCGGAGTCAGCTGTAGACTACAGACTATTGATATTTGCTTTCTTGTTTAATGATTTGATAATGTTGTTCTTTTCAAATAGATTTTATGAAAGTGTACTTAATTTTTCAAATGTATTGATCTTTGCAACTATTTTCCTATTTTCATCGCTAATTTTTGAAAAATCAGTTACATTTAGCCGAGTTCGTATAAAAGTTTTGTAATAGTAGTTTTTGTTAAGTATAGTTTAAGGAGAGACAATGGGATTATCAACTGTATCACTTTTTAAAAAAATCAAATTTAGTGATGAAAAGTATATACGTTTAGAAGGTGATTTACTGAGAAGATATCAGCAATCGCTTCTAACAATTATGGAGGATATTGTTTCTGTTTGTGAAGAAGAAAACATCTACTATTCATTATCTGGTGGGAGTGCTCTTGGAGCAATTCGACATAAAGGGTTTATTCCTTGGGATGATGATATGGATATTTTTATTCTTGGGAGACAAAGAGAATTATTCTTGCAAAGCTTCGAAAAAAAGTTTGGGGATAGATACTGGATACATTCTGCTCATACCCATGGATACGGTATGGCGATTGGTCGTATTCGTAAAAAAGGAACTATTCTTCGAGGTAGAGAAGATATGGATACTGAAGAATCAGGTTTTTTTATTGATATTTTTTGGATTGAAAACGCTCCTGATTCTAAGATATTGAGATTTATTCATGGTACAATGTGCATGGGTGTGGGTCTCATGCTCTCATGTAGAAATTTCTATAAAAATAGGATTTTGATGCGTGAAATAATGAGGGAACATAGAGAAGTGCGAACGACATTCCGTATAAAAATATTTCTTGGTTTTCTTATTAGTTTTTTGTCATTAAAAAAGTCAACAGAGATTACAGAAGCAGTCTATTCTCTTTGTAAAAACAATGATACAAAATTTGTAACAGTTCCATCAGGTAGAAAACATTATTTTGGGGAACTATTTCATAGAAAAGATTTAACTTTTACAAGAAAAGCAGAGTTTGAAGGTTACAATTGGAATGTTCCTGTCAATGTTGAAAAATATTTGGAAATTATGTACGGTGATTACATGCAAATACCAAATGTTGAAGATAGGGAGTCCCATATTATTTTGGAAATTAAGTTCCCAGATTCTTAAAATTTAATGGGAGTAATTCACAATTATATTTATAGGAGAAATAAAAATTGGACGAAAAAATCCTGACAATATCAATTGCTGCATACAATGTGGAAAAGTATATTGGGAAAACATTAGAAAGTTTAGTTTCTGCAAAGAATATAGATAAATTGGAGATTTTTGTAATCGATGATGGCGGTCAGGATAGGACCTTAGAAATCGCAAAAGAATATCAAGAAAGATTTCCTCAAAGTGTTATTCCTGTACATAAGGAGAATGGAGGATATGGTAGCACTGTCAACTACAGTATGGAGCATGCCACTGGGAAATATTTTAAATTGCTGGATGGGGATGATTGGTTCGATACTCAAGCACTGGATACTTTCCTTGAAAAAATTGAAACCATTTCAAGTGATGTTCTCATTACCCCTTACAACAGATGTGTTGAGGGAGCAGGTGTTAAAACAATCTCATATGGAGATATGTTTCAACCAGGTGAGCATCAGTTAAATGAGCTGTATTTAAATCGTCCAATTGGTATGTGGGCTATGGCTTATAGAACTGAGGTTTTGAAGAAGTCTAAACTAGTCTTGCCTGAGAAAATATTTTATACGGATATTTATTATTCCACCATGCCCTTCTCAGAAGTTGATACGATTCAATTCTTAGACCTGCCACTTTACCAGTACCGCATTGGTCGTGATGGCCAGAGTGTCAGCAAAGAATCTCGGATTAAAAATATGGCTATGATGGTTTCGATTTGTAAGGATATCATTCAATTTGTATCAAACCAAAAAAACAATAATAACATTGCCTATTTGAATATGCGAGCCCTGACTATTTACAACGGCACTATTAAGACCTTTATGCTCTTACCGATAAATAGAAAAAATGCGACTGCCTTGAAAGAATTTGATGATTCAATAAAGGAGCTGTCACCGGATCTCTACCATCTTTTTGTCAAACATCCTACAGTTAAAAAGGTTGGGTTCTTTATTAACATGTGTCGAAAAACAAATTATTTTATCTACCCAATCATTAAATTGATTTACCCGAACGGAATTCCAACTTTTTAATTTGAAGGTTTTCCGACATTAAAGAAGCTTGGTAGAGCTGTAAGAAAAAGAAAGTATAAAAGTATGAAAGAAGCAGTAGTTATAGGCGGCAGTAATGGAATTGGTCTAGGAATTACAAATTCTTTGATTGAAAAAGGTTATTACGTCCATATTTTAGATATGCAAGTTCCTGATGAGGAATACCTGGTGGATAAAACCAAGTATCGTCACCAATATATTGATTTGATGGAGCTCAGATTATCAGAGCTTTCCCATTTAAAACAAAATCCCTCTGTGGATATTCTTGCTATTGCTGCCGGATTTGATCGAGTTGCGCATTTTGCCTCTCTCAGTTCCAAGGAAATTGAGTCCCTTCTTCAGGTCAATAGTCTGGCAACCATTCAGATTCTCCATTATTTTTATGATCGTATGGTGGCAGAAGAGTCCTTTAAAACTGCCGTTATGGTTTCAATTGCTGGCCATATCTCCTCTCCACTGTTTTCAGTCTATGGTGCTTCAAAGGCAGCTCTCCATTATCTAATCGAGAGTGTCAATGTTGAATTGGAGATGGTCGGCTCAACCAATCGCATTCTTGAAGTATCTCCAGATGAAGTATCTTCAGGTAAAATCCCGAGAATACGATACTATGGAGCGTCCCATACCGATATACATTTAGTTTATAAACTGGCCCAAGAAATCTTAAAGCACCTTGAACAAAATGAGACCCTCTTTATTCCTGAGTTTGAAGAAGTTTATCAATCTGTTCTTGAACGCTATCATGCAGATCCAGCACAGTTTGGACGAGAAAGCTACCGCTATCTGCAAAGCTCTGGGCGGGTGCTAGATGAGAAGAAAAAGATCGTTGTTGGTTACCTCTCAGGAACATTTGATCTCTTTCATATTGGGCATTTGAAGCTCCTAAAGCGAGCAAAACAACAATGTGACTATCTCATTGTCGGAGTTCATGCGGATGCCTCTCATAAAGGAAAAGAAACATTTATTTCCTTTGAAGAGAGGTTGGAAATTGTACGGGCTTGTAAGTATGTTGATCATGCAACTCAGTCTACTAAAGAAGATAGTGAGTCTTGGGAGAAATTCCATTTTGATAAATTATTTGTTGGAAGTGATTATAAAGGTACTGAACGGTTTAATCACTATGAAAAAGTCCTAGGTGAAAAAGGAGTAGAGATAGTCTATTTCCCATATACCAAAGGAACAAGCAGTAGTCAATTAAGAGAGATTTTAACTAGGAAATAATAACTATGACACATCAAAATCAAGAAAATTTAAGGATTATTCAAAAAAAAGGAATTGGGATTCTAAAGGAATTTATTAGGGTCTGTCAAGAACATGATTTAACCTATTTCATCATATCCGGCACTCTTTTGGGAGCTGTTCGTCATGGTGGTTTCATTCCTTGGGATGATGATATTGATATTGGAATGCCTAGATCTGATTATGATCGCCTAGCATCCTTGTTCCAAGATGAGTTTGAATTTCCCTACAAATTGGTAACTCATGAAAATACACCGAGTCATACGAAGGCTTTTATGAATGTCCAAGATAAGACAACAAAGATTGTATTTACTTATGGGCATGAAAAAACAGAGACCAGCGTTTGGTTAGATATTTTTCCAATTGATGGGATGCCTGGTAAAGGTCTCAAACGCTTTATTCATGAGAAACGATACTTGGTGAATCGGATGCTGGTACAACTTTCTCAGTTTAAGAAGATTGTGAACCAGAATAAGAAAAATCGACCGTTGATTGAGAGGGTTATTATTGGCTTGGCCAATCGGATTAATATCGAGTCAATGATTAACTACGAGCGTGCGCAGGCTCGCTATATCAAGACTCTTAAGAAGTATGATATGACAGAAGAATACGCAGGAACCTTACCAGGTATTTACAAGCTGGGTGAATTGGTTCGGTCAGATGTATTTGGAACTGGGGTCGTATTGGAATTTGAAGGAATTCAAGTCAATGCACCTGAAAAGTATCATGAGTTTCTTGTTTCCTTTTATGGCGAAAAGTATATGGAAATGCCACCGAAGGATAAGATTGTTTATCATCAATTTGATATTATCGACCTGGGTCAATAGGCGATTTTTGTACTCTTGCACTTCCAACTAAATAGGAAATGCCTAATTGAAAGGCGCAAAACTGCGATCTGACAGTATGCAAGTGGTCTAATAAAAGTATTTTAAAAATAAAAGTCTACGGAAGATAGCTGTAGGCTTTGTATATTTAGGAGATTGGTTATAATGGTAGGAAGAAAGAAAGAACGAATAGAGTGGATTGATTTTGGTAAGGGATTGACAGTGTTATTGGTAGTAATCGGCCATGTAATATTAGGGTTATTTGAATCTAATCAATTTCCTCAAGACAGTCATCAACTCTTGTTCTTTACACAAATTTTCTATTTGTTTCATATACCAGTGTTTTTTGCCCTTTCTGGTTATTTTTTCAAACCAGTAGAAAATATAGTTCAATACAAGGATTATCTCTTCCAAAAAATAATCACTTTAGGCATTCCGTATTTATTTTACTCCATCATACAATTTTCGCTTCAAACCTTGGGTGGATCAGCTGTACGTGATGCGGCTAAACTGAGTGACCTACTCAATATTTACCAAAAACCATTTGGAGTATCATGGTACCTATATACTCTCTGGTGGATTTACATCGTATTTGGATTTATTAGTATTAAGGTCAAAAGTCAACATACATTACTGGTCATTTCATTTGTTGGTTTCCTTCTAGCATTATTCATGCCTTTTGATAGTTATATTTTACAAAAATTATCACTTTGGTCCCTGTTCTTTATCCTTGGCTATTATTTGAAGCAAAGTCAGTTAGATAAACACCTCAAAACCTATTGGTTACAATATAGTTTTGCAACATTATTTTTCATTATAGTCTTTCTAATTTTTTGGAACGATTCGAATCCTGTACATTACATCTCATATACTAGACCAGATTTTTGGGGTGTGATATTTATAGTTTCGGTATTTCTGGCTTTTGCAATTTACCCAAGATTAAGTGCCTGTAAGCTTTTAGGGAACTATTTTACAACAATTGGTAAAGACAGTATCATCGTTTATTTATTACACGGTCCTATCGTATCTATATCGAGGATTATTCTTTTAAAACTAAATGTATATAGTACCTTGTTACACATTATAGTGGGGGTAGCTCTAGGTTGGTTTGGTAGCGTACTCGCAATCTGCATTTTCAAGAGGATACCGTATATTGATTTTGTATTCTATCCTATGAAATATATCAAACTAAACAAAAATAAGCAGATGTAGATAAATACGCAGAAACGGCTTCCTCTACGCTCTTGTATGTTTGGAGGTGGTCAAAGAAGTTTTTCGCTTAACCATCCCTCCCTTGACCTCTCCTCTTTTTTAGGCTATAATTCAGGTAAGTAGTACCTTTAACGAAGTCCTGTGAGGCTGGCAAGGTGGATGGTCTGTGGACTGGATTAAAGTGAGAAGTGTGCAGGAAGACCTTGTCTTCTTGAAGGTTGGGATTTATTTGAACTCTACCCTTTTCATGAGCCTTGCCCTTGGGGTGAGGTTCTTTTTTATGGAAGGAAAGATTATGCAAGCAAAGTGTCACGAAAAGCCGCAGTTACTAAAAGAAGATTTGCTAATTATCAGTCAGCGGGAAATTGCACCTAAGATTTTTGAGATGGTTTTGGCAGGCGAGATGGTGAGGGATATGGAAGTAGGGCAATTTCTTCATCTGCGTGTGCCAGACCCAAGCAAGCTTTTACGTCGGCCTATTTCTATTTCGGAAATAAATAAAGAACAGGAGCAGGTGACGATTGTATACCGTGTAGAAAGGGCTGGAACGGCCATTTTGTCCACACTTGTTGCAGGGGATAGGGTGGATACCATGGGGCCTCAAGGAAATGGGTTTGATCTGTCTTTTCTGGAGTCGGGGCAGCGGGTTCTCTTGATTGGTGGTGGTATTGGAGTTCCTCCTCTAGTTGAGACCGCTAAGCAGCTTCATGCGAAGGGGCTGAGCGTTACCTCTGTTATCGGTTTTGCGACCAAGGATGCGGTTATTTTGGAGGAAAAGTTGCGCTCCTATGGTGATGTCTATGTGACCACAGATGATGGCTCCTATGGGCAAAAAGGCTATGTTTCAACGGTTATTGAGGGATTGAACTGGTATCCAGATGCCATCTATGCATGTGGAGCTCCTGGTATGCTAAAGTATATAGATCTTAAATTTGAAGATCATCCTCATGCTTACCTTTCCATGGAGTCGCGTATGGCCTGCGGTATGGGAGCATGTTATGCTTGTGTCGTACCTTTACGCAATCAGGGTCAAGCTGCCAATCAGCGAGTCTGCGAGGACGGTCCTGTATTTGCAACAGGTAGCATCATCTTATAAGGAGGTGGATGATGATAAAAAATCGCTTAGCCATCAAATTACCAGGTTTGGAACTGAAAAATCCTATTATTCCAGCCTCTGGGTGCTTTGGTTTTGGGCAAGAATATGCCAAGTACTATGACTTAAACAAGTTGGGCTCTATCATGATTAAGGCTACCACGCAACATGCTCGCTTTGGTAATCCGACACCACGGGTAGCTGAGACGCCTTCAGGTATGCTCAATGCCATTGGTTTACAGAATCCTGGTGTTGATGCAGTTCTGGCAGACAAATTGACTTGGCTTCAGAAGCATTATCCAGAATTGCCCATTATTGCCAATGTAGCTGGTTTTTCGAATGATGAGTATGCTTATGTGTCTGAGAAGATTTCTCAGGCACCAAATGTCAAGGCTATTGAACTAAACATCTCTTGCCCCAATGTAGATCATGGAAATGCAGGACTCTTGATTGGCCAAGTGCCGGAGTTAGCCTATGCAGCGGTAAAAGCTAGTGTAGAAAACTCAGCTGTTCCGGTCTATGTCAAATTGACTCCCAGTGTGGCTGATATCACTACAGTTGCTAAGGCTGTGGAAGAAGCAGGTGCCAAGGGCTTTACGATGATTAATACCTTGGTTGGTACTCGCTATGATTTGGCGACTCGAAAGCCGATTATTGCAAATGGTCAAGGTGGTATGTCTGGGCCAGCCATCTTTCCGGTTGCCCTCAAGCTTATCCGTCAGGTGGCGTTGGCTTCTGATTTGCCCATTATCGGGATGGGTGGAGTTGATTCGGCGGAAGCAGCTATTGAGATGATGATTGCTGGAGCTTCAGCGATCGGTGTGGGTACAGCTAATTTTACAGATCCGTATGCTTGTCCAACCATTATTGAACATTTACCATCTGTCATGGACAGGTATGGCATTGTAGATTTGGAGACCTTGCGTCGTAAGGTCAGGGATTCTCTTAGAAAGTAGGAATCTATGGTATTTGCAAAAGAAGAGCAAGCCTATGATTTGCTTAAAAAGCTAGATATTTCGTACGAGCGATTGGATCATCGGGCCATCACTTCAGTTCAAGATTTGGATTTTACGCTTCCTGGCCAGCAGGTTAAAAATCTGGTTTTAAAAACAAAGAAAAGCAGACACTTTTACATGGTTATTCTCCACGATGAAAAACAGGCCAATATAGCTGATTTAGCAGAGCGCTTAGGAGAGAAGCGTTTGTCTTTCGCCAGTGATGAGCAATTAGAGGAGCTTCTCCATGTTCCTGCAGGTACCGTGACACCTTTTGGATTGATGTTTGATAAGGATAAAAGGATTCAGGTGGTTGTGGATGAGGATGTAGATCGCTCTTTGACAGTTGGTTTTCATCCCTTTATCAATTCCACCACTCTCAACATCGCTTATTCTGATTTTGAAAAAATGATGGATTATTTAGATCATACGATTAGGATTGTAGCTTGTTAGGATGGGGGAAATCTATTCGGTATTTTACGAGTCTGGGTCATAAGAAAGACTTGTTGCAATTACTCTAACCCTTTGTTTTACCTTGACATTGGAGGGACATCTTGTTACAATGGTGGTAATCAAATAACCTTTAATCATGTCCAGAGAGGCATCAAAGGTCTACAGGAAAAAGGGTGCAGTGTACCCAAATTTTGTGTAGCCTTGCCTTTTTGGTGGGGCTTTTCTGTGTGTCTTGAGGATTGACATTCCAAAGCAGAGTAGCTGTTTAGAGAAATTGATGCAGTTTGAACGTGGAGAAGCATGTTCGTTAGTTGTCGTAATGTAAATTGAAAGTCTGAAAGGAAAAATATGAGAGAAACTCGTCCTATTATTGCCCTTGATTTTCCATCCTTTGATCAGGTTAAGTCTTTTCTGGCTCGTTTCCCATCGGATGAAAAACTCTATGTCAAGATTGGTATGGAGCTCTATTATGCAGTAGGTCCTGAGATTGTTCGTTATGTCAAATCTCTAGGGCATTCGGTTTTTCTGGACTTGAAGCTCCACGATATTCCCAATACGGTCCGGTCAGCTATGGCAGCTTTAGCCAGAATGGGAGTAGATATGACAAATGTTCATGCGGCTGGTGGAGTCGAGATGATGAAGGCTGCTAGAGATGGTTTGGGAGCTGAAACCAAACTCATTGCGGTCACCCAGTTGACTTCCACATCTGAGGAACAAATGAAGGAATTTCAAAATATCCAAACCAGTCTGGTAGAATCTGTTGTTCATTATGCTCAAAAGACTGCCGAGGCAGGTTTAGATGGAGTTGTCTGTTCCGCTCAGGAAGTAGAATTGATAAAAAAAGCCACACCTGCAGATTTTGTCTGTTTGACACCAGGCATCCGTCCGAGTGGAGCAGAGGTTGGAGATCAAAAGCGTGTCATGACTCCATCAGCAGCCCGTGCGATTGGTAGTGATTATATCGTAGTGGGGAGACCCATTACACAAGCTCATGACCCTGTTCAAGCCTATCGAGATATTAAAGATGAATGGAATCGTTAGATGAAGTTTTTGGTTCACAGAGTGGAGATATAGGAGGTATTTATGGGAAAGGTTATTTCAAAAGACATATTCTTAGATGGTTTTACCTATCGTTATTGATGATGGAAAGACAGAACATTTTACAAAAAATGTTCTATTTAAAGGTTACAAAGGAAACAAGGGTTCGCGGATGGAACCTGCCCTTTTTGGGGGCTATAAGGTCGTTCGTTATGATGGCCATAGAGAAAGTGCACGGATTTAATTTTTAGAATGAAAGTAGGAAGATAAGATGACATTAGCTACACAAATCGCATCACACCTTTTAGACATCAAGGCTGTTTATTTGCAACCTGAAAATCCATTTACTTGGGCATCTGGTATTCAATCACCAATTTATACAGACAATCGGATAACCCTTTCTTATCCAGATACTAGAACTTTGATTGAAGATGGTTTTGTGACAAAAATCAAGGAAGAATTTCCAGATGTGGAGGTGGTTGCGGGTACAGCGACAGCGGGCATCCCACATGGCGCTATTATTGCAGACCGTATGAATCTGCCTTTTGCCTATATTCGTAGTAAACCAAAAGACCATGGTGCAGGCAATCAAGTAGAGGGACGTATTGTTAAGGGCCAGAAAATGGTGGTTATCGAGGATTTAATCTCTACTGGTGGTTCAGTTCTGGATGCAGTTGCTGCAGCCGAACGTGAAGGAGCGGAAGTACTGGGTGTAGTGGCTATTTTCACATACGAACTCCCAAAGGCTACTAAAAATTTTAGTGATGCAGGAGTAAAATTGGTAACTCTGTCCAACTATAGCGAACTCATCAAGGTTGCCAAGGTGCAGGGCTATATCAATGCAGATGGTCTACAACTCCTAAAAAAATTTAAGGAAAACCAGGAAACTTGGCAAGATTAAAGAAGAGAAGGGTTCTCCCTTCTTATTTCATATCAATAAGAGTAAGTTCTGTCTGTCACTACAGTGTAGAACTGACGAATTGTCTTAAGAGGTTCTAGCTTTTTTTCTCCGCTATATTACCAGTGCTTATAATCGACCACTTGTCATTCGTAGCCAGTGTTACTGCGCCTTTACTACTTAACGGGACAGTAGATATTGGTTGTGTTTTTTGATATAGTAATAGTAGTAATTGGTCTAGAATGACCAGAGAAAAAGTATTTTAATACAGATGATGAGAAGGAGATTTCATGCAACACTCAGCCTGGCATGATGCTATCAAGACCTATTTACCTGAGAACTATTATGGAAACATCAAGGCTTTTTTGGGTCAGGTTTACCAGCAAGGGACAGTTTATCCACCACAGGATAAGGTTTTTGCCGCCTTACAGAAAACCAATTTAGAGAATGTACGTGTAGTTATTTTGGGGCAAGATCCCTATCATGGTCCCAAACAGGCTCAAGGGCTGTCTTTTTCAGTTCCAAATGACCTACCAGCTCCGCCTTCACTGCAAAATATTCTCAAAGAGTTGGCAGATGATGTCGGACCACGCAATCACCACGATTTAACCTCTTGGGCTGAGCAAGGTGTTCTTCTGCTCAATGCCTGTTTGACGGTCCCTGCAGGCCAAGCAAATGGTCACGCAGGTATGATTTGGGAGCCTTTTACAGATGCGATTATCCGCTTGGTGAATGACCTTGATAGGCCAGTTGTTTTTATTCTCTGGGGTGGCTATGCACGCAGAAAAAAAGTTTTGATTACAAACAAACACCACTTGATAATTGAGTCTCCCCATCCTAGTCCTTTGTCCTCCTATCGTGGCTTTTTCGGAAGCAAACCATTTTCAAGAACAAATGATTTTTTGCTGAAACATCAAGAAGCTCCTATTGATTGGTTGAAATGAGGTGTCCATGGTAAAATTAGCAACGATTTGTTATGTGGATAATGGTAAGGAATGGCTGATGCTCCACCGCAATAAAAAACCGAATGATGTCCATGCAGGAAAATGGATTGGAGTCGGTGGTAAGCTAGAAGCGGGAGAAACACCAGAGGACTGTGCTATCCGAGAAATCAAAGAAGAAACAGGTTTGACAGTTAAGGAGTTGAAATTAAAAGGCATCATCACCTTTCCAGAATTTACTCCTGATAATGACTGGTACACCTATGTTTTCAAGATTACAGACTTCGAGGGAGACCTCATTGATTGTAAAGAAGGAACCTTGGAGTGGGTACCTTACGAAGAGATTCCCAACAAACCGACCTGGGAGGGGGATTATACTTTTATGAAATGGCTACTGGAAGACAAACCATTCTTTTCAGCTAAGTTTAGTTATCAGAAAGATAGACTGGTTGAGTCCAGTGTCAGATTTTATGAATAGGAGACTAATATGCAGGTTAACATCACAGATTTGCAGGAATATTTAGCACAGCACTATGCGATTCACTCCAATGGTGTAGAAACGAGTCTCTTTATGAAATTAGTAGAAGAGGTCGGTGAAGTGGCTGAAGTACTGAATCAGCGTTCCGGCCGAAAAGCTCAAGATAAGGATGATTTAGATCAAGAGCTAGCAACGGAAATTGCAGATATCATCCATTATGCAGTGGCTTTAGCAGCTATCAACGGTTTAAATCTAACGGAGACTATTCTCGAAAAAGACAAGCGCGCTTCTATCAAGTACAATCATACGATGAACTTAGCTGATTTTATTCAAAATAAGCTTCAATAACCAGTATAATCGGAAAAAGTGTAAAGGAGAAATACATGCTCATCATCAAAAACGGTCGTGTTATCGACCCACAATCACAATTCGATCAAGTGGCAGATGTGTTACTAAAAGATGATCAGATTCTGCAAATCGGGCAAGGTATCGAAGTTCCCGATGCTCAGGTTATTGATGCAACTGGCTTGGTTGTAGCACCTGGTCTGGTTGATGTTCATGTTCATTTTCGTGAGCCTGGTCAGACCCACAAGGAAGATATCCATACGGGTTCTCTGGCAGCTGCAGCAGGTGGAGTAACTTCAGTGGTTATGATGGCTAACACCACACCGACTATTTCGACAGTTGAAACCCTCAAGGAAGTTCTGACTTCAGCTGCTAAGGAAGATATCCATGTTCATACTGTGGCGACTATCACCAACGAATTTGATGGGGAAAATCTCACTGATTTTGAAGGACTATTAGCAAATGGAGCTGTTGCTTTTTCGGATGATGGTATTCCTTTGACCAATGCGGGTGTCCTACGGGATGCTATGCAATTGGCTAAGAAACACGATGTACTGCTCAGTCTCCATGAGGAAGATCCAAATCTGAATGGTGTTCTGGGATTGAATGAGCAAGTAGCGAAAAAACATTTTCATATTTGTGGGGCAACTGGAGTAGCCGAATACAGCATGGTGGCGCGTGATGTGATGATTGCCTATGAAACAGGAGCCAAAGTCCACATCCAACATCTTTCCAAGGCTGAGTCTGTGAAGGTAGTAGAATTTGCCCAAAATTTAGGTGCTAGGGTGACAGCAGAGGCAGCTCCTCAGCATTTTTCGAGGACAGAAGACTTGCTCTTAACCAAAGGTGCCAATGCAAAAATGAACCCACCTCTGCGTCTGGAATCAGACCGCTTAGTTGTCATCGAAGGTCTCAAATCTGGTGTTATCTCAGTTATTGCTACTGATCATGCGCCGCATCATGTAGATGAAAAAAATGTGGCTGATGTGACCAAAGCACCATCCGGAATGACGGGATTGGAAACCTCGCTCTCACTGGGACTGACCTATTTAGTTGAACCTGGTCACCTGACACTTTCGCAACTTTTGGAAAAAATGACCATCAATCCAGCCAAGCTTTATGGCCTGAATGCTGGTTATCTGGTTGAAAAAGGACCTGCTGATTTGGTTATTTTTGATCCAGATGCAGACCGTACGGTATCGGCTAACTTTGCTTCTAAGGCAAGCAATTCACCTTTCATCGGGGACCAGCTCAAAGGCCAGGTTAAATACACTATTTGCCAAGGCAGGGTAGTTTATCAAGTCAATGAAACAAAAAAATAAGGAACTCTTGAGAGTTCCTTATTTTTTTATGGGTGATTGTTTTGTTAGGTTCAGTCCGAAAGGTACTAGGTTTTCTGTTTTTTGCTGAATACGAATAATATTTTCCCGATGACGTAATATTACAAATGCCCCTAGGAAAACAATGATAACTGTGAAGAGAAAATCATATTCTGGCAAAATAAAGTGGAAGGCTGGGAAGACGATAACGGTGATGATAGCAAAACCAGCTGAGACGACACTAGATAGAGAAACCATAGAACTTAAGTAGAGAGTGATAGAGAAAATAGCTAATAAAAAGAGACAGTAGACTGGTGAAAAGCCCATGAGCATACCAGCTGAAGTAGCTACTGCCTTGCCACCTTTGAAGCCTGCAAAGAGTGGAAAGGTATGGCCAAGAACGGCTACCAAACCAAAGACAATAGGCGACCATCCATTAGCGTGAAAAACAATGGGTAGCCAAACAGCCAAGGTTCCTTTGAGGAAATCAATAGCAAAGACAAGGATGCCAGCGCTAGGACCTAAAATCCGAAAGGTGTTAGTTGTTCCTGTATTTCCGGAGCCATAATCTCGTAAGTTTTTCTTGAAAAAGACCTGGCCAATCCAGAGGCCAGATGGGATAGAACCCAGTAAATAAGCAATGATTAAAAATAAAAAATTCATGACCATTTTTCTATTATACCACATAGAAGGGAAATGCAACATACGTTGCAGGAAAATAGTTATTGTAGATTGATACATCCGATAGAAATAGCTTGATAGCCGTTGATTTCAATTATCAAAATTAAGTAGACAAAGCCTTTATTTATAGCGTTTATTGTGTTTTTTTGGTAAGATAGTAAGGATGAAAAATTTGGAGGATCGAATGTCCAAAAAAGATATTAACGTAAATAATTATAATGATGATGCCATTCAGGTGTTGGAAGGTCTAGATGCTGTCCGTAAAAGACCGGGAATGTATATTGGTTCAACTGATGGTACAGGACTTCACCACCTAGTTTGGGAAATCGTTGATAATGCGGTTGATGAGGCCCTATCTGGATTTGGCGATCGCATTGATGTAATCATTAATAAAGATGGTAGCTTGACTGTGTCAGACCACGGTCGTGGAATGCCAGTCGGCCAGCATGCGATGGGGATTCCAACGGTTGAGGTCATTTTTACCATCCTTCATGCTGGTGGTAAGTTTGGTCAGGGAGGCTACAAGACCTCTGGAGGTCTACACGGGGTAGGTTCCTCAGTAGTAAACGCTCTGTCCAGCTGGCTTGAGGTAGAAATTACACGGGATGGCACGGTTTACAAGCAGCGCTTTGAAAATGGTGGTAAGCCAGTGACAGGACTAGAAAAAGTCAGTACAGCACCAAAATCAAAATCTGGTACAACAGTGACCTTCATGCCAGATGAGACAATTTTTTCTACCATTGATTTTAAATTTAACACTATTGCTGAACGACTCAAAGAATCAGCTTTCTTGCTGAAGAATGTTACTATGTCCTTGACAGACAAGCGCTCAGAAGACGTTCAGCAAGAAGAATTTCATTATGAAAATGGTGTTCAGGATTTTGTTGAATATTTGAACGAAGATAAGGAAACTCTGACTCCTGTTATCTTTTTCACTGGTGAAGATCAAGGTTTTCAGGTAGAAGTAGCTCTTCAGTACAATGATGGTTTTTCGGATAACATTCTCTCCTTTGTAAACAATGTCCGTACAAAGGATGGCGGTACTCATGAAACGGGTCTCAAATCAGCAATCACCAAGGCCATGAATGACTACGCTAGAAAAACGGGTTTGCTAAAGGAGAAGGATAAAAACTTGGATGGATCAGATTACCGCGAAGGCCTATCCGCCATCATTTCTCTCCTAGTCCCCGAAGCACACTTGCAATTTGAAGGGCAAACCAAGGATAAGTTGGGTTCCCCTTTGGCTCGACCAATCGTCGATAGTATTGTTTCTGAGAAGTTGACTTATTTTCTCTTGGAAAATGGTGAAGTTGCCTCTAATCTGATTCGCAAGGCAATCAAGGCCCGTGATGCTCGTGAGGCTGCCCGTAAAGCGCGTGACGAATCCCGTAACGGTAAGAAAAATAAGAAGGATAAAGGTCTTCTATCAGGGAAGCTAACTCCAGCCCAGTCTAAAAATCCGCAGAGAAATGAGCTTTATTTGGTCGAGGGTGACTCTGCCGGTGGTTCTGCTAAACAGGGCCGTGACCGTAAGTTCCAAGCCATCCTCCCCTTACGAGGTAAGGTTCTCAATACTGCAAAGGCCAAAATGGCCGATATCATGAAAAATGAAGAAATCAACACCATGATTTACACCATCGGAGCAGGAGTAGGAGCTGATTTCAATGTTGAAGAATCCAATTATGATAAGATTATTATTATGACTGATGCGGATACAGATGGAGCTCATATCCAAACACTCATTTTGACCTTCTTTTACCGCTATATGAGACCACTTGTTGAGACAGGACGTGTTTATATCGCTCTTCCTCCTCTTTATAAGATGTCTAAGGGTAAAGGGAAATCTGAAAAGATTGCCTATGCTTGGTCAGATGGTGAATTGGAAGACCTGCGTAAAGAATTTGGTAAGGGAGCTATTCTTCAACGCTACAAGGGTCTTGGTGAAATGAATGCCGATCAACTTTGGGAAACCACTATGAATCCTGAAACCAGAACACTCATCCGTGTGACTATTGAAGACTTAGCCCGTGCTGAACGCAGAGTCAACGTCCTTATGGGTGACAAGGTCGAACCTCGTCGGAAGTGGATTGAGGATAATGTAAAGTTTACTTTGGAAGAACAAACTATTTTTTAAGGCAAAAAATGTTCATTATGTTTAGAAAGTTTTGAGAAAATTGTATGAAAAAAATCAAACAGAAGTTTAGTAAAAAGCAAGCGGTTGAAGAAATTCAGAAAAGATATAAAAAGGCTGAAAATCTCTTAAAAGATGATTCTAAAATGGAGCCTTTTTTAGAAAAGATAGAAAAGAAAATAAAGTGGATTCCTTTTCTTGGGCAAGAATTTAAGTCTATCCCTATTCTTATCAGTATGGTGCGAAGCTATTGGAAAAAAGACTACACAAAGGTTCCGAAAAAAACAATTTTGGCAATCATTAGTGCCTTGATTTATTTTCTGTCACCGATCGATGTTATTCCAGACTGGATTCCTTTTTTAGGCCAGGTGGACGATGCCTTAGTAATCGCAACTTGCTGGAATTGGGTCAACAAAGATATTGAAGACTATCGCCAGTGGAAAAAACAGATGAAAGAACAAACACTCAACTAGCACTTAGTTTAGAAGATGTGACTGAGAGAAGTTTTCAAAAAAGAAAAAATAAAGAAGGATATTATGAGTAATATTCAAAATATGTCCCTTGAGGACATCATGGGAGAGCGTTTTGGACGCTACTCCAAATACATTATTCAAGAGCGAGCGTTGCCAGATATTCGTGACGGTCTGAAGCCCGTTCAGCGCCGCATCCTTTATTCTATGAACAAGGATGGCAATACTTTTGAAAAAGGGTTCCGTAAATCAGCCAAGTCTGTCGGTAATGTGATGGGGAATTTCCACCCACACGGAGATACTTCGATTTATGATGCCATGGTTCGCATGTCTCAGGATTGGAAGAACCGGGAAACCTTGATTGAGATGCATGGAAACAATGGTTCGATGGATGGAGATCCGGCAGCAGCGATGCGGTACACGGAGGCTCGTCTTTCTGAAGTTGCAGGTTTTCTCCTACAAGACATCGAAAAAAACACGGTACCTTTTGCTTGGAACTTTGATGATACGGAAAAAGAACCAACCGTTTTGCCAGCAGCCTTTCCAAATCTTCTCGTCAATGGGGCGACAGGGATTTCAGCTGGTTATGCAACAGATATTCCACCTCACAATCTAGCTGAGGTCATCGATGCAGTTGTCTATATGATAGACCATCCTTCGGCTAAGTTGGATAAACTCATGGAATTTTTACCTGGACCAGATTTCCCGACTGGGGCAATCATTCAGGGGCGTGAAGAGATTCGTAAGGCCTATGAAACAGGTAAAGGGCGCGTAGTCGTTCGTTCCCGAACTGAAATTGAAAACCTTAAGGGTGGCAAGAAACAGATTGTTGTGACGGAGATTCCTTATGAGGTCAATAAGGCTGTTCTGGTGAAAAAAATTGACGATGTCCGTGTTAACAACAAAGTTCCTGGTATTGCGGAAGTGCGTGATGAATCAGACCGAGATGGTCTACGTATTGCCATCGAGTTGAAAAAAGAGGCAGATGAGCAGACCATTCTCAATTACCTCTTCAAATACACTGATTTGCAAATCAATTACAACTTTAACATGGTGGCTATTGACAACTATACACCACGTCAGGTAGGGATTATTCCTATGCTGTCGAGCTACATTGCCCACCGTAAGGACATTATTCTTGCTCGTTCTAGGTTTGACAAGGAGAAGGCAGAAAAGCGTCTTCATATCGTGGAGGGCTTGATTCGAGTGATATCCATCCTTGATGATGTTATTGCCCTCATTCGAGCATCGGAAAATAAGGCTGATGCAAAGGAAAACTTGAAAGTCAGCTATGAATTTTCAGAAGAACAGGCTGAAGCTATCGTAACCCTGCAATTGTATCGTCTAACCAATACGGACATTGTTACCTTGGAAAATGAAGAAGCCAACCTAAGGGATTTGATTGCGACCCTTGCAGCCATTATCGGAGATGAGCGAACTATGTACAATGTCATGAAGCGTGAACTGCGTGACGTCAAAAAGAAATTTGCATCAGACCGACTCAGTGAATTGCAGGATGAAGCCGTAGTTATTGAAATTGATACTGCTAGCTTGATTGTTGAGGAAGAAACTTTTGTTAGCCTGACCAAAGGCGGCTATATTAAACGCACTAGTCCTCGTTCCTTCAATTCTTCTGCTCTGGATGAATTGGGCAAACGGGATGAAGATGAGTTGATTTTCCTTGAAAAAGCTAAAACCACTCAGCATTTGCTCATCTTTACAAATTTGGGTAACGTCATTTACCGTCCTATTCATGAGTTAACTGACATCCGTTGGAAGGATATTGGAGAGCATTTATCACAAACGATTACCACATATGGCAATGAAGAACAGATTCTGTATGCTGAAGTTGTGGATGATTTTGCAGGACAGACCTACTTTGCAGTGACTAAACTGGGACAAATCAAACGTTTTGAACGTAAGGAATTTGCTCCATGGCGGACATACAAATCGAAATCTCTCAAGTATGGAAAGCTTAAGGATGATACGGATATATTTGTAGCAGTTGCGCCAATTCTTCTAGACGATGTTGTACTCGTCACTCACAATGGCTATGCTCTTCGCTTTAATATCGAAGAAGTGCCTGTTATCGGAGCTAAGGCTGCGGGTGTGAAAGCCATCAACCTCAAAGGAGATGATGTGCTTGTGAGTGCATTTATAGCCAATACCAAATCTATGTATATCTTGACCCAGCGTGGTAGTCTTAAGCGCATGTCCATCACTGACTTACCTCAGGCTAAGCGGGCCGGTCGAGGCCTTCAAGTTCTTCGTGAATTGAAAGCGAAACCGCACCGTGTTTTCCTAGCAGGACCAGTCTTTGCAGAAAATGGTGGTGCCGAGCTTGATCTATTTGCAACCGAAGTGGAAGAAAAACAGCAAATTCTTCAGGTTCAAAGTCTAACTGGTCAAATCGAAGAAGTCAACTTGACTCATCTTAGTCTATCTGAAAGAACTAGTAATGGTAGCTTCATTTCTGATAGTATTTCCGACCAAGGTGTCTTTGCAGCGAGGGTGAAGTAGAAAAAGATTGCAAAAGCAGTCTTTTTTTATTTTTTAAGAGAAAATATGGTATAATAATTTTATAATTAGAAATAGAATACAGTGAGGTGGATTGATATGGAACATGTTGTCAATGGATTTGAACCGAGTCGTCATTTTCTGGATTTTCATTTAGCAGCATTTGCCTATTATGATGGGCTGGATGTTATTGATGATTTAAAGTTAGGAGCTCCAGTAGTGCTAAAGGCAGAACCGGAGAATAGCTACGATCCAAAAGCAGTTGCTGTTTTTTTCGATAATGTAAAGATTGGTTATGTCCCATCGGTTCATAACTCTATACTTTTTAAATTACTCTATTTTGGACATGGAGACATTTTTGAAGCCCGCATTCAAATGGTAAGGCCAGATAATCATCCCGAACGCCAATTTAGGGTGGTTGTTAGAATCAAGGACAATCGTACCAATTCATCTAGACAATAAGATTGCCATGAGGCAGTCTTTTTTGTATACTGTTTTATTGGAAAGGAAACATTCTTATATTGATAACTAATTTGGGAATGTTGATAGGTATGGAGATGAAAAAGAAGTGGATATATGGGGTAGTTTTAGTGGGGATAGCCCTTCTATCTTTTTATGGGTGGAAGCTGTTTAATGGAACAAGCTATAAGGAAGAAGCTGGAACAAATACTAATGCAGCTAGTAAAAAGATGGATGAGTTCTTTTCAGAATTAGAGGAATATTATCCAAAACTCTATCAGAAAATCCCTGCTGATAAAGAAACTTTTACGATTCCAGGCTTGGTTCAGACAAGTAGTATAAAAGCTGAAGGAAAAGATGAAGGAGAGGCTGATCAGACAGAAGATATGACTCCACAAGGGCTTAGTTTTGTAGAAGATTATGTGGTTATTTCTGCTTATAGTATGAGCTATTCGCACAATTCTGTACTTTGGATTTTGGATCGACAAACAGGAGACTATGTGAAAACTATCGTACTACCTACCACAAGCCATGTTGGAGGCTTGGCCTATGATAATCAGCAGAAACGCTTGTGGGTTACAACGACAGATGATAAGAGCGCCTCACAAATTTCAGCCTTGAGTCTTGATACTCTTCAAAAAGAAGATTTCAGTAAGTCGGAAAAAGAAATAACTTTTGAACACCAATACAATCTAGCCCAGATTGAAAAATCATCTTATATGGCTTACCATGAGGGACGTCTCTTGGTTGGTTATTTTGATAAGGAAGAACAGGGACACTTAGGTATTTTTGAGTTGGATGCTGATGGTCTGCCTGTGAGACAAGATAATGAAAAAGACACTTATCAGCCTCAACAAGTAGTCGATACTCCAGAGCAAGTTCAGGGGGTAGCGATAGCGGGCAATCAGATTCTCTTCTCACAGTCCTATGGTAACAAGGATTCAAAACTCTTGTTTTTTGAAAATCCTGGTCTAGAAAAGTTGCCAGATTTTGAAGAAAAGGATAATTTACAGGCTGAGCTAATTGCCCCTCCCTATATGCAACAAATTGTGGTGGATGGCCAGTCTATCTACTTACTCTTTGAGTCCTCTTCCTTCAAATATCGTATCAATCCCACAGTGACCTCCATTGATCGGATTATCAAGATTGGTTTATAAGAAAAATAATTTTTATTGAATATTCTGAACATTTAATTGATTTTTTTATCAAAAAGGAGTACAATAGTCACAAATCAAAAGGAGTGAGCTTATGCCAGTAGAACTTGATTGGGAAAACCTCGGATTTTCTTATATGAAATTACCTTATCGTTACATTGCTTATTATAAAAATGGTCAGTGGGAAGAGGGAAGATTGACGGATGATGCGACTCTTCATATCTCTGAAAGTTCACCAGCTCTTCATTATGGGCAGCAAGCCTTTGAAGGTCTAAAGGCCTATCGGACTAAGTCAGGTGTGATTCAACTGTTTCGTCCAGATGAAAATGCTAAGCGCCTCCAGCGCACAGCTGACCGTCTCCTCATGCCTCAGGTTCCAACAGATATGTTTATTAAGGCTTGTAAGCAAGTGACCAAGGCTAATGAGGATTATGTACCACCTTATGGCACTGGAGGTACCCTTTATCTCCGCCCACTCTTGATTGGTGTGGGTGACATCATCGGTGTCAAACCAGCAGATGAGTATATTTTTACTGTTTTTGCCATGCCTGTCGGAAATTATTTCAAGGGCGGTCTGGTTCCAACCAACTTCCTCATTCAAGATGAGTACGATCGCGCTGCACCTCATGGTACAGGGGCAGCAAAAGTAGGTGGAAATTACGCAGCTAGTCTGCTCCCTGGCGATCAGGCCAAGAAGGCTGGCTTCTCAGATGTTATTTATTTGGATCCAGCAACCCATACCAAGATTGAAGAAGTCGGATCTGCCAATTTCTTTGGTATTACAGCTAACAACGAATTTATCACCCCAATTAGCCCATCTATCTTGCCATCCATTACTAAATATTCTCTACTTTATTTAGCAGAAAAGCGGCTCGGTCTAAAGGCTATCGAAAGCGATATTTTTGTAGATGATCTAGCAAAATTTACCGAAGCAGGAGCCTGTGGAACTGCTGCAGTTATTTCGCCTATTGGAGGTGTTCAAAACGGAGATACTTTCCACGTTTTCTATAGCGAAACGGAAGTAGGGCCAGTCACCCAACAACTCTATGATGAACTGACCGGTATCCAGTTTGGTGATATCGAAGCACCAGAGGGCTGGATTGTAATAGTTGATTAACTTGAAGAGGCTTGTACTTGCAAGCTTTTTTCTTTTTCGGTAAAATGGAAAAAGTGAGGTATATTATGAGTAGAAAAGATAAAAAAATTGAAATCCAGATTGAGGATGCGATAGTTGAGGCTAATGGTCAAAAGTATAATGGTTATCGTCTCACGATTGGTAAGAAAGTCATCGGCGAAGTAGCAGAGCTATCAGAAAATAATTTTGCCGTCCTTAAAAATGCAAATGCCGAAAGTTTTTATAAAAATTTAGAAAAAGCTGTCGGAAATATTATTGAAAATTACAATTTAAGTCATTAAACACTTGTTTTAGTCAGTATTTTGTGATAAAATAATGACTGTTAGTGTTATGGAGAGATAGCGAAGAGGCTAAACGCGGCGGACTGTAAATCCGCTCCTTCGGGTTCGGGGGTTCGAATCCCTCTCTCTCCATGTCTAAGATACTAAGGGTGTCAAACGTACAGTAAAAATAGGAAGTTGACAGCAAATCCTGATTTGCTAGGCAACTTATCTTTTTTACACAGCGTTTAGCCCGAGTTCATTTCAGAATACTGTCTTAGAAAAATGTTTTGGGGTATAGCCAAGCGGTAAGGCAAGGGACTTTGACTCCCTCATGCGTTGGTTCGAATCCAGCTACCCCAGTAAAGGTATTAGAGTCCCCTCTAATTCGTCAAAGAAGCTAAATATTGTTGTCCTTGCGTGTGCCTTAAATAAAATATATTTTATGTTAAGTCGAAAGACTTGATTGTCGGAGGTTTTTTTTAATGAACGAATTTGAAGATTTGTTGAACAGTGTAAATGAGGTTACACCTGGTGATGTAGTAACTGCTGAAGTATTGACCGTTGATGCTGGTCAAGCGAATGTAGCGATTGCAGGAACTGGTGTTGAGGGTGTCCTTACTCTTCGTGAGTTGACAAACGACCGCAATGCAGATATCAACGAGCTTGTTAAAGTTGGCGAAACACTTGAATTACTTGTTCTTCGTCAAGTTGTTGGTAAAGATACTGACACTGTTACCTATCTTGTATCGAAAAAACGTTTAGAAGCACGCAAGGCTTGGGACAAACTAGTTGGCCGTGAAGGTGAAGTTGTCAATGTCAAAGTGACACGAGCTGTTAAAGGTGGTCTCTCAGTTGAATTTGAAGGTCTTCGTGGATTTATCCCAGCTTCAATGATTGATAGCCGCTTTACTCGTAATACTGAGCGTTTTGTTGGTCAAGAATTTGATGCAAAAATCAAGGAAGTTGATCCAGCTGAAAACCGCTTTATCTTGTCACGTCGTGATGTTGTTGAAGAAACAGCAGCTGCAGCACGTGCAGAAGTATTTAGCAAGTTGGCTGTTGGTGAAGTTGTAACAGGTAAAGTTGCACGTATCACTAGCTTTGGTGCTTTCATCGACCTTGGTGGTGTAGATGGTTTGGTACACTTGACTGAATTATCACATGAGCGCAACGTTTCACCGAAATCAGTAGTAACAGTTGGTGAAGAAGTTGAAGTGAAAGTGTTGGCTATTGATGAGGAAGAAGGTCGTGTATCTCTTTCCCTTAAAGCAACACAGCCTGGTCCATGGGATGGCGTTGAGCAAAAATTGGCTCAAGGTGATGTCATTGAGGGTAAAGTGAAACGCTTGACTGACTTTGGTGCTTTCGTAGAAGTATTGCCAGGTATTGATGGTTTGGTTCACATTTCACAAATTTCACACAAACGTGTTGAAAATCCAAAGGATGCTTTGACTGTTGGTCAAGAAGTGACAGTTAAAGTTCTTGAAGTGAACGCTGCTGATGAACGTGTGTCTCTTTCTATCAAAGCTTTGGAAGAGCGTCCAGCTCCAGCTGAAGGTGAAGAAAAATCTGAGAAACGTGCTCCTCGTCCACGTCGTCCAAAACGTGAAGAAAAACGTGATTTTGAGTTGCCAGAAACTCAAACTGGTTTCTCAATGGCTGATTTATTCGGCGATATCGAATTGTAAAAAATGGTGGGCTGGATTGATTTCCCAGCCTTTCCCATTGATTGGTGGAAGAACTTTGTTTTCTTTTGCCTTTTCCACCCTTAGTGTAATGGATATCACGCAAGATTCCGGTTCTTGAGATGGGGGTTCGATTCCCTCAGGGTGGATTTATCAAGTAGACAGGCAGGAGGGGCTAGACCTTTTCTGCTTTTTATTATTTTGTGAACCAATTTTTTAGGGAGTTATACATGTTGCATTTTGAAAATGATTATAATAAGGGCGCTCATCCAGCACTTTTAGAAGCCTTATCCCAAACCAATCTGGAATCCCTATCTGGTTATGGAACGGATAAATACACTCTGAGTGCGATTGATAAAATTCGTCAGGTTAGTCAATGTCTGCATGCTCAAGTCACTTTTTTAGCAGGGGGCACTCAGACTAATCAGTTGGTCATCGATACTCTCTTGAAATCCTATGAGGGAGTGCTAGCAGCAGAAACAGGTCATATTTCCAGTCATGAAGCTGGTGCAATCGAATTTTCTGGCCATAAGGTTTTGACATTGCCTCATGTAGAGGGCAAACTAAACCCTGTTGATGTCCAGCAATTTATAGAAGATTTTTATGCAGATAATAATCATGAGCACATGGTCTTTCCAGGTATGGTTTATATTTCCCATCCAACTGAGTACGGAACTTTGTATACTAGGGAGGAGTTAGAGCGTCTTTCACAGATTTGCCATAACTACCGCATTCCTCTTTTCTTGGATGGGGCACGCCTAGGTTATGGTTTAGCAGCCGATACAGATCTTGATTTGCCCACTATTGCTGAATTGACAGATGTTTTTTATATCGGTGGAACCAAGATGGGGGCTCTGATTGGAGAAGCAGTAGTTTTTACAAAAAATAATCAGCCCAAGCATTTTTCATCAATCGTTAAACAACATGGTGCTCTCTTGGCCAAAGGACGTTTGATTGGAGTTCAGTTTGATCGATTGTTTACGGATAATCTTTATTTCGATTTGGGTAAGCATGCAATAGAGTTAGCAAAAGAATTGAAGGCTATTTTAAGAGAAAAAAACTATCGTTTTTACTTGGAGTCTCCCACTAATCAACAATTTATCATTCTTGAAAATAGCCAATTGGAGATACTGTCACAAGCTGGTTTAGTCTATAGTTTTTGGGAAAAATATGATACGAACCACACAGTGATTCGTCTAGCCACTTCTTGGTCAACTAGCAGGGATGATTTGCTAGCTCTAAGAGATATATTATAGATGAAGCAGGATAACCCTGCTTTTTATTTGAGGGAGAAAAGTATTTCAAAGTATTGGTATTCAATTTCAAAACATGGTAGAATAGGACTATTGTTGTGAGTGAGGAAGAGATAAGTATGATTTATTTTGATAATGCAGCGACGACTCAGGTCTATCCAGAAGTTTTGAGGACTTATACTGAGGTAGCAACCAAGGTTTGGGGCAACCCATCCAGTTTACATAACTTGGGAAGTCAAGCTAGCCGTATTTTGGAAGCATCTCGTAAGCAGATTGCGGATTTACTGGGAAAAAAAACAACTGAAATATTTTTTACATCCGGTGGGACAGAAGGGGATAACTGGGTGATGAAAGGGGTGGCTTTTGAACGGGCACACTTAGGTAGACATATCATTGTGTCTTCCATTGAACATCCAGCTGTCAAGGAATCAGCTCTTTGGCTTCAAAGCCAAGGGTTTGAGATAGATTTAGCTCCAGTAACCAAGACTGGCTTTGTAGACATGGAAAAACTAGCTAGTCTGCTTCGTCCGGATACTATTTTAGTTTCGATTATGGCAGCCAATAATGAAATTGGTTCTATTCAACCTATTAGAGAGATTTCTCAGCTATTGGCAGACCGTCCAACTATTAGTTTCCATGTAGATGCTGTTCAGGCTCTTGGAAAAATGCCTATTACTGATTATCTGACAGAACGCGTGGATTTTGCAACGTTTTCTGGTCATAAGTTTCATTCTGTCCGAGGTGTCGGTTTTATCTATGCTAAGGAAGGAAAGAAAATCAGCCAGCTTTTGACAGGTGGTGGTCAGGAATCAGACAAGCGCTCCACAACAGAAAATGTAGCAGGTATTGCAGCGACAGCCAAAGCCTTACGCCTTGTTATGGATAAGTTTGATGCAGGACAAAAGCAGCTATTGGCTATGAAACAAATCATTCATGATGAACTAGCGAGTTATCCTGATGTGACTATTTTCTCTCAAATAGAGGATTTTTTGCCTAATATCCTGACTTTCGGTATCAAAAATGTCCGCGGAGAAGTCACTGTCCATGCCTTTGAGAACCATCAGATTTATATTTCCACTACCTCGGCCTGCTCTTCAAAAGCTGGTAAACCTGCTGGTACTTTGATTTCTATGGGAGTACACCCAAAACTTGCCCAAACAGCAGTTCGAATAAGTTTGGATGAGGACAATGATATGGGGCAGGTAGAGCAATTTTTAACCATTTTTAAGCAAATTTATAACCAAACACAGAAAGTGAGATAAATGAACTATTCAGAAATTATGATTCGTTATGGCGAGTTATCAACCAAGGGAAAAAATAAAATGCGATTTGTCAAGAAACTCAGCCAAAATATCAAGGAGGCTCTATCTATCTATCCCGATGTACAGATTTATTGTGACCGTGACCGAGGACATGTTTATCTCAATGGAACGGATTATCAGGCTGTTTCCACCTCTTTGAAGAAGATTTTTGGAATTCAGAGTTTTGCTCCATCTTATAAGATTGAAAAATCTGTTCCAGCCCTAAAAGAAGCAGTACAGGCTATCATGAAGAATATCTATCAAGAGGGAATGACTTTCAAAATTGCCGCACGCCGGAGTGACCATTCTTTTGAGTTGGATAGTCGTGACCTCAATCATGTACTGGGAGATGCCGTATTTACAGCTATTCCAACTATTCAAGTGCAGATGAAGAAACCAGATATTACCTTACGAGTGGAAATCCGAACAGATGCAGCCTATATTTCACATGAGGAGATAAAAGGTGCTGGTGGTTTACCGGTTGGTACCTCCGGTAGGGGTGTTCTGATGCTGTCTGGCGGTATTGATTCGCCTGTTGCAGGTTATCTGGCATTGAAACGTGGTGTTGAGATCGAGGTCGTACACTTTGCTAGTCCACCTTACACCAGTCCAGGTGCGCTCAAGAAGGCGCATGATTTAACTCGGAAGTTGACCGTTTTTGGGGGGAATATTACGTTTATAGAAGTTCCCTTTACTGAGATTCAGGAAGAAATAAAGGAAAAGGCTCCAGAGGCCTATTTGATGACATTGACCCGTCGCTTCATGATGAGAATTACTGACCGTATTCGAGAGAAACGTGATGCTATGGTTATTATCAATGGTGAGAGTTTAGGACAGGTAGCCAGTCAAACCTTGGAGTCCATGCAAGCTATTAATGCTGTTACCAATACACCAGTCATCCGACCTGTTGTGACCATGGACAAATTGGAAATTATTGATATTGCGCAGGATATTGATACTTTCGCTATTTCTATCCAACCTTTTGAAGATTGTTGTACCATCTTTGCACCTGATCGTCCAAAAACCAATCCGAAAATCAAAAATGTAGAGAAGTATGAAGCTCTCATGGACTTGGAAGGATTGGTAGAACGAGCTGTTACAGGGATTATGGTGATGGAGATTACTCCTAAAGAAGAAGTAAAAGATGATGTGGATAGTCTGATTGAGGATTTATTGTAAGCTTTAACTGTATATGCTATCGCTGAAACTACAATTTCAGCGTTTTTTTGCTATAATCGATATTATTTTTGTGATTTTTAAAACAAAAAGGAGGAGAAAATGGAAGAGCAATTTCCCTATCGTCCCATGAATTTGTATCAAAATTTTCTAGAAGCAAGTCAAGTCTACCCTGATTGTCCCATTATTTTTGATGCTAAACTGGTAGCCTTTCCTGAATTGGGAACCGAGACAACCTATGCAGCTAGCCATGATGCTATAATAGAGCGATCACAACAGTTAGCAGCTCTTGGGGTTCATCGAGGAGATAAAGTTATTATTTTTAAGGGGCAAGCTTTTGATACCTATATGCTAGCTGTCGCTGTGACTTATCTCGGAGCAGTACCTGTCATGGTCTCCTACCATTTCCCGACTCAGGTTATTTCGATTTTTGCAAAGAGGTTGGGAAAACCCTTTATTTTGTATGATGTTGTCACAGATGAAGTCGTTGAAGCAGTTGAAAATGTCGATGCAAACCACAAGATTCGCATTGAGGAGTTGTTGCAAGTGGAACCAAAAGAAACTAACTTTTCTCCTCTAGAAGATGATGAGATTGCTTATATAACGCATACATCTGGAACAACAGGCATTCCAAAGTTAATCTGCCATTCAGCCAATACGATGGGCTGGCGAACAAAATTCCAAAAGGAAATTCTAAACCATATCCCTGATAGACGGATTGTTGGGTTTCATATTTCTCCTGTCCATTCCCGTTTTAATATCGGAATGTCCTCTCTTATGCTGATGGGGTTTCCTTTGATGCCTTTATCAACTGCAGATACCTTTACAGTGGAAAGAATGTTTCTAGCTCATCCTCCTCAAGCTGTAGAAACCCATCCCAATCATTTTATCCAGTGGGCGGAGTTGGCTAGGCGCAACCCTGCTGTCTTTGCTCAAACGAATTATTATCATTCAACCTTTGATGCTATCAATAATGCGACGATGTTGGCATTTTTAGAAGCTTCTGATAATGAGAAAGCCATTTTTCTACAAATCTATGGACAAAGTGAATGTGGCCCCATGATTTTGAAGGCTCATACACGTGAGAGTTTGCAGTCCTCAAATGCACGTGATATGGGAGTTGGTTTAGGAAATTTGACTAAGGCTAGGATCGCAGATGAAAATGGTAATCCTATACCAGTTGGACAAGATGGACATATCCACCTTTATTCCAAAGGTCGTGCGCTTACATACTATCAAGAGGATGAACGGTTTCAAGCCAATGTTTATGGTGATTGGTGGGATAGTGGTGACTATGGTTGTATGGATGAAAAAGGTCACTTGTATTTGAAAGATAGACAGGTGGATCTGATTGCGCACATTCATAGCAATTTAGCTATAGAAGATTATTTGCTAGATAAATTGTCTTTCTTAGCAGAAGTGGTCTTGGTACGAGATCCGGAGGGGCGTCCTCAACCTTTTGTTGCTCCGCAAAAGAATTGTCAGATGGACATGGATGCCTGGTGGCAGGCTGTTTCAGATCTACCTTATCTGAATACTCCAATTGTTCTGGCTTATGATGCGTTACCAAGGACTGCTACTATGAAAGTTCAGCGTTTGGAGTTGGAAAAAAGCTTATTAGAAAGGGGTGACTGATGAATATAAAATCAATTTTTCCCTTTTCTAGATACTATAAAAAAGTGAAACGTCTCTATGAATCTAGCTTTCCGGTGCAGGAACGTATTTCTTGGCCTTGGTTGGTATTGATGAGTTTGTTTGGACAGGCAGATTTTTTAGCTTATTTTGATGAGGGGGTCTTTGCTGGATTTTCTTATAGCTTAAAATCACACAATATGTATTATCTCCTCTTTTTGGCTGTCCCTAGTGAGCATCATTCAAAGGGATATGGTCATCAAATTTTAAAAGAAATGGCTAGGCGAGCAGGGAAAAGACCGATTTTCCTCGTGATTGAGCCTCTGGATGAGGCAGCTGATAATTATCCACTTCGTTTAAAACGTCTTGCCTTTTATGAGAAAAACGGCTACCATTTGACAGACTACATTTACTATGAGAATGAGGAAGTATATCAGGTTTTAAACAATCGGATTTCTGCTGATATAAAGGATTTTGAGCATTTAGCTAAGCGAATTGAGCTATCTGGTATGAAGATTCGAGTAGAGCAGATAAAAAAATAAGAAAAATAATTATTTTTACTTGAAAAAAAACTCCAAGGATGATAGTATAGTAATGTTGACTATGCACACCTGTGCAACCGCACGACCATCGTTCTTAAGTAGCTTTGTGCTCACGATGTTAGGCGAGTCTTCACACAAAATGGGGATACCCAAATTATCATAGGAGGTGCATAATGAGCACATATGCAATCATTAAAACTGGCGGTAAACAAGTAAAAGTTGAAGCTGGTCAAGCTATCTACGTTGAAAAATTGAACGCAGAAGCAGGTCAAGAAGTTACTTTTAACGAAGTTGTTCTTGTTGGTGGCGATAAAACTGTTGTCGGAACTCCACTTGTTGAGGGAGCTACTGTTGTTGGTACTGTTGAAAAACAAGGCAAACAAAAGAAAGTTGTAACCTACAAATACAAACCTAAAAAAGGTTCTCACCGTAAACAAGGTCACCGTCAACCATATACAAAAGTTGTTATCTCAGCTATTAACGCTTAATTCGTGTTCAGCTTAGCAACTGTCATCACTTAAATTTTGGAGGAATAACATTATGTTAAATTTGAATCTTGCTCAATTAAACCTCTTTGCCCACAAAAAAGGTGGAGGTTCAACATCAAACGGTCGTGATTCACAAGCAAAACGCCTTGGCGCAAAAGCTGCTGACGGCCAAACTGTATCAGGTGGCTCTATTCTTTATCGCCAACGTGGTACAAAAATCTACCCAGGAGCTAATGTAGGTCGTGGTGGAGATGATACACTTTATGCTAAAGTAGAAGGCGTTGTACGCTTCGAGCGCAAAGGTCGCGATAAAAAACAGGTATCTGTTTACCCAATCGCTAAATAAAGCTAGAAATAGCCGAAATAAGGTATTCTGCAAAATCAGAATGCCTTTTATTTTTTTGGAAAAACTAAGTTATCCAAGAACTCCATCTGCTCTAATTGTTTTTTCAATGTCAGTATATTTTTTGAGAAGACTAGCTGACCTTTACCCAATCTTAGTTGCTGAATAAAGGACATATCTGTCTTTGTAAGCAATTAGAATATTGATGAAGTGAGTGGTTTTCTCCTTTCTCTATCGAGACTATTATCTGTCCAATTCGTCTCCTGATTGGACAGATGTCGAGGTGAGGTGGAATCGCCAGACTGGCAGGGCTTTACCCCTTCCTATTTCTACTTTTATGGTATAATATAGGGAGCAAAAAAAGGAAGTAGTTTATGAATATTCAACAATTGCGCTATATAGTGGCTATTGCTAATAGTGGAACTTTTCGAGAAGCAGCAGAAAAGATGTTCGTTTCTCAGCCTAGCCTTTCTATCTCAGTACGAGATTTGGAGAAGGAACTAGGTTTTAAGATTTTTAATCGGACTAGTTCAGGTGCTTTTTTGACTCGTCGTGGGATGGAATTTTATGAAAAAGCGCAAAATCTGGTTAAGGGTTTTGATAGTTTTGAAAATCTTTACCTGCAGCCACAAGAGGAAAGTGTTGAGTTTTCAATTTCGAGTCAGCACTATGATTTTTTACCACCTCTGATTACAGAATTTTCAGCTACTCATCCAGAGCATGCCAATTTTCGGATTTTTGAGTCTACAACCGTACAGATATTAGATGAAGTGGCACAAGGCTACAGCGAGTTGGGCATTATATATCTTAACAACCGCAATACTAAGGGAATCATGCAGAAATTGAATAAACTACATTTAGAGGTTGTAGAGATGATTCAGTTTCAAACCCATCTCTACATCCGAAAAGGCCATCCTCTAGCTAAAAAGGATGAGATTGAGTTGGAAGACTTAGTTGGCCTGCCGACAGTTCGATTCACTCAGGAGAAGGAAGAATACCTGTACTATTCTGAAAACTTTTTTGATACTTCTGACTCATCTGTGACTTTTGATGTAACAGATCGCGCTACCTTAAATGGAATTTTGGAGCGGACAGATGCTTATGCAACGGGATCTGGATTCTTAGACAGTAAGAGTGTCCATGGAATCACAGTAATCCCTCTCAAGGAAGAAGCTGGCAATCGGATGGTTTATGTTAAGCGTGAAGACGCTGAATTGAGCCAGTGTGCCCATGACTTTATCGATATGATGCAGGATTATTTTGATAAGAAAAAGGTGAAATAAAAAATGAGAAAATATAGTGTTCCAGTTGCCATTTTCCTCATGGTTGGCCTTGATCAATTGGTCAAGTGGTGGACAGTGGAGAATATCCCTCTGGATACAAATCGGGATTTTATTCCTCATGTGATGAGTTTGGCTTACTTGCGTAATTACGGTGCTGCTTGGTCTCTCCTACAACATCAGCAAACCTTGTTTACGATTGTGACACTAGTTGTTTTGTCTGTAGCTATTTGGTATTTGATCAAGAACCTTCAAGCTAGCTTGTTACTAGTAAATGGTCTTTGCCTGATTATTGCAGGAGGATTGGGAAACTTTATAGACCGAGTTCGATTAGGCTATGTGGTGGATATGTTTCACTTAGATTTTATAAATTTTCCTGTTTTTAATGTAGCGGATTCCTATCTGACGGTGGGTGTTCTGATTTTGTTTATTTGGATCATGAAAGAAGAGGATCATGGAGTTAAAAATTGAAACAGGCGGTCTTCGTCTAGATAAGGCCTTGGCTGATTTGACAGAATTGTCCCGAACGGTCGCCAGTGAACAAATAAAACTGGGTCAGGTTTTGGTCAATGGCCAAGTCAGGAAAGCTAAGTACACAGTTCAAACAGGTGATATCATCTCTTATCAGATACCTGAAGTGGAAGAAATCCACTATGTAGCTGAAGATATTCCTTTAGATATTGTCTATGAAGATGCTGATGTAGCCGTTGTTAATAAGCCACAAGGGATGGTTGTTCATCCTTCTGCTGGCCATACCTCTGGTACCTTGGTCAATGCACTGCTCTATCATATCAAGGATTTATCCGGTATCAACGGAGTGTTACGACCGGGTATTGTTCATCGCATTGATAAGGATACCTCAGGACTCCTCATGATTGCGAAAAATGACCAGGCGCATGCTACTTTGGCTGGCGAGCTCAAATCAAAAAAATCTCTTCGTAAGTATCTTGCCATTGTGCATGGTCATTTACCAAATGATCGTGGGGTTATTGAAGCTCCAATTGGTCGTTCGGAGAAAGATCGCAAAAAGCAAGCAGTAACAGGTAAGGGAAAGGAAGCAGTCACACGTTTTCAGGTCTTAGAACGCTTTGGAGATTATAGCTTAATTGAATTGACATTAGAGACTGGTCGAACTCACCAAATCCGTGTACACATGGCCTATATCGGACATCCAGTGGCAGGTGACCCTGTATATGGCCCTAAAAAAACACTCAAAGGTCATGGTCAGTTTCTCCACGCGCAAACCCTTGGGTTTACCCATCCTAAAACAGGGGAGCTAGTTCGTTTTACCGCCCAACCACCAACTATCTTTTTAGAAACCTTGCAGAAATTGAGGAGTAAACAGCAATAGAACGGACTATTAGTCAGTAACTTGTAGAATAAAGCAACATTTGCTATACTGAAATCATCAAAAATAAATGGAGATTAGAAATGAAAACTTTACCAAATTGCCCAAAATGCAGCTCAGAATATGTTTATGAAGATGGAGTGCTACTCATCTGTCCTGAGTGTGCCTATGAATGGAATCCAGAGGAAGTTGTAGAAGAAGAAGGTGTTGTCGCTATCGATGCCAATGGCAACCGCTTGTCAGATGGAGATACGGTCACTCTCATAAAGGATCTTAAGGTCAAAGGTGCACCCAAAGATTTAAAGCAAGGAACTCGTGTCAAGGGAATTCGCATCGTAGAAGGAGATCACAATATCGATTGTAAAATTGATGGCTTCGGTGCTATGAAATTGAAATCAGAATTCGTTAAAAAAATCTAAGGGCTGGTCCAAACCAGTCTTTTTCTAGGAAGGAATCTATGTACAAAAATAATCTTTTATTTTATTCACGTTGCCTACTAGCTATTTTGGCAGTTCTCGGCACAACTATTCAGTTATTTAAACATGGTTTTGGGATGATGATGTACTATACAGTACAATCCAACCTTTTAGTCAGCATATTTGCTATTTATATGGTAGTAGCTATGCAGCAAAATAAGGACTTACAATCGACAAAGTTTTTGCGCATCAAGGCAGCAATTACCATGTCTATCATGATTACCTTTGTCATCTATCATTTGATGCTAGCCCCTTTAGCGACTAATTTCTGGAGGGTGGAAAACATTCTTTGTCACTACATCACCCCACTGTATTTCTTTTTTGATACCTTATTGGTGGACCGTCAGCGTCAGTATAACAAGGTAGATCCGGTTTATTGGACAGCCTTACCTGTCTTTTATATGCTTTTTGCCCTCTTTAATGGTTTAGTTTTAAAATGGCCTATTCCAGATGCGAAGGATAGCCCTTTTGCCTATTACTTTATAAACGTTACGAAATATGGTTGGGGTTATGTCGCTATACATGCAGTTGTTATATTTATAGTCTACATCTTATCTGGTTATCTTCTCTACGCACTTAAGTCAATGAACTGGAAGAGTTCAAACCGGCTCTTGGTATCAAAAACCGAACGTTAGTGAAGAAAAATGAAAAAAATGTGGATTTTGAAGAAAATCATTTGTCAGTCCCTTTGTTTTTTGTTATACTGTATGAAAATAAAATCCTTTAAAAATTGTCCTGTGAGGCATTCAAGGAGTATCATGTAGAGATAGGACAACTGTGCTTTGTTGTACCTAAATTTTCTGAAGTCTCCTTGTTAAGGAGATTTTTTCTATGTCTTTTAGTCAATCTAAGATTAGAGACAGGGTAGTTGTTCGTACTTAAGCACGAACTAGAAACAATGTATTATGATTGTTGGAGGTCTTTTGATGAAAACAAAAGAAATCGTTGATGATATGACGATGAAACGCGCCATTACTCGAATAACATATGAGATTATTGAGCGCAATAAGAATCTTGAGAATGTCGTTTTGGCCGGAATTAAGACAAGAGGTGTCTTTATTGCAAAGCGAATTCAGGAGAGATTAAAACAGTTAGAAGGTATCGATGTCCCTCTGGGAGAACTCGATACAAAACATTTCCGTGATGATATGAAAGTAGATGAAGATACTACAGTCATGGTAGCTGATATCAATAATCGCGATATTATTTTAGTAGATGATGTACTATACACAGGTCGGACTATCCGTGCTGCTATTGATAATCTGGTCAGTCTGGGGCGACCATCTCGCGTCAGTTTGGCAGTTTTGATAGACAGAGGCCACAGAGAATTACCGATTCGGGCAGATTATGTTGGAAAAAATATCCCAACTAGTCGCTCAGAGGAAATCATTGTTCATATGACCGAGGTTGATGGACAAGATACAGTTCTTTTAGTAGACGCTGAATAGTTCATACATGCATCATTTTTATTAAAAAGGGTAAAAGGATATCATCATGACAATTACAAATGGAAAAGTTTCACTCAAGCACTTAGTAACAATGGAAACACTCTCTAATGAAGAAGTGCTAGGACTCATAAAACGAGGCATCCAATTCAAAAATGGTGAGGTCGATATCAATCACGATCGAACTTACTATGCCTCCAATCTTTTCTTTGAAGATTCGACACGGACGCATAAGTCTTTTGAAATGGCAGAGTTACGGCTAGGCATGGGGATGATTGACTTTGATGCTAGGACTAGTTCTGTGAACAAAGGTGAAACGCTCTATGATACGATTTTGACCATGAGTGCCCTAGGGGTGGACATCTGTGTGATTCGCCATTCAGAAGTGGATTACTACAAGCAGTTAATCGATAGCCCGACCATTCAGACTTCTATCGTCAATGGTGGTGATGGCTCTGGTCAACATCCGAGTCAGTCTCTCCTTGATTTAATGACTATCTATGAGGAATTTGGTGGTTTTGAAGGTCTAAAGATTGTCATCGCAGGTGATATTACCCATTCCCGAGTGGCGAAGTCCAATATGCAGGTCCTTAAGAGATTGGGAGCTCAAATCTACTTTACAGGTCCAAGTCAATGGTATTCTGAAGACTTTGATGTCTATGGGCAACATGTAGAAATAGATGATGTGATTGAAGAAATTGATGTCCTCATGTTGTTACGCGTACAGCATGAACGCCATGATGGACAAGATAGTTTTTCAAAAGAAGACTACAATCGCCAGTTTGGTTTGACAGAGGCTCGCTACAAACGATTGAAAGAGTCAGCGATTGTGATGCATCCAGCTCCAGTTAACCGGGATGTAGAGATTGATGATAGCTTGGTTGAGGCACCTAAGGCCCGTATTGTCCGCCAGATGACCAATGGTGTGTTTGTCCGTATGGCTATCTTGGAAGCTGTGCTCAATGGTAAGGCTTAATCCAGTGAGCCCTAGACTAGAAAGTGAAAATATGTCAAAAAGATTATTAATATTGGAAGACGGTACGATTTTTGAAGGTCAAGCCTTTGGTGCTGACATAGATGTAACTGGTGAAATTGTCTTTAATACTGGTATGACAGGCTATCAAGAATCTATCACTGATCAGTCTTATAATGGTCAGATCTTGACCTTCACCTATCCACTGGTTGGGAATTATGGGATTAATCGAGATGATTACGAATCGATTAATCCAACTTGTAAGGGTGTGGTTGTGGCAGAAGCAGCTCGTAGAGCTAGCAACTGGCGCAATCAGATGACTCTGGATGAATTTTTAAAGGCTAAGAAAATCCCAGGCATTTCTGGTGTTGACACTCGAGCTTTGACCAAGATTATTCGTCAGCATGGTACGATGCGTGCCACTTTGGCCAATGCCGGAGATTCCATTGAACATTTACTTGATCAGCTTCGTGCAACTGTATTACCAACCAACAATGTGGAACAAGTGTCTACTAAAACAGCCTATCCTGCCCCAGGAATTGGTAAAAATATCGTTCTAGTAGACTTTGGCCTCAAACATTCTATCTTGCGCGAATTATCCAAACGTAACTGTAACATTACTGTTGTGCCTTTCGATACAAAAGCTGAGGAGATTTTAAATCTTGATCCAGATGGAGTTATGCTATCCAATGGTCCAGGGAATCCAGACGATGTGCCAGAAGCATTGGATATGATTCGAGGTATTTTGGGGAAAATTCCAATTTTTGGTATCTGTATGGGACACCAGCTTTTTGCCAAAGCGAACGGGGCTGAAACCTATAAAATGAAATTTGGTCATCGAGGTTTTAACCATGCGGTGCGTGAAATTGCGACAGGACGAGTTGACTTTACCAGTCAGAACCATGGTTTTGCAGTTTCTAGAGAGAATTTCCCAGAAGAACTGATGATTACCCACGAAGAAATCAATGACCAATCTATTGAGGGAGTGCGTCATCGTCATTTCCCTGCATTCTCTGTTCAATTTCACCCAGATGCTGCTCCAGGTCCGCATGATGCTGCCTATCTCTTTGATGAATTTCTTGAGATGATTGATGCCTTCAGGTTGGAGAGAAGCAGTCGTTAATCTAGAGGACATTCTGATGAGAAGATGACAGTGAAAGGCCCGATAGAGGGTCACCTCTTGGTAAGAAGTATTTAATTCTATCCTGCGAGATAGAGAATAGAAAGGAGAGGATACGGTTCGAGAAAACGTTGGTTTTCCTATTCGAACACGCCCTAAGGACTGTGCGAAAAAGATAAACTTCGCCTTGACGCTTGTAGCGTTGGCGTCTAGTTTTCTATTTTCTCTGTGTCCTCTTAACGGGCTTTGTATCATAAATTATGCCGAAACGTACTGATATAAAAAAAATTATGGTCATTGGTTCTGGTCCGATTATCATTGGTCAAGCTGCTGAATTTGACTATGCTGGAACCCAAGCTTGTCTGGCTTTGAAGGAGGAGGGATATAGCGTAGTTTTAGTTAATTCCAATCCTGCTACCATCATGACTGATAAGGAGATTGCGGATAAGGTTTATATCGAACCAATTACCATCGAATTTGTGAGTCGGATTTTGCGTAAAGAGCGTCCAGATGCTCTTTTACCAACACTTGGTGGGCAAACTGGTCTCAACATGGCCATGGAACTGTCTAAAGCTGGTATTCTGGAGGAACTTGGGGTAGAACTCTTGGGAACTAAGTTATCGGCAATTGACCAAGCGGAGGATCGGGATCTCTTCAAGAAACTGATGGAGGATTTAAAACAGCCGATTCCAGAATCTGAAATTGTTACTACAGTTGAGGAAGCAGTGACTTTTGCTAAGACCATTGGCTATCCAGTTATCGTTCGCCCAGCTTTTACCTTGGGCGGTACTGGTGGTGGTATGTGTGCCAATGAGGATGAGTTGAGGGAAATCGCTAAGAATGGTCTGAAATTATCCCCTGTGACTCAGTGCTTGATTGAACGTTCTATTGCTGGTTTCAAGGAAATTGAGTACGAAGTGATGCGAGATGCGGCAGATAATGCCCTAGTTGTCTGTAATATGGAAAACTTTGACCCTGTGGGGATTCATACAGGAGATTCTATCGTTTTTGCGCCAACCCAGACGCTCTCAGACATTGAAAATCAACTGCTACGGGACGCTAGTCTAAGTATCATTCGTGCCCTCAAAATCGAAGGAGGCTGTAATGTGCAGCTAGCCCTAGATCCACATAGCTTCAAATATTATGTCATTGAAGTCAATCCGAGGGTATCTCGTTCCTCGGCTCTTGCTTCCAAGGCAACCGGTTACCCCATTGCTAAACTAGCTGCAAAAATCGCCGTTGGTCTAACCTTGGATGAGATGATCAATCCTGTCACTGGAACTACTTATGCTATGTTTGAACCAGCTCTAGACTACGTAGTTTCCAAGATTCCACGTTTTCCATTTGATAAGTTTGAGCACGGAGAGCGCAGTCTTGGTACCCAGATGAAGGCAACCGGTGAAGTGATGGCTATCGGTCGCAATATTGAAGAAAGTTTGCTCAAGGCTTGTCGCTCTTTAGAAATCGGTGTTTTCCATAATGAAATGCCAGAACTGGTAGAAAAATCAGATGACCAACTCATCGAAAAAATTGTCAAAGCGCAAGATGATAGGCTCTTTTACGTTTCGGAGGCTATTCGCCGAGGGTTCTCCATCGAAGAGATTGCAGAGCTAACGAAGATTGATGTCTTTTTCCTTGATAAATTGCTTCATATCTATGAAATAGAAGAAGCATTGAAAAGCAACAACAAAGATATAGAGCTCTTAAAGGAAGCCAAGCGAAATGGTTTTTCAGACCGCAAGATTGCAGAACTGTGGAATACAGACACAGCGGATGTTCGTAAACTACGTACAGAGAATAAAATAATCCCTGTTTACAAGATGGTCGATACCTGTGCGGCTGAGTTTGAATCCACAACCCCTTATTTCTACTCCACCTACGAGTGGGAAAACGAGTCTATCACGTCAGACAAGGAATCCGTTATCGTTTTAGGTTCAGGTCCTATCCGTATTGGACAAGGTGTTGAGTTTGACTATGCGACCGTACATTGTGTCAAAGCCATCCAGGCTGCAGGATATGAAGCGATTATCATGAACTCGAATCCTGAGACCGTCTCAACAGATTTCTCTGTTTCAGATAAACTTTATTTTGAGCCCCTAACTTTCGAAGATGTCATGAATGTCATTGACTTAGAACAACCAAAAGGTGTTGTTGTTCAGTTTGGTGGACAAACAGCTATTAACCTAGCAGAAAGTCTTTCTGAAGTAGGAGTGCCCATCCTGGGGACACAAGTTGCTGATTTGGATCGGGCTGAAGACAGAGACCTCTTTGAAAAAGCGCTTACGGAATTAGGTATTCCTCAACCGCCAGGACAAACAGCTAGCAATGAAGAAGAAGCGGTGCTAGCTGCTCGTAAGATTGGTTTTCCAGTCTTAGTGCGACCTTCCTATGTCCTTGGTGGTCGTGCGATGGAAATCGTGGAAAACGAAGAAGACCTTCGTTCCTATATGCGAACAGCGGTTAAAGCCAGTCCAGAACACCCAGTCTTAGTTGACTCTTATATTGTGGGTCGGGAATGCGAAGTGGATGCCATTTCGGACGGCCGTTTTGTTTTGATTCCTGGTATTATGGAACACATCGAGCGAGCTGGTGTCCATTCAGGTGACTCCATGGCAGTTTATCCACCACAAACCCTCTCCAAAGAAATTCAAGCTACTATTGCAGACTATACGAAACGTTTAGCGATAGGCCTCAACTGTATCGGTATGATGAATATCCAATTTGTCATTAAGGATGAGACTGTTTACGTTATTGAGGTTAATCCACGTGCTAGTCGGACTGTACCATTTCTATCCAAGGTGACAGATATTCCGATGGCTCAAGTTGCAACGAAGCTGATGCTGGGTCAGACTTTGGAAGAACTGGGATATGAAGATGGACTTTATCCTGAGAGTCCACAGGTTCATGTTAAAGCTCCGGTCTTCTCTTTCACAAAATTAGCTAAGGTCGATAGCTTACTCGGACCAGAAATGAAATCTACCGGTGAGGTCATGGGTTCGGATATTACCCTTGAAAAAGCTCTCTACAAGGCCTTTGAAGCCTCATATTTTCACTTGCCAGAGTTTGGTAATGTGGTATTCACCATCGCAGATGATACTAAAAAAGAAGCTCTTAAGTTGGCTAAACGCTTTGCCAACATTGGCTATGGCATCCTTGCTACCGAGGGAACAGCCAGATACTTTGCAGAACATGGATTGGACAGTATCCATGTTGCTAAGGTTGGTGAAGATATAGACAATGACATTCCTGCTTTGGTTCGTGCCAAGAAGGTTCAAGCTATTGTGAATACGGTGGGGACCAAGCGGACTGATGATGCAGTCGGAACAGCTATCCGTAGTTCAGCAATAGAACAAGGTGTTCCACTTTTTACAGCACTTGATACAGCTGATGCCATGGTCCGTGTTCTGGAAAGTCGAAGTTTCATGACGCAAGCAATATAAAACGAATATTAGTCCGAGATTTCTCGGGCTTTTTTGATGAAGAAAATGCTATACTAGAAAAAGAAAAAGTGAGAAAGCGAGTGTTTCATGAATAAACAACTAGAAGAAATGACATTAGAGGAACTGTGGCAACTTTTTCCTATTTTTTTGGTTGAACATCGTTCGGAATGGGCAGATTGGTACCAAGAAGAGAGTCATTCTTTATATAGTCAGCTGCCAGAAGGGCTGGTGAAACGAATTTCACATGTAGGGAGCACAGCTATTCCCAGCATTTGGGCAAAAAATATCGTGGATATTCTGCTGGAAGTAGCCAGCAAGGAAGACTTGCCTATCGTTGTGGACATATTGAAAGAAAAAGGCTGGCGAGTCATGTATCAAGAGTCTAACCAAAGCAGCCTCAATAAGGGCTACACCGAAGATGGTTTTGCAGACCGAGTTTTTCATCTCCATCTACGCCTTGTCGGAGACCATGACGAACTTTATTTTCGAGATTATCTGTTGGATCATCCAGATATTGCAAAGGACTACGAAGAGATGAAGCTAAGTCTCTGGAAAACATTTGAGCATGACAGAAATGGCTATACAAACGCTAAAACGACCTTCATAAAAAAATATACTCAACTGGCAAAAAAAGCCTACGAGGGGCGATATGGGAAGTAGTCTGGGAGATAATTTACATAAGTCTGATAATGGTGAGGTGCCCTCATCATTTTTTATCAATCAGAGTCAAATCATCATGAAAAGGGTTGTTAAAGTGAGTCAATCATGCTAGAATATGACTAGTAAAATCAGGAGGTTTATTATGAAGAAGAAGGTTATACTACTAAATTTTTTAGGGGTATTATTTTTTTTGACGGTATTTTTCGGGCAGCGAGTGGCTGCTGATACAGGTCTGTACCGTCTGTATCATCCAGGGTTACAAGTTCACTTGTATACGACAGATAGTAATGAGTACAAGGTTCTTGGAACAAGAGGGTGGAGTCAGGAGGGATTAGCTTGGACTACTTCCGATAAAAAAGGAGAGACTGTTTACCGTCTATATCATCCAGTTTTAAGAGTACACCTTTATACAAAGGACACAAATGAGTATAAGGTACTTGCAACAAGAGGCTGGAAACAGGAAGGAGCAAGTTACCGCTCTTATGGTAGCCTGCCTATCTACCGACTGTACCATCCAGGCATAAAAAAACACCTTTACACAAAAGATGCAAATGAAAATAAGGTACTGGGTTCAAGAGGCTGGATTCAGGAAGGTATTGCTTTTTATGGTCTAAAAACCAATGATAATATTTCCCATCATGATCCAGAAAATAAAGAAGTTTTAATTTCTGGTACAGCAAAAGATTCTGGAAATCAGCTGATTAAAAATACGACACTAACCTTGGAGATTTCTGGAAAGACAGTTGAGACCATTTCTGTACCTGCAGATGGTTATTTCTATTTTCATGTTGAGAAAAATAAGAACTATACACTAAGCGGGAAAAATTTCAAAGTTGATATCCTTGCTAAAACAGAGAATGACATTCAGTTGAAAAAGGTGACTGGTCATCTCGATTTAGGTCGTCAGTCCAGTTCATCAGCTGGCAAAGTTTTGCTTCAGCCATCAACAGCTGATTTAAAAGAAGTTACGAGTTATCAAGTGAATGAATCAGCTAAGCAGGTTGTCATACCAGTGAATCTAGAAATTCAAACTGGTGATGATATCCTTTTACCTCCTTCTGCTACATACCCAAATGGTTATGTGTTTGAGGTTGTATCAGCTACTAGTAGCAATGGACGTACGGTCATTCAGACTAAAGAAACCAGTTTTGAACAGTTGGTCAAACAAGTTTCTATAGAGAAGAAGCAGCGTCTAAATACAAGTCAATTTATAGCTACTAAAGGTTCTGTCGTCTCTGAAAGTGGAGTAATAGCGGAATCAGGTATTCAAGAAGCAGGACTAAGTATCACTAAAAAGATTGATAATGTGGATATTTCTGTCACTGTTTTGGGTGATATTGTAGCAGGGATAAACTACGATTCTCAAAATATTGACGCTACTAATATTTATGTAGTTCCCCAAGTATCTGCGAAGGTAACAGCTACTTATGATAAGAAAGCTAGCTACAATCAGACAGTTAAATTAGGTACAATTCCAGTTAACTTATATGAAAACCTGCGGGTAAATATTGATGTTTATGCTTTTATGGAAGCAGAAGGACAAGTGAAAGTAGTTTTTGTCAATGATGCTACAATTAATAGCGAAGTTGGAATTAAAAATAAACAAGCCTATATGAACCCATCAACCAATCTTTCGTCTACACTGGACTTGAAAATGAATGGTAAAGTTCGTGTGGGACCAAAGGTTGCGTTTAAACCAGGTATTGCTCAAATTGACTTAGCTACGTTTGATATAGCAGTCGGCTCAGCTGTTGATGGCCAATTTGAAGCAAAAGTTGTCAGCAAGGATTTGGCAAAACCTACGGTAGAAAAAGCTAAGGGGAAGGCAACCTTCTTTGCTAATGTCAAATCTGGTTATCATGCTGAAATTGGAAGTAGTAGAGGGAAATCTATCAAGCTAGATGGTCGTTTCAAGGATAAAGAATTGATGAGATATAGCCTATCAGGAACTACAACTAGCTCATCATCAAACACGAAGCCATCGTCGAGTACGAAGCCATCGTCGAGTACGAAGCCATCATCGAGTACGAAACCATCATCGAGTACGAAACCATCGTCGAGTACGAAACCATCATCAAACGATTCCCAGTCAACAACAACTACAACAACGACCACAACAACGACAACCGAAACAACAACGACAAGCCCAAATACCAATGTAGATGACATCACAGTTCCAAATACAGTTTCTGATTTTGAATGGATAGATATTGATGATACACCGTACTTTAAATCTTATGAGACCTACATTGATTCTTCTAATAAAATCAATTGGTTGAGGGATAAAAAAGGTATTGTGATTACAAAGTACAAGGGTACGAGAAAAAATGTTCATATCCCTGCGTCTATCAATGGTAAAGACGTTGTCGGAATTGGAACCCTTAGTACAGACAACAAGACTGTCAATGTAACGGGTGTTTTTGAGGAAAAAGACATTGCACAAGTTCAATTACCAGACTCACTAATATTTATCGGAAAAAGCAGTTTTGAGGGCAATCAACTGACTAACGTTAATCTTCCTTTGAATCTCATCTTGGTAGCAGAAAATGCATTCTATCGAAATAATATTACTTCTCTCCGGACACAAGGAAATTTGAGTCGGATTTTAGATAGCGCATTCGCAGAAAATCATATCAAGCAAGTAAACCTACAACACGGTCTAACTTATATTGGTGCAGGTGCTTTTTATCAAAATGCCCTTGAAAGTGTGGTAATACCAGACACAGTTGTTACGATTGGTACTATGGATGGAGAAGATGCTGACGGAGCATTTATGAATAATGAATTAACCTCAGTTCAATTATCCAAAAATATTCAAAGGATTGGTCAAAATACGTTTGCCTATAATCAAATAACTGAAATCCATTTACCTGCAACCTTGAAAAAGATTGGAAAAGGAGCATTTAGGGAAAATCAACTGACAAATATCAGTTTGCCACCTAGTGTCACAGAAATAGATGATGAAGTATTTCAGAATAACCAATTGACGAACGCAAGTATTCCTGCAAGTGTGACAGCCATTGGCTCACATGCTTTTTATCGAAATCAGCTAAACAGCATTACTCTTCCGCAAAATCTAACCACCATTGGAGATGGTGCATTTAGTGGAAACCGCCTAGCTGGTTTAGACATCCCTAATACTGTGAAATCTATTGGTCAAAATGCCTTTTCTTATAATCAACTCGTGGCATTGATTATTCCATCGAATGTTACGACCATTGGCGTAGAAGCATTTAGCAATAATTTGTTAACACAAGTTGCTATACAACCTGGTCTCACAAAAATTGAAGGTGGTGTATTCTCAGATAATCAGATAAGCAGTATCACCATCCCTCTAACGGTCACCGAGATCGAGTACAATGCATTCTTTAACAATCAATTAGCTAGTCTAACTCTTCCAAATTCAGTCACAAGCGTCGGACAGCTAGCATTTGCAAATAACCATCTTGTGTCTGTTACGATTCCAAATTCAGTTACCAAGATGGCACTAGGTGCATTTGTAGAAAATAGATTGGAATCAGTTGAGCTCCCATCTCACTTACAACATCAAGCAGATCCAATCATGCAAGATGTTTTTGACTCAGATGTACGCATCACTTATCGACCATAATGTCTTAATCCCTCATCAAATGGTGAGGGATTTTTAGTTTTGACTTCATGTGGTATAATCATACCATGATTATTTCAACAAGCTCTAGACTGACAATAGCTCTGGAAAAACAGGCCCTTGAACTGGCCGCAACATTAAACCTTGAATACATACCGCGCAAGAAACGCTCTTTAGCCCAGTTACAGGAAATTCACGGTTCTGTACTTTTGGTGACACAGGAAAGACTGAGCTTAGAGTATCGAAATGGCCATTCCTTTGCTTTTCATCCGGATACAGCCATGTTGCGGATGAAAGCGCCACGTGATCCCTTGATAGAGATAGTTGGTTCAGAAAAAATGTCTGTTTTAGACACCACTATGGGATTGGCCAGTGATGCGATTGTTTTGTCCTATGCAGGGCATGAGGTGACAGCCCTAGAAAGTCAACCTCTCATCCATACCATTGTTGCGCGTGGTCTGCAAACCTTTGAGACGGGTCATCCAGCCATCAATCAAGCCATGAGAAGAATTCGCACCCACTGCATTGATTCCCTATCTTTCTTGAAAAACCAGTCCGATCATTCTGTTGACATTATTTATTGCGATCCCATGTTTTCTGAAAACATCACCGAATCAGAAAATCTCTCTGGATTAAAGCCTTTGGCTAATTATAAAAAACTATCGATAGAATTTCTGACAGAATGCAAGCGAGTGGCCAGGAAAAAAATTATTCTCAAGGCTCACTTTAGAGACACAGTCTTCGAAGACTTTGGTTTTGTACGCTATGTTAGACCGTATCAGAAGTTTCATTATGGCGAAATTATGTTAGGAGAAGAAGATGCAAGCTAGGAATCGCGTGAAAAAGATGGAAAAAATCCTCAATCGTCAGTTGTATTTGACAGATCAGTTGACGACTCTTTTAACAGAAGTAGAGGATTCTCAGGATGATTTTAATGCACTCTTGGCCTATTATCAGAGCCAGACTTATATGGAAGACTTATCCTTGGAAGAAAAAGGTCATTTTAACGATTTACCTCGTGGAATTTTGAGTGAGGATGGCATCTACAATTTACTCTTTGATAGGAGAGAATTATCTGAGAAACTCTATAAAGTGGCCAATGAACTAGAACTTTAAAAATAATTTTAGACTGTCAAGTTTTTTTCTTGACACTCTGATTTATTATGCTATAATGGTTAAAGTGAGTTGAAAGACTCAAACAAAAATATTAAATATTAGAAAAGAGACATACCTAAAATGGCAGTAAAAATCCGTTTGACTCGCATGGGTTCTAAAAAGAAACCTTTCTACCGTATCAATGTGGCTGATTCACGTTCTCCACGTGATGGTCGCTTTATCGAAACTGTTGGTACTTACAACCCATTGGTTGCAGAAAACCAAGTAACTCTTAAAGAAGATCGTATTCTTGACTGGTTGGCAAAAGGTGCGCAACCTTCAGATACTGTTCGTAGCATCCTTTCAAATGCTGGTGTGATGAAGAAATTCCACAACCAAAAATTCTCAAAATAATCTCAGAATAAGAAGTAAGCGAGAACACTTATGGACATGATTGAAAATCTTATTATTGCAATTGTGAAACCCTTGATTTCACAACCGGATAGCTTAACGATTAAAATCGTTGATACACCTGAATTTTTAGAATACCATTTGGATCTGGATCAGTCTGATATCGGTCGTGTTATTGGTAGAAAAGGTCGCACAATTTCTGCGATTAGAACGATTGTCTACTCTGTTCCAACAAGTGATAAAAAAGTTCGTCTTGTTATTGATGAGAAATAAACATAATGGTCCTTTTTGGATCATTTTTTATTGTTCTCAAACGAATCACCGGAAGTTACCAGCCTATCTAAGACAGTTTATTCACTTCTAATCCTGTTGAGAAAATACCCTGTTCATGTTAGAATAGAGAAAATATTTGTTTTGGAGAGTCTATGAATTATTTTAATGTTGGCAAAATCGTCAATACCCAAGGTTTGCAAGGTGAGCTACGAGTGATGAGTGTGACAGATTTTGCAGAAGAACGCTTTAAGAAGGGAAGCAAGCTGTCTCTTTTTAATGAAAAAGACCACTTTGTGATGGAAGTGGAAGTTGCTAGTCATCGTAAGCAGAAGAATTTTGACATCGTCAAATTCAAAGGACTATATCATATCAATGATGTGGAAAAATACAAGGGCCACTCCCTCAAGGTGGCTGAGGAAGACCTGGCTAATTTGGGTGAGGATGAGTTTTACTATCATGAGATTATCGGTCTGGATGTCTATGAAAAGGATATTCTTATCGGTCAAATTAAGGAGATTTTGCAACCAGGTGCAAATGATGTCTGGGTGGTTCAGCGAAAAGGGAAGCGCGATCTTCTTTTACCCTATATTCCGCCTGTCGTCCTCAAGGTTGATATTCCAAATGGCCGTGTAGAAGTGGATATCATGGAAGGATTGGATGATGAAGATTGATATTTTAACGCTCTTTCCAGAAATGTTTGCCCCACTAGAGCACTCTATCGTCGGAAAAGCCAAGGAAAAGGGCTTGCTAGAGATTACCTATCACAATTTTCGTGACTATGCTGAGAAAGCGCGTCACGTAGATGATGAGCCCTACGGTGGTGGACAAGGCATGTTGCTCCGAGCGCAGCCGATTTTTGATACCATTGAGAAGATTGATGCCAAGCAGCCTCGGATTATCTTGCTAGATCCAGCTGGCCGCCGCTTTGATCAGGCCTTTGCGGAAGAATTGGCCCGGGAAGAGCAGTTGATTTTCATTTGTGGCCACTATGAAGGGTATGATGAGCGCATCAAGACTCTAGTGACAGACGAGATTTCACTAGGAGATTTTGTTCTTACAGGTGGTGAGCTAGCTGCCATGACCATGGTGGATGCCACAGTCCGCCTGATTCCAGAGGTGATTGGCAAGGAGGCCAGCCACCAGGATGACAGCTTTTCTTCTGGGCTCTTGGAATATCCTCAGTATACACGCCCTTACGATTTTCGGGGGATGACCGTGCCAGATGTCTTGATGAGTGGCCACCATGAGAATATCCGCAAGTGGCGTCTCTATGAAAGTTTTAAAAAAACCTACCAACGCAGGCCTGACTTGTTGGAAAACTATACTTTTTCTGATGAAGAAAGGGCCATTTTGGACCAGATTAAGGAAGAATTGCAATGAAAATTCTCTGTCTGCATGGCATCGGACAAACAGGCCAGGCCTGGAAGCAAGTGATGGACTTCTTGCCAGAACATGATCTTGTGGCACTTGAATTATTTGAAAATGGCCGTCTGCCAGAAGATTACCAGCATCTGGTGGCCAAAGTGCGCGGCCTTCTGGAGGCTGAACAAGACGACTTTATCCTGCTGGGTCTGTCTTTAGGGGCCAGTTTGATTTATAGCCTTTTGGATCAGCCTCTGGCTCGTCTTAAAGGGATTGTAGCCTGTGCAGGGCAGTATAAGCTAAAGGGAAATCTTCCTTACCAGCTGCAAGGCTTCATTTTCAAAGTCATGCCAGGATCTGCCTTTGCCAAAAAAGGCTTTGATAAGGCCAACTTGATTGGCTTTTATGAGTCCATGATGGGCTTGGATTTGACAGAGGCACTCAGCAAGAGCCAGTTGCCTGCCTTGGTGGTTTGCGGTCAGAAGGATTTCTTTAATGTCAAGTCTTCAAAAGCGGTAGCAAGCCTCATGCCAAAGGCTCAATTTCAGATGATTCCAGCTGCTGGCCATCTCCTGACGGATGATGCACCTGAGGCCTTGGCTGATTTGGTGCGAGGATTTTTAGCACAAGTTAAGTAGCAAATAGAAAAGTTCAGAAGCACTGTCACGAGGTGCTTCTTCTGGTAGAAAGGAAGAAAAATGGTTCAATTTAGAAAAGATTTGGAAGACTTTGAGAGTTATAAGATTGAAAAGATAGCCAAACACAATCTAGGTGACAATGAAAACCGGCTGATTGACTGGTCTGGTCTACTGGAAGAGGCTATGACAGATATTTCCCTTTCTGACTTGCTCTACTATGGAGACAATCAGTATAGCGACCTCATCAACGCCTATGCAGCCTATATTGGAGTAAAACCAAGGCAGGTAGTGCAAGGAGTTGGATCTGACCAGATGATTCATACGATTATCACTACATTTTTGAAAGCTGGTGATGTTATTTTAACGGTGGAACCTGATTTCTTCATGTATTCTGTTTTTTCTCAAATTCATGGCGTGAATATCTCATCCTATCCGCTCGATTGGCAGAATGGACTCCCGAGTTTGTCTGCAGATAAAATCTTGGCTTATGCAACAGAAGTCGACGCTAAGCTCATTATGTTGTCCAATCCTAACAATCCCCTATCAATGGCTTTTGAAGTAACAGAATTGGAAAAAATTATAGCTGGCTTCAATGGTCTAGTGGTAGTCGATGAGGCCTATATTGACTTTGCAGATATAGATTCCTTGGTAGATAAAATCAATATTTATGATAACTTGATTGTACTACGAACTTTATCAAAAGCCTTTGGTCTCGCAGGTCTGCGTATGGGATTTGCTCTTTGTGATCAGCGTTTAGCTTATGAATTAGACAAGGTCTTGGCACCCTATAGCATGCCCAATATGACTGCTAAAATTGGAGCTAAAGCTTTAAAGCATGGTGATAAGGTTGAAGAATCAGTAGCAGCTATTAAGGAAATTCGTCAAGATTTTATGGATTTTCTAAGGACACAGCCAGATCTCCATCTTCTACCTAGTCAGGCAAATTTTGTAGCCTTTACAGCACCGTATGCCAAGTCCATCTACGATGCTGCTCTAGCTGAGGATTTTAATTTTAAATATTATGTCAAGGGGGCTATGAAAGGTTATATTCGTATGGGTATCGGTAAAGCGGATGAAATGGAGTTAATGAAGACTATCATTTCTCATGTGATTTCAAAGAAGTAGTAGAGAGCAAGAGCTCTCTTATTTTTTTGAAAGACTAGGATAGTTTTTCACTAAAAAACAAATAAAAAGATAAAAAACGAAACAATTTGATAGATTTTGGTAGAAAATGGTTGACAAAGAAAGAAAATAATGTATAATAGAAACTGTAATCGGTTTCAGGGAGGTGAGTTCTATTTTAAAATCTGAACGGAAACAATTGATTTTAGACGAAATCAAGGAAAAACAGTTTCTTCAGTTGGAAGAAATGGTCCGACTACTAGATAGCTCAGAATCTACTGTCAGAAGGGATTTGGATGAGCTGGAATCGGAAGGACACCTGCGGCGCGTTCATGGTGGTGCAGAGGTTGTTTCCAAATTACAGACGGAAGAATCCATTCAGGAAAAATCTATCAAAAACGTTCAAGAAAAGTCAGAAATTGCTCAAAAGGCTCTTTCTTTGATTGAAGATGGTGATGTGGTTTTTATTGATGCGGGTACGACAACAGCCTTACTAGTAGACATGCTCTATCAAGACAATTTAAAAGTGGTTACTGATTCGATTCACCATGCTACCAAACTGGTTGACAAACAATTTAAAACAATCATCATCGGTGGTTTTGTCAAACAGTCGACAGATGCCAGCATTGGCAGAGTGGCTGTAGAGCAAATTGCTCAACTAAATTTTGATAAGGCTTTTATCGGTATGAATGGTGTGGACGAGCACTACCTCACGACACCTGACATCGAAGAAGCCATCATCAAGAAGACCATTATTGAAAATGCGCAAAAAACCTATGTTCTCTTGGATAGTTCTAAGATTGGACAGGTATCTTTTGCCAAGGTAGAGCGGATTGAAAAAGTAAGTTTGCTTACTAATCAGTCTGATGGAGCCCTTGTGAAAAAAATAAAGGAAAAAACGGAGGTAATTGAAGTATGATATACACCGTTACCCTCAATCCTTCCATTGACTATATCGTACGTCTGGATAAGCTGGATATTGGTTCTGTTAACCGGATGGAGAGCGATGATAAATATGCTGGAGGAAAAGGGATCAACGTTTCCCGTATCTTGCAACGCCTGAACATTGACAATACCGCGACTGGCTTTATCGGTGGATTCACAGGGCATTTCCTTGAAGAAAGTTTGATGGCTGAGGGAATCACCACAAATTTTGTAGAAGTGGAAGAAGATACCCGTATCAATGTGAAAGTTAAGGCTGGTGTCGAGACAGAAATCAATGGAGTTGGTCCAACAATTTCTCAAGAAAAGTTGGATGAATTGAAAAATATTTTATCTGATTTAACTCCAGAGGATACCGTGGTCTTTGCCGGTTCAGCTCCAAGTAGTTTGGGAAATAAAATTTACAAGACTTTGATTCCACTAGCACGTAAAAGTGGAGCTCAAGTGGTCTGCGATTTTGAAGGACAAACCCTTTTGGATTCCTTAGAGTATCAACCTCTCTTGGTCAAACCCAATAATCATGAGTTAGCTGATATCTTTGGTGTCGAGCTTCGAGGTTTAGCTGATATTGAAAAATATGCCCGCTTACTTTTAGACCGGGGTGCAAAAAATGTCATTATTTCTATGGCTGGTGATGGGGCCCTCCTCGTCACAGCAGAAGCAGCATACTTTGCAAAACCTATCAAGGGAATTGTAAAGAATTCTGTTGGAGCTGGAGATTCCATGGTCGCTGGTTTCACAGGCGAATTTGTCACATCAGGTGATCCAGTTCAAGCCCTTAAATGGGGTGTAGCCTGCGGGACAGCAACCACTTTCTCAGATGATCTAGCAACCGCAACATTTATAAAAGAAATTTATGAAAAAGTAGAGGTAGAAACATTATGAAAATCCAAGACCTTCTGAATAAAGAAGTTATGATTTTAGACTTGAAAGCGACTTCAAAAGAAGCAGCAATTGATGAAATGATTACCAACCTTGTCAATAAAGGGGTGGTGACTGATTTCGATATTTTTAAAACAGGTATCATGAATCGTGAAGCTCAGACTTCCACTGGCTTAGGTGATGGGATTGCCATGCCTCATAGTAAAAATGCAGCAGTCAAAGAAGCAACTGTGCTCTTTGCTAAGTCAGCTACTGGTGTGGACTACGAGTCTCTGGATGGGGCACCAACGGACCTATTCTTTATGATTGCAGCTCCAGAAGGAGCCAATGACACTCACTTGGCTGCTTTGGCTGAATTGTCTAAATACCTATTGAAAGATGGCTTTGCAGACAAATTGCGCAAGGTTACATCAGCTGATGAACTCATCGCTACCTTTGATGCAGCAGAAGCAGCTGATCAAGTTGCTGATCAACCACAAGGTAAGGAAGATAATCAAGACTTTATCGTAGCAGTTACAGCTTGTACAACAGGGATTGCTCATACTTATATGGCAGAAGAGGCCCTCAAGAAAACTGCAGCTGAACTAGGTGTAGCCATCAAGGTTGAAACCAATGGAGCTTCAGGTGTTGGAAATAAACTGACAGCAGCAGATATTGCCAATGCTAAAGGTGTTATCATTGCAGCAGATAAAGCAGTTGACATGGCTCGATTCAACGGTAAACCTCTTGTCAATCGTCCAGTGGCAGATGGTATCAAGAAATCCGAAGAGTTGATTAACCTTATTGTATCTGGGCAGGCTGATACCTATGTTGCAAAAGAAGGAGCAGCGAGCGTGCAATCGGAAGAAAACTTATCAGTAGGTCAAGCTTTCTATAAGCACCTGATGAGCGGTGTATCTCAAATGTTGCCATTTGTTATCGGTGGTGGTATCATGATTGCCTTAGCCTTTCTGTTTGATAATATTATGGGGATCCCTGCAGAAAACCTAGGGAATCTTGGATCCTACCATGAAATTTCAGCTATCTTTATGAAGATTGGTCAAGCGGCTTTTGGTTTCATGGTTCCAGTCTTTGCTGGTTATGTAGCTTATTCAATTGCTGAAAAACCAGGTTTGGTTTCAGGTTTCGTAGCTGGTGCTATTGCATCAAGTGGTTTGGCTTATGGTAAAATCCCATACGCAGCTGGTGGTGAAGCAACTGCATCTCTAGCAGGTGTTCCGTCAGGCTTCCTTGGGGCCCTAGTTGGTGGTTTCCTTGCAGGTTTTGTTGTCTTGGGTCTGAAAAAATATGTTAAGGTACCACGTTCTCTAGAAGGGGCTAAATCTATCCTAATCTTGCCGCTCTTCGGCGTTATCATCACTGGACTTCTGATGTTAGCTGTCAATATTCCAATGTCAGCTATCAATACAGCACTTAATGATTTCTTGAACAGCCTATCCGGTAGTTCAGCAGTCCTCCTTGGCCTTTTGGTTGGTGGAATGATGGCAGTAGATATGGGTGGTCCAATCAATAAGGCAGCCTATGTATTTGGTACAGGTACTCTAGCAGCGTCTGTCAATAGTGGCGGGTCAATTGTCATGGCGGCAGTTATGGCTGGTGGTATGGTGCCACCGTTAGCGGTCTTTATCGCAACCCTACTTTACAAAAACAAGTTTAACCAAGAAGAACGCGATGCTGGTTTGACAAATATCATCATGGGTCTATCTTTCATTACAGAAGGAGCGATTCCATTTGCAGCAGCTGACCCCGCACGTGCTATCCCAAGCTTCATAGCTGGTTCTGCCTTGACAGGTGCCTTGGTTGGTCTATCAGGTATTAAACTGATAGCTCCTCATGGTGGTGTCTTTGTAATTGCCCTCACTAGCAACCCGTTCCTCTATCTGGCTTATGTATTGGTTGGTGCTGTGGTTTCAGGTGTTCTCTTCGGCTACTTGCGTAAGGCTAAATAGATAGCATATGAACTCCTTCGGGAGTTCTTTTTTTTGAAAAAATCCTATCGCTAAAAATGGAAATCACGCTTTTATCTGAAAATATGGTATAATAAAGATTATTACTGTACTTAGGAGAGAAACATGAAGGTCATTCGTGATAAAGAATACGTCAATCGCTACCATTTTGATATGCGCAATTTCAAAATGGAAGAAGAGCATGGCACGCCCAAGACGCAATACAACGTTGAATTTCATTTAGTGGAACAAAATATGGAAGAACAGTCTACAACCATCATATTGGTTCTGCACTTTATGAATGTACAAGAGAAATTTGTAGTATCTGGAGCTGTTTCTCAGCAGATCAAACTGACAGATGGAGTGGTCAATGAGCCATCTGAACTTTCTGATGAAGATAAGCGCATGTTAGCTCTCCCATTGTTTGATATGGTTAATCGTCTGACTTACGAAGTAACAGAAGTGGCATTTGATGCCCCTGGTATTGATCTTGGAGAGGTAAGATGAAACTAGCAGTTATTACAGATTCAACAGCGGTTTTACCTGACAGTCTGAAAAACATTGATCACTTATTTGTCCTAGACATTCCAATTAGCATCGACGAAAAGTCTTATATCGAAGGAAAAAATCTTTCTTTGGATGAATTTTATGAGAAAATGGCTACTTCTGACGAATTGCCTAAAACTAGCCAGCCAAGTTTAGCAGAATTAACGGAAATTTTAGAGGGGTTGGCTAAGGACAGTTATACTCATGTGATTGGTCTTTTCTTGTCATCTGGTATTTCAGGTTTTTGGCAAAATATTCAGTTCCTAAAGGATGAATTTTCTCAGATGGAAGTCGTTTTTCCAGATAGTAAAATTACCTCTGCGCCATTAGGCAAAATGGTTGAAAGTATCTTTGAATGGGAGAAACAAGGTGATGACTTTGAGTGCATTCTGGAGAAATTGTCTATCCAAATTGATGGGACAAGTGCTTTTATCATGGTTGATGATTTGAATCACTTGGTCAAGGGGGGGCGTCTATCCAATGGTTCTGCTATTTTAGGGAATCTATTGAGTATCAAGCCTATTTTGTATTTTGATCAAGATGGAAAGATTGTTGTTTATGAAAAAGTTCGGACAGAGAAAAAAGCTATCCGACGCTTAGTAGAGGTGTTAGAAGAAAAGACTGCTAATGGTGAATATGGTCTTTACATTATTCACTCACGAGCGGAAGAAAAGGCTCAAGAGTTTTACTCACTTTTGCTTGAGAGAGGTCATACTAAGCACTTAGAAATTGTTGATTTCGATGGTGTTATTGCAACGCATTTAGGTAAAGGTGCAGTAGCATTTGGATTTATACCACTTGTCTAGATACTTATGAGGAGGAACAATCATGCCAATCAAGGTCATTATTGCCGGTTTTAAAGGTAAGATGGGATCAACTGCTGTTCAGATGGTCAAAGAGGATAAAGATTTGATTTTGGCTGCAGTTCTAGATCCTTTTGCGACAGAAGAGAGTGTGGATGGGGCTCCTGTTTTTACGAAAAAGGAGGAACTGATTGGCTTTGAAGCAGATGTTTGGGTAGACTTTACGGCACCAAAATTTGCTTATGAAAATACCTTCTTTGCTCTGGAAAATGGCTTTGCTCCTGTAGTAGGGACTACTGGATTTACACCTGATCAAATTGAGGATTTGACAGCTCTTTCAATGGAGAAAAAATTGGGTGGATTGATTGCACCAAACTTTGCTATTGGAGCTATTTTACTCATGCAATTTGCAGCTCAAGCTGCCAAGTATTTCCCAAATCTTGAAATTATCGAATTGCATCATGATAAAAAGAAAGATGCACCGAGTGGTACAGCTGTTAAGACCGCTGAATTGATTTCCCAAGTTCGAGAAAACTGCCAACAGGGAGCGATGGACGAGGAAGAATTGATGGCTGGAGCGCGAGGAGCAGAATTTGATGGTTTCCGCATTCACAGTGTTCGTTTGCCTGGTTTAGTGGCCCATCAAGAAGTTATTTTTGGTGCTCAAGGTGAAGGATTAACCATTCGCCATGATTCTTATGATCGAGTTTCCTTTATGGCTGGTGTCAATCTAGGCATCAAGGAAGTGGTCAAACGCGAAAAACTAGTATACGGTTTGGAACATTTGTTATGAAATTACAACAGTTGCCTTCTGAATTTCAGGAGGCTTTACCGATTTTAGAAAAATTGAAAGCTTCTGGCTATGAGGCCTATTTTGTTGGTGGTTCTGTTCGAGATGCTATTCTTGGACGAACTATTCACGATGTGGACATTGCAACTAGTGCCTATCCTGAGGAGACCAAAAAGGTCTTTACTCGGACCATTGATGTGGGAATCGAACATGGTACAGTTCTGGTGTTACATGGCGGTCAAGAATATGAGATTACAACCTTTCGGACAGAAGATGTCTATGTTGATTACCGTCGTCCTAGTCAGGTTTCTTTTGTACGCTCTCTAGAAGAGGATTTAAAGCGTCGTGATTTCACAGTAAATGCCTTTGCTCTCAATGAGGAAGCAGATATCATTGATAAGTTTCATGGTCTCAAGGACTTGGAGTTTAAGATATTGAGAGCAGTTGGTGTACCCCAAGAACGCTTCAATGAAGATGCTTTGCGGATTATGCGTGGTTTTCGATTTGCTGCAACATTGGATTTTGATATTGAGGAACAAACCTTTCAGGCTATGCAAGAGACTGCACCACTTCTGGAAAAAATTTCTGTAGAGCGTATTTTTATCGAGTTTGATAAGCTTTTAACAGCTGCATTTTGGCGTAAAGGACTGGAAAAAATGATTGCTGCTGTTGCCTATGATTTCTTGCCTGAGATGAAAGGAAAGGGAACATGCCTGAAAGCTATGCTTGATCGGTTGAGACCAGATTTTCTCTTTGCTACTTCTGAGCAGGCTTGGGCTATGCTCCTAATTGCTTTAGATATCAACGAACCAAAGAACTTCCTAAAAAAGTGGAAGACTTCTAATGATTTTCAAAAAGCAGTGTTGGATTTAGTCTCAGCTTACCGAACAAGAGAGAAAACATCAGTTGATAAATTCTTAGTTTATCAGTATGGTTTGGAGAACTTACTCTTGGTCGAACAGATTCGACAAGCTCAAGATTTACCTATTGAGATTGAACAAATTAAGGCTCTGGATGCCGCTCTCTTGATTCATAGTAAGCATGAGATAGTCGTTAACGGTCGAACTCTTATGAAAGAATTGAACCTAAAAGCTGGTCCAAATTTGGGACGTATTCTCAGTGAAATTGAAAAAGCTATCGTTTTAGGGGAGTTAATGAATGAAAAAGAAGCTATTCTTAAATTCCTAAAAGAGAAAGGGATGATATGAGCGATTTTATTGTAGAAAAATTGAGCAAAACGGTTGGTGATAAGACTGTTTTTCAAGATATCTCTTTTATCATTCATGAGCAAGATCGGATTGGCATTGTCGGCGTGAATGGAACTGGTAAAACTACCCTTTTGGATGTTATTTCTGGCAAGCAGGGCTTTGATGGTGACCGCTCACCATTTTCGGTGAAAAATGACTATCAGATTGCTTATTTAACACAGAATCCGACTTTTGATGAGACAAAGACTATTTTGGATACTGTTCTATCAGATGATTTGCGAGAAATGCAGCTAATCCGTGATTACGAAAAGTTAGTGGGCAACTATGATGAGGCAAGTCAGACTAAACTCGAGAAAGTTATGGCGGAAATGGATGCCCTTCATGCTTGGGAAGTGGAAAGTCAGGTCAAAACAGTCCTAACCAAGCTAGGATTGACAGATCTTCATCAACAGGTTGGTGAACTGTCAGGTGGTCTTCGTCGCCGTGTTCAGTTGGCCCAAACTCTTCTTGGAAAGGCAGACTTGCTCTTGCTAGATGAGCCAACTAACCATTTAGATATTGATACCATTGAGTGGCTACAAGTCTTTCTTAAAAATTCCAAAAAAACAGTTCTCTTTATCACTCATGACCGCTATTTTTTGGACAACTTGGCGACACGTATTTTTGAATTGGACCGAGCTAGCTTGACTGAGTATCAGGGAAATTACCAAGATTATGTCCGCCTCAAGGCAGAACAAGATGAGCGCGATGCCGCGCTTCGCCATAAAAAAGAACAGCTTTATAAACAGGAATTGAGCTGGATGCGTAGGCAACCTCAAGCAAGAGCGACTAAACAGGAAGCAAGAATCAATCGTTTCCACAACCTAAAAAAAGATTTATCTAATAAAATTGAAGACAACAAACTGGAAATCAATTTTGAGACTAGTCGCATCGGAAAGAAGATTATTGCTTTTGAAGATGTTTGTTTTTCCTATCCTGGAAAACCAATTTTGAAAGATTTCAATCTCTTGATTCAGAATACTGACCGCATTGGTATTGTCGGTGATAACGGCAAAGGGAAGTCCACTTTACTCAATCTGATTGCAGGTGATTTACACCCTGACACTGGGAAACTCTCTATCGGAGAGACAGTTCGTATCGGCTATTTTTCTCAGCAAATCAAGGGTTTAGATGAGAGCAAGCGAGTCATTAATTTTCTTCAGGAAGTAGCGGAAGAGGCTCACACTACTTCAGGTATGATGTCCATCGCAGAGCTTCTAGAACAATTCCTTTTTCCGCGCAATACCCACGGTACACTGATTGAGAAGTTATCTGGTGGAGAGAAGAAACGACTTTATCTGCTGAAAATCCTTCTAGAACGCCCCAATGTTCTTTTGCTAGATGAGCCGACTAACGACTTAGACATTGCGACTCTGACGGTGCTGGAGCATTTCCTGAACCATTTTGCGGGACCTGTTATTACGGTGAGCCATGACCGCTATTTCCTAGATAAGGTCGCGACAAAAATGATCGCTTTTGAGGACAAGGGAGTTCAGATATTCTTTGGTAATTATACAGACTACCTAGACGAGAAACAATTCTTGGTAGATGCCCAGACTCATGGTAAAGATAAAAAATATACAGAAAATACTCCAGCTATCAACAAAGATAAACAGCGCATGAGTTATCTTGAAAAACAAGAGTGGGCTAAAATTGAAGAAGATATTGTTGTCGTAGAGGAAAAGATTGAGGAAATTGAAGCTGCTATGCAGGGATGTGGGGCTGATTTTGATCGTCTATCTAGCTTACAAGAAGAGTTGGACCGGCAAAATGAGTTGCTTCTTAAAAAGTATGAACGCTATGAATATTTGAGTGAACTGGAGCCTTAGTTTAGTAAAGGAGAAACATGTTTCGAAATCTACTGATTGTCTATATGGCTATCTATATCCTGACGGTTTTATCTGCAGCTTTCTATAGCTATTTTAAGACTAGGCGGATGCCATTGGCCGGCTTTCTTCTGAGCGTAGCCTGTTTGGTTGTAGTACTAGTTAGTTTAGTGTTTTATGCTCAGTCCTATCATCCTCTGCAGATGGTCGGCTTTGCGTTATCCTTCACGATTATTTCGAGTATTTTTTTCTACAATGGTGTTCGAGATAGTTCAAGCAAGTTTACGATAGTTTTTACATTTAGCATGATTCGGTTGGTGATTCATCTACAGTTGCTTTTCTTTCTGTATCTTTTTAGGTAAATTTTTAATAGAATATCAAAAAATATGTTTGAAAACATTTTCAATATGGTATAATAGAGAAAACACTTTGCATTGGAGATACTTATGTCAAAAAAAATTATCGGTATTGACCTCGGTGGCACATCTGTTAAATTGGCTATTTTAGCCCAAACAGGTGAAATTTTGGAAAAATGGTCTATCAAAACCAATATTTTAGACGAAGGAAGTCATATCGTTCCGGATATTATCGCTTCCATTCAACAACGTTTTGAAAGCCATAATTTAACCAAGGAAGATTTTCTGGGCATCGGTATGGGCTCACCCGGTGTCATTGACACAGAGGCTGGGACAGTTATCGGCGCTTACAATCTTAACTGGAAAACATTGCAAGAGGTTAAGAAACAGTTTGAAACAGCAATCGGACTGCCTTTCTTTATTGATAATGATGCGAATGTAGCAGCACTTGGTGAGCAATGGGTTGGTGCTGGTCAAAATAATCCTGATGTTGTCTTTATGACACTAGGAACAGGAGTTGGTGGTGGTGTGGTTGCGGCTGGCAATCTGATTCACGGCTTTGGCGGAGCTGGTGGTGAATTGGGCCACATGCCAGTTGATTTTGAGGATGCTTTTGCCTGTACCTGTGGTAAAAAAGGATGTTTGGAAACCGTAGCTTCTGCGACAGGTATTGTTAATCTGGCTCGTCGTTATGCGGATCAATATGCAGGAGATGCATCCCTTAAGAAGATGGTCGATGATGGACAAGATGTGACTGCCAAGGATGTCTTTGACTTAGCTAAAGAAGGAGACGAACTGGCCCTGATTGTTTATAAAAACTTTTCACGCTATCTAGGGATTGCTTGTGCCAATATTGCCAGCATCCTTAATCCAGCCTATATTGTCATTGGTGGTGGCGTGTCAGCAGCTGGGGATTTCCTTTTATCAGGGGTACAAAAAGTTTTTGAGGAGAATTCTTTCCCACAAATCCGACAAACAACAAAACTTTCCCTTGCTACCCTTGGCAATGATGCAGGTGTCATCGGTGCAGCCTCCCTCGTTTTACAATAGGATGATAATAAAAGCTAACCTCGGTTGGCTTTTTTGATAGTTTCAGAGGAGAAAATTTCGTTTCTTCATGTTATAATGTCTTTATGACAAAAGCAGATGTAATTTTTAAAGAAAATATTTCAAAGATTTTAAACGAGGGTGTTTGGTCTGAGCAGGCACGACCTAAATACAAGGATGGGCAGACGGCCAATTCCAAGTACATCACTGGCTCCTTTGCAGAGTATGATTTGAGCAAGGGAGAGTTTCCCATTACGACCCTACGTCCTATTCCTATCAAGTCTGCCATTAAGGAGATTTTCTGGATTTATCAGGATCAGACAAATGATTTGTCCGTCCTCAATGAAAAATATAAGGTTACTTATTGGAATGACTGGGAAGTAGGAAACTCAGGAAATATCGGTCAACGCTATGGCGCTGTTGTCAAAAAGCATGATATGATCAATAAGATTATCAAGCAACTAGAGGAGAATCCTTGGAATCGCCGCAATGTCATTTCCCTCTGGGATTACGATGCTTTTGAAGCTTCGGAGGGGCTTTTACCCTGTGCCTTCCAGACCATGTTTGATGTTCGTCGTGTGGATGGCGAGATTTACTTGGATGCAACCCTAACCCAACGTTCAAATGACATGCTGGTCGCTCACCATATTAATGCCATGCAGTATGTTGCATTACAAATGATGATTGCCAAGCATTTTAGCTGGAAGGTCGGTAAGTTTTTCTACTTTGTCAACAACCTTCATATCTATGATAATCAATTTGATAATGCAGAAGAATTGCTTCGTCGGGAACCAACAAACTGTCAGCCAAGATTGGTTCTCAATGTACCTGATGGCACCAATTTCTTTGACATTAAACCAGAAGATTTTGAGCTGTTGGATTATGAACCCGTTAAGCCCCAGTTGAAATTTGACCTAGCTATTTAAAAACTGTGCTTGCTACATGTCTAGCAAGTGCATTTTTGTTGAATATCTGATAGAATAGAAGGACAAACAGGAGAAGGTTGAGTGACCATGACAAAGAAAATTGTAGGCATTTGGGCTCAAGATGAAAAAGGCATTATTGGGAAGAATCAAGTGTTGCCTTGGTTTTTACCAGCAGAATTGCAGCATTTCAAGAAAACAACGATTGGTCATAATCTCCTCATGGGGCGCGTGACTTTTGATGGTATGGGACAACGAGCATTGCCCAAGCGTTTGTCTCTGATTTTGACCCGTGATGAAAACTATCAAGTGGACAATGAGCGCGTATTGGTTTTTCATTGCGTCCAGGAAATTTTAGACTGGTATGTGAAGCAGGATAAAAACCTTTATATCATTGGTGGAAAACAAATTTTTTCTATATTTGAGCCTTATTTGGATGAAATTATCAAGACAGATATCCATGCCAGTTATGAAGGTGACACCTATTTTCCAGAGAGTTTTGACTGGTCTGTTTGGACAGAAGTAGCATCTGAATTTTGTCCGAAAGATACGGAAAATGAAGCAGATTTCACCATCCGGAAGTTTAAAAAGAAAGTGATTTAGGAATGCAGAAAAGTTTATTCGGCTTATTTACAGCCTTTTTGTGTGGAATTTGTATTATCTGTGCGGGCCAAGCTATGCAAAAGAGACGATATGGCCTTGCAGCCCTATTTCTACTGAATGCCTTCACCAATCTGGTTAATAGTATTCATGCATTTTATGGCTTTTTGTTTTAGCAATAAAGAAATATAAGAGGTAAGAAATGGTAGTTCATAAGAACAAGGAAATGATTTATTGCTCATTTTGTGGTAAAAATCAAGAAGAAGTAAAGAAAATCATCGCTGGAAACAATGTTTTTATCTGTGATGAATGTGTCGAATTAGCACAAGAAATTATTCGAGAAGAATTAGCCGAAGAAGTTTTGACAGATTTGGCTGACACGCCAAAACCACAAGAATTACTCCATATTCTCAATCACTATGTTATCGGACAAGACCGGGCTAAGCGTGCTTTAGCTGTCGCGGTATACAACCATTACAAACGGATTAATTTTCAGGATACTCGTGGTGATGATGATGTCGATTTGCAGAAATCCAACATCCTCATGATTGGCCCAACTGGTTCAGGTAAAACATTTTTGGCTCAAACACTGGCTAAAAGTCTCAATGTGCCGTTTGCAATTGCAGATGCAACAGCTTTGACTGAGGCGGGATATGTAGGTGAAGATGTTGAAAATATCCTTCTGAAGCTCCTTCAGGCAGCAGATTTTAACATTGATCGAGCTGAGCGTGGTATCATCTATGTAGATGAGATTGATAAAATTGCTAAAAAAGCTGAAAATGTCTCTATCACACGTGATGTTTCAGGTGAAGGAGTGCAACAAGCCCTCCTGAAAATCATTGAAGGAACAGTTGCCAGTGTGCCACCACAAGGTGGACGTAAGCACCCCCAACAAGAGATGATTCATGTAGACACTAAGAATATTCTCTTTATTGTAGGTGGAGCTTTTGATGGTATTGAAGAGATTGTCAAGCAACGTCTTGGAGAAAAAATCATTGGTTTTGGACACAATAACACAGCTATTGCAGAAGAAGATTCCTATATGCAGCACATCATTGCGGATGATATCCAAAAATTTGGAATTATTCCCGAATTGATTGGCCGTTTGCCTGTTTTTGCAGCACTTAATCAATTGACAGAAGAAGATTTAGTCCGTATTTTGACAGAGCCTAAAAACGCCTTGGTTAAACAGTATCAAACTCTCCTCTCTTATGATGATGTAGAGTTGGAATTTGACCAAGATGCTTTAACGGAAATTGCAAAAAAGGCAATCGAACGAAAGACCGGAGCTCGAGGACTTCGCTCCATTATAGAGGAAACTATGATGGATGTTATGTTTGAAGTGCCAAGTCAGGACAATATTACGAAAGTTCGCATCACTAAAGATGCTGTAGATGGTAAGGAAAAACCGCTATTGGAGACTGCTTAGACTCTTATAAGAGAAAGGATCCAGATGGAAATCAATACAAATAATGCTGAGATTGTCCTCAGTGCTGTTTCTAAAGCTCAATATCCCCAAGACGATATGCCTGAGATTGCCTTAGCAGGGCGCTCCAATGTCGGAAAATCTAGTTTTATCAATACCCTGCTAGGTCGAAAGAACTTAGCTCGAACCTCAAGTAAGCCTGGTAAGACCCAACAACTTAATTTTTATAATATTGATGATAAGCTTCGTTTTGTCGATGTACCTGGCTACGGATACGCTAAAGTTTCCAAGTCTGAACGTGCCAAATGGGGTAAGATGATTGAAGAATATCTGACCAGTCGAGATAACCTTCGGGCAGTTGTCAGTCTGGTTGACTTGCGCCATGATCCAACTACAGATGATGTGCAGATGTATGAGTTTCTCAAATATTATGAGATTCCAGTAATCATAGTTGCCACTAAGGCTGACAAGATTCCTAGAGGAAAGTGGAACAAGCACGAAGCGGCTATCAAGAAAAAACTTAATTTTGAGGCCAGTGATGCTTTTGTCATCTTTTCATCCGAAACCAGACAAGGTTTTGACCTGGCTTGGGATGCGATTCTAACAGCAATATAAATAGAATAATAGAATTTAGGGTCAAGCCAAGTAATGTTTAAAGAATGCCTACGTCAGATTTAGGTAACTATTATCAAATCATTGGAAGAGATGTCAATTATCTCTCAAATATTTAGAGATTAATCATATAGGAGGACATATTCCTCCTTTTTATCATAAAAAGCATAGTTTCTGCTTGACAAAGCCATCAGGACGTGGTAATATGATTAAGGTTTGAAAAAACTGACCTAAGACAGTAGGGGAGCCAGACTCATAAAGATCCTACCGAGGCACAAAACGATTATTGAATATAAACGTATTTGTACTTTCGTGTCTAGGTGTAGGTGCGATTTTTTTTGTGCCTATCCCAAAATAAAAACGGAGGTAAACTAAATGAGTGAAGCTATTATCGCAAAAAAAGCGGAATTAGTAGACGCAGTCGCTGAGAAAATGAAAGCAGCAACTTCTATCGTTGTTGTTGACGCTCGTGGTCTGACAGTTGAACAAGATACTGTTCTTCGTCGTAACCTACGTGGCGAAGAAGTTGAGTATAAAGTTATCAAAAACTCAATCTTACGTCGTGCTGCTGAACAAGCTGGTCTTGAAGGTCTTGCAGAATTATTTGTAGGTCCATCTGCAGTTGCATTTTCAGAAGATGCAGTTGCACCAGCAAAAATCATCTACGATTTCGCCAAAACTGCTGATGCTCTTGAAATCAAAGGCGGAGCTATCGAAGGCAAAGTTTCTACAAAAGCAGAAATTGAAGCCCTTGCAACCCTGCCAAACCGCGAAGGCATGCTTTCTATGTTGCTTTCTGTACTTCAAGCGCCAGTTCGCAATGTTGCATACGCTGTCAAAGCAGTTGCAGAAAAAGAAGAAGACGCAGCTTAATGTGTCAGAAGGTAGCTGCTTAGTGCTACAAATCATATTTTAAACTTAAATTGGAGGAAAATAACAATGGCATTGAACATTGAAAACATTATTGCTGAAATTAAAGAAGCTACAATCCTTGAGCTTAACGATCTTGTAAAAGCTATCGAAGAAGAATTTGGTGTAACTGCGGCAGCTCCTGTAGCTGTAGCTGCTGCAGGTGCTGCAGATGCAGGTGCTGCTAAAGATTCATTCGATATCGAATTGACTGCTGCTGGCGACAAAAAAGTTGGCGTTATCAAAGTGGTACGTGAAATCACAGGCGAAGGCCTTAAAGAAGCTAAAGCTCTTGTTGACGGTGCACCATCTATCCTTAAAGAAGGTGTTGCAGCAGCAGAAGCTGAAGAAATCAAAGCTAAACTTGAAGAAGCTGGCGCTAGCGTAACTCTTAAATAATCAGTTATTAATTATTTTAGGCTGAAAGCCGATTATTAAAGCCTTTTCGTCAATGTTAAGGTGATAAAAAAGGAAGTATTTCAGTTGAAATCTCCTAACGGACACCCTCACAAATTACTGTGTGGGTGTTTTTTATGTCTTTTAGAGGTGGCGATGCAGATGTGTTAGAGAAATCGGTCTATCATTATATTAAGAAAAACTATGGAACTATAACTTTCCGTTATAATGTAACATTTTAGAGCAACTAAAAAATAGTATAAACCTAGAGTCTAGAATTACTGATTTCGTATTTTTAGGTTTCTTTACCTTTGAGCAAATCATGTAATCATCACTTTCTTGTCAATCAGAAAAAAGGCTATACTTTGTTAAGAAATACACAAAAAAATCTATTTTTCTATTGTTTCTACTCTTAAATCATGGTAAAATAAGATGAAGAAACAATATAATAATATAAAAAAATTATAAAGGAGGTTGTCTATGGCAACATTTTACGTTCCAGCCGTCAACTTGATTGGTCGCGGCTGTGTCAATGAAATCGGTGGTTATGTCAAGGACTTGAATTACAAGAAGGCCTTACTTGTGACGGATGATTTTATCCGTAATAGCGATATTCTATCTAAAGTCACAAAGCCACTCGATGAGGCAGGTATTGATTACGTGGTCTTTAGTCATGTCGATCCAAACCCAACCTGCAAAAATGTCTATGATGGGCTTGCTGTCCTACAGGAAAATGACTGTGATTTCATCATCTCAGTTGGTGGGGGCTCACCTCAGGATGCGGCTAGCTGTATTTCCATTATGGCGACAAACGGTGGCAAGCCACAGGACTATGAAGGACTGCACAAGTCTGAGAAAAAAGGTCTGCCAGTTGTAGCTATCAATACAACAGCTGGAACTTCAGCTGAAATTACCATCAACTATGTGATTACAGACGAAGATCGCAAGGTAAAAATGGTTATGGTAGATAAGAATAGCTTGGCTGTCATGTCTGTCAATGACCCTGAGCTTATGCTTTCTAAGCCAGCAGCTCTTACTGCTGCAACAGGCATGGATGCTTTGACACATGCTATTGAAGCCTTGGTAACTCCTGGTGCCTATGGAGTTACTAAAAAATTATCTATGGGGGCAATCGAGCTTATCAAAGAATACCTACCACGTGCAGTTGAGAATGGACAGGACATCGAAGCTCGTGAAGCCATGGTGCATGCTATCTTCCTTGGTGGTATGAGCTTCAATAATGCTGGTTTGGGATATGTCCATTCCATGGCTCACCAGCTGGGTGCTGTTTATGATCTTCCGCATGGTGTCTGCTGTGCTATGATTTTACCAATCATCGAGCGGGAAAATGCCAAACGTGTACCAGCTGCCTTCCGCGATGTCGCTAAGGCTCTAGGTATGGATGTGGCAGGTAAATCAGATGAAGAATGTGCAGACTACGCCATCGCCCAAATCGAAGAATTATCAGCTAAAGTCGGTATTCCTAAGAAACTGACAGAGCTGGACATTAAGGAAGAAGACTTCGACTTTGAATACCTGTCTAAGAATGCCCTGATTGACGCCTGCGCACCAGGTAACCCATTCATGCCAACACTTGAAGAAACGATTAGTTTTTATAAGGAGTTGTTTTAAAACAAACAAGCTAGCAGATTTACCCTGCTAGCTTTTGCCTTCTTTCTTGAGTCTATGAGTAAAGGTTCTCTTGTATTTATATTCGAAATATATGTATGAAAACGTATATTTTTTTATTTTTTTTGGTTTTTTCTTGACATTTCATCCAGAACTTTATAGAATGTTCTGTATATTTATACAAAGAGGTGGATAAAATGAAGGTTTCAATTGTAGGAGTTACGGGCTATAGCGGCTTAGAATTGGTTCGTATTTTGCATCATCATGCATCTATTGACTTGATTTCTATTCATGCAACCAAGAATATTGGTGAAAAATTATCGGACCTTTATCCTTATTTACTCGGTATTTGTGATTTAGAAATTGAAGCATTTGATCCATTAGCCATCATGAAGAAATCTGATTTAGTTTTCTTTGCGACACCGAGTGGTATTGCTAAGAATACTAGCCATATCTTTGTAGAAGCTAACTTCCCGATTATTGACTTATCTGGAGACCATCGTCTACCAGCCACTAGCTACGAAAAATGGTATGGGCAATCCGCGGCAAGACCAGAAATCCTTGATCAATTTATTTATAGTTTAGCAGAATTTACAAGTGTCAAAGGTAAAAAGTTTATTGCAAATCCAGGTTGCTATGCTACTGCGACCTGTCTAGCCTTGGCGCCGCTTTTGCAGAATCATTTTATTGAGCCTAATTCTATTATCGTAGATGCTAAATCTGGGCTGACTGGTGCTGGTAAGGCTCTGTGCGAGTCAAGCCATTTTGTCAATATTCATGATAACTATGTAACATACAAACTCAATCGTCACCAGCATATCCCAGAAATTGTTCAGCAGTTGAAGTTATTTGATAGCAGTCTCGATTATATCCAATTTTCTACCTCACTTTTACCTGTTAATCGCGGCATTATGGCGACTTGTTATGCTAAGGTTAAGGAGGGGGTAGAGACTAGTGAGTTGGAAATAGCCTTTGCTCAAACCTATGCCAAGAAAGCTTTTGTTCGCATACACCAAGAGTTACCAGAGTTACACAATGTGATTGGCTCTAACTACACAGATATTGGTTTTGCCTATAATTCAGTGACTAAAATAGTGACAGTGATTGCTGTTATTGATAATTTGATCAAGGGTGCTGCAGGTCAGGCAGTCCAAAACCTCAATCTCATGATGGGCTTGAAAGAAACAGAGGGTTTTTGTATGACTCCTCATTATTTATAGAATGGAGATGTAGCAGATGAAAGTAATCTATGGAAATATCGCCAGTCCACTTGGCTTTTCAGCTGATGGCCTACATGCAGGTTTTAAAAAGAAAAAAGTTGACCTTGGTTGGGTAGTGTCCGAAGTACCTGCAAGTGTAGCTGGAGTTTACACAACTAATAAAATTATTGCAGCTCCTCTTGTTGTTACTAAAGATGCTGTCGCTAAAGCAGGTAAGATGCAGGCTATTGTAGCCAATTCAGGGTGTGCAAATTCTTGTACAGGTCAGCAAGGTTTAGACGATGCCTCTACCATGCAAAAATGGACAGCAGAGAAGTTGGGTATTAAACAGGAGATGGTTGGTGTTGCTTCTACAGGTGTCATTGGTGAATTTTTGTCTATGAAAGTTCTCAAAAACGGTCTCTCCAAGCTAGTTGTAAATGGTAATGCAGATTCTTTTTCTCAGGCTATATTGACGACAGATACAGGTATTAAAACTGTAGCTGTAACTGAAATGTTTGGGCATGCGACAGTGACCATGGCTGGAGTAGCTAAGGGTTCAGGCATGATTCATCCTAATATGGCGACGATGTTGGCCTTTATCACATGTGATGCTACCATTTCAAGTGAAACGCTACAGTTAGCCTTGTCTCAAAATGTGGAGAAGACGTTTAACCAAATTACTGTAGATGGGGATACATCTACCAATGATATGGTACTAGTCTTGTCAAATGGCTATGCACTTAATCAAGAAATTTTACCAGATACGCCTGATTTTGAAAAATTCTCTACTATGCTCCATTTTGTGATGCAGGACTTAGCCAAAAAAATTGCCAGTGATGGCGAAGGTGCGACAAAGTTGATAGAAGTCAATGTGGTCAATGCACCAAATACAGAAGCTGCCCGCATGATGGCCAAGTCAGTGGTTGGCTCCAGTCTCGTCAAAACAGCTATTTTTGGCGAAGATCCTAATTGGGGACGGATTTTGGCTGCAGTTGGCTATGCAGGAGTTGAAGTACCAGTGGAGAATATTGATATTAAACTAGGGAAACTCCCTGTCATGTTGGCTTCTAAGCCCGTTTCCTTTGATGAGGGAGAAATGGTAGATATAATGCAGAAAAAGCAGATAGTTATCACGGTAGATTTGCATAGCGGAAATGCATCTGGTCAGGCTTGGGGCTGTGATTTGTCTTATGACTATGTCAAAATCAATGCACTGTATCGAACCTGATATCTATTCATGATGATGTAAAAAGAGAGGATTACTTATGTCTCAAACGATTGTGATTAAAATTGGTGGTGTTGCTAGTCAGCAATTAAGTCCGGAATTTTTAAATCAACTGAAATTTTGGAAGGAGGATGGACATCGTCTTATCATTGTTCATGGTGGTGGTTTTGCTATCACTAAACTGATGAAGGATAAAGAAGTTCCTGTAAAGAAAATCAATGGGCTCCGTGTGACTAGTCAGTCCGACATGCCCTTGGTTCACCATGCTCTACTAGAGCAGGTAGGTTTGGAGATCAGTCGAAAATGTTTGCAGGTAGGTTTGGACTGCATCCAGCTTAAGGCTAACCTTCCAAAAGTCATTGAAGCTGAATATTTAGATAAGGAAATTTATGGCTATGTAGGACAAGTCAGTCAGATAAATACAGACATACTAGCTTCAATCTTAGACGATGATTTTATTCCTATCCTAGCTTCTTTGGGGTACAGCAAATCATATGAGGAATTAAATATTAATGCCGATTACCTAGCCACAGCTGTGGCCATTGCCCTTAGGGTAGATAGACTGATTTTGCTGACAGATGTGCCAGGTGTTCTGGAAAACCAGCAAGTTCTACCTCGGTTAAAAGTGGGAGACGTACAGGAAAAAATTGATCTTGGAGTCATTTCTAGTGGTATGATTCCCAAGATAGAAGCTGCAGCTCAGACTGTTTTAGCGGGAGTAGGTCAGGTTGTGATTGGGAACAATTTGAACAGTGGTACCATTATTGAGGAGTAAGGATGAGTAAGTTATTTCAAAACTACAAGCGCTCGGACATCGAGTTTGTCAAAGCTAAGGGTTCCTATTTGATAGATAGTCAAGGGAAGAAGTATTTAGACTTTTCTTCAGGAATCGGTGTGACCAATCTTGGTTTCCATGCCGAGGTCAAGAACGCTTTAGAGCGACAGGTAGGGGAAATCTGGCATACGCCTAATCTTTATCAAAATAGTTTACAGGAAGAAGTAGCGGATAAGTTGATTGGTGACTACGATTACTTGGCTTTTTTCTGTAACAGTGGAACAGAAGCAAACGAGGCAGCTATCAAATTGGCTCGTAAGGCGACAGGTAAGCAGGAAATCATTGCTTTTGTCAATTCTTTCCATGGTCGAACTTTTGGTTCGATGTCGGCAACGGGTCAGGATAAAATTAAGGAAGGTTTTGGTGACTTACTCCCTCATTTCAACTATGCTATCTACAATAATTTCAATAGTGTAAAAGAACTGGTGACGCAAGAAACAGCTGCGGTCATGCTAGAGTTAGTGCAGGGAGAATCAGGCGTACTTCCTGCAGAGCCATCGTTTGTAAGGAAACTGGCGACTTATTGTCGAGAACGTGGCATCTTGTTGATTGTGGATGAAGTACAGACAGGAATGGGGAGAACTGGTCAATTCTATGCTTTTGAGCATTATGGAATTGTCCCCGATATCGTGACATTGGCAAAAGGTTTGGCCAATGGTGTGCCTGCTGGTGCTATGCTGGGAAAATCTCACTTAGGAATAGCTTTTAACTATGGAAGTCACGGCTCTACCTTTGGCGGAAATAAATTAGCTATGGCAGCAGCATCTGTCAGTATTGCTATCATGAAGAAAAATGGTTTTTTGGACATCGTGCAAAAACATAGTCGTATCTTACTTGAAGAACTGAAAAAAGCCCTTGCTAACAAGAATTCTGTTGTCGAGATTCGTGGACTGGGCTATATGCTCGGCATTGAAACGACTGGAGATTTGATAAAACTAGTTGAGAAAGCGCGTGAGAAAGGTCTGATTGTACTCACGGCTGGTATGAATGTCATTAGACTGTTGCCACCAATAACCCTAACAAAAGAAGAAATCCATCTAGCTGTCAGTATTTTAAAAGAGATTTTTGATTAGTCTTTCCTGAATGAAAAATGACAAAAATGAGTAATTTTGCTATAATGAAAAGAGGTTTAAGCCGTTCTAACGGCTTTTTTCAATGAAAAAAGAAAGGAGATAGATATGGCTACTATTCAATGGTTTCCAGGTCATATGTCTAAAGCACGCCGTCAAGTGCAAGAAAATCTGAGGTTTGTTGATTTTGTGACCATTTTGGTTGATGCTCGTCTGCCACTATCTAGTCAAAATCCTATGCTGACAAAGATTGTTGGTGAAAAACCTAAATTATTGGTTCTAAACAAGGCAGATTTGGCTGATCCTGTACTTCTCAAGCAGTGGCGTACCTATTTTGAAGATCAGGGTATTAAAACTCTCTCTATCAACTCCAAGGAACCCTCAACAGTAAAAAAGGTGACCGAGGCGGCTAAAAGTCTAATGAGAGATAAGCTAAAGCACCTTCGTGAACGTGGTATCCAAAAAGAAACATTGCGCACCATGATTATTGGCATTCCGAATGCTGGAAAATCTACTCTCATGAACCGTCTAGCTGGGAAAAAAATTGCTGTCGTTGGCAATAAGCCTGGTGTCACAAAGGGGCAGCAGTGGCTAAAAACGAATAAGGATTTGGAAATATTAGATACTCCAGGAATCTTGTGGCCAAAATTTGAAGATCAGGAGGTCGGTCTCAAGTTAGCTTTGACAGGTGCTATCAAGGATCAACTTTTACCGATGGATGAAGTGACTATTTTTGGAATTAATTATTTTAAACAATACTATCCTGAACGATTGGAGAAGCGCTACAAGGGTATTGACTTGACTCAAGAAGCTCCTGAAATCATTATGTCCTTGACGCAACAATTGGGATTTCGTGATGATTATGATCGTTTTTACAATCTCTTTGTCAAGGATGTTCGTGATGGTAAATTAGGCTTGTATACACTAGATAGGGTGGAAATCGATGGTGACAGTTAAGGAAATAAAGGAGCAATTGTCTGAATTAGTCACTTTGACCGATCCACGTTGGACTGATTTTGAGACTGACAGTAGAAGTGGTGTCCAAAGAGCTATTATACAGCGTAAAAAAGCTATTCAGGCAGAAGAAGCCGAAAATAAACGTCTTGAAACCATGCTCCGATATGAGAAAGAAGTATACGCACAAGGCTTTCAAGCTGTTGCGGGAATCGATGAGGTAGGAAGAGGTCCTTTAGCAGGTCCTGTTGTGGCAGCTTGTGTCATTTTACCCCAAAACTGTAAAATCAAGCACCTCAACGACTCTAAAAAGATTCCAAAATCTAAACACAAGGCTATCTATCAGGAAGTCCTCGAACAATCGTTGGCAGTTGGTATCGGCATTGTAGACAATGAACTTATTGATCAGGTCAATATCTATGAGGCTACTAAAATTGGTATGCTACAGGCTATTGAGAACCTAAAGGGACAAATCAGTCAGCCTGATTATCTACTCATTGATGCCATGAAACTGGATATTGCTATCCCTCAACAGTCTATCATTAAGGGGGATGCTAACTCTCTCTCTATTGCAGCAGCCTCCATCGTGGCCAAGGTGACTCGAGATAAGATGATGACAGATTATGACCAGCTTTTCCCGGGTTATGGATTTTCAGCAAATGCAGGTTACGGGACTAAGCAACACTTGTTAGGTATTGAAAAAATAGGTATCAGTCCCATTCATAGAAAATCTTTTGAACCAATAAAATCAATGTTTGAAAGGAGTTTGAAATAGTGCCTGCTTTTATTTACGCTTTTTTGATTTCTTTGGTAATCTTCCTTTTATTCTACTTCTTGGAGCGCAGAAGCATCTTTTTATCCCTTTTTTTATTAAATCTTTTTATCTGGTCAGGAGCATTCATCTTATCGACTGGAATATTGTACAGAAATGATATCTTGAGCTTCCTCCTCATCATGCTAGGGGTCAGTATCATTTTAGGTTTTATGTTTGGTCCACTCATCTTTATCGTGATGCTTTATGTCAATGGTTTTCGTGTTTTACGAAGAGAAGGAGTTCGATTCCATAATTTTCTATCGCTTGGCTTAGCCCTTGCTCTGACAATCTATCTCTTCATTGCACCATCTGTTACTCAGTATATACCAGAAGATTCATTTTGGAACGATTTATTTCTTTACATAGGTTTGCTCATTTCCTATGCTATATTGGTTAGTATGCTATATACCACTTCTAGCTTTATCAATTTAGTCAATCTCTTTCCAGGGAAACTAGATTATATTGTTGTGTTAGGAGCAGGCCTCAATGGAGAAAAAGTAACTCCCCTCTTGGCTTCTCGTATTGATAAAGGAATCTCGATTTATAAAAAGCATCCTGGCAGTAAGTTGATTATGTCTGGCGGACAGGGCGCCGATGAAATCATCTCTGAAGCCGAGGCCATGCGTCGTTATGCCATTGACCAAGGTGTGGAAGAAAATGATATCATCATGGAAAACAAGGCTACGAATACTGAAGAAAATTTGAAGTATTCTTATGCCTTGATGAAACCAGATAGTCGTTTTGCACTTGTTACTAATTATTATCATGTGTTTAGAGCCTTGTTATTGGCCAGAAAGTCCGGTATCAAATGCATAGGATATGGCGCTAAAACTAAGTTTTATTTTAGTTTGAATGCTTTTATTAGAGAATTTGTAGGTTACTTGGTGATGAGCCGAACCCAACACTTTTGGAGTCTAGGTCTCATATCTGTAGTTTATTTCATTCTTTTAGCTATCAGCTTCATTTATAAGTAAAAAGTCATCAGCAGGGGAATAGCTATGCTCAGATTGGTGATATAAACCTATGTCACTTTTTTCAATTGTTGATGCAAAGAGTCAATCAGGCTATAAAAAACAATATGTCTTAGATAAATTATACAAAATACCAGCAGAAACAGTCTTTGGAGTGTTTCTTTTTTCGTATTAAAGAGATGAGGTGAGAAAAATGAATAATTTTGAAATTTTTAAACTAAAAAAAGCTGGTCTGACCAATCTACAAGTGAATAAGGTTCTAGCTTATCGTAAACAAACAGGAAAGTCACTCAGCTTGCGAAATATCGCAGTTGCATCCGAAACAAGCAACCCTACTTTTTTTATGGAACAGTATAAATCACTAGATGTCAAGGCGTGTCGTGAAGAGTTTAATCGTTTTCCATCCTTTTCTATTCTTGATAAGATTTATCCCTTGGATCTCAAAGAAATATACAATCCACCGACACTCTTATTTTACCAAGGCAATCTAGAACTGCTAAAGTTTCCAAAGTTAGCAGTAGTTGGCACACGTAATGCTAGCAAAACGGGTACCCATTCTATTCAAAAGTTGATAAATGAGTTAGACAATCGCTTTGTCATTGTCAGTGGTCTCGCACGAGGTATTGATACATCCGCTCATATTGCAAGTCTCAAAAATGGTGGCAAAACGATTGCTGTTATTGGTACAGGACTGAATCATTTCTATCCAAAAGAAAATCGAAAACTCCAATCCTACATTGCTAAAAATCACCTGCTCTTATCTGAATATGGTCCTGATGAACCTCCTTTAAAATACCATTTCCCAGAACGAAATCGAATTATTGCTGGTTTATCTAGGGGTGTGTTAGTAGCAGAAGCAAAAATGCGTTCGGGTAGTCTGATTACCTGTGAACGAGCTTTGGAAGAAGGACGAGACATTTTCGCTGTACCAGGTTCCATTATTGATGGAAAATCAGATGGTTGTCATCATTTAATTCAAGAAGGTGCAAAGTGTGTTATATCAGGCTTTGACATCCTTTCAGAGTATCAAAAATAAAACGGGTTTTCCTATAGGAAAAAGAAAATCCTTGACACAACCTTGAAAATAGTATATCCTTTGTGAAGTTAATCTATGAAAAGGGATATAAATGGCTACAAAAACAAGCAAAAAGAAAACAGCTACAAAAAAATCAGCTAGTCAGAAGAATCTAGTCATCGTGGAGTCTCCAGCAAAAGCCAAGACTATTGAAAAGTATCTTGGTCGAAACTACAAGGTAGTAGCCTCTGTCGGGCACATTCGTGATTTGAAAAAATCCACCATGTCCATTGACTTTGAAAATGATTATGAACCACAGTATATCAATATTCGTGGTAAGGGTGATTTAATCAATTCTTTGAAAAAAGAAGCGAAAAACGCGAAAAAAGTCTATCTTGCTAGTGACCCTGACCGAGAGGGAGAAGCTATTTCCTGGCATTTGGCTCATATTCTCAACCTGGATGAAGCAGATACCAATCGTGTTGTCTTTAACGAAATCACTAAAGAAGCAGTAAAAAATGCTTTTAAAGAGCCGCGGACCATTAACCAAGACCTAGTCAATGCTCAGCAAGCTAGGCGTGTCCTAGATAGGATTGTAGGCTATTCTATTTCACCAATTCTCTGGAAAAAAGTCAAAAAAGGTTTGTCAGCAGGTCGTGTACAATCCGTCGCTCTCAAACTCATTATTGACCGTGAAAATGAAATCAATCACTTTAAACCAGAAGAATATTGGACTATTGATTCCACATTTAAAAAAGGTAACAAGAAATTTCAAGCTAGCTTTTATGGTCTAGATGACAAAAAGGTCAAATTGGAAAATAATGACCAGGTTAAGGAAGTTCTGGCCCGTATTAAGAGTGATGACTTTAATGTGAATCAAGTAGAGCGCAAGGAGCGTAAGCGCAATGCACCAATGCCTTATACGACCTCTACTATGCAGATGGATGCAGCCAATAAGCTTAATTTCCGCACACGCAAGACCATGATGGTAGCCCAGCAACTCTATGAAGGTGTGAATTTGGGAACTGGTGGTACGCAGGGTTTGATTACTTATATGCGTACCGATTCTACTCGTATTAGCCCAGTAGCTCAAGCTCAGGCTGCAGAATTTATCACTAATCGATTTGGTGAAAAATATTCCAAACATGGTAGCCGTATAAAAAATACTTCAGGTGCCCAAGATGCGCACGAGGCTATCCGACCATCTAATGTTCATCATACACCTGAGTCTATCGCAAAATACTTAGACAAGGATCAGATGAAGCTCTACACCCTCATCTGGAATCGCTTTGTGGCCAGCCAGATGACAGCTGCTATTTTTGACACTATGAACGTTCGTTTGGGACAAAATGGAGTCATCTTTACAGCTAACGGTAGTCAGGTCAAATTTGACGGCTATATGGCTGTTTACAATGATTCTGATAAAAATAAAATGCTACCAGATATGGAAGAGGGAGATATCGTTACACGCGCCATATCTAACCCAGAACAGCATTTTACTCAGCCTCCAGCTCGATACTCTGAGGCAACTCTAATCAAAACATTAGAAGAAAACGGTGTCGGTCGCCCATCCACTTATGCACCAACGATCGAAACAATCCAGAAACGATATTACGTGAAATTGTCATCTAAACGCTTTGAGCCAACTGAGCTGGGTGAGATTGTCAATAAACTTATTTCAGAGTTTTTCCCAGATATTGTCAATGTTACATTCACTGCTGAAATGGAACAAAAGCTGGATGATGTCGAAATCGGTAAGGAGCAGTGGCAGAAAGTTATTGATAGTTTCTACCAACCTTTTAAGGTCGAATTGGCTAAAGCTGAGACAGAAATGGAAAAGATTCAAATCAAGGATGAGCCAGCAGGATTTGACTGTGATGTTTGTGGTAGCCCAATGGTGATAAAACTCGGCAAATATGGTAAATTTTACGCCTGTTCTAACTTCCCTGATTGTCGGAATACAAAGCAAATCGTCAAATCTATCGGTGTAACTTGTCCGCTTTGTAACGAAGGTCAAGTCATTGAGCGTAAGAGCAAACGTAATCGCATCTTCTTTGGCTGTGATCGTTATCCAGCTTGCGAATTTACTTCTTGGGATAAGCCAGTTGGTCGTTCTTGCCCTAAATGTGGCCATTATCTAGTTGAGAAGAAGGTCCGTGGTGGTGGGAAGCAAGTTATCTGTCCAAATGGCGACTATGAAGAAGAAAAAGTAAAATAATACAGATAAGTTTACATAGTTTATTTTATGTAAACTTATTTTTTCTATTATAAAGGGAAAAACTGATTATTTCCATTATAATAGACTTTTATGAAAATGTCTGTTATAATGGACTTAGAAAAGAGGTGATGTTATGCTCTACATAGCTCTTATCGGCGATATGATTGATTCCAAGGATCTCCCAAATCGTTCTGAATTTCAGCAACAACTCAAGAACTGCCTAACCCAAGTCAATATAACCTATCAAATGAATCTAGCTTCTAAATTTTCTATTACACTAGGAGATGAATTTCAGGGATTACTGTTGCCTGATGCACCTGTTTTTCATATTATTGATGATATCAATCGATCCATGGAAGGTGTTTCTCTGCGCTTTGGAATTGGCTTGGGAGAGATTGTGACGGATATTGATCCGGAAATCAGTCTGGGAGCAGATGGTTCTAGCTACTGGTATGCTAGAGAAGCCATCAATTATATCCATCAGAAAAACGATTATGGCAACACTCAGCTAGCGGTCCGTATGGAGGATAAGGCAATAGAAGTAGTAGTTAATAGCTTATTGGCAGCGAGTGAGGCCATAAAGGCTAGCTGGCGAGAGAGTCAATTAACCCTTCTCAATGCCCTATTACAACTAGGTATCTATGAGGAACAATTTGAGCAACAGACTTTATCCCAGTATCTGAACCTTACTCCCAGTGCTCTTTCCAAGCGCTTAAAAAGTTCCAGTATCAAAGTTTATTTACGGGCAAGAAAAGAGGCACTTAAATTGTTGCAAGTAGCTATGAAAAAATAATAAAATAAACAAGGCCTCACGTATCACAGTCGGGGCTTTTTTTGATATAATAGGTCAGTAAATATAGAAGAAAGATTTGTGTTGGTATTTTATCAACAAAGAGGTATTCGTGTATTGTCTCAATCTAAAGCAAACTATATCAATGTTATTGGTGCTGGTTTGGCTGGTTCTGAAGCTGCTTACCAAATAGCCAAGCGTGGTATTCCAGTAAAACTGTACGAGATGCGAGGAGTCAAGTCGACCCCTCAGCACAAAACAGACAACTTTGCAGAGTTGGTATGTTCCAATTCTTTCCGTGGCGATAGCTTGACCAATGCGGTTGGTCTTCTCAAGGAAGAAATGCGTCGTTTAGACTCTATTATTTTGCGAAATGGAGAAGCTCACCGCGTTCCTGCGGGTGGTGCCATGGCAGTAGATCGTGAAGGTTACTCAGAAGCTGTAACTGCTGAGCTTCACAATCATCCCCTTATTGAGATAATTCGTGGGGAGATAACAGATATTCCTGACGATGCCATCACTGTTATTGCAACTGGTCCTTTGACATCGGATACTTTAGCTGAAAAGATTCATGCACTCAATGGTGGCGAAGGCTTTTATTTTTATGATGCAGCAGCACCTATCATCGATAAATCAACTATCAACATGGATAAGGTTTATCTCAAATCTCGTTATGACAAAGGTGAAGCAGCCTACCTCAACTGTCCCATGACTAAAGAAGAATTCATGAACTTCCATGAAGCTTTGACAACAGCAGAAGAAGCACCTCTTAATTCATTTGAGAAAGAAAAATATTTTGAAGGTTGTATGCCTATCGAAGTGATGGCTAAACGTGGTATAAAAACCATGCTCTACGGTCCCATGAAGCCAGTTGGTTTAGAATATCCAGAAGACTATATCGGTCCTCGTGATGGCGATTTTAAAACACCTTATGCTGTTGTACAGCTCCGTCAAGATAATGCTGCTGGCAGTCTCTACAACATAGTTGGTTTCCAAACTCACCTGAAATGGGGTGAGCAAAAGCGTGTTTTCCAGATGATTCCAGGACTTGAAAATGCTGAGTTTGTCCGCTATGGTGTGATGCACCGCAACTCCTACATGGATTCGCCAAATCTTTTAACGCAGACATTCCAATCTCGCAGCAATCCACAGCTCTTCTTTGCTGGTCAAATGACTGGTGTGGAAGGGTATGTCGAATCAGCGGCAGCTGGCTTAGTAGCAGGGATCAATGCCGCTCGTCTCTTTAAAGGAGAAGAAGCAGTTGTCTTTCCGCGTACTACAGCTATAGGAAGCTTACCGTATTATATCACGCATACGGAAAGTAAACATTTCCAACCGATGAATGTCAATTTTGGGATTATTCAGGAACTAGAAGGCCCACGTATCCGTGATAAGAAGGCACGTTATGAAGCGATTGCTCAGCGTGCTTTAGCGGATTTAGAAGCTTACCTAACAGTATAGAAAGCCGTTTTGTTCGGCTTTTCTTTTTTTAAAAATATTATTGTAGAAATTTTCTGAAAAATAAGGTATAATAGCCAGTAGAAAAATAATAGGAAGTAATTATGAATAAATCATATTTTTATCTAGAAATGCGAACCCATGAACTCCTCGTTCCTTATACTAATCAGATGCGTCGTGTCCGTGTCCTCTTGCCTAAAGGCTATGAGGAGGACGAAGATAGTAGTTATCCTGTTGTCTATTTTCATGATGGACAAAATGTTCTATACAGCAAGGAGTCTTTTTCAGGACATTCTTGGAAAATCATTCCAGCTATTAAGCGCAATCCAGATATTCCCAAAATGATTATTGTAGCTATTGATAATGATGGCTTGGAGCGCATGCATGAGTATGCTGCTTGGAAATACAATGAAATGGGCATTCCAGGCATCCAATTTGGTGGTAAGGGGACCTTATATGCGGAGTTTGTTATGGAAGTCGTTAAGCCTTTCATTGATAAGGAATACCGTACCAAGTCCGATAAAGCTCATACAGGCATGATTGGTTCTTCCTTGGGCGGTAATATTACTCAGTTCATGGGCTTGACTTATCAGGATAAAATTGGTTGTCTAGGTGTGTTTTCATCGGCTAACTGGTTACATCAAGAAGCCTTCAATCGCTATATCGCTCGTCAAGATATAAATCCGGAACAAAGAGTCTATATCTATGTTGGTACAGAAGAAGCGGATGATACAGATAAAACGCTAATGGCAGGAAATATCAAGCAGGCCTATATTGACTCCTCCCTATCCTATTATCGCCAGTTGATAGTGGCAGGAGTTTCCCTGGATAATTTGCTACTAGAGATTACATCGGGCGCCCAGCACAATGAAGAAGCTTGGGCAAGCCATTTACCAGATTGTCTAAGATTTTTAAGTGAAAAATGGTAAGGAGAAGAGAAAGATGCACGTAGAATTTTTAAGCCATTGGTCAGGAAATCTTGGCCGTGAAATGCAGCTCAATCGTTACGGACATGCAGGGATTCCTGTAGTTGTCTTTGCCTCATCAGGAGGATCTTACAGTGAATACGCTGATTTTGGTATGATTGAGGCTTGTAGAGAATTTATTGACACCGGGAGAGTTCAGTTTTTCACTTTAACCAGCTACGATCAGGAAAGCTGGCTGGCCGAATGGAAATCGATCCATGATAAGGCAGAAGCTCACCGTGCGTATGAACGCTATGTGATTGAAGAAGCGATTCCCTTTATCAAGCATAAGACGAATTGGTTTGATGGTATGATGACGACAGGTTGTTCTATGGGAGCCTATCATGCGGTTAATTTTTTCCTTCAACATCCAGATGTTTTTACTAAAGTGGTTGCTCTCTCTGGTATTTACGATGCTCGTTTTTTCAACAACAACCAGGACTACGGTCAAGATGATGTTGTCTATCAAAATTCTCCAGCAGATTATATCTGGAATCAGAATGATGGTTGGTTTATTGATCGCTATCGTCAGGCAGAAATCATTGTGTGTACTGGTCTAGGCGACTGGGAGCAAGATGGTCTACCAAGCTTCTACAATCTCAAACATGCTTGTGAAGACAAACAAATCCCTGCTTGGTTTGATGAGTGGGGTGGTGATGTGGCCCATGACTGGGTTTGGTGGCGCCAGCAAATGCCTTATTTCCTAGCCCAAATGAATCTATAAGAAAGGAATAAGCTATGAATTATCTCGTTATTTCACCTTTTTATCCTGAAAATTTCCAACCTTTTACTGTTGAATTGTCTAAAAAAGAAGATGTGACAGTTCTAGGCATTGGACAAGAACCTTATGATCAGCTACCAGAAGAGTTACGCAGTGCCTTGACCGAGTATTTTCGTGTGGAAAATCTAGAAAATCTCGATGAAGTTAAGCGAGCAGCTGCCTTTCTCATCTATAAACACGGTCCGATAGATCGTGTGGAATCCCATAATGAACATTGGCTGGAGTCAGATGCCGCACTCCGTGAGCAATTTAATATCTTTGGTGTTAAACCAAAACAACTTAAAAGAACTAAGCACAAGTCTGAGATGAAGAAATTCTTTACGAAAGTAGGTGTCCCAGTTGCACCGGGCATGCTAGTGAAGAAAGATAAAGACATTGAAAAAGCTCTTAAAAAGATTGGATTTCCTATTATCGCTAAGCCTGATAATGGGGTTGGTGCTGCTGGTACCTTCAAGCTGACTAAAAAAGCTGATGTCGATGCTTTCAAAGAAGCTTGGGATGGGCAAACAACTTATTTCTTTGAAAAATTCATTGATTTACAGGAGATTGTAACCTACGATGGTCTGATTGACAGCAAAGGAGAAGTAGTATTTGAAACTAGTTTGGTCTATGCTCATGCTCCTTTAGAATTATTATTATCTAATAAGGACAATGCTTACTATATCGAAAAGGAACTAGATCCTAAATTAGCTGAATATGGTCGAGCTATCATTAAGGCCTTTGGTATGAAGGAGCGATTCTTCCATATTGAGTTTTTCAAGGACGGTAGTGACTATATCGCTATTGAATACAATAATCGTATAGCAGGTGGTTTTACTGTTGAAGCTTATAACTATGCTCATTCGATTGACCTTTTCCGTGACTATGCTAATATTGTTACTGGACAAGAAGTAGCAGATCGACCTTTTGCTCCACAATACTGCTTGGTTGCCACTCGCAGAGATAAGACAAACTATGTTCATTCAGAAGATGAAATAAAACAACGTTATGCTGATAATATCAAAACCATTAAGCGTATGCCGGATGCCTTTGCTGAACTACAAGGGAATTCAGCTTATATCCTAACTGCTGATCATCTGGAAGTCATTCAGGAAATGATTGACTATATTGGAAAAACAAGATAAAGGTAAGATGTAAATATCCTGTAAAAAAACAAAAGATTGGAGCAAGTACTTCAATCTTTTTTGTATACTATTAGAAAATATAGCATATCCTATAAGCAAAAATAAACTGTTTTTTAAGGAGAATGTTGTTCAAAAAACTGTTAAACTAGGCTTTTTGATTATGTATAATTTCATCTTATAGCTTTATTAATTTTTCTTAAGTAGACTTTGTAAGCGTTTCATATTAAGATGAATATGTCAACAAAATGTAAACGCTTTACACGGAAAAATACATAATACAAAAAGGAGTTTTAACTATGTCAGTTAAAGAATTAGCCCGTGAATTGTTCCCAGAGGATTTGTTTGGTTATGCTGAAAAGCTAACTGAAGGGGAGTTGAAAGTTTTGAAACACCTTCGTGAGGAAATGGAAAAATGTATTCGTCCAGTTCTCATTGAAAGTTATGAAAAAGCGCTTCTACCTCGTGAAGAAATCCTTGGTGCCTTTGCAGCAGCTCGTATCATGGATCATCCAGATTTATTCGTTGGTCGCGAAGGACAATGGAAGCCACGTGAAATTTACAACACTTTTCTTTACCTTGAATTAGCACGTTTTGATCCATCAGTAGCAACTTTCTACACAGTACATGGTGGTTTGGGCTACAATACTATCCTTATCGGTGGCAATGACGAACAAAGAGAACGTTTCGGTGTTCCTGTTCGTACTTTCCAAGCACAAACATGTTTTGCATTGACAGAACCTGACCATGGTTCAGATATCGCTGGTGGATTGGCAACAACTGCTGAACGTCGTGGTGATAAATGGATCTTGAACGGTGAAAAACGTTGGATTGGTGGCGCTAAAACTGCTGATTTCATTCCAGTCTTTGCTCGTGATGTAGAAACTAAGAAAATTAAATGTTTCATGGTTAAAAAAGGTAGCGAAGGTCTTTCAGTTGAAAATGTACCACATAAAATCGCGCTTCGCCTTGTTAACAACGGACACATTACATTGAAAGATGTTGAGGTAGCAGAAACTGACCGACTCGAACACATCAATGGCTACGGTGATGTTGCGAAAATCTTCGTTCGTACTCGTGCAGATGTTGCCTATATCGCTATGGGAACAGCAGCAGGTGCTTATAATGCAGCACTTCGTTTGACAACAACTCGTGAGCAATTTGGTCGCAAGTTGGCAGGTTTCCAATTGGTACAAGAAAAATTAGCTCGCATGCAAGCCAATGTAGTAGCAGCGATTGCTTACAGCGTTCGTATCGGTGAATTGCAAGAAGAAGGTCATGAAGTAATGCTTAACTCATCTCTTGCGAAATTGCACAACTCACTTCGTATGAGAGAAACAGTTGCCCTTGCTCGTGAAGTATGTGGCGGTAATGGTATTACCCTTGAAACAGAGGTGGCACGCTTCTTCACAGATGCTGAAGCAATCTACACTTACGAAGGCACTCACGAAATCAATGCCATGCTTGTTGCGCGCGAATTAACTGGTATCGGTGCATTTGTATAAAAAGGGACTTAGAGGAATGGTTGAAAGGCCGGTGCCATTCGACTGTTCCTTTCTTCTTGAAAAGAAATAGACGAGGAAAGAAAAATGACAATTTCAAAAGTAATGATTATCGGTTCAGGTCAAATGGGAAGCGGAATTGCTCAAGTATTTGCACAATCAGGCTTCACAGTATATCTCAATGATATTAACGAAGAGTTCGTGAAACGTGGCCTAAAAGGCATTCAAAAACAATTGGCTCGTTCAGTAGCTCGTGAACGTTTAACACAAGAACAAGCAGAAGAAATTTTTGAACGCATTATCCCTTCAGTAGATTATACAGATGCAAAAGAAGTTGAGTTGGTTGTTGAAGCAGCGACTGAAAATCGCGACATCAAACTCAGCATCTTCAAGCAATTGGATGAAATCACAGGCGAAAAAACAATTCTTGCTTCCAATACTTCATCACTTTCTATCACAGACATCGCAGCCGCAACAGATCGTCCTGATAAGGTGGTGGGACTGCATTTCTTCAACCCTGCACCAGTGATGCAGCTGGTTGAAATTATCAAAGCCATTCAAACATCAGATGAAACAGTTAGATTGATGGAAGAATTGGCTGGTCAAATCAATAAAACTGCAGTTCGCGTAGCGGATTCTTACGGTTTTGTCGTAAACCGTATCTTGGTTCCAATGATTAATGAAGCAATCTTTGTATTGGGTGATGGAGTTGCAGAGGCTGAAGAAATTGATGAAGCAATGAAATTAGGTGCTAACCACCCAATTGGCCCATTGGCACTTGGCGATTTAATTGGTCTTGATGTTGTCTTAGCTATTATGAATGTACTAAACAATGGTTTCAACGATCCAAAATATCGTCCAGCGCCACTCCTTAAGAAAATGGTTGAGGCTGGTAAACTTGGCCGTAAGACAGGCGAAGGTTTCTTTAAATACTAAAATATAAAATAGACAGAAAGAGGAAAAGAATGAGAGAAGCAGTTATTGTTTCGGCAGTTCGTACGCCGATTGGAACATTTGGTGGTTCATTGAAAGATGTATCAGCTGTAGATTTAGGTGTAACAGTTGTAAAAGGTGCCATTGAGCGTGCTGGCTTAAAACCAGAACAAGTAGATGAAGTTATTTTAGGAAATGTCTTGAGCGGTGGTCTTGGACAAAATATAGCACGTCAAGTCAGCGTAAAGGCTGGAATCCCGATTTCTAGTCCAGCGTTTACCATCAATAAAGTATGCGGTTCAGGTTTGAAAACTATCCAATTGGCTACACAAGCTATCTTGCTTGGTGATGCCGACATCATCGTAGCAGGTGGTACAGAAAATATGAGTCAAGCGCCATATGTATTGCAACAACAACGTTGGGGCTCTCGTATGGGTGACAGCAAGGTCGTTGATACATTGCTACGTGATGGTTTGGTCGATGCATTTGATAACTATCACATGGGAATCACTGCAGAAAATGTTGCCGAGAAATATAATATCACTCGTGAGCAACAAGATACTTTTGCTGTACATTCACAACGTAAGGCTGTTGCAGCAATCAAAGCTGGTCGATTTAAAGAGGAAATTGTTCCTGTTCTTGTACCACAACGCAAGGGAGACCCATTGGTATTTGATACGGATGAATACCCACGCGAAAATGCATCATTAGAAGGAATGGCTAAGTTGCGTACTGCCTTCAAGAAAGACGGTACTGTAACAGCTGGTAACGCTTCAGGTATCAATGATGGGGCAGCAGCAGTTGTCGTGACTTCTCGTGAAAAAGCAGAAGAACTAGGCCTTGAAATTCTTGCTACTATCACATCATATGCAAGTGCAGGTTTGGAACCAGAATACATGGGATGTGGCCCAATCTATGCTACTCGTAAAGCATTGGAAAAAGCAGATTTGAAAGTTAGTGACCTTGATTTGATAGAGTCTAACGAAGCTTTCGCAGCTCAAGCTTGTGCAGTCAACCAAGAACTTGGTTTGAACACAGACATTGTAAACGTAAACGGTGGTGCGATTGCCCTTGGACACCCAATCGGTGCATCTGGTGCTCGTATCTTTGTAACTTTGCTTCATGAAATGCAAAAACGTGATGCAAAACGTGGTTTGGCAACTCTCTGTATTGGTGGTGGTATGGGGACTGCTGTAATCGTTGAACGGTAAAAGGAGGAAGTGGCGATGACGAAACAACCAAATCGTTGGCTGATTTTAGCAGCTGCTATCTTAACAAACCTCTCCTTAGGAACAGGTTATGCATGGTCAGTGTTCCAAGCAGCCTTGCTTGAAACCAATGCCAGTAGAGGCTGGGAATTATCTCAAACATCCTTAGCCTTTAGTATTTCCTTTGCGATGGTTCCTATTGGGATGATTATCTTTGGTCCAAAAGTTGATGCTCAAGGACCTAAGAAGTTTGTATTTTTAGGTGGCATCCTCTTTGGTCTTGGACTGTTCTTAACTGGTTTTGCCAGCAGTATTCCAATGCTTTATCTCACTTACGGGGTCCTTCTTGGTTTGGGAATTGGTTCAGCTTACGGTGCTGCAACTTCGGTAGCGGTCAAATGGTTCCCGGATAAGAAAGGCTTGGCTGGTGGTCTGACAGCAGCTGGCTTTGGTTCTGGTCCTATTATCTTATCACCCATTATTAAGAGTTTGATTGCTTCAGTTGGAGTTTATCGCACCTTTAACATCTTAGGCGCTATTTTACTCATTGTTATCTGCGGTGCTTCACTTGTGATGAAAAAAGCACCAGCTCCTAAGGTAGCGGCTGATCAAGTAGTTCCAACTGGTAAAACTTATAAAGAGATGCTAAGGGAAGGAAACTTCTGGTTGCTATGGCTCATCTATACTCTTGGTGCTACTGGTGGAATGATGATTATCGGTACAGCAAGTGATATTGCCAAAACTTATTCACTTGCAGATCCAGTAGTCGTTGTCATGTTAGTGGGTCTTGCCAATACCTTTGGACGTATTTTCTGGGGAGCTGTCTCAGATAAGATTGGACGGTATTACACCGTTGTTGCCATGTTTATCGTAGTGGCAGGAGGATTATTCTTATTAGCTTCTAACCAGACACTGGGCTCCATTTTTGGGGTTATCGGTGTGATGATGGTTGCCCTCTCCTTTGGTGGCTTCCTAGGTGCCTTCCCAGGAATTACAGCAGAGAACTGGGGTGTTCAGAATGCAGGTTCTAACTATGGTTGGATGTTTACTGCTTATGGTGTTGCAGCTCTATTTGGACCACAATTAGGTACCAACATCAAAGCAGCAAACAACGGGGACTATACTTTTGCATTCTTTATTGTCATTGCAATGGCAGTAGTTGGTATGGTTCTCCAACTTTACTTTATAAAAAAGCTTAAGAAATCCTAATAGATTTCCCATTTTCCTTCATTTTAATTCACCAAACGTTGCAAGTTTAAGCTTTCTTGCAGCGTTTTTTATTGATTAAACAAAACCTATAATCTGAGCTTATAGCTATATTAATTTATCTTAAGTAGACGAAAGGTTGTGTAGCTGTTACAATAACATTGTAAGCGTTTTACATTTTGAAGAAGTAAGGTGTATTTGTTGACGCTAAACACCTTAACTAGAAATTCAAAATAGGAGAACACACTATGAGTAACACTGTCTTGCTAGAAGTAAAGGAGCAAATTGGTTACATCACAATTAATCGTCCAGAAGCGTTAAACGCACTTAGTTCACAAGTACTATCAGACTTGGATAAGGTTCTGGATGACATTAAAGGAAACGATGATATTCGTGTTGTCATCGTTACTGGATCTGGAGAAAAAGCATTTGTTGCAGGTGCTGACATCAAAGAGATGGATAAGATGACTCCAACAGAAGCTTTTGAGTACATGACCTATGCAAACGACGTTTTTTCTAAGTTAGAGCAACTTCGTCAACCAACTATTGCAGCGGTAAATGGCTATGCACTTGGTGGGGGCATGGAATTAGCGCTATCGACAGATATCCGTCTTGGTCATGAAAAAACATTGCTTGGTTTCCCTGAAGTAGGCTTGGGTATCATTCCTGGTTTTGCAGGTACACAACGCATGCCACGCCTTATTGGAACCAGCAAAGCAAAAGAATTGATTTTCACCGCCCGCCATGTCAAAGCAGAAGAAGCAGTTGCATTGGGCATTCTCAATCGTTTGGTTCCAGCTGAAAATCTTCTTGAAGAAGCTGAAAACTTGGCACGTAGCATCATGAAAAATGCTCCATTGGCAGTGGAAAAAGCCAAACATGTTATCAATGTAGGCATTGATCTTCCTCTTCAAAATGCTATCCGTTTGGAAACAGAAGCAGAATCGCTCCTCTTCTCAACAGAAGATAAGGTAGAAGGTATGGGTGCTTTTGTAGAAAAACGTAAAGCAGTATTTAAACGGAAATAGGAGAGAAGTGATATGGTGAAAATTGTTGATGTTCAAGAAGCCATTGGTTTGGTAAAACAAGGAGACGTCGTTGGTATTTCTGGTTTCTTAGGAGTAGGAGAGCCCTTTGGTCTTATCGATGAGTTAGTGAAGCAAGATACGAAAGATTTAACACTTGTATCAGTGGTAACGGCTCACCCTGGTAAAGAAATTGGTGTTGGTCGCCTTTGTGAAAACTACCAAGTTAAGAAATATATTGCAGCTCACGTAGGGACTTCTGCAGCAGCGCAACGTGCTTACTTTGAAGAATTTATGGAAGTTGAATTTACTCCAATGGGAACTGTTGTAGAGCGTCTGCATGCCGCAGGTGCTGGTCTTGGAGCTGTATTGACACCAACGGGAGTTGGGACAATTCTTGAAGAAACACAAGAAAAAATCACTCGCAATGGTCGTGAATACCTCATCTACGACCCACTCAAATTGAATGTAGCATTGATCAAGGCAACCAAGGCTGACAAATACGGAAACCTTTATATCGATGGTACAACGCGCAATATCTCACGCCAATTGGCACTTGCTGCAGATATCGTCATTGTAGAAACCAATGAAATTGTAGAAGTAGGTGATATCGCACCGGATGATATCTACATTCCTGGTATCTTAGTTGACTATGTTGTTCAAGGTATTTCTAGAGAAGAACATCATAAAATGATGGGGAGCCTATGGACTGAAACAAAGAAATTAGCAGTGAGGTAAGAAGATGAATGCAAAAGAAGTTATTGCACGCCGTGTAGCGCTTGAATTCCGTGATGGAGATGTGGTAAACCTTGGATTTGGCATCCCAAACTACTCAGCAGATTTTATTCCTGAGGGTGTGAATGTCATTCTACAGGCAGAAAATGGAGCACTTCGTTTTGGTGAAACACCAACTGAAGAAAACTACGATCCAAACTTAGCAAACTCTGGTGGAGCACCGATTACGTTGCTTCCTGGTGCAGCAACCTTTGATATCCAAACATCCTTCGCGATTATTCGTGGTGGTCATGTTGATGCGACAGTTTTAGGTGCACTTGAAGTTAGCCAAGATGCCAGTATTGCAAACTGGTTGATTCCAGGGAAATTCGCTCCTGGTATGGGTGGAGCAATGGACCTCCTTGTTGGTGCTAAACGTGTCATTGCTGCGATTCAACATGTTGATAAAAATGGAAATTCTAAAGTATTGAAAGAATGTTCACTTCCATTATCTGCTAAGGGTGTAGTTTCTCGTGTCATTACTGAATTGGCAGTATTTGATTTCCAAGATGGTAAATATCTTTTGCGTGAAGTAGCTCCAGGTGTAACCGTTGAAGAAGTTCTTGAAAAAACCGAAGGTGATGTCATAGTAGCAGACGATGTGAAAACAATGCCGATTTAAATAAGTGTAGGGAGCTGAATCTTAGGTTCCCTATACTTGTCAATAAAAACTTACAATCTCTAACTAGTTATAATAAAAAGAAGCTATGCTATACTAGATGGGGTGGAGAAAGTAAGGAAAGGAGAAGAGAAGCAGCAAGTATGGATATTATTCAAATGTATTACTTTATCAATATTGTCGAGTGTAGCTGTAATCTTTCCTTGGCAGCTAAAAAAATTCATATTAGCCAATCTGCACTCAGTCAATTTGTTAAAAATTTTGAAGAAAATGAAAGTATCCAACTCTTCCATCGCAAGAATGGACGATTGGATGGATTAACAGAAGCAGGAGAGCGTATTTATCGATACTCGACAGAGATTGTTAGTAAATACGAGGAAATGCAAAATGCTATCCAAAGTGAATCTGCTAAACAAAAAGGGACGATTCGCTTGGGACTGCCCTCACTGATTCTTCGCTTTTATTTTTCTAACATCCTGCCCAACTTCCTGTTGAAACATCCTCATATTGATATTCAAATTATTGAAAGCGGTGGGGTAGATCTTCGTCAAAAATTATTGGCAGAAGAATTAAATTATGCCTTGTTGATTGAGCCGACTAGCCTAGATACGAAGAAGTACGAACAGCATATTATTCAGATGGACGAATACGTTGCTTTTATGGATAAAAATCATCCTTTGGCCAATAAAGAGTTAATGGAATGGAAGGACTTAGAAGCCTACCAATTAGGTACCTTCATCAAATCTTTTACGACCTATGGTTTGATAGAGGAAAAGTTGAAAAAAGAAAAAATAACTGCAAAACTCGTTCACCTATCTTCTAGTTGGGATTATCTAGTAGAATCGACCTACGGAACAGACATTATCAGTATTTTGCCAGCCCCCATTGAGAATTTGCTGGATCATGAACGCTTTAAAGTTGTCAGATTTAGAGACTTTATTCCTTTTAACATTTGGTTCTGTCGTCCCTATAAAGCTAGGACAAATGACGTTGAAAATTTTGTTTACGAAGAATTTTTAAAACTCTTTTATATGCCTGTATCAGACTAGAAAGTGTGTACCATTGTTTCATGAACAACTAACTGAGGACGTTTATCACTATACTAGAAATCATCTGGCAGGAAAGGCTAGAGAATATGACAATAGCCAAACCTTCCCAGAGGAATTTTGGCAATATCTCAGTAAAGAATTACGCCTCTTTGATTACCTTATCACAAAAGACCCACAGCCATGTTCCTTCCGAACTTTTTTAGAGTCTATTCGGATTATCTCCAAAGAATTTGCATCTTTAGGAAGTATCCTGCTGACCCAAGGGATTTATGCTATTTGGACCCTAGATCAATTTGGAACAAATAGCCAAAAGGAGAAGTATCTAGATAGTCTTCTATCAGGAGATAAACTAGGAGGATTCGCCTTTTCAGAAGAAGATATTCGCCTAAAAAAAGAACTCCCTCATACCCTAGCTCTTCAAACAGAAGCAGGCTGGATTCTAACAGGGAAAAAGCATATGGTGTCTAATGCTAATTTAGCTGATTTTCTCCTCGTTTTTGCCCTGACGAAGCATTTAGATGGTCAAGAGGGAACAGGAATATTTATTGTCAATCCTCATCAGGAAGGAGTGACTGTTGGCCAAGCAATTGAAAAACATGGAGTCAAAGCTATGCCAATTGCACCTATTTCCTTTAACAATGTGCAATTAGAAGCTGATTCTTTGCTGGGAAATCATTTTGATGCTGTTGACATTTTGGCTCAAGTCCTTGTCAAAATGCGTCTAGTCATCAGTGCTCAGGCTTTGGGAATTGCAGAAGGGGTCTTTAAAAAAGGACTTGATTACAGCAAACTCAAACGCGGTTTTGGCAAACGACCGATAGATGTTAGCGTTAATCAATTTAAATTCTCTGAAATTGAGATGAAATTAGCGGCCTGTAAGGCATATTACCATGAGTATATTCGTGGTAGCATGGTAGATGATCGGTGTGCTTCTATGTTGAAATTATTGACAACATCAACAGCTCAAGAGGTTGCTGAAGAGGTCGTCCGTATTACAGGAGCATATAGTTTCATTGCTGATAATGACATTGAACGCTACGTGAATGATGCTAAGGTCACTGGACTTTATGGTGGCTCGATGGATAGTTTAAAACGGAATATTGCACAAATCTGGTTAGAAGACTAGAAAGGGATGGGAAATATGAATCTACAAACCTATCAATTTGGAGAAATGACTCTCACTTGGTTAAGAGGGGCTGACAAATATACCGACGCAGGTACATTATTTGGTCCAGTCCCCAAAGCAGTTTGGTCACGTTTTTTCCCTGCAACGGAAGACGGATTATTAGCGGACCTAACAGATCCAATTTTGATTTCTTATCAAGGGAAACATTACCTCATTGACACCAGCTTAGGAACTGAAAAGTTGGACGAGAAGCAGCGCCGAAATCTCGGTATCCTATCTGAAAATCGTGTGGTAGAAAGCCTGCAAAGTTTGGGATTGACAGTTGATGATATTGACACTATCCTGATGACACATATGCATAATGACCATGCTGGAGGCTTGACTTCTCTAAGAGATGGTCAAATTGTTTCAACCTTCCCAAATGCAAAGATTTACATCCAAGAAATTGAATGGGACGAAGTCCGTTATCCTAATAAACGTACACGTGGAACTTATTTAAGGGAAAATTGGGAGGCTGTTCAAGACCAAGTTATCACTTTTGGTGAATTTTTAGAGGTTGTTCCAGGGATTGAAATGCACCATACAGGTGGCCACAGTAATGGTCATAGCATCATCTTATTGAAACAAGGCGATAAAACGATGATCCACCTGTCTGATTTGCTGATTAGTCATGCCCATCGTAATCCACTTTGGGTAGCAGCAGTAGATGATTATCCGATGGATGCTATCGCAGCTAAGGAAAAATGGATAAAAGAAGCCTACGAGAACAGCTATCAATTCTTTTTCTACCATGATCAATTTTACGCTGTTCTTGAATTTGATAAGACAGGTCAACAGGTCGTTGCTTGTCTAGAACGCAATCGTCCTCCCCGAGTAGATTGGACGGCTAAGCAAGACAAACGACTACAAATATCTGAGGAAAGTCGTCTTTAACATAGTACAAAAAATACGAGAAGTTCTCTTCAACTAGTTTTACTAGAAAAGGAGCTTCTCGTATTTTATTTTTCTTAACTTTATTTACGTAATAAATATTATGTAAATAAAGTCTATAAATTATCTAAGGCATTTTTTTGTTCATCGTTGACGATGTGAGTATAGAGGTCTGTAACCTGCGTATTGGCGTGGCCTAGCTGATGGCTAACCAAAACTTGTGACTTCGTCGCATCATAGAGACGAGTTGCAAGTGTATGGCGTAATTTATGAGGGGTCACACGAACCTTGAAGTCCGATGAATATTTTGCCACTATTTTTTCAATGGAAGAAGCATCGATGCGGTTTGGTACGCCTCGATATTCTGTCAAAAAGAAAGCGAGATCTGTTTTTTCAGCCTGATAGCGAGTTTGACGAATAGCAGCGTAGGCTTCAAGATAGGGTTTAGCAAAGGATGCAACATTGACAGAATCTCGTTTCCCACCCTTACGAGTGACCTCTATCATCATCATTTTGAGATTGACATCCTTCAAATCAAGATTAACAGCTTCAGATAATCGAACACCAGAGGCTAGTAGTAAGGCTAAAATCGCCAAATCACGTTCCTTATTTTTTCGGAAAGATGATTTAGCACGATTGGAAAGTTTGTTCTCATATTCACAATCTACATATTCCAAAAAGTCCATGGTTTCATCGCCTAAAAAAAGTTTTTGCTTGATATTTTCTGCACGAGAGGCCAAGGTCTCTCGTTTTTTCTTAGTAGAAACTTTCTTCATGACATTTCTATAAAAATATGGTTCACCTTGGTCATTTTCAACCTCCTCAGTCAGATACTTGTATAGACTAGATAAGGCAGATAAGGTACGGTTAATGGTAGTCTGTGAAACCCCATTTTGTGTCGTATTGGCATTCAGCAAAGGACGTTCTCTTAAATATAGAATAAACGATTCCATATCTTTCTTTGTCAACGTTTCTAATCTTTCAAGTGGTATATCTGATAACTGTCTAACCGATACCAAATCAGCATCTATAAGCCATTCAAAGAAACGCCGATATTCTTTGAGGTATTCGTACAAAGTCGTAAAACTATAAGGCACTGCCAATTTAGACTGATAATAATCCAGTACAAACCAGGGCATGACATCTTTAAGTTCTTCAATTTTTTCTAAAAGTAATTCGCGTCGCATACGTTTCTCCTACATTTTTGGGCAACATATTGATAATAGTAGTATATCATAACCCCGCATATGTTTCAAGAAAATTATAGTTTTTCGGAAAGATGGTATAGAAAATGATGTCATCATTCTTTAACCAGAATTACCCTTCCTTATAAGGTCTTTTAAGATTAGATCAGTAATCTCATTGACTGTTCAGCTATCAGTATTGATCTTTTGTCCAGAAATCTGGTCTCCAAATACCCGCAAACAATGATCTAAATGTTTTAAAGCCCAGTTATTATTTTCTTGAGTTCGATTGTTTAAACGGCTCAAGATAGTATTTTTGTCAGCAACCAGAATATAATGCTGTACATAGATATCCTCGCTCAGTCCTTGTTCGATGATTTCCTGGTAATATTCTTTTTTAAATATCGTCATAGGCACAATGATGATTTTATCTGTTTTACTAGCTAAATCACGTATAATCTGGATGGTTGCCCTACGCCAAATTGGATAAACCTGAAAATCCTCTGGATAGGCTGACGTTGGAAATTTTTCTGTAAAAAAATTCCCTAGGCACTTTGGAACATAAATTTCTTGATGAAGAAAACTTACGAGACAGTTTTTCCAATCCGAAAAGCTCCATTGAGCCAAATAATCGAGCCAAATAATCATTTCCTCTACTTTTTACATAATATAAGTTATGTAAAAAAACCGAGTCTAAACTCGGTTTCTTTAGTATAAGACGATAAAAGCATATAGGACTAAAACACTAATCATACTAAATAGTGAGCCTATCAAGTAATATTCTGCAAATCCTTGGTCTTTTGAGATACGATCATAGCGTGCGATGGATTTGGCAGTAAAGACAAGACCGATAGCTGCATATTGGCCCATCAGCAGAAAAATAACCATGATTAAGCGTTCAAGTTGTCCAATTAGAGCTCCTGCCCCTGCTTTTGTGTTCTGCCCTTCTACTTCTTCCTCATCAGGTTGATACTTACTGAAGAAGAGCTTGAAGACGATGTTGACAGGCTTGGTGATAAGCACTAAAAGAAGGATAATATTCAAGATTGGAAAGGGAGGATGATCTGTTTTGGTCACATCTAATGTAGATGCTAGATGGGAATAATGAGTATATAGGAGGAAAATAGCTCCTACATGGACTATTTGGTCGATGAGAAATACAATGTTTTCCCAAGATGGCTTGATGTAACCATTTTTAATCAAGAAATACTTGGTAAAATCAATGGCAAAATGTACCAACCAAATTTTAAAGAAGAAGCCTACAAAATCTTGATTGTAGAGGAATCCAACAAAGATCATTGGAAGGGCAACCCAAAACATATGCAGACAAAGGGCCTTAAAATGTTTGTTTTTTTGGGCAGCGAGTTGTGGACTTTGTAGATGGAAATCACTAAAAAAGTGGCAGATTAGACCAATGGTGAGAGGAAAATGCTCAAAAAGATAATAGGCAATTACATTTTCAATCATTTCTTCACCTCTTTATATAATTTATTTACGTTTTTTCTTCGCTTTTTTGATTTTATTAGCCTGGCGTTTCATGGCTTGCTTCATGGCAAATTCACCAATTTTACCTTTGATACCACCGCCCATCATCTGACTCATATCAGGCATTCCACTCCCACTACCCATCATGCCATTAAGAGCAGACATGTCAGGCATCCCCATACCACCCATATTTGGCATATTTTTCGGCATATTGTTAGGATTGAGTCCCATTTGGCGCATCATCTTGTCCATATCACCTGACATGATGCCTTGCATCATAGTTTTGGCCTGATTAAAGTCCTTGATAAACTTATTGACGTCAACAAAACTATTACCTGAACCAGCTGCAATCCGACGTCGACGGCTCGGAGATAACAAATCAGGATTCTCACGTTCTGCTGGGGTCATAGAGGACACGATTGCTCGTTTACGAGCGATTTCACGTTCGTCTACCTTGATATTGGCTAAAGCAGGATTACCCGCCATACCAGGAATCATCTTGAGTAGATCTTCCATGGGTCCCATGTTTTGTACTTGGTCCAGTTGTTCGATGAAATCGTTGAAATCAAAGGTGTTCTCCCGCATTTTTTCAGCCAGTTCCAATGATTTCTTTTCATCGTATTCCTGAGAAGCCTTCTCAATCAAGGTTAGTAGGTCACCCATGCCCAAGATACGGCTTGCCATTCGGTCTGGGTGGAAGGTTTCAATATCAGTAATTTTTTCACCAGTACCAGTAAATTTGATGGGCTTACCAGTGATTTCACGGACAGAAAGGGCAGCACCACCACGAGTATCCCCATCGATTTTAGTCAGTACAACCCCAGTGATTTCAAGTTGTTTGTGAAACTCGGCTGCAACATTAGCTGCTTCCTGACCAATCATGCTATCGATGACGAGCAAGATTTCGTTTGGATTGGCTAAAGATTTAACATCGCGGAGCTCTTCCATCAGCTTCTCATCAATTTGTAGACGACCAGCTGTATCAATGAGAACATAATCGTGGCGGTTTTCACGTGCCAATGCCAGTCCTTGTGACACGATTTCTACAGCTGAATGGTCAGTGCCCATATCAAAGACAGGGACATTGATTTGCTGACCAAGAGTTTTGAGCTGGTCGATAGCTGCTGGACGGTAAATATCCGCTGCAATCATCAAAGGCCGAGCATTTTCTTCTTTAATCAGTTTGTTGGCTAATTTGCCTGCAAAGGTTGTTTTACCAGCACCCTGTAAACCAACCATCATGATAATAGTCGGAATCTTAGGAGCTTTCTCGATTTCAGCTGTTTCTGAACCCAAAATTTCTGTCAATTCTTCATTGACGATTTTGACGATTTGCTGAGTCGGATCTAGTGTATCAATGATTTCATGCCCAATAGCACGCTCTCGGACCCGCTTGATAAAGGTTTTTACGACTGGCAAGGCAACGTCAGCTTCAAGAAGGGCTAGACGGATCTCCTTGGTGACTTCTTGGACATCTTTTTCAGATAATTTTTTCTTTCCACGTAAGTTTTTAAAAACGCTCTGTAAGCGCTCTGTTAAGCTTTCAAAAGCCATGGTTCACACTCCTATAGTAATATGTTTTATGTTAAAGTTAATCTCGATTGTCAATGCTTGAAAGAATGGCAATTTTCTCTTGGAGAAAGTGATCTTCAGGATATTTCTGCATAATTGACTCTAAAATTTCACTGCGAACAATGTAATCCGAGTACATATGCAGTTTCATCTCGTAATCTTCTAAAATTTTCTCTGTGCGCTTGATATTGTCATAGACAGCTTGACGACTAACGCCAAATTCTTCAGCAATTTCAGCTAAGCTATAGTCATCTGCATAGTAGAGTTCAATATAGTTCATCTGCTTATCGGTCAGTAGAGCCGCATAAAACTCGAAGAGGGCATTCATTCGGTTGGTTTTTTCAATTTCCATAGCTTTTATTATACCAAAAAAGCCCGTATTTTAATAGAGGTAAAACGGACTTTTGGGTAAATCTAGTTATTCTCTAAATAAAATTCAAATCTGTCTCCGACATACTGGCTATTGACATACTCAAAGGCTTGTCCATCTTCTAGGTAGGATACTTGTCGGAGGGCTAAAATAGCCTGCTTCTTTCCAATTTGCAGGAGCTTTGAGACCTTGTCATTGGCCAGCCGAGCAAAGATGGTCTGGTGACTCTTTCCGATACGGTAACCGTTATCTGTCATGGTTTTAAAGAAGTGATTGGTAACATCTTCTTTTTTAAATGTTTTAATAAGCCGTTCTGGTATACTAGCCACTTCATAGACGACAGGTAGGTCATCTGCATAGCGAACGCGCTCCATACGGATGATACTCTCTTTTGCATCCAGCTGTAGCATTTGGCGTTCCTTTTCGTTTGGAAAAGTTTTTGTATAAGAAAGTAATTTGCTGGATGGTATTTTTCCTTGAAGTTGGATAATCTCAGTAAAGGAGGTAGTTCCCCGCATTTTTTCCTGTACCCGTGTACTAGCCACATAGGTTCCGGAACCAACTTTTCTGGTCAGAACCCCTTCTTCTACAAGAAGGGTAATAGCTTGGCGGAGGGTCATCCGTGATACACCAAAATCATCTGCTAAATCTCGCTCACTTGGTAAACGCTGTCCGATTTTCCAAATTCCTAAATCAATATCATCCTTAATTTTATTATGAATTGTTATGTAGGCTGCTTCCATCATTTCTCCTCACTTCTACTCTTTTTATTTTACCAAAAATTAGTATTTTTCTCCATTCCTACTGCAAATAGTTCGTTTTTGTGGTAAAATAAATAACAGAAAAGGAAACTTTTTTGATTTGAAAGGAAAAAGGATGACAATGCAAGATGTGCAAAAGATTATCGTTCTGGATTACGGTAGTCAATACAACCAACTCATTTCCCGCCGTATCCGTGAATTTGGTGTATTTTCAGAGCTGAAAAGCCACAAAATTTCTGCGGAAGAGGTTAGAAAGATCGACCCTATTGGTATCGTTCTTTCGGGAGGACCAAATTCGGTATATGCTGAAAATGCTTTTGATATCGATGCCGAAATTTTCGAATTAGGAATTCCTATCTTGGGGATTTGCTACGGGATGCAACTGATTACCCACAAACTAGGTGGTAAGGTGGTTCCTGCTGGAGAAGCTGGTAACCGTGAATATGGTCAATCTACTCTTCGCCTCCAAGCTAGTTCTAACCTCTTTACTGGAACACCTGATGAGCAAGTGGTTCTCATGAGTCACGGCGATGCGGTGACTGAAATTCCAAGTGATTTCCATCTTGTGGGGCTATCATCAGATTGCCCATTTGCGGCCATTGAAAATACGGACAAGCATATCTATGGAATCCAATTCCACCCAGAGGTTCGTCATTCCGAATACGGAAATGACATTCTGAGAAACTTTGCCATTAACATCTGTGGGGCAAAGGGTGATTGGACCATGGAAAACTTTATTGATGTTGAAATTGAAAAAATCCGTCAAACAGTTGGCGATAAAAAGGTCCTACTTGGCCTGTCAGGTGGAGTAGATTCATCTGTAGTGGGTGTTCTTCTCCAGCGCGCCATTGGTGATCAACTGACCTGTATTTTTGTGGATCATGGTCTTCTTCGTAAGAATGAGGGAGATCAAGTTATGGAAATGCTCGGAGGCAAGTTTGGGCTCAACATCATCCGTGTAGATGCCTCTAAACGCTTCTTGGACTTGTTGGCAGGTGTTTCTGACCCTGAGAAAAAACGCAAGATTATCGGTAACGAATTTGTTTATGTCTTTGACGATGAAGCTAGCAAACTGAAGGATGTTGACTTCTTGGCTCAAGGCACTCTTTATACTGATATTATTGAGTCTGGTACAGAGACAGCAGAAACGATCAAATCTCACCACAATGTTGGTGGATTGCCTGAAGACATGCAGTTCAAGTTGATTGAGCCACTCAATACTCTCTTTAAAGATGAAGTCCGTGCTCTTGGGACAGCTCTTGGTATGCCAGATGAAATTGTTTGGCGCCAGCCATTCCCAGGACCAGGACTTGCTATCCGTGTGATGGGTGAGATTACTGAAGAAAAACTCAAAACTGTCCGTGAATCAGATGCCATCCTCCGCGAGGAAATTGCTAAGGCTGGTCTCGATCGTGATGTCTGGCAGTATTTCACTGTCAATACAGGAGTTCGGTCTGTTGGTGTCATGGGAGATGGTCGTACTTATGACTATACTATCGCTATTCGTGCTATTACCTCTATTGATGGTATGACTGCTGACTTTGCTAAGCTTCCATGGGAGGTTCTCCAAAAAATCTCGGTTCGCATCGTCAATGAAGTGGACCACGTCAACCGTATCGTCTATGACATCACCAGCAAACCACCAGCAACCGTGGAGTGGGAATAAATATCAAGTAAAACAAGACGAACCCCTTTGAAATAAAATTTTCAAAGGGGTTTTTGTTCTGTTTATTTAAGGAATATACACAATAGCATCCTTTGTGTGAGAAATGATTACTCCATTACGATAGACACGGAAAAGGAAACCATTCTCTCCTTGAAGGAGTTCAAATGGGATGCTTTCTGTTCTATTGTAGTTGCTTTCGATAATGGTCCAGTTAAGTGGACCTAAGATAGTATTGGCATAATTGATTGTATCTGGACCACTTTCTAAGCGGACCCCTGTATCATTAGTGGTTAGAGGGTTGCTTTCGATGTTTGTTTGTGGTGGAACGCGGTAAAAAACGTCTGAATTGTTTATGTTTTTAAAGGAAGTATGAGCACCATACATACGATCGCGGTTGATATCCGACTCATCTTTTTCCTCATAATAGCTTCTTGGAATTGGAACTCCAGCTGGAATCATTAACAAACCTACACCATAACCCCCACTATTTTTAATTCCAGTTTCTAATATTCCATCCACAATTTTAGAACTTTGTGAAATGGTGCTATCTCCAACTAGGCCAACGGAGTTGAAGACAAAAGTTCCTTCTCCATCCTCTCTAACCCACTTGCCAATCACACTGGAATAATCCCCTTGTGAGATAGCTTGGATATCCATTGAAAGATAGCGAAATGAGAATGGATTTTCACTGGTCGAAGGAATTTCTGTTGTCGCTAGAGAGGAACTATCTGTTGTGACAGCTTGGGTTGTATCGTTTGTTCTGCTGCTACTTGGGGGTGTTGCTGATTTTTGACCACATGCGCCTAGAGCTGTTGTTAAAATCACTGTAACTGCTATCGCTCTTATCTTATTCATAATTCATTTCCTCCTAACTTTCTCTGTGGATAGTAAATCCTGTAGCCTGTTTGGTAGCCATAATGGTGATGTCTGAAACTTGGACATGCTGGGGTTGGTTCGCGATATAAAGCGTGATATCTGCAATATCAGTAGCTTGAAGTGCTTGAATCCCTTGGTAAACCTCTGAGGCACGTTGTTTATCGCCTTTGAAGCGTACTTCGCTGAAATTTGTCTCAACCAGGCCTGGTTGAACAGTCGTTACCTTGATGTTTTTATCAACAGTATCAATCCGCATACCATCACTGAGAACCTTGACAGCTGCTTTGGTAGCCGAATAAACTGCTGCTCCAGCATAGGCATAGATTCCAGCAGTGGAGCCAATATTGATGATGTGACCTGAATTTCTTTCTACCATTTGTGGTAATATTTGGCGAGTGACTAGAAGTAAGCCTTTGACATTGGTATCTAGCATCGTTAACATGTCTTCCACTGCATAATCTTGAAATTTTTCTAAACCAAGAGCCAGACCAGCATTATTAATTAGAATATCAACTACTTCCACTTCTGCGAGGATTTTTTGACAAATGTCTGAAACCATATCAACCTTAGTCACATCCAATTGGTAGGTCCAAACGGTCGCTTGATAGAGTGTTTCTAACTCTGCTTGAACAGCTTCTAGACGTTCTTTTCTACGACCGATTAGTATCAGGTTATCTCCATTTTGGGCAAAAGCATGGGCGATGGCTTCTCCAATCCCACTAGTGGCTCCTGTAATAAAAACATTTCTAGCCATTTTCATATTCCGCCTTTCTTTACTCTTATTATACCACGTTTCCAAGGAATAGAAAAAACGAATCGTGATGGAAGATTCGTTTTAGAGTAAATTCATGATTTTCATCAGATAGAGATTGAAACTCACTTGACGTGAGTAGTAAATATTACCACCATTGACGTAGAGTTTTCCACCATGAATCAACGAAATTGGATGAAAATAATTGTAGGTTTCACCTGTGGTATTCCCTAGACTTGGAGCTACCACTTCTCTTGAGTATTTTTGGGACAACTCAATGGTATTTTTCCCACCGTTTTCAGAAATGTAGGTAATATAAGCAGGACCATAATTGTAGGCCTGAACGGCTGTCCACACATCTACCTTAGCTTCTTTTGCTGCTGCAATGTTTTGGCTAAGGTATTCCACACCCTGACGAATGCTTTCCTTGCTATCATTGATAGTATTTGCATAGCCTGTAACAGACTCGCTGGACTGCATAACATCAGTAGATTTTCCCTTCGTCTCTGTGTAAATCATAGCCAGAACAAGCTCCTCGTTGGCTTCTGTGTCATTTTCAGCAAGAACTTCTTGTACCATGGGTTGATAGGTCATGACCTGCTTGACATTTTTCCAAATTTGATAAGTCTGATAGGCTAGGAAAACAAGGACGAGAAAAAGAATCGTTCTTGTTAATTTTTTCATACTATTGATTTTTTATATCCTCGATATTTTTAATGAGAATGGAGTAGGTACCATTGTCGTTTTGGATGAATTCAACAGACTCAGCATCCTGATAAACATTATTTGGAACGATAAGTTCAATACCATTAGAGAGGGAAAGTTTCTGATTTTCAAACTTCTTGAGCTGGCGGCTTGTGTCGATTTCATCAAAGGCAATCTTCTCTGGGACAATCTGTTTTAACTCATCTACAAAGCTGAGGCGGGCTGTCAGGTTTTGATCAAAAAGATCATTGGCCAGCTTCTCAGGAGATAACTCTCCATCTTCTTCCAGATGATAGAAGATGGCAGATTTTACCTTGGATTGAAATTGGAAATCTCCCTGTTGGAAATTATCCGCAATCTTCTGGGCTGTTTTTTCTACTGCTTGGATAGATTTTTTAGCAGAAATAGTCGGTTTTTCTTGGAGCAAATGCTCTGAAAAATAGTTGAGGAAGGCACCGTTATACTTGATACGCTTCTCAATTAGGTGATACTTACCTGACTGTAAGTTGATAATGATCGCTTCATCAGGTGCTGAACCAGCACTAGGAAGATTGTTTTGGGTGAGCATAAGAGGGCTTTCGCTATTATCCGCTATGTGAACTAGACTTTCACGCAATGCAATACGTAAAAAAGCAAAATGCTCCAGTCCATTCTTTTCATAGGACACGAATAGTAGGTCATTGGTCTTCTGATTTTCAGAGAGGACAAATTCCTCCTTCCAAAGTTGGGCGATTTGGACAGAACCCTCTAGCAAATCACCTTTGGCATGCTCAAAGAAGGGGCTATTATTGGCTAGAAAGCCAGTCTTAGCTTCATCAGAATAGACTCGTTCAATTTTCTTACGAAGGTATTCTTCGATTTTTGGAGTGATAGCCAAGAGCTGGTTCGAAAGAACCAGCTCAGTATCATCTGGGGTAAATTGATGTAAAACAGCTTGTTTAATATAAATATCCATTATAAATTTTCGTAAAGTGGGAAGCGGTCAGTTAGAGCGCGCACTTCTTTGCGCACTTCTTCTAGGACTGCTTCATTTTCAGCATTTCTAAGGGCTTTAATAATTAAGTGAGCAACTTGGCGACATTCTTCTTCTTTGAAGCCACGTGCAGTAACAGCAGCTGTACCCAAGCGGATACCTGATGTCTTGAAAGGTGATAAGGTTTCAAAAGGAATCGAGTTTTTGTTGAGGGTGATATTTACTTCATCCAATAGATTTTGCGCAACTTTTCCATTTTCGACAACCTTGGTTACATCAACCAAGAAGAGGTGATTGTCTGTTCCACCTGAAATAACACGGAAATTGTCATCTTTCTGGAAGACAGAAGCCATGGCTTGACAGTTTTTGATGATTTGAGTTGCGTACTCTTTGAATGCTGGGTCTAAGTTTTCTTTAAAAGCAACAGCCTTGGCAGCAATAACATGTTCCAATGGGCCACCCTGCAGACCTGGGAAGACTGCTGAGTTGATTTTCTTAGCTAAATCTTCATCATTGGTCAAAATCAAACCACCACGTGGACCACGTAGGGTCTTATGGGTAGTTGTAGTTACAATGTGGGCATATGGTATTGGGCTTGGATGGAGGCCAGCGGCGACTAGACCAGCTATATGAGCCATATCTACCATAAGATAAGCACCCACTTCATCTGCGATAGCACGGAATTTTTCAAAATCAATGATACGTGAGTATGCTGAAGCACCGGCCACAATCAATTTAGGAGAGACTTCCTTAGCTAATGCTAAGATAGCGTCATAATCCAGTTGTTCTGTTTCTTTGTCTACACCATAGGCTACAAAATGATAAGATTTCCCAGAGAAGTTGACTGGTGCTCCGTGTGTCAAGTGACCACCTGCTGATAAGTCCATACCAAGAACAGTATCTCCTGGCTGAATCAGAGTCATATAGGCGGCAGCATTGGCTTGGCTTCCAGAATGGGGTTGAACATTGGCAAAAGTAGCACCGAAGATTTCCTTGGCACGCTCGATGGCTAGATTTTCAATAATATCTACCACTTCTGTCCCACCGTAATAGCGTTTACTTGGATAGCCTTCAGCATATTTATTGGTTAAAATGGAACCTTGTGCAGCCATGACAGCTTTTGAAACAACATTCTCAGAAGCTATTAATTCAATATTGTGTTGCTGGCGCTCCTCTTCTGCCTTGATAGCATCCCAAAGTTCCACATCATATGCTTGATAGTTGTCCAAATCGAAAATCATTTTTTTCTCCTGTTTCCAATAAATAGCGGGTCATAAAAGACCAAGTGAGGGGTTAAAACTTTAATTCAGGGATAGACTGCAAAAGTTCTTCTTTTGTAATAGCACCCTGCCTTAAGATACGAGCTGTTGAATCCGATAAATCTAAGATAGTAGAATCCTGACCAGTTAGGGCAGCATCATCTTTGATTCCTACAAGGTCTTTGTCGAATTGGGTCCGAATTTCATCAAAAAACTGACCGCTAGCCTGCCCAGAAATATTGGCAGAAGGTCCGATTAGAACACCACACCGTCTAATCACTTCAAGAGTAGGCTGATAGGCTGGTACTCGAAAGCCAACTGTACCCATGCCGGAATTGATCCATGCTGGCACCTTTTCGTTGGCCTTTAGAATGATAGTTAAGGGACCTGGTAAAAAGGCTTCATATAACTTTTTCAGAAAGATAGGCTGGTCTTCTGAATAGTCATAAATAGTCTGTAAATTTGCTACATTGAGATTCATAGCCTTATCACACGGGCGCTTTTTCAAGCTATAGACGTGATTGACCGCTGCCTCGTCAAATGCTTTTGCAAAGAGACCATAGACTGTTTCTGTCGGTAGGATAACAGCTTCCCCATTTTGAAGATTTTCTAGGATCTTATCCATTGTCAACGACCACCTTTCGATCTTTTCCAAAGTTGTCCTTGAGGATACGAATCCGTTTTTTGGGGAAATACTTTGTAAGAACTTGCTGTATGATAGGACCTTGCTTGTAACCAATCTCAAAGTAAAGTTTGCCTTGTTCTGTCAGGTATTCACTAGCGCCTTCAATAATTTTTCGATAAATGGCAAAGCCATCTTCTTCTGCAAACAGAGCCAAATGCGGTTCTGAATTGATGACATTGATGCCAACCTCACTCCGATCTTCTTTCGAGATATAAGGCGGATTCGAAACAATAATATCATACTTCCCTGAAACTTGTCTAAAAACATCTGCTTGAACAAACTGAACGTTCGTTTTATGGCGATGGGCATTTTCAAAGGCTACCGTCAAAGAATCTGGTGAGATATCACTAGCTACTACTGTCCAGTCAGGCCGAGCATGTTTGAGACTAATGGCAATAGCCCCACTACCCGTTCCAATATCTAGTACAGATAGCTTTGTGTGCAGGTTTTCTTCTAGTATTAGATCCACTAGTTCTTCTGTTTCAGGTCTTGGTATCAATACTCGCTCATCTACCTTGAATGTTAAACCATGAAAATCAGCTTCTCCTATGATGTATTGTGCTGGAATATGCTGAGATAACTGTTTAAAAATTTCTGCTAGTAAAATTTTGTCCCCTTCTGAGACCTCCTGTCGCAAGGATAGAAAAAAGTCTGTCGAACTCATATTTTTTAGAGAACGAAAGGTAAATGCTAGGCTCTCAGCTTCTTCTCCGATAGCTTCTAACTGTGCTTCGTAATGAGAAAAGATTTGTGCGTAATTCATTATTTGTTCAAATCTTCTAGTTTTTGGGTTTGGTCATAAAGAACCAGAGCATCCACTACTTCGTCTAACTTCCCAGATAAAATAGTGTCTAATTTTTGCAAGGTTAAGCCGATACGGTGGTCCGTCACACGGTTTTGAGGGAAGTTATAGGTACGAATCCTCTCAGATCGGTCTCCTGTACCCACAGTTGATTTCCGCTCAGCATCCTGCTCGTCTTGAGCGATTTGTGCAAAATGATCTGCTACGCGAGCACGAATGATTTTCATCGCCTTCTCACGGTTTTTCTGTTGTGTCCGCTCTTCTTGCATTTCGACTTTAATGTTGGTTGGGAGATGGACAATACGGACAGCAGTTGCCACCTTATTGACGTTCTGACCACCAGCACCGGATGCGTGGTAAATGTCTACACGCAAGTCTTTTGGATCAATATCATATTCGACTTCTTCTACTTCTGGCATAACTAGAACGGTTGCAGTTGAGGTATGCACACGACCCTGACTCTCAGTCACAGGGACACGCTGTACGCGGTGAGCACCGGACTCGTATTTGAGTTTGGAATAAACTGATTGTCCAGAAACCATAGCAACCACTTCTTTGATTCCTCCAACACCGTTGTAAGAAGCTTCCATGACTTCAAAACGCCAACCCTGGCCTTCAGCAAACTTCTGGTACATAGTCAAGAGGTCGCCCGCAAAAAGGGCTGCCTCGTCACCGCCTGCTGCTCCACGGATTTCTAAGATGATGTTTTTGTCATCGTTGGGATCTTTTGGTAGAAGCAAGATTTTGAGTTTTTCTTCGTAAGACTCCTTGGCTGCCTTAGATTCTTTTAGCTCTTCCTTGGCCATTTCTTCTAAGTCAGCATCACCTGCCGCATCCTTAATCATCTCTTCAGCATCAGCAATGTTTTGGATAACTTGCTTGTATTCGCGGTAGGCTGTCACTGTATCGCGGGTAGCCGCCTCTTCTTTTGACAGCTCCATAAAGCGTTTGGTGTCTGAAACGACAGCTGGGTCCGATAAGAGCTCTCCCAACTCCTCATAGCGGTCTTCTACCGCCTGTAATTGATCATAAATATTCATAATTAAGATATTAATGCCGTTAAGGGACTCAAAGGAAAATAGGAATTCTGACGCAAAAACGTTCGTTTCTAGAAAGAATTATCTTTTTCCACGGAGTCGTAGGCATATTCAGTTCCTTTCTAATATATCAATGCCTTCAACCGACTAAAATCGAACCTGTCACAAAGTTCGACTTTTTTAGAGTTTTAAATCTCAGGATTAAAATAATGTTTTCGGCAAACTGGAATATAGGTTTCGTTGCCACCGATTTGAATTTGCTCACCTTCATAGGTAGGTTTGCCATCTTGGGTACGCAAGACCATGGTAGCTTTTTTAGAGCAATACTGGCAAATGGTTTTGATTTCATCAATTTTATCTGCCAAAAGCAGCAGGTGTTTGGAGCCTTCAAAAAGCTCATTGCGGAAATCATTTTTGAGTCCAAAAGCCATGACAGGTACGCCTAACTCATCCACTACTCGCGCCAAATCATAGACATGGTGGCGACGCAGAAATTGAGCTTCATCAATCAGGACACAATAGGGTTTTGGGGACATGTCTTTAATAAAGCCATAAACATCCATCTCATCATCAATGGCGACTGCTTCTCGCTTCATACCGATTCGACTGGATACTTTTCCAAAACCATCTCGAGTATCAAGGGCACTGGTCATGATAACAACAGGTTTGCCCTGCTCTTCGTAGTTGTGAGCCACTTTCAAAATTTCGATGGTCTTGCCCGAATTCATAGTGCCATATTTATAGTATAATTGAGCCACTTTCTTTTATCCATTCTAATTTTTTCACTCCTTCTATTCTACCATAAAAAGTGACGATAGGATATCTCAAGAGATGTTTATTTTACAGAAAAGAGGGGGCTCCGAAGACTATTTCTATAAATACCAATACTGTAGAGTAGGCACCAATGACAAGAAGTGATGATCGTATCCTTTCTATGAATTACAAAGATGTAGTCTATTAAAATTTTCTTATCTATGCTATACTGTAGAAAATATAAAAAGGAGAAAATTGATGCCATTTGTAACAATTGAGTTGTTTGAAGGACGAACTGATGATCAAAAAACTGAGTTAGCTCGTGAAGTAACGGAGGTAGTTTCTCGTGTTGCCAAAGCGCCTAAAGAAGCTATTCACGTTTTTATCCATGATTTGCCAGAAGGAACTTACTTCCCTGCTGGTGAAGAGAAGAAGAAAAACTAAGACCAAAAAGAGGTAGGGACAAACAATTTGTCCCTACCTCTTTTTTTAAAAACTTGTTTTTCTATCCAGCTTCTTCTTGGTTGAATTGGCTCATATAGAGATCGTAATAAAAACCTTTATCAGCTAAGAGACTGGTATGATTACCCTGCTCGATAATCTGGCCTTCTTTTAGAACCAAAATCTTATCGGCCTCTTGGATGGTGGACAAGCGATGGGCGATGACAAAGCTTGTTCTACCTTGCATGAGACGTTTCATAGCCTTTTGAATCAAGAGTTCCAGACGAGTATCAACCGAGGAAGTCGCTTCATCCAAAATCAATATTTTAGGATCTGCCAAAAGTGCTCTAGCAATGGTTAAGAGTTGTTTTTGACCAAGGGAGATGTTGCTAGATTCCTGATTCATCTCCATATTGTAACCTCCTGGCAAAGTACGGATAAAGTGATCAACATTGGCAGACTTTGCTGCCTCAATGATGTCTTCATCTGTGGCTTCTAGATTGCCAAAACGTAAGTTTTCCTTGATGGTACCCTCATAGAGCCATGCATCCTGTAAAACCATACCAAACTGTCTGCGGTATTCTTGACGAGATAAGTTGCGAATGTCGTGGCCATCCACTGTAATAGAGCCTTGGTTCACATCATAAAAACGCATGAGAAGGTTGATTAAAGTAGTCTTACCTGCTCCTGTCGGTCCAACAATAGCTACCATTTCTCCAGGTTGTACTTCCAAATTAAAATCGCGAATCAGAGGTTTATTTTCAGTATATTGAAAATGGACGTGGTTGAAACTGACTTGACCAGTCAGATCTCCAGAGAGTTTTTCTGTCACTTCTGCGATTTCATCGTCTTCATCTAAAACTTCAAAAATCCGCTCGAGAGAAGATTTCGCACTTTGGAGAATTCCAGCTAGCTGACTTAACACTTGAATAGGCTGACCAATTTGAAAAACATATTGTACAAAAGCCTGAATGTTGCCGATAGTCATCTTACCAGCTAGAACTTGTAAACCACCCAAAAGTGCTACAACCAAGTAGGTCATGTCCGAAATTCCATGCAGGATAGGCATCATGATTCCAGACATAAAGCTAGCCTTAAAACCTACATCCTGCAATTCATCCGTAATTTTTGAAAACTCGTGAGCTGATGCTTCCTCACGACCGTATAGCTTGAGGATGTTGAAACCGGTCAGATTTTCCTGAACGAAGCCATTCATATCACCTAAAACCTTGGCTTGGCGCTTGAAATAAGGCTGAGATTTTTTGAGAATAGCCTGAGCTGCAGCATAAGTGATGGGAATACTGATGATGACGACCATCGCCAATTGCACATTGAGATAGAGTACCATGATGATGACCAAGGTAAGACTGATAATAGCATTGACAATTTGCAAAAATGACTGTTGAAGAGCATTTGAAACTGTCTCCACATCGCTAGTAAACCGTCCTAGCATATCACCAAATTGGTGCTGATCAAAATAAGAGACGGGAATTTTATTAATTTTCTCACTCAAGTCATTCCGCAAATCCCGAATAACATGTTGTACTGTTCGCGTGATGTAGAAGTTAGAACCATAAGAGCCAATTTCATAAAAGAGTGCTCGAATGGCATAAGCCACCAACACCCAGAATACATATGTATAGTTGATACCTGCACCTGGAACTTGTCGAACCATATCGAGTAAATTTTGTGTCAGTTCTGTGATGACTAGTCCTAAAACAAAAGGCTCTAAGACATTGGCTACTGCTGCTAAAATCTTTAAAAAGATAGCTAGAAAAAGAGTAAATTGATAGTGTTTTAAATAATCCCACAGTCGAATAAATACTGATTTTTCTCTCATCTTCATTACTCTCCTTCCGTTAATGATTGGTTATTGAGCTGGGAGTTTGCGATTTCGCGGTAAATCTCATTGGATAACATCAGCTCATCATGTGTCCCACGGCCGACTACTTCTCCTTGATTCAGCACGATAATTTGGTCTGCATCCATGATGGTTCCCACACGCTGGGCAACGATTAAGACTGTTGCATTTTGGGTAACTGACTTGAGACGACGGCGTAAAATAGCATCTGTCTTGTAGTCTAAAGCAGAAAAGGAATCATCGAAGATATAAATATCTGGTTTCTTGATGATTGCCCGCGCAATAGATAGGCGCTGCTTTTGCCCACCTGAAAGGTTGCTTCCCCCTTCAGCCAGATGGGTTTCATAACCTTCTTCGCGGCTTTCGATAAATTCCTTAGCTTGCGCAACATCGGAAGCTTGGTCCAATTCGGGAAGAGTCGCATCTTGCTTACCGTACTTGAGATTTTCCTCGATAGTTCCAGTGAAAAGAAGAGCTTTTTGAGGGATAAAACCAACTTTTTGACGAAGGGCTTTGAGATTATAATCTCTCACATCGACACCATCCACCAAGATTTTGCCCAATGTCACATCGTAAAACCGAGGTATTAAATTGACCAGAGAAGATTTCCCTGACCCTGTAGAGCCGATAAAAGCAATGGTTTCACCTGGCTTGGTTTTAAAGGAAATATTATGAAGGACTGGATTTTCTGTCTCACCCGGATAGGCAAAGGTCACATTGTCAAACTCTAAATAGCCTCTGGTCTCAGTTTGCGTAATACCGTCTTCATTGGGAGAAATCGAGATAGGCATATCCAAAACTTCCTGAATCCGACTGCTTGATACTGCCATTTTTGGATACATGGTAAACAGATTGGCAAAGATAAGGAAAGAAAAGAGCGCATGGAAACTATACTCGATAAAGGCAACCAAATCTCCAATCTGCAAATTGCCTTTTGCTAAAGGATCAAGGGCAAACCAAACAATTGCAACAATCATGGCAATAATGATTTGAACAAACAATGGCTCCGTCAATCCAGTCAAGGTAAAGAGGCGGCTGGAAATACTGGCGTATCCCTTGTTTTTATCTGCGAAGCGTTCCTCTTGAAAATCTTCACGAGCAAACGCTCGAATGACACGTAGTCCCATCAAGTTTTCACGGACATATTGATTGATTTTATCTAGGGTCTCCTGCTGCTTGGTCGAAATGGGCCTAGTTTTCATCGCCACATAAACCACTACAATGACGAGAAAAGGCATGGAAACTGCTACAATCCAGGCGAGAGACGGACTAGTAATGAGAATCATGACGACAGAGAAAATCATCATCAGTGGTGTCACAACACCGATTCGCAGACTCATCTCTGCGAACTGCATGAGAACAAATGCATCGCTGGTCATCCGTGTCACAAGGGAGGAAACACCGATTTGCTCATACTCATGATGTGAATAAGTCTGTAGTTTGGCATAGATATCTGTCCGCAATTCTTTAATCATAGTCGTAGTGAGTTTACTTGAGGCATAGACCAGAGAGATCCGTCCAGCGATTCCCAAGACGACAATCACAAACATCATAATGGCCCAAAAAGTAAGACGTTCTGGATTGTTTTTAATAATCCCTTCATCAATCATTCTCGCTAATATAGCTGGCATACCCAAGTTGACAACTACGAATAAAAAGCCACCAAAGTAATCTAGCCAGAGCCACTTGTGCTTAGATTGTAAATAAGACCAAATTAGTTTCATATGTTCTCCTTCATTATTTTTATGATATCATCATGTCGCATTTAGTATTTGATTTTCCAGCTGACGAAGTCTCCACTGAAGCAGAATTCCACAGGCAAAAATCCCCAAAATCAAACCTATCCAATAAGAGATTGGTCCTAAAGCCAGGGCATTTTCCAAAATCAAAGCTAAAGGAATAGCTATACTCCAATAACTTCCCACTCCAATGATAAAAGGCATAGTTGTGTCTTTGTAACCTCGTAGAATCCCTTGCAAGGGAGCCGTAAAAGCATCCGCTAGTTGGAAAAAGAGCGCATAAACAAGAAATTCGGATGTGATTTGGATAAAGGCGACATCATTCCCATAGAGGGTCGCTACCCACCCTCGTGTTAGAAAGATAAAGGTTACGGTTAAGGCAGAAAAGGCAAAGGCAATGCTTCTACCGATTTTTGTATATTCTTTAACAGCTGTAACATTTTTCGCCCCAAACTCATAGGAAATCACAATCGGTAGAGCCATCGAAATACTAACTGGAAAAGCATACATCAAGGTTGCAAAATTCATCGCTGCCTGATGCGCAGCGATAACTGGTGCAGAAAACTTGGCCATTAACAAACCTACTACAGCAAAGATAGCTACCTCAGCAAAGACTTGTAGACCAATTGGTAAACCTAATTGAAAACCTTCTATAAATTTCCTTCTATCAAAATCAGTCCACTTCCAGATACCATAAGGACGAATAGCAGGATGAAAAATGGACACTATCAAAACCACAAGTAACACAGCCCAGTAAGCAAAGGAAGTTCCAAGACCCGCTCCAACTCCTCCCATTTCTGGCAATCCAAACTTCCCATAAATCAAAACATAGTTGAAAAAGGAATTAAAGGGAACTAAAAGTAACATAAGGTACATGGACAAATTAGTTAATCCCAAGGCATCGAAGAAAGAGCGAAAAACGCTAAAAAGGACTAGCGGTAAAATTCCTACTAAGATACAAGTAAGATAGCCTTGACTAACTGACAAAACTTCTGATTCCAATTTTAGTCTTGATAATATAGGTATCCCAACCATAAAAACAATTAGAAACAAAATCAAAACGAGGACTAAAGCCAAATAAATAAACTGGTGGAGTTCCTTACGGATTTGCTCCTGCTTTCCTTGCCCAAGATGATGACCGATAATAGGGATTAGAGCGGATACGATCGCTGTTGCAAAAGAAAAGAAAGGATTCCAGATACTAGTTGCCATAGATACTCCCGCCAAGTGCTCAGTACTATACTGCCCTGTCATCATAGTATCAATAAAAGATGCAGAATACGTCGCCAACTGATAAATCAAAATTGGAAAGAAGATCTTTAAAAATAAGACTACTTTCTCTCGCGTTGTTTCTACATGATACATTTTCTCATCACTCCTTCTTCGCATGACTTTATCAATAAAAGAAGCACACTTTGTGCGCTTCTAGCCCATTTACACATCTGCTGGTGCGAATACGACTGTTCCATTTTCTAAGGATGCAATCCGTGCCAACGATACCACCGTCTGTCCAGCCTCTTCTAGTAGCTGTCTTCCACCTTGAAACGATTTTTCAATCACAATTGCAATGGCTTCAACAGAAGCACCAGCTTGTCCAATAATTTCTAACAAACCCTTAGCAGCTTGACCATTAGCCAAAAAATCATCGACAATGAGCAAGCGATCATCTTTGGATAAAAAAGCCTCCACGATTGAAATTTGACTAGTAACCTGTTTTGTAAAGGAATAAACTTCTGCTGTCAGAATCCCTTCTGTCATGGTGATATTCTTTGATTTCTTGGCAAATACCATAGGAACACCTAGAGCTTCAGCCACATATACCGCAGGAGCAATCCCTGATGCCTCAATCGTTACGACTTTAGTAATCCCAGAATGTTTAAAGTACTCTGCAAACACATGCCCAATCTCCTTCATCAAGGCTACATCCACCTGATGCGTCAAAAACGAATCAACTTTTAAAACAGTGTCGCATAATACCCGACCATCTTGTACAATCCGTTCTTCCAGTTTTTTCATATCTCTCCCTCAGTTTTCTTATCCTACTATTATATAAAAAAGAAAGGGTATTTCGCAAGTTTTTCTCAGTTGAGCTTTTATAGTGTAATCATCATAAGTATATTATACCACAATAAAACCCTTTCTCGATGTGGAGAAAAGGGCTTTGGCTAGTCAAACTCATATAGTTGCGGGTACTTTTCGCATGCTGGATTTTTGGGATGGCAGACTTCTCGACCGAAGTAAATCATGGCCTGGTGAGCCTTAAGCCAGAGTTCAGGTGGTAGGACCTCCATAACTCGTTTTTCTGTTTCTAGAGGGGTAGCTGATTTTTTTACGATGTCATGGTGTTTGCAGATGCGACCGACATGGGTATCCACCGCAAAAGCAGGAATACCAAAACCTACGCTGAGTACCACATTAGCTGTTTTTCGACCAACTCCTGATAAGGCTTCCAGTTCTTCTCGAGTTTGTGGCACATGCCCTTCATGGCGTTCTAGCAACTGCTGGGCACATTCTTTGAGAAACTTGGCCTTGTTGCGATACAAGCCAAGGCGTGAGATATACTTAGAAATTTCATTAACATCTGCTTTTGCCATGTTCTCGGGTGTCGGAAAGGCAGCAAACAGTCCTGGAGTAGCTTTGTTGACGGCTGCATCCGTTGTTTGAGCAGATAACATAACCGCTACCAACAGTTCAAAATGATTTCGAAAATCCAAGCTAGGCTTGGCATCCGGATAGAGAGCAATAATTTCTTCTAAGACCTTTCGGGCCCGTTTTTTCGATAATACCATAGAACTATTATACCATAGATATTCCAATAAACTTGCCAAGTCTGCTTTATAACTAGTGGCTAATCATAGAGTGATTTTATATAAATTGGTTAAAACGAAATGAAAATCATCACTAATACTGATAAATCAAAGGGTAATTCCTGTTTACCAAAAATCAGCTCTTTGGATAGGGCTGATTTTTCTATGTGTGGATTACTTATTTCCTTCAAAGATATGACGTACTGTATGTATTTCTGAAACAGGAAGAGCCACATAGAGGGTGTCTCCCGTATGCAAGAGGCTATTTCCTTTGACAACCTTACTCTTACCATGATGAATCTGACTGGTAATCAGGCAGGATGGAGGAAGAGGCAAGTCACTGACAAATGTATCTCCTAATTTTTCCGAAACCACTACTTCTATCAGAGTCATATCTGCATTATGCTCCAGATTTTCTGGTAGTAATTTTTCCAGCATGGCTTCATAAATTGGTGCTCCACCAAGTAAGTCCATGATGATATAAGCACTTAGCGCCACCAAGCCAATCACCATCAGCTGGCTCATATTTCCCACCATCTCTGTTACCAAAATCATAGCGGTAAGCGGAGCTTTGGAGATAGCAGCAAAGAAACCTGCCATACCTAGAACGATAAATAGACTCATCTGTTCTTGGGCAATCCAACCAAAATCAAATGTGAGCCGTCCAAATACCAAGCCCAATAAACTACCTAGAGTGAGAATAGGTAGAAAAATACCACCTGGTAAGCCCGAACCATAAGCAATCATACTCCAAACAAAGCGAATAACCAAGTAGACAATGAGAATCACTAGACTGGGTTGAAAATGTGGTAACTCTAAAATCAAATGATGCCCACCTCCTAATAACTCAGGGAAGAAGTAGCCGATGGGAAGAATGAAGATAAAGGCAAACAAACTATGGTATTGGGAGGGCAAAGGAATGATCTTGGATAAAAAGTCATAAAAATACTGAATATGAAGAATCACTATTTCGTAAAAAAAGCCTGCCAGACCTAGAAAAAGTCCTAGTACTATATAAATCCAATATTGTTTCAATTCAAGAACAGGTAAATGTTCAGGCATCTGCAAAACAGGAGTTAGACCAAAAACATGCAGAGAGATAAAATTAGCGGTAATACTGGCAGCTAGAGCCGATACCCAGACCAATCTTGAAAATTGATGATAAACTTCCTCTACAACAAATAGCAGACCAGCAATAGGAGCATTGAAAGCTGCAGCTAAACCTGCTGCTGCACCGCTCGCTATGAGGCTGCGTTTCTCCATTTTGCTTGCTTTCAGTCCTTCTGCAATTCCTTTTGCCGTAACAGCTCCCAGCTGAATACTAGGACCTTCTCTTCCCAACATAAGACCAGAAGCAATAGCCAAGCTCCCACCTATAAATTTCCGCCATAAAACAGTCCACCATTGTAGCTGCATCATGCCTTTTAATTCGGCTTCCACCTGAGGAATACCAGAACCTTTTGCATCTGGGGCGCCTGCAATCATTTTTCCAACAAAGACAACGATAAAGGCATAAAAAAGAATAATAACAAGGAGATAGAATGGCTGATGATGGGCTTGATGATAGAGATAGGTGACCATCTCAAATAGTTTTTGGATAGCTAGGCGAAACGCAACAACAACCACTCCTACTCCTGTTCCTACGACTATTCCTCGAATAACAGAATAAAGGATAGACTGGGAAATAAATTTTACTTCCTTGTGGTGATTTTCCATTGGATTTCTTTTCCTTCCATGTTAGTTGTTAACATTCTTTAAAAAATGGGCCAGCTCAACTGATGCCCACTTTTTATGTCAACTATTATTTCCGATACATCTTGAACTGTAGATAAAGGTCGTTATAGAGTCCCAGCATTTCAGGGCCAAGGTTATCATACACTTCCATGTTCATCATGGTTTTAGCCGATGGATAGAAAGCCTCATCATTCTGCGTTTCTTGATCCAGCATAGCCTTGGCTTCGGGAATCGGTGTTGAGTAACCGACATACTCTGCATTGCGCAAAGCGTTTTCTGGGCGAAGCATAAAGCTGATAAAGGCATGAGCTCCGTCGATATTCTTGGCTGTTCTAGGGATGACCATATTATCAAACCAGAGGTTAGAACCCTTGGATGGTACCACATAGCGAAGATTTTCGTTGCCATCTAGCATTTCACTAGCTTCTCCCGAAAAACTAACTGCAATAGCAGCTGCATCCTGAATCATATAACCTTTGATTTCATCTGCAACAATAGCTTTGACATTCGGAGTCAAATTGTAGAGGTGTTCTGCTGTTTCTTCAATCTGGCTTGTTTCCTTGGAGTTTAAACTATAGCCCAGTGACTGTAGTCCAAATCCCATGACTTCTCGCACCCCATCAATCAGCATAATATTATCGCGGTATTCATCCGACCAGAGGTCTTCCCATTCTTTAGGAGGAGTTTGCACCATGGTTGTATTGTAGACAATCCCCAAGGTACCCCAAAAATATGGGATAGAATAGTCATTTTTCTCATCGAAGCTCAATCCCATAAACTGAGGATCAATGTTTTCTAATCCTTGAATCTTAGACTTATCTAACTTGAGTAGCATGTCTTCCTCTCGCATTTTAGAAATCATGTACTCAGATGGTACTGCCAAATCATAGGTTGTTCCACCTTGCTTGATTTTGGTGTACATAGCCTCATTGGAGTCAAAAGTCTGATAATCCACTTGGATACCTGTCTCCTTGGTAAAATCTGTCAATAATTCTGGATCAATATAATCTCCCCAGTTATAAATGACCAACTTATCCGTTGTACCTTTTGTATTTTTGGCTTCTAGTTGATTCGTAATGCCCCATAACAGTAAGATAATGAGGATAATACCTAAGAAAAATGAATAGAGTCTTCTCATACCATCTCCTCCTTCTCCCGTGAAATGAAATAGTAACCAACAACCAGAAGGATACTAAAGAGAAAAACCAAAGCAGACAAGGCATTGATTTCCAATGAAATCCCTTGACGAGCCCGTGAATAAATCTCAACAGAAAGATTGGAATAACCATTTCCTGTCACAAAGAAAGTTACAGCAAAGTCATCCAAAGAGTAGGTAAAGGCCATAAAGTAACCTGCAATAATGGCTGGTGTCAGATAAGGTAGCATAATGGATTTCAGCATTTGGAACTGACTGGCACCCAAATCATAGGCAGCCGAAATCATATCCGCATTCATCTCTTTTAAACGAGGCAGGACCATTAGTACTACAATAGGAATGGAGAAGGCCACATGACTAAGTAGAACAGAGCTAAAACCCAGCTCAAAGCCAATTTTTGTAAACAAAATAAGGAAACTTGCACCAATCATAACATCGGGTGCCACCATCAGGATATTGTTGATGGATAGGAGGGCATTTTGGTATTTATCCTTTGACTGATAGATATAGATAGCACCAAAGGTTCCGACAATGGTCGCAATCAAAGAACTCAAAAAGGCTAAGAGAAAGGTTTGGGCTAAAATCAGCATGAGGCGACTATCGCCCAGCATGGTTCCAAAATACTCCAAGGTAAAACCTGTAAACTTGTTCATGTCTCCGCCTTTGTTGAAAGCGTAGAAAATCAAGTAGAAAATCGGCAAGTAGAGAATCAGAAAGGCAATAGCCAGATATATTTTCGCAAATTTTTTCATGACTTTTTCCTCTCTTTCGTTAGCCACATGACAGCCAGCATAGCGACTATCAGAACCACTCCAATGGTAGAGCCCATTCCCCAGTTTTGGGTAGTCAGGAAGTGTTGCTCGATGGCGGTTCCCAATGTGATGACCCGGTTACCCCCAATTAAGCGTGTCAGCATAAAGAGGCTAAGGCTGGGGATGAAGACCGCCTGAACGCCACTACGGACACCATTCATAGATAGTGGCAAGATGACCTTAGTAAAGGTTTGCCAAGGGCTAGCTCCCAAATCACGACTAGCATGGATGAGATGCGGGTCCAGGTCATCTAAGACATTGAAAATCGGCAAAATCATAAAAGGAATTTCAATATAACTGGCTACAGCAATAAACGAAAAATCTGTAAAAAGAATCTGCTGAGCTCCAATACCAAAGAATGAAAGAAATTGGTTGATGGAGCCATGTTGGCCAAAAATTCCGATAAAGGCATAAGCTTTGAGTAGCAAATTGACCCAAGTTGGCAAGATGATGAGCATCAGCCAGAGCTGCTTATGTTTGAGCTGGGTCAAAAAGAGGGCTGTTGGATAGGAAAAAAGCAGAGTGACCAAGGTAATAATACCGGCATAGAAAATAGAGTTAAAACTCATTTTCAAATAGGTCATATTTGGCGAATGAAAATAGGACTGGTAATTGGCCAAGGTCATCTCGTCATGAATATTAAAGAAAGACTGATACACAATGAGCACAACTGGGGCTAGAACAAAGAGAAAGACCCAGAGCATGTAGGGCGCCATAAAGAATTTAGAGGTTTTCTTCATTGCGTTCCTCCTCAATGGCATTGATCAGACCATCTTCCACTTCCTCGACTTCTACGTATTCTTCGATACGGGCGTCAAATTCTTCTTCTGTTTCATTGAGACGCATGATATGGATATCTTCTGGTTCAAAGTCCAGTCCAATCACCTCTCCTTCAATCGCTTTACGGGTGGAGTGAATCATCCACTCATTCCCCAATTCATCGTAAGCGATAATTTCATAATGCACACCCCGGAAAAGCTGAGTATCTACCTTCACTTGTAGTTTTCCTTCTTCTGGAAGGGTAATCCGTAAATCTTCAGGACGAATCACTACTTCGATGGGTTCATTTGGTCGCATACCGCCATCGACTGCTTCAAAACGTTTACCGTTGAATTCTACCAAGTAATCCTCAATCATGGTTCCTGGCAGAATATTAGATTCTCCGATAAAGGTCGCAACGAAGTGATTGATTGGCTCATCGTAGATATCTACTGGTGTACCTGACTGGACAATTTCCCCATCATTCATGACAAAAATCCAGTCAGACATAGCCAAGGCTTCTTCTTGATCGTGAGTGACAAAGACAAAGGTAATGCCCAGACGTTGTTGCAATTCACGTAATTCATACTGCATTTCTGTCCGTAATTTCAAGTCCAGAGCCGAAAGCGGTTCATCCAGTAAAACAACTCGTGGCTGATTGATAATAGCACGAGCGATGGCTACACGCTGGCGCTGCCCGCCAGAAAGTTTCCGAATAGAACGTTTTTCGAAACCTTCCAGTCGCACCATTTTCAGGGCTTCAGCGACTCGTTGATGGATTTCAGACTTCTCTAGTTTACGCAACTTTAGGGGGAAAGCTACATTTTCAAAAACAGTCATATGTGGAAAAAGAGCATAGGACTGGAAAACAGTGTGGACATCACGTTTATTGGTTGGTACATCATTGATACGCTCACCGTCTAGGTAAATATCACCTGAGGTTGCATCGAGCAATCCAGCAATAATATTTAAAATAGTTGACTTACCAGAACCTGATGCTCCTAGCAGGGTATAAAATTTCCCTTCTTCCAACTCAAAGTTAATATTTTTCAATACAGTTGTCCCACTGTCTTCGAAGACTTTCGTCACATCCTTAAATTCAATAATTGGTTTTTTCAATTCTCATAAATTCCTTCTTTAGGTAAAATTACAGATTGAGGCTCTGTTAGGCCTTTTACACCTCTTGGACAGAAAATATGTCCTCGCTACCCGAAACGATAGGCTTCACCCCCTTAAAATAAGATACAAGCTGAGATGGCTTGTATTCTTTTTACCTTATCAATAATCTCCAAGGATACGGACTTCCCGTTCCAGAGTTACTCCAGAATGTTCTTTTACCTCTTTGATAACATGGCCAATCAACTGCTCATAATCTGTAGCTGTCCCATTATCTACATTGATCATAAATCCAGCATGTTTTTCTGAAACTTCCACCCCACCGATGCGATGTCCTTTGAGCCCTGCTTCCATAATCAACTGACCTGCAAAATGGCCTAGGGGACGCTTAAAGACAGAACCACAGGATGGGTATTCAAGTGGCTGTTTGAGTTGGCGTAAATGGGTCAGACGGTCCATTTCTTGTTTAATAGCCAGATGATTCCCCGGTTTAAGAGCGAATTTGGCAGAAAGTACAATTGCGCCATTTTCCTGTAAGATAGACGAACGATAGCCAAAGCGAAGCTCACGATTGTCTAGCGTAACTACATAGCCAGCAGGCGTCAAAATTTGGGCAGAAACCAAAATATGGGCTACTTCTCCCCCATAGGCACCTGCATTCATAAAGACTGCCCCGCCGATGCTTCCTGGAATCCCAGAAGCAAATTCAAAACCTGTCAAAGAATGAAAGAGAGCAATTCCTGTCGTCTCAATCAAATTAGCTCCTGCCTCTGCTTCAATGGTATAACCCGAAACAGTTACGGAGTTTAGTTTATCCATTCGAATCACAAAACCTCGGATGCCACCATCACGCACGATGATATTGCTGGAATTCCCAAGAACCATCCAATCGATGGCTTCACGATTAGCAAACTCTACTATACGCACTAACTCATAACGATTACGAGGAAAAGCGAGGTAGTCAACTGGCCCCCCCACTTTGGTATATGTATAGTCCTTCAAAGGCTCATCGAAACGAATGTCAATCCCTTCCAATTCTTGCCGAATTTTTTCTTTCATCTCTAATCTCATTTCAATTTATAAAATACAGTCTATTATATCAAAAAACTATCAATATAGCTAGATATAAAGGATAAAAAGAATAGAGTAGAAAACCAAAACACCTCCTGATTGTTCAGAAGATGCTTGATGTTATTTTTCAACAAAAATTCCTCTTGTATCAACTGTTAGGGGGCAAATTTGTCCATCAAACTTTTTAGCTTCTAACTTGGCTACCATTTCATCCAATTTGTCCTCTGGAAGCAAGGTCATAACTGTTGGTCCAGCACCAGAGAGATAGGTCGCGTAGGCACCTACTTCCTTGGCTAATTGCTTAATTGGATAAAACTCCGGAATCAGGCGCTGTCTAAATTGCTCATGAAACATATCTGATTCAATAGCTTTACCTGCTGTCACCATATCTCCCTTCATCAAAGCTGCAATGGCGACATTGGCAATGGAACTGGCTGCAACTGCCTTCTTGTAGGATAGTTGATTTGGAAGAACCCCACGGCTTTCGCTAGTTCTCAGCGGATAATTTGGTATGAAAGCAAGAAAGGCTACATCAGGAAAGTCTGTCACAATGCTAGACACGTCCTTATTCACATAGCTAGCAATGACTAAATTACCGAAAATAGCTGGTGCTACATTATCAGGATGCCCTTCAAATGTTGTTGCAAGCCGCAATTTTTCCTGATTGGAAAGTTGGAGATCTCCTAGTTGATTAGCCAACTCAATCCCAGCTACAATGACCGAACTAGATGACCCTAGACCACGTGCAAGAGGAATATCTGAAGTCATCTTAATTCGGTGGGGTTGCAAATTTTTGTTGACCTTGAGAGCTGTTTTGATGAGAAGATTACGCTCATCACTTGGTACAAATTCCAAATTGTGCTCCACAATCCACCTATCCGTTTTTTCTAGGATTTCGATGGTTAAATACTTGGATAGAGCTACACCAACCGAATCAAAACCTGGTCCGATATTAGCACTAGTTGCAGGTACTGTAATTTTCATCTTAGTCCCCCAAAACCTTGAAGATATTAGAAACTTGGAACTCTTGTGATTCCTCCAATTGCTTGGTGACATGTTCAAGCTGGGTCTTGCTCATCGAATGAGTGACGATAACTAGGCGAGCTTCCTTTTCATCTGTTGGTCGTTGGAGAATTTGCTTGAAAGAAATGGCTTGAGCATTAAAAATTTCAGCCAAGCGAAGCATTTTCCCTTGAACATCTGGTGTTAAAATAGAAAAGTAATAATCACTCCGTACATCTTCTGCAGTTGCTAGCTGAAGTGGACGTGAAAATTCATTGAAGTCCTTGCCAATCGTGTTGTCTTTCAGACGACGAACTATACGAATAATATCTGCAGTTACACTGGCTGCAGTTGGTTTTTGACCAGCACCAGGTCCATAAAACATGGATTCACCAATGCCAATCGACTCGACAAAAACTGCATTCATAACGCCATTAACACTTGCGAGTGGGTGAGCTTTTGGTAAAAAGGTTGGTGAAACTTCAGCAGAGATCCCTGATGGTGTTTCTTGAATATCACCGACCAACTTAATGACATAGCCTAACTCTTGAGCGACTGCTACATCTTCAGGAGTAATCCCTGAAATCCCTTTGTGACGAACATGCTCAAAATCAATGGTCATACCAAAGGCAAACTGACTTAGAATCACCGCCTTGTACGCCGCATCGATTCCTTCAACATCATTGGTTGGATCACTTTCAGCATAACCTAATTCTTGGGCTGTCTTCAGCGCCTTTTCATAAGTCCAACCCTCGTCTACCATTTTTGTCATCATGAAATTGGAAGTACCGTTGAGGACACCCATGATACGCGTGATTTTATCGGAAGCAAAAGAGTTTGCTAGAGTCCGCAAGATAGGAATACCGCCTGCTACCGCTGCCTCATAATAGAGGGCAACGCCATTTTCCTTAGCAATCGTTCGTAACTCACTACCATGTACAGCCAGCAAATCCTTATTAGCTGTTACTACATGTTTTTTAGCCTGAAGCGCACGAGTGATAAAGGTTTTTGCAGGCTCTATACGCCCCATCAGTTCTACTACAATAGCAATTTCTTCATCCAAAATAATCTCATCAATATCCGTGACAAAGTTATAAACATGTCCCTCAGCTAAGAGGCGAGATTTTTCTGCCTCATCTCTGACTAATACCTTAGCTATTTCGATGTCATCCTGGGCAGCCTGTTTAATTTTTCCAGCGTTTTCTCTCAATAAAAATGGTACACCGCTGGCTACTGTACCAAATCCCAATAATCCAATCTTTACCGTCATGATGACTCCTTTTTGAAATACAATTTTTTACTATTATACCAAATTTTCAGATAATTTTCCAAAGATTTTTTGATATAATAAAATAAGTATAAACATTATAGAAATTGCCGTATTAAAGGAGGAAGTGATGGCTGTAAAAAAACATACCTCAAGTCATCGTAAATCAAGAATAGACAAGAAAGAGCTAGGTACCATTATCCTGACAATCGTCATGTTTTTGGCACTCGTGGGCGGGCTAGTTTATTCTCGGAGTGATAGCTATCTTAATTTCCATAGAAAACCAAGTTCAAACACCCAACAGCCTCAAAAAGTCACCCATAGTCAAGAGGCTCCTCCTACTACAGAAGAATTAAAATCTTCTACAGAGGAAGACTCCTCAGCTCCTTCAACCAATATAGTATGGGAAAAACAAGAGGCGCCTGTCCATCTTCCAATCCTTATGTATCACGCAATTCATGTCATGGCACCCGGGGAAGAAGCAAATGCCAATCTGATTGTGGATCCGACCACTTTTGAAAGTCATCTTCAAGCCCTTCAGCAAGCTGGTTATTATGCTGTGTCTCCAGAAGAAGCATACAAGATTCTGACTGAAAATGTCCTTCCAAAAGGTAAGAAAGCTGTTTGGTTAACATTTGATGATAGCCTGTGGGACTTCTATGATATTGCTTATCCTCTTCTCAAACAATATCAAATGAAAGCGACAAATAATGTTATCACAGGTACTGTTGGACAAGAAGCAAATCTGAGCTTAGAAGAGATGCAAGAAATGAAATTGAACGGTATCTCTCTACAAGGCCACACGGTCACTCATCCACCTTTGGGCAGTACAGATCCAATTCAGCAAAATACTGAGTTGGCAGAATCAAAGAGCTACCTCGATAACAATCTAGGTCAAGATACCATTTCCTTTGCTTACCCATCAGGAAGTTTTACTGAAGAGACTATCGCTATCGCAGAAAGAAATAACTTCAAAATGGCTCTAACAACCAACGAAGGTCTTGCTTCTGCGGCTAATGGACTCCTATCACTCAATCGTGTTCGTGTCCTACCATCAATGACTGGCGAACTCCTACTTCAAACCATTGCAACCGAATAACAATAAAATACAATCATCTGCATTCAAAACCAGCCTTTCTAAGCGCTGGTTTTTTCTGGTTCACCATTTGACTGCTTAGGATCATACATGCTATTGTAATGTAAAACACGAGAAAAGCCCGATATTCGGGCTTTTTGTCTATAAGATAAAGGATAGAATGAGTCCCCCAAGTAGACCTCCTACGATTGCAGCTAAGATATTGGTTGTAGCTTTATGGGCCTTAGCACCGCGTGCCACAGATGCTACAAACACCCCTACACCTGCTGCAAGTCCCATATCTACCCAGGCATCCCCTGACTGCGTCATCAGTCCAACTCCGTGGTTCAAAGTCCAAATCGTTCCGACAATCATAGCTGCTGCTACCCAGCCTCCGATTGGTCCCCAATACTCAACCATTTTTCCCCACATCAATCGAATCGTAAATGGAAAGATAAAAGCTCCTACTACTGTTGCTATTGCTTGTTGTACTGTCATATTTTTCTCCTTAATCTTTTTCCATATCTTCTTCAATTTTAGCGGCAAATAAACCACCGAGAACTGCTCCTAGGACAACCAATAATATAGTTGGTACAGAGTCCATTACTGTTGAAAAACCATTCATAAAAGCATCTCTAAAGATACCACATAGGGCAATTCCAAGTCCCATATCAACAAAAGCTGAATCTGAATCGTGTTTTATGAGGCCCAAATAGTGGTTCATAAACCACATAGGTCCAATAATAATCAGAGCTGCAAAATAGCCTCCTGCAATGCCATAGGCGGTTGCAAATGCTCCCCAAACGCTCATGACAATCATTCCAGCAATCATATAGCCTAGCGTTGAACGTACAAATTTCATTAAATTCTCCTTTAATACTAATAAATAATATGTATAACGATGCTATTCTCTTGTCTAAATATTTATCCTTTTAGACAAGAGAAGCTAGCTTTATTGTTTTAAATAAGTCAAATCGTTTTGATGAAGGGTCTCTGCCAATAATTGTTCCTGTTTAGCAAGCTCTTCTTCTGACCAACCATAGTAGGCTGCCATCTCTTTCAATATATCTGGTGCGACAGCATCCAACTGCTCACGCATAAAGAGCATATAATTGGTACGACGGAGAAGGTAATCCACAACTGTCAAGGCCATCTCTTCCTTCATAGCATAATGTAAAGAAAGGAGGTCGCGCACATTCAGATTTGAAACAGGCTCTACCTTATGATACAAGGCAAATACTTTTGGTGCATTTGAACCATACAAGTTAGCTAGATACAGTGCATCATCGTACTGTAAGCCCTTCTTGACACCCAACTGGGCGAGATGTTCGATTTCTTCTGTCACATCTGCTGGATTCAATTCACCACCTGAAACTGGATAAGTTTTAGAGTTTACCAATTTGAAGCTTCGTCCATGCTCTTCTTTAAGGATACTTGCAACTTTCTCCAATGCTCCTTCTGCCATTTTACGGAAGTCTGTAATCTTACCTCCTGCAAGAGTTAATAGACCATTTTCATCACGATCTAGGGCTGAACCACGAGAAACAGCAGATGGATCCAAGGTTTTTTCTGAAACACTACCTTCAAGATGTGTAATATCATGTTCTACATCATCACGACTCTTCTCATTGTTTAGATAAGCTTTTACAGTATCAATCAGGCTATTAAAACTTTCGTCGCTCAATTTGCCGTTGTTTCCACCGTTATAATCTGAGGCTCCATTACCTGATAGAAGAGGACGAAGGCCTGCCCAACCGCTTTCGATATCATCCAAGGTCAAATTTGCGTCGGGGAAACGGTTGTTTACAATAGAGAGTAGATAGTCTACATCTTCTTGTGTAACAGTTGGATGGGCCAAATCACCAGTATAGTCTGTATCTGTTGTACCAAAATAGGTTTTGTTCTCACGTGGTAAGACAAAGACCATTCGTCCATCTGCATGTCCTGTATCAAAATAAGTTGGTTGGGAAACAGATAAACGTGAGCTATCTACAACAAGGTGAACACCCTTTGTCGGACGCATTTGTAGGACTCCAGATCCTTCACCACCAAGGTTACGAACCTCATCACTCCATGGTCCAGTTGTATTGATAACCAAACGTGCTCGAATTTCAAATGTGCTATCAGTCAACAAATCACGTGCTAGAATACCGATTACTTTACCGTTTTCATCTTTGATAAAGCGCTCTGCTTTCACATGACTTGCAATCAAGGCTCCATCTTTGGCAGCGCGCTTGATATTCTCAATCACTAGGCGGGCATCATTATTTCGGAAATCGAGATAGACACCGCCTCCAAGCAAACCTTCTTTTTTCAAGTGTGGAGCACGCTCTAGCACTTCTTCTTTAGTCAATACCTTATTTGCCAAGTCTGTATTATTGACACCAGCTAGCAAATCGTATAAATCCATCGCAACTTTTAGACGGAAAAGACTGAAAGTGGAGCCTTCTTCATCATAAACTGGCAATAACATTGGATCTGGCTTAGGAATATGAGGTGCGATATTTTGCACCACAGCCCGTTCGGATACAGTGTCTGAAACTACCTCGACATCAAACTGTTTCAAGTAGCGAAGACCACCATGAACGAGTTTGGTAGAGCGGCTTGATGTTCCTTCTGCAAAGTCTTGCATCTCAATCAATCCTGTTTCCATACCACTTGCAGCAGCTTGTAATGCAACACCAGCACCAGTGATTCCTCCACCAATGATAAGGAGGTCTAATTGTCTATCCTGCATTTTTTCAATCGCTAGGCGACGGGTTTCTTTTGAAAATTCCATACTATCACGCTTTCTGTTTCTTATTCTTCATCATCTGATTGAGCAAATAGTTGAGTTGCCGCAACAGCTTTCTTCCATCCTTTATAGAGTTGTTCTTTTCTAGCCTCATTCATAGATGGTTGGAAGGATTGACCCACCGCATTTAATTCCTTCAACTCTTCCAAGTCTTTCCAGAAACCTACCGCAAGACCAGCTAGGAAGGCAGCTCCTAAGGCAGTTGTTTCTAGATTTTTAGCGCGAGCAATTTCAATCCCAAGAATATCTGCTTGGAACTGCATGAGTAGGCTATTCATTGCAGCGCCACCATCGACTTTTAACAAAGAGATATCAATTCCCGAATCCATTTGCATGGCATCAATTACATCACGTACTTGGTAAGCGATAGATTGAAGGGTGGCCTTAACAAAATCTTCTTTGGTTGTACCACGGGTCAAACCAAAAACTGAGCCACGAGCGTCTGAGTTCCAATAAGGAGCTCCTAGACCTGTGAAGGCAGGTACCACATAGACTTCGTCATTACTGGTTGACTTGCGTGCCAATTCTTCTGATTCAGGAGATTCTTTGACCATTCTCATACCGTCGCGCAACCATTGGACTGCCGAACCTGCAATAAAGACTGAACCTTCCAGAGCATAATAGACTTTGCCATTGATACCATAGCCAATAGTTGTCAACAAACTATTTTCTGATAATTGCATGTCTTCACCAGTGTTCATCACGATAAAGGAACCTGTGCCATAAGTATTTTTTACCATGCCTGGTTCAAATGCTAATTGACCAAAGAGAGCGGCTTGTTGGTCACCCGCCATACCTGAAATTGGTACTTCAGCTCCGTAAAAATGGAAGGGTGCAGTTTTACCATAAACTTCTGAGTTAGATTTTACCTCTGGCAACATTGCTTTAGGAATGTTGAGTAAATCTAGAATTTCCTCATCCCATTTAAGTTCCTTGATATTGTAAAGCATAGTACGGGCAGCATTTGAGTAATCTGTTACATGACATGCTCCGTTTGTCAACTTCCAAACCAACCAAGTATCAATCGTACCAAATAAAATCTCACCTTTTTCTGCACGTTCTTGAGCTCCAGGAACCTGGTCTAAAATCCAACGAACTTTTGTAGCTGAGAAATAAGCATCAATCACCAATCCAGTCTTTTTGTGGAACATATCCGCATGACCATCCTGTTTTAACTGATCGGCAATATGTGCAGTCTGACGTGATTGCCATACAATCGCATTGTAGATTGGAAGACCTGTCTCCTTATCCCACACTACTGTTGTTTCGCGTTGGTTTGTGATACCGATTCCCTCAATTTGATCCGGACGGATGCCGCTTTCAATGAAGGAACCTGCAATTACTGATTGGACAGAGTTCCAGATTTCATTTGCATTGTGCTCTACCCAACCTGGTTTTGGGAAAATTTGTGTAAATTCCTTTTGATAGCTGCCAACTTTTTCACCATTTTTGTTGAAAATGATAGCCCGTGAACTAGTTGTTCCTTGGTCAATTGCCATGATAAATTTTTCTGTTGACATATACTGTCCTCCTAATGATGTTATTTTTTTGAAAACGCTTCCGTTTTGTTTATGACCTTATTGTAATCTATTTTCTCTTTTCTTTCCTATCATTTTTTTATCAAATCATAAAAAACTTGATACAAACTTGCTCAAACCCGCTTCAAATCAGCCATTCTATAAATGATTGCTATGAACAATTTCAAAAAGCTAGGTCACAATTCCTAGCTTCTTTGATTCATGTTTTCCAATGCAATGCAACTATTGAAGACTGTCGAGGTATGTTCAGATGATAAGTACCTACCTCTTTCCATCGTTACCTGCGATCAATTAAAAAGTAAGACTTCTCAATAAGTCTTGTTGATTGTTCTAATTTCTCTTTGTGCAAAACAGAAATCATCTTCTTGAGCTGTTGCAAATCTTGAGGACTTGGGATTCCATATAAGTAGAAAATATTTTCTGATTCTAAAGGGTAATCGTAAGAAATAATCAGATCATAGGTTTTTGTTTCGTCAAAGTATTCAATAGTAATTGAGCGATTCGCTTCTAATTCTTCTTGCAATGTTTGCAAGATAGGATAGCTAATAACGGATGGATAGCTTGACGAAAAACCAATCTGAACAATCGTCGGCTCAACTTGCATCACGTAGGTAAATAGCTCTAACAAAGAAACAGTATGATGAAGCAAATAAGTGTCTTTGTTTCTACCATAGATTTCTTTATTTACTCTTGTTAATATTGTCTGAGCCACCTCTTGCAAGCGATGGTCATACTCATTTAAAGTCTTCAAGTCATTCTCTATATGGGAGGTGAAGAAATAAAGATGACTAAATACTTGATTGAGATGATACAAAGCCCCTTCTTCTACCGGTAAATCTGTTTGCAGGAAAATTTTTATCTGCTTGAATCCCCAGGTTGTCGCTTCCATGATTGGTCCACCAAATCCTAGTAGTTGCTCCAATTGATGCGCTTCTAAAATACCTTGACTAAATAGAAAAGCAAAAACAGACATGGTATCCCCCTCTTGAAAAGAAGCGGAGAATTGCTGACTCAAGGTTAGAAAAAGATTCCTTAAATGAAGATAAAATTTGTGTTGTTTGTAGGGAGCAATTAGCCGATAACAATCTTGAAAATCCAAATCTTTTAGTCGCATTCGTTTATATACAATCATTAACCATAGCGCCATTTGATTGGACTGTCTTGGGTTAAATGGGGATTGATAGAAACGTTCAAAAATCGGAACATATTTTTTCTGTTGTCTAAAAATCCGGTCGGCTTGCCAGTGTACATTAGAAGAGGTTTGCCAGAATAATTGATAATAGAAATAGCGAATCTGTAATTCACTTCCTTTTAACCGACCACTCCGAATACTGATTTCAAAACTTTGAAGCATTTTGTTTAGGGAAGCTAATTGCCTATTTAGCGTCGCCTCACTAATCAATAATTCTTGTGAGAGTTTGGGTATCGAAAACTCATTCTTTTCAAACAAGTATAGTAAAATTTGATACTTAATACTTGAACGACACAGGTAGGCTATAAAATCTTGAAGAGAAAGTCCTGCCTCTCTCTCCATTTGGATGTCCTCATTGCTGATTTGAAAGGTGAATCCCAGACCATTAACCACTGCTTCCTCAGTAAAAGTTTCTATGTAGCGCAGTAATGTCGAACGCGATAACTCTAAACACTGACTGGCATCTCGGATAGTGATTTCCTTTTCTTTTGATCTTAAGAGAAGAAATAGTTGATAGATGGCACGCTCTCTTTTCTCAAATAAGTCAATAATATGCACGAAACCACCTACTCTTCCCTATTCTTGCTTAGAATATACTGATGGGCAGCTTCCAAAACAAAAGAAACTGTACCTGTACTATCTGACAAATAGAGCCATGATTGATGTACTAAATCTTGAACGGTTAAATGTTGCGAGATAGCCAATGCTAAAAAATTCATCTGGTCTGTGTATTTTGATGTAGAAAGCAACTGCCCACCTATCAGGCGTCCACTCTGCTTTTCAACAACTAACTTAAAGTCAAGCAACTCATCCTGAAGTGAGCCATGAGCTTGCTGTACACGAATAGAGTCCGCCTCAAGCCAAAGTCCCGCTTCTCTTTCTGTCAGACCGACACTGGTCATGTATTTTCCAAATACATGATTCGAAACAATACGCTCTATGGTTGTTAATTTTCTCTCTTTAGTCACTAAATTATGCGCCACTAAACGGCCAGTTAGTATTGCATGATGAATCATCGGAAGATAAGAGTGACCGAAAAAGGCAAAAGGAAGCTGAATCAAATCTCCTACAGCAAAAATACCTTCTTGACTAGTTTCTAAATATTCATCTACTAACAAACTGCCATCTGGTTGAATGGTTAATATCGATTCCAAAGTTTCGGTATTTGGACAAAAGTTAGTCCCCATCACCATATAGTCAGACTGAAAACGTTGCTGCAGGGTATCAAGGAGCAGTTTTCCAGATGGATCAGTGTGAATTCGGTTTACTGTTTCTGAAAAATGACATTCTATTCCACGACTCACCAACTCTTTTATAATCCAGTCTGTCATTTCTTTATCAAAGTACTTGGCGAGAGGCCATTTTTGGGCTTCTATCAAAGTTAATCTTGAGAAATGTTGACTCAAGGCCTCTAGACTCTCAAGGCCGATTTGACCAGCTCCAACTACTACAACAGCAACAGATTTTTCAGATTTATCTAGCTTTTCGTAACTTTCGGCCATTTGTCTGAGGGATTTACTAGCAAGAATCTTATCTGTCAAATCATCTGATTGCTTATCCCAAACCTGTCTCGCACCCATTGCTAAAATTAAATAGTCATAGGTTACAGATTTTCTTTTCCCTGATTGTCGTATTTCGACCTGCTTCTCATCAGGTACTAGCTTTTCCATCTCCCAGCCCAATAGCAAATTGGCCCCTGTGCGCATCACCTCTTGATACAATGAAGAACGTGCTTCTGACCAGTCACTAATCTCCTGTCTCAGACGCCAGTTCAAAGCATTGGGGAAATAGCCAACTTCCATCTCTTTATCAATTACAATCAATTCTGCTTCAGGATATAGCATATGGCATTCCAATGCAGCACTTAAACCTGCAAAAGATGCACCTATGATGACAATCTTCATGTTTTACTCTCTATCCTCTTTTCATCTCTAAGCAATCCATGTACCATTCGTATCCACTAAGTCTTTTTCTTCTGTAGAATATCGTTAAAAATCGGCACTACTTGCTCACCTTATTATACCACCAAATAACATCAAGACAATTGAAAAGGTTTACAAAACTTTCGAATTAACTTCATAGTAGAAAATAATATCACCTTAGTTACTACAGATCTATCATCTAATACTATTCATAAAAAAGAACACTTTGAATACTGTTATACAGAATTCAAGAGTGTTCCTTTGTATTATCGATTAGCGGACCCTTCTTCAAAGTCTGTCATTATTTCCTAATCATTCGTTTGACATGACTGATGACTTCTTGGAAAGACTGATTTTCTGGCTTTCTTGCCTGGATGGAATGCTCTGCTAAATATTTTTCTACTCGATGTTTGTGTCGTTTCTGATAGGAAGGACTCGTTACAACTAGGATATAAAGCAATAGGATTAGCAATATGGGTATAGCAATAAATGGTGCAATAAAAATAGCTTTGATTTGGACTGCATCTGAAATAACAGAAGCGTTTCCGTCTACATTTTCGATGCGATGACCACGAACGAGCAAACGATGTGTATTGATACCGTAAGGTGTGCAAGTGACCAATGTCAGCAAATCTAAATTCGGGTCAGTGACGATTGTGGATAAGTCAGTTGGTTCTACAACTCGAATTTGATCCACCTGATAGGTCAATGTTTCATTTAGGACATGAATGGTAAAAATATCCCCTTCTCGCAGTTTATCCAAGTCCGAAAAGAGCCTTGCTGAAGGAAGACCACGATGGCCAGATAAAACGCTATGCGTGCCCAAGCCACCAACAGGCAAGGATGTCCCCTCCAAGTGACCAATGGAGGTTTCGAGAACTTTTTCATCTGTGCCATGAAAGAGTGAGAGTTTCACGTCAATCTTGGGAATTTCGATATATCCCATAATCCCATCATTGTTAAAGTTCAATTCCTGATTGTAGGCTTCTAAATCAGATGCTGTAACGTTCCAGTTGATCGGATGACTTTCATTATACCGACGAGCACTATCAATGATTTTCCGATACTCTTCATCAGTCATATCCGAAACTGTTTCAGAATAGGACATAATCGCTTCGGATTGGTGGAAGGAATTCCAATAATCACTGACGGATGGATAGGCTAGGAGACCTAAGCCAACTAAAAAAATGACGGGCATGATAAAAGAAGATACCTTTTGCTTCAGCCACTTGAGCATGAAATTCCCTCCTTTCTTCTTGTGTATCACACTTTTAAGATAGAAACTTCTATCCCAAAAGTCTAAACACAAGCGTTTAGACCAAAGAAATATCTTCGGAAATACTTCAAATAGCTACTGCAGCACTTCCGAAGATTATTTTCTTTATTTTTACATCTATATGATCATTAGATACTGTTCATACGACGTTTTGAAATAGTGTAAACCAAGGCTACTAAAAGTAAGATTGAGCCAATCAAATAGAACAAGGTTGTACCAATCGCACCTGTATTTGGCAAGACAGCACCTTTTTTATTAACAACATCTGCACGTGCATTGTTATCTTCTGATACTGTAACAGCCTTACGTTCTGTCAAGACATTGTAACCATTTGGTGCCTTGATTTCTTCGAGGTAATAGGTAGTACTATGCTTGAGACCTTTGATAACGACTTCTCCAGCTTCAATAATCACACCTTGCTCATCAGCCTGAGCTACACGGTAAACCCCTTCAGTTTCCTTAACAACCTTGATTTCAGTACCATTGTTTTCTGCATCATAAAGTTTGAATTCTGCACCAGTTAAGGTGTCACTTACATCATTTGTCTTCTTCAAAGTGAAACGGTGGGTAGTAATCGTAGTTGTTTCAGTTGGTTGTGTTGGATTTACTGGAGTTGGATTTGCGTCTGGAGTATCTGAAGTGTTGTAACCAATGGTTGCTGAGTTAGTTGCTTGACCCTCTTTAGCATCTTTAGTCACCACTGCTGAGTAGGTAATCACCACTTCTGATGGAGAGTTGTAGATGGTTTTGTTATTGTCTGCAACCCAAGTAAGAACCAGTTTCATTTTACCACCCTCGAAAGTCTTTGCAACCTTTGCAGTGATATCTTGTCCAGCTACTTTTACCAGTACAGAATCTTGGTTGATTTTTAGAGCAGTTGGTGTATCTTCAATGGTGTAAGATACGATTTGTTTGGTTTGTCTATCCTTTGTGACGTAGTTGGTTGCGTTAAACTTGATTTGGAAGTTAACTGTATCTCCAATTTTTGCAGTTGTTTGACTAGTAGTTGAAGTATTATTGAGGATTGTTTTTCCTCCACCAGTATTTTTATCTGGGATAGTTGGATTTGTGGTATTTTTATCAATAACAGTTGCAGACGGTCGTGTACTGTCAACGGAAATAATACTTCCCAATGAAGACTTAATATAGTAGTAACCATAAGGAACATTGTTAAACACTAGAGTGTTATCTGCTGCAGTAGCGCTTGCAACTTCTTCTCCATGTTGAACAGCCCATTGCTTAAATTCTTCTGAAGTTAAGTCAGCATTTGACTTTGCAGTAATATTGCCTTTGGTATCTACTTCAAACCACTGTGAACCACCAAAGTTATCTGCAGTTTTTCCCTTAGGGAGTTTATAAGAGATACCTGTTCCGTCTTCAGTTACAGTAGCATCAAAAAGTTTATAGATAGTATAAGTATCACCTTGTGAGGCATTAGAGATGGTGATTGTACCAGCACCATTTTTTCCGCTATCAACGGTTTGCGCTAGGGCACTTGAACCAAGAGCAAAAACTGTTAAAACTGCCACTAGGGCTGTTAAAAATTGTTGTAACTTTTTCATAATATTCCTTCTTTTTATTTTTATGTAATATCTACGTATTACGAATTTGCTTGTCAGATAATAGTTGTTTACAAAAGATCATTTAGAGAGGCTTCATTCCTCCTCCCATCCGACGTTTGAGACCTAGATGCATCAAAGAAGCGAGGAGTACGAGGGTGAAACCAGAAATGAAGAACCACTTCTGACCAACTCCACCAGTACTTGGAAGAGCCCGTCCTTGCTCATTAGCAATCTTGATTCGATGACTAGCAAGACCAGTTGGTCCATCAAGTTGAGCCCGTTCTGGGATAAAATCATTACCAGTCTCATCAGACAAGGACACTGTATAGAAAGACGCAGTCTGGTCCTCATTAAAGTTATCCTTGATGGTGAAGTAGATATAACTATCTAGGACAATAAAGCCATCTGGCGCCGCCAACTCTTGAAGTCGATAGCGACCAGGTTCTAGGCCTATAGGGATGTTGCTTCCCTCCTTGCTTGTGATAGCAAATTCCTCTGCTACACTAATCTTCGCCCAGTTGATGCCATCCCACTTGGTCAACTCAAACTTACCACCTGCTAGGGATTGCCAACTCAAGTCAGTCTTTTGAATGTTCATGACTTCCTTGACTTTCAACTGCCCATATCGGATATCTAATTCATAGTTAGCCAGATTGGTTCCATCTTTTGGACGATAGTTGAAATAGTTGGCTACAAACCCAGGTTCAGTTGGCCCACCTAGGAAGGTTGGAACAACTCCTTCTCCCTCGACAAATCCTGTGTAATCAACTCCTGTTGGAACTGAAACAGCAATTTCGTCAGAACGAAGTTCACTACCATCATAGTTCTTTTCCGCTGAATCAGAGGTAAGAATCAAGTGACGTTTGCCAATCGTAAGCTTACCGTTCGAAGCATGGAAAGTAGCTGAAAAATTGGGATTTAAAGTAGAGAAACGATTTTGCAGATTCAGGACGTAGTCACCAACATCCTTTTTAGTAAGGGTTTTGTCAGCATGGGATCCATTGAACTCAATCATAGACTCCTTGAAAAGTCCACTACTATCGTCTATGTTCTTGATAGAATAGCTGATTGTCTCTGCTTTTCCATCATACACTTTGTCCTTAACCTCACCCTCTATGTAAACTACTACAGGCCGAGGAGTCACTGTTAAGGTTGCTGGAATATAGGTAATCTTGTAGAAATAATTTCGATTTTTATTACCTGACCTGAAGACCGCTTCTTTAGGACTTGTGGCAACTGTACCAACATCAGTCTGACTGCCATCAAAAGCTAAACCTGTAAGAGTATCACCTGGCTCCAAATAGGAAGTATAAGCATTTGTGATATCTGCAGGACCTGTACTTTTCAGTGCTTGACCGTCATAGACCTTTGTCTTGTTTTGAGCGGTAATGACAAGATTTTTCTTATAGTAAAGGTCAATAACAATATCATTCGTATTTTCAATTCGATAGACTTGCTTGTTGGCTACACGACTATTATCCAGAGATTTCTCGTAAGTATAACCAGCAATATTTGGTCGATTCACCACATAAGAACTCTTCTTTTTGCGGTAAGCAATGGTTGGCTGTTGCCCTTGAAGTGGATTGCCATCCATATCCAAATAATTTACTTTAATCTTAGCAGTCTCAAAATCTTTATACTCAAAGACAAGGACATTATTCGCATCGTTTGATGATAAAGTCAAGGTTTTGAGATTGATTACTGGATAGTAATCCTTAGCCAACATATCAGCTGTTACATTGGGTTGTGTCGCAAAGTATTGTTTATCAATCTTCGCCGCAGTCTCTTTCACACGAATGGTACTGCCTGGCACAGTTTTGGTAACTGGTGGTGCCACTTCAATATTCGGATTGTTTGCTAGAACATATTTTACAGTGTACTTGATGTCCGCTGCTTTTTTTGCATAATAGAACACTATCTCATTATTCACAAGATTCAGTTGAATATCCTTGACTCTGCTATCTGGGCGATAACCTGTAATAGCAAGGGCATCCTCGGAAATCGTTTGATTCAATGCAAAGGCTGGACTAGTAACCACCTTCTCCTTGGCTAAGGAATTGTTGGTCCCAACTTCCAAATACTTGACTGTATAGGTCAAGGGTTTCAATTGCCAACGAGCATATAAGGTTACTGGACCAGTAATAGGCCTTGACCAATTATAATAGGTTCCTCCTGTTGGTTGAGTATACCAACCAACAAAGTCATAATGCTCTCGACTAGGTTCATTTGGCAATGTTGCAGTCTTGTACTTTTCAATAGTCTGGCTTGCTGGTGGTGCCCCATTTCCACCATTTAGGTCAAAAGTAACCTGATAAGATGGAGCAATCCAGTTAGCATATAAGGCTAAGTTACCAGCTGGCATAACACCAAAATTGTATTTGGTTCTCAACTCAGGATCAGAGTACCAACCACCCCATGTATAATCCGCATCAACTGTTGCAGGTCTTGGGGGAATGTAATTATAGGCAGGAAGATTGATATTTTGGTCAAAGCGCACAACTTTTCCTGTACTTCTAATCTGACTATCTTTGTAGAAATAATCAATGGTATAGGTTTCTCGTTGATAATAAAATCGGAAAACCGACACATAGCGCCGACCATTGTAAGAGCTATTGACATTTCCAGGCTTACCTTTCGGTACAGCTATGCGAGTGAAACCAGAAATTGACTTTTGACCAAGTGAACCATTCCAAACCTGTCTGAAAGACTGGCTAATATCAGATAAATCATATTGTTTAGGATCATTAGCCGATTGGAGATAGTATTCTACTCTTTTTTCGATTAACCCCGCCTGCCATCTGGCAGTATAGGTTTTGATATTATTGCGATCAGATCCACGAAGAACATCCCCTGAAACCTTATCACGATCAGTTAGATATAAGGAATTGCTCGGATTATTTGGATGAGACCATCCCATAAAACCATAGTAGCCATTCGCATCAAACATCTCATTGGTACCTGAGGGCCATTTATGTGCAATATACTGCCCTAATACCACATCCTTAATTTCATAGATAGTACCACTTGTTGTTGTATAGGTTTGTCCTCCAATCATCAAACGAAGACCAGCATCTGACCCATAATCATTCGTTGTTCCTAAATCAAAACGAAGGGTATAGCGTTTGAGTTTATAATAAACATTGAGTACCGAAGAACCATCTGGTTGAATGACGACAGAGGATTGGTTATTGGCTGCGACATCCACCTCATGATACGGCAAGGAGGTAGCAATTGAATCTGCAGAAGCAGCTCGAACAGTCGTACCAACCTTAGCCGACTTGGTTGCAGTTGTGCGATACACATAGCTTGTAGTCTGAGTATTGTTATCATAAACTTCCTCAAAATAGACCACTCGATAAGATACTACTTTAGGTTCCCATTTTGCATATAGAGTCTGTTCACCGTTTAAGGTAACACTACCAGTTACAGGCCTTCCTTTTAATTCCTTGTTGTTATACCAGCCAACAAAATCATAACCTTCTCGTTTAGGGACCACGGTGGTAATGGGAATTGTTTGTTTGTATAGACCAGTCTGAGGCTCTATATAATCGCCTCCATTTGAGTTGTAATTGAGGCTAAAAGCTTTCCGAGTATAATAAACCCTAAGTTCTTGACCTGACTTTCTAGTGATTTTTTCTGGTGTCGTTCTCTCGAAATGAGCATAGTCATAATTCAATACCTGAGCAGTCACAGTAGAGCCCAATAAACCGTAAGCATGCACTCGTTCAATCTCAGTATAGCCATTACCTGTCAAATCTTTCAGAAGGTAAACAAAGTCATATTCGGCGGTATATGGAACAAACTCCAAATCGATGGTCAGCGTCTTATCTTCTTGATTGGCTAACGGTTCTACTTGTTCACTCGTAATTTCAATAAGAGGTTTTTGAGGATAATAGATGGTGTCGGCGGAAAGTGTAGGATCTTCTCTTTTAGACACCTTGGTAGAAGCTGGTGGTGTAATGCGATAAGGAATGTCTTCTGCGGCTAACTGGAAGGTCTCCGAGTCAAAGGTTACATTTTGATTGTTACTTTTATTTTGATAGAAATAGTTAACCTTGATGGTGTAAAGAGGTATCGGTTCAAATACAGCTTCTACCACCATATTTTCTGTAACTGGCGTGTTTGCTGTTACGATATTTCCAGTTTTTCTATCTCTCCAATGCTTAAACTTATGACCTTCTTTGAAAGGGTCATCAGGTAAGTTGGTAATAGTGGCTCCATCAGCAATATCAATCAGAGTTACAATTTCTTGCTCAATATTGTCTGAATCTAGCACAATAAACTTCACATTGTAAAAATCTGCAGCAACATCACCATAGATAGAGAAAGAGTCAGCTTGGAAGGAAACTTCTGATACTTGTTTATTTTCTTCCTTGGTTTCTGCTTTAACAACTTCCACCTGATTATTTTCTTCAAAATGTACAATCTTCAGTTTGCTGTCTTCACCTAGCTGAACAGCGCTGTCATTCTTTATATGAATCCTGACAGGGGATGCAGGCTCTACTTCTTGTCCATCATGAAGAAATTGAATATCAAAAAAGCGTGCATAGCTAAGCTCACTTGCTCCTAATGCTTCCTTTGCTTTTTCAAAATGGACTCGATACTCTTCAGACTGACTGTCTAGCTCTCTAACCTTTAGTTCAACTTCTCTAGGAAACTGGGCGCTTGCATCAAATGCTGCTGTTAATTCATAGCCATCACCTTTTTGAACCATCATAGTTGGCTCAGTAATTCGTTCATGTTCAGAAGCTGTTTCATTACTGAGCTGTGGTGGACTTTGATCTTGCAACTCAGTTGGTGCTGAAGCGTCAGAGACTTCTGTCTGAGGTGCTTCAACCATATCTTGTGTCATACTTTCCTGTAGCACTGCAATTGTGCTTTCTGGCAAGTGACTTTGGTCTGTTGGCGGCTCATCCGTGCTTGAAGTACCTGTATGGATACCAGGGGTTTGTTCGACCTTATCTTGATCCAATGTCAGAGCAGGTAAAATCAAGGCATAGGTAGTTGCAAATACAACTAAAATAGCGATTAGGTTAACAATTTTTCCGTACTTACGTCTCCACATCAAGATTTTCTCAAACTTAAAAGAATTCCACATGCTCTCCTCCTTTCTAACTATATTTTTTCTGATTCGTAACTAGTCAATCCATCCTAATTCTGACAATGGCCAGATTTTAAAGATTAACTTCCCAACAATCTGTTCATCTGCAACTGTACCGATAGCATTACTTCGTGAATCGATCGATTCTTTACGGTTATCACCCATCACAAATATGCGATTTTCTGGCACTTGATAGGGAAAGGTTATATCTGTATGTCCATAGTCTTTCGTTGTCAAATAAGGTTCATCTAACTTCTTCTTATTGACATAGACATTACCTTTTTCGTCCATATCAACCCAGTCTCCTGACTCGGCAATGACTCGCTTCACGAGGATATTGTTATTATAATAGAAAGCAACTACATCACTGGTCTCAAAATGATTGCTCTTCACTGAAACTACAATATCACCATTATCCAGATTCCCCTTCATAGAATTACCATAGATTCTTAGAATGGGAAGAAATAACACAGCGACTAGCACAGCAAAAGCAGCTACCACAACCAACATGAAAACGGTACTCCTAATGGTTTCCCAAAAGGTCTTTTTGTATTTGGATTTTTGGTACGCTGCTTTTATATCGGCTGTTTCAGGAAGCTGCTTTTTGGGGTAGTTTTGGCTACTCATCCACATCTCCTGCTTTTCTTTTTAGATTGAAAAGATACAAGTCGGCCGCCTTCTGAGCTTCTTCAAAAATATTTGTCAATTTTAGAGAAGCCTCTGCAAGAGAACCTGAATGCTCGATCTTCAGTTTTTTATTGTTTAATTCTTCTTTGGTTGCTGCTAGCTCACTTCTCAAGGCGTCAATTTCTTCAGCTTGAGCCAACATGATTTCGTACAACTCAATACGCTTGAGTTTTCGAAAGTCCTTTTCATTCATTACTACTTATATAACCTCAATTTATGTTCCAAACTAATGGTGATTATAGCAAAAGAAGGTAGTCTAAACAAGTATTTTGTCTAGGTACTATTCATGTACATAATAAACCTTGTACATTATATCACAATCCTCTTATAAAGTCCATAGATAATTCAGTTTTTTACCTATTTTTTCTGTCACTTTCCGTCTATAACCATCAATGAATCAATCCCATCAAATACTGTAACAACAAAGAAACGATGGTAATACCTCCCCAACAAATAGCACCCAATACAAGCGCTCTTTTCCCTCTTTGTATTAGATGGATTAAATTAGTTCTAAGACCAATTGATGACATAGCCATAGTGATGAAAAATTTTGATAGATTTTTTATCGGAAGAAAGAATTGACCGGACAATCCTAAACTAGTCCAAGTCGTTGTAAAAAGACTCGCTAAAATAAAAAATAAAATAAAGGTAGGAAAGAAATTTTTCACTGCAAAACTGGTATCCTGGCCTGCTGTTTTTCTTGTTTGAAGAAAGGACAGGGCTGCGGTGATTGGCATAATAGCAAGTGTTCGTGTCAATTTTACAGTTACTGCGGTATCTAGAGTTTGGCTTCCTAGGTGATGCAGATTATCCCAAGTGGCTGCTGCTGCTGTTACAGAAGAAGTGTCGTTGATTGCTGTACCAGCAAAAAGTCCAAAATTTTCCCCTGTTTGCGTAGAAAATCCTAAAAATTGACCCAAATTTGGAAAAAGAAGTGCAGCTAGCAAGTTAAAGAAAAAGATGACGGAAATCGCCTGTGCAACATCTTCCTCTTTTGCATCAATAACTGGCGCTGTGGCTGCGATAGCTGAACCACCGCAGATAGAAGAACCCACTCCAACCAAAGTGGCAATATCAGCTTCAATACCACCATAACGATGACCAATATAGGCAATTACAAGTGCTACTGTGATTGTAGATAAGACTATAGGCAAGGATTGTTTTCCTGTTTCCCAAACGACACCCAGATTGAGACCAAAACCGAGTAAAACCACTGCAGATTGTAAAATCTTCTTAGAAGTAAAAGTTAAACCAGCATTGAGATGCTCACTATTTTTTGTGAAAGGTACAAAAGCCATCCCGATAAGTAGAGCAAAAACTGCACCACCCACCAGGGGGAATGCTGTCCCCAACCATTGACTGACAAAGGCAATAAGGGTGCAAACCATCACTCCCAGACCATGTTTTTTAATCCATTTTATCATCCATTTTCTCCTTTATGTATGTACTTCCCTATTATACTGCTTTTTTTGGTAAATAGTAACGAATAATTCATAAAATACAAAGTAAAATCCCACATGATACAATCATGTGGGATTTTCGTTCTATTTTTTCTTTCTTCTTAAAACCAGAGCAAGGACTGCCACAAGTCCTCCTAGACCTAGTACCGTCAGAAGAATACTTGCACTTTCACCAGTAGCTGGAAGAATAACTTTCTTCTTGCCTTTCTTAGCTGGAGGAAGCTGGTCTTCTGTAGTTTGTTGTTCCGGTTTGGTAGCCTTCTTAGTACCAACATGAATCACTTCAGTCACTGGCTCAACTAAAACAGTTCGACTAATTTCTTTACCAGTAGCATCTTTCACCACTTTTACCTTACCATTGACACCTTTTGTTACTACTTTTTCAGTACCTTCTGGTAACGTACTATCTTCAAGACGCTGGCTTTCAAATGGAATCTCTACTTCTTCTTCAGTTGTTTGCTCGGCTGCAATTTGTGCAGCTGATTTATATGTTTTCACACCGGTGATACCTGCTGTAACTGGCTGACCTGCTGCTTCTAATCCTTTGATATAAGAAACAAATACTTCTGTATCAGGCTGAATCGCCCCCACTAATCGGCCACCTGTCAAGGCAGAAAAGCTATCACCACCACCGTATAAGAAATCATTGATGACAACTGTGTAGGTAGCACTTGGATCTACTTCTGTTCCATCAGCCTTATAAGCTTTGTAGACCTTATAAGGATTTTCTGGCGTTGGATTATCCGCATCTGTATAAATATATTTGAGACCAGACATCTGTAGGAAATAACGCTCAGACTCATCATACTGCTGGTTGAGTGCATCATAAATCTGTTGACCAGTCAATTCTACGATCTGTAAGATATTTCCAAAAGGCTGTACGGCCTGTGCCGATCCCCAAGTAATAGACTTATCATCACCTACAATCAGGTCGGAGCGAATACCACCATTATTGGTAAGCGCGAAATCTACATTATAGCCTTCTTTGCGGGCAATTTCTAGCTGACCTGTAGTAATCAAGTTACCAACCGGGCTTTCCTTAAACTCATTGATATCACGTGTAATATCTTCAGAGGAAGCAGCTGTTCCGATTTTGGCTTGAGTAACCGTTGCAACAATGCTATCGGCTTCATTAACAATCGCCTGAATGACTGGATCTTTCTCAACACCAGGCGCTGTTGCTGTAACTGTTGCTGTCGGTGTTGACACAAAGTCCTTCGTCTCCGTATCAAGAATCCCCCGAACATCGGTATAAGCTTTACCTTGAGAAATAGACTGTACAATACGAGTATTACCAGCTAGTCCGTTAGTATAGACATGATTATGTCCTGCAAAAACAACATCCACAGAGTGACTCGGATCAATCGTTGCCACACGCGCCATCATATCAGCAGCCTGACCACTCGCAACATCTCCCTCACTTGTAGACGGAACATGGGCAAGAACAATAATAGCATGAACACCTTGCTCACGAAGTTGCTTAGCATACGTTGCAATAGTCTCTGCTTCATCAAGGAATTGATAGCCCTCATGATGCTGCTTCAAAACAAGGCTTGGAATTTCTGTCGTGACAATTCCAATAAAACCTACCTTGACTGTTTGACCGTTGACATCTACATCTTCAACTGCATAAGGACTCCAACCATACGGAATGGATCCCGTTGCTTTATCTATCACATTGGCAATAACTGTCTTTTGTTGAGAAGCCTCACGTGGATAAGTATGTACAATATCATAAAATTGACCTGGTGATGGTGCTAGGCCATTTAAAATCCTATAAAACTCTGGTAAACCTTCGTCGAATTCATGGTTACCAAGAGTCCCATAATCAAATCCCATAGCGTTTAGAACACGGATAGTTGGCTCATCCTGTAACAAACCAGAATTGGCTGGACTAGCCCCAACCATATCACCAGCCTGTACACGAAGGCTGTGACCATTCGGATTGGCTGTCAAAAAGTCGTTTTCAGCCTTGTTCAAATAGGTTGACAAAACCGCTGCAGAACCTGTCCCTGAAATCCGACCTTCTGGCATATAGGCCGAACCTGTCGTACTCAAAGCGCCGTGAAAGTCATTAATCCCCAGAATTTGAATAGGGGCCTGATCAGCTGATACTGAGCTTGCTAGCAAACTACCTGATACCAAAAGACCGAGGGCACTAAATTTTAGACAATGTTTTCTCTTCATAGTTTCCTCCAAACTAAAGATTCTTAAAAATACTCTTCCATTTTACAACATTTAGAAATCGATTTCAATTTCAAAGCTACTTCACTCATCTATTTTTTCCAAAATAGGTTTAAAAGATTGATCTACTGAATACTTAGCTGATACAGCTCAATCCTTCCTATTTCCTTACTTTTGTAGCCACCCAATTTCTAAATAAAACAATCGATTTCCCTATCTCTAGCAAGAAACGGTCTTTATCTTTATCAAGAACTACTTCCAAACAAATATAAAAAGCACTCAGCGAGTACTTTTTAACTTATCTTACTTGTTCAAAATGAAGGTGTACAACAATCTTGTCAGCATAACCATTTCTTTCTAGATCACGCTGCAAACGGTAAGAAATATAATGTTCAGCAATGGTGATGTAGCCTGCATCTAACAAGCGATGTTCTACCTGAGATTGAACCATACTGATGGTTGGACGCTCTGTATGTGCTTCTTCCAAATCCAAAACTACTTTTTTTGTAACCTGAGCCAAATTTTGTCTCCAGTTGTCATCAATAACATAGACTGTTTGTGCGGCCTTGATGATGGCTTGGTAAATTTTATCTGGGTCAAAGTCTACAACTTCGCCACTACGTTTAATAACTTGCATAAGACGCTCCTTAAATCAAGATGGATAGGCCAGAATGAGAAAACTGATGATTATGGCCAAGAGGATATCATCAGCAAAAGATGGTACAATCAGTTCCTTCGACTTGTTCAAAGTGTATCAGGCTTCAACCTTTTTATCTTACTTTTATTATCCAAGTATAGGAGGTATTTGTCAAGTTTTAAATCCAATATGGTATAATAATTTTTAGAGTTTATATTTCAATAAAAGGAGATACGACATGACAACTGCTATGCCAAAACGGCAAGATATTAACCCTCAACTGAAATGGGATACCAATTTGCTTTACAAAAGTCCTGCAGAATATCGCAAGACCTTACAAGAATACAAGGACATGGTTGCCCAGTTCGAAGAGGATTTTAAAGGGAAATTGATTGACAGTCCAACAATTACAGCAGCTCTCAAACGCTATGAAGAATGTCTGGTAATCGACAGCCGATTGATGCACTACGGATTCCTTAACTTAGATGTAGATAAAATGAATGTGGAACTGGCTGCGCTAGCCAATGAATACCAACTGATATTTGCTGCTACTGCTCCCCGACTTTCTTTCCTCGAAACAGAGCTTGGTTTGCAAGATGAAAAACTTCTCAAACAGGTCATTTCTGAACAGCCTCAGTGGACTTCTTATCTAGAAAATATCATCCGTCAAAAACCTCATCAATTAACAGCTGATCAGGAAGAACTACTTGCAAACTTTGCTCCAACTTTCCGTCAAGCTTATGATAATTATGAGACAACCAAGTTTGAGGACATGACCTTTTCAAATTTTGAAGCTAATGGTCAAACTTACCAAAACAGTTATGTACTCTTTGAAAATGACTATGAGATTAGCCATGATACAGAGCTTCGCCGAGCATCTGCAGATAGTTTTTACAAGACACTCCATGCTTATAAGAATACCACTGCTACAACTTATCTCGCCCAAGTTAAAAATGAGCAAATTCAAGCCAAATTACGTGGATTTGACTCTACCATTGATTATCTTCTCTTCCAGCAAAATATCTCTCGTGAACTCTTTGACCGCCAGATTGATGTCATCATGAAGGAGCTGGCTCCCCACATGCGTCGCTTTGTCAAACTCATGGCTAAATCTCATGGATTGGACAAGATTACCCATGCGGACTTAAAAATCAGTCTCCCTTCTGACTTCAACAAACGCATCACACCGGAGGAATCCAAGCAATTTTTAATGGATTGCTTGGGAGTTTTGGGTGAGGACTATGTGAAGATGATTCAACAAGCCTTTGATGAACGGTGGATTGATTTTGCTCAAAATGAGGGCAAGGCAACAGGTGGATACTGTGCTACTCTTTATGATGGTCCTTCCTATATCTTGCTTTCTTGGACTGGACTCATGAATGAAGTCCTCGTATTGGCTCACGAACTGGGACATGCTGGCCATTTCCAGTTGGCTAAAAAACAAAGCATCCTCAATTATGAGCCTTCACTCTACTTTATCGAAGCACCATCCACGGCCAATGAAGTGTTAACTTGTAATACCTTACTTAAAGAATCAGATGATCCTCAATTTAAGGCTTATCTCATTAGTGAATTAATCAGCAGAACCTACTTCCACAATATGGTTACTCATCTTCTCGAAGCAGCCTTCCAACGTGAAGTCTATACTCGAATGGACAAGGACGAATACCTCAATGGTGATATCCTCTGTGACATCAAGCTCCAACTTCTCAAGGATTTCTGGGGGGATGATTTTGAAATCGGTGAAGATGCTGGTCTAATCTGGATGCGTCAACCCCACTATTATATGGGACTCTATCCTTATACTTACTCTGCAGGTCTGACCATCGGTACTGCTATGGCTAAACAACTAGAAGAAAAACCTGAGGAGGTTGTTGCAACTTGGCTTGAAACCTTATCATTAGGTGCTAGCTTATCTGCTCAAGACTTAGCTCAACATGCCGGTGTTGATGTGTCCACTGATAAACCGCTGAAAGATACCATTTCTTATGTAGGATCTCTAGTCGACCAGTTAGAAAAACTTATTTAAAAAGAATAAACCAGTTCATATGAACTGGTTTATTTTAAATCTCACGTTTAAAATGACAAGATATTCCCTGACTGGCATCAATCCAAGAAGGTGTTTCATGACTGAAACTAAAACCTTCTTTTTCATAAAAAGGAATGCCGATAGGATTTCCCTTGGTAACTGCAACCCACTGCTCTGTTGAACCGTAGGTTTCTTTTTGATAAGAGGTCATAGCTTCTAGTAAGGAGTGACCAATCCCACGCCTTTGGGCAGACAAAGCAACATAAAACACATATACCTGAGCCTTATTCTCCTCGTCTACACCGCCACCAATACAGCCTAAAATTTCCCCCTCTTCTTCTGCCAGCCAATAACCATGAAAGGCTTTACTATTTGAAGTCAATTCCTTGCGCAGTGTCTTTTCTGTATAAAATTCCTGAATGACCCTTTCGATGTATTCAGGGTTACTGATATCCTTATAGACTGTTCGATAATTCTCACTACAAATCCGAGCGATGTCTTGCCAGTCATCAGGTTTACCCATACGAATAGTTATCATAAAATGTAAAATTTCCTCTTAATAATCTGGTCGAATAACCCCTGTCACTGACTGACGGGTTGCAACAATATCTTCCTCAAGAACAACCTTGATAATCCGCTTTGATTCTTCTGGAGTACAAGAAACCAAGGGCAGGCGAAGTGGCCCAACTTCGTAACCGAGATGATTAAGCACAGCCTTGACAGGAGCTGGACTAACCACAGAAAAGAGTGCATGAACCTTGGCTAGATACTGACGCTGAATTTTCGCCGCTGTCTGAATATCACTAGCTTTAATAGCTTGGAACATCTCATAAATTTCATTGCCACAGACATGAGAAGCCACACTGATAACTCCATCAGCTCCTAAGTTCATAGCATGAAAAGCTTCCCCATCTTCACCAGTAAAAATAAGGAAATCTTCTGGTTTATGCTCAATCAGATAGGCCATATTATCGAGCGTTGTACATTCTTTTACACCAATAATATTTGGGTGTTCTGCCAGACGTAACATAGTTTCGGGAGCGACTTCTACCACAACACGACCTGGAATATTGTAAATGATAATCGGCAAATCACTGGCATCTGCAATAGCCTTGAAATGCTGATAAATCCCCTCCTGATTGGGTTTATTGTAATAAGGGACAATGGCTAAACCAGCAGCAAAGCCCCCAAAGGCAGCAACTTCCTTGGCAAACTCAACCGAATCTCGCGTGTCATTGGTTCCGATACCAGCAATCAGCGGAACACGACCATTGACAATCTTTTGTACCGCTGCAAAGAGCTCAAGCTCTTCTTCATGGGTTAACGTCGGACTTTCTGCAGTAGTGCCAGCCAAAAGAATTCCTTCTGTATGCTGTTCTAACAAAGCCTCAATCAGCTTTGGCAAGGCTTCAAAATGAATGGAGCCATCCTCATGAAAGGGAGTGACCAAGGCTGTGATAATGTTGACATTTTTTAAATCTTGAATGGCCATCTTTATCTCCTATCTTTGTATAGAAGGATTGGCTAAAAATGAGATTCTAGCCAAAAGCTGTGTATCGTTATTTCAATTCAAACTTTAATTCTGCAGTGGGACGAACCAAACCACGTTCATGGAGAGTTTCTGCGATTTGAACAGAGTTCCACGCAGCACCTTTAAGGAGATTATCTGACACTACCCACATATGAATACCGTTTTCTTTGTCCAAGTCCTTGCGGATACGACCAACAAAGGTATCACGGCTACCAACAGCATTAATGGCTTGTGGGTAAATTTGATGGGCGACATCATCCTCTAAAACTGCACCTGGAAAGGCTGCAATAGCTGCCTTCACTTCATCAATTGGAGCGATTTCTTTGGTTTCAATATAGACTGATTCAGAATGAGCAGACAATACAGGGATGCGAACACAAGTTGCAGAAACAGCAATAGAATCATCTTCCATGATTTTCTTAGTTTCTTTTGTCATTTTCATCTCTTCATAGGTGTAATCATTGTCTGTGAAAACATCAATCTGCGCAAGAGCATTAAAGGCAATCGGATAGTGCTTCTTATCACCGCCGGATGGCAAGATATTAGCCTCCACATCCTTTGGATCCAGTCCATCATTCAATACAGACCGCATTTGAGCCTGAGTTTCTAAAATTGCTCCCATACCAGCACCAGATACCGCTTGATAAGTTGATACGATGATACGCTCCAATCCCCACTTCTGACGAACAGGCTCAAGAGCCACCATCATCTGAATAGTAGAACAGTTTGGACAAGCAATAATACCATTGTGCTTATCCAAGGCATGAGGATTCACCTCAGGAACCGCAAGTGGAACATCTGGATGCTGACGGAAATATGAAGTATTGTCAACCACTACTGCTCCAGCCTTTACAGCGTATGGTGCATATTTGGCTGAGGTAGAACCACCAGCAGAAAAGAGGGCTATATCCACACCAGCAAAAGCAGTCTCCTTCGTTTCTTCGATAACCACATCTCTTCCCTTAAATTGCAAGGTTTTACCTGCAGAACGAGCAGATGCCAAATATCGGATGTTATCAATTGGAAGACTTGACTCCTCCAACATCTTAATCATTTGTGTGCCTACGGCTCCCGTAGCTCCAACAACAGCAACAGTATATCCCATAACTTCTCCTTATTTCAAATGATCCAAAAAATCACTTTCAAAATTTTCTAAAAATTTATATTGCTACCATTATACTATTTTAGCTAGAAATTGTCAGCTTTATTTCTTGGTTTTTTATAAAAAATTAAAAACCTGACAGCTTCGCTCAACTATCAGGTCTATCATTCCATTTTTAGTTATCTTTCGTCAGTAACGTTGCATAATTGGTATCCATCAATAATGCCCCTAATGGCGCTGTTAAGACAATACCAATAACTGCTACGGAGAGAATCATTTTTCCTGATTCTAAGCCTGTTGCCAAAGGAATAGTACCAATAGCAGCCTGAACAGTTGCCTTGGGGAGATAAGCTAGTACTACAAATAACTTTTCCTTTTTGTTCAAATGACTTCCTGAAATACTGATTAGGACACCTAGGGATCGAATCACTAGAGCCAGAAAAATCATAAGAACAGCTGGCAAGCCAGCATTGCCCAAGTAACGTATATCAACTGCTGTGCCAACCAGAACAAATAAGAGCAACTCTGCAGCTATCCAAATAGTACCAAAAGAGTCTGCGAGCAACATTGTGTCTTCTTTTGGACTCTTTATCTTGATAACGGCAGCCATAGACATGACAGCCAAAAGTCCTGAAAGAGCAATTCGCGCCTTCAACCAAGATTCCAAAGCTAATAACATAAAAGCTAACCCTAGTAAGATAATCATCTTCTGAGCAAGATGGAGAGTGGGTACTTGCTTGAAGAAATGAATAGCAACAAATCCAATGAAAGCACCAAGAAGAACTCCCAATACGATTGATAATGGAATATTCAAGAATTGAAACAGGTTCAAGCTACCACCATTCGCCATTGAAAGAAAGCTGGTAAAGAGAACAATCACTACTATATCATCTAAAGAAGCGCCAGCCAGAATTAGTTGAGGGATTGATTTCTTTATACCATAGCCCTTATCAATCAGATAAACCATCCGTGGCACCACTACTGCAGGCGATACTGCCGCCATGACAGTTCCCAAAAGGGCTGCATCTATGGTGGACATTCCAAATAAAAGAGGAGCAAAAAAGATATAAGCCAACAGCTCAAAACTAGCTGGTAAGAAGGACATTAAAAGAGCTGGACGACCTACTTGTTTCAAATCTTTGAGGTTGATGGTCAAACCTGCCTTAATCAGAATAATGACGAGGGCCATCTGGCGCCAGGATGTAGAGTGTTCTAAAAGGCTAGCATCAAGCAAATTAAACATGAAAGGCCCTAGAACCACACCAGCCAGTAACATACCAATAATCCTTGGAAGTCCAATTCTCTCTGATAAGAGAGCCATCAAAAGACCACCTAGAAATACATAAGCCAAAGACGTTAACATTGCTAACTCCAATCTAGTCAAAAACTGTGTCAAAAGAATAAAAAGATGGCCTCCATGACACCACAAAAGGCATCATAGAAGCCATCAGCGCAAAACGCGGTTTAAATTCTTTTTCTGAATTTAGGGAGTGCCTCATTCCCTTGATAGATTTTATTATATCAGTATCTAAAGCTTTGTCAATGACTTTTCAATATTTTCGTCCCTTTTAGAAACGAAAAAACCTCCTCTCAAAAGAAAGAAGGTTTAGGGGCATGTTTCCATGAGATGAAAAGGTTCACACAAGTCATCAAGGTCCGCTCCTGCGTTATGACCTCCCCAGCGCAATATGGTCTTACGACCAAATCGACTCATCGCATGAACTTATTTTATCACAATCAGTTTAAATTGCAAGTGCTAGGTCTTATCTGCTGGTACTTCTTCTATTGTGACTCGAACTTCATCCCCAACATCCTTACCAATCTTTGCTCGAATGGTTTTTTGAATACCGATAATGTAGCAGATATTCCCTTGCTCATCCTTAACTCCCATATTGACAATAGAACCGTCATAAGGATGGCCATCAAAGGTCGCATGTACCTTGACCCGCCCTTTACTGAACTCCTTGCGTATATCGTAGGGAAAAATAAGATAGGCCCCTCCCTTATCGGGAACAGGATAGATGGTAGCGTCAAAACTTGTAGACCTTACTCATATAGGCTCCTAAAGATATTTACTAGCTTCACGGATACTGAGAGGGGCTAACTCTTCTCCGTATTTGTTTAGAAAATCCCTTACCCAACTGGGATTGGTCTTGGAATAATCTCGCAAACTCCAGCCGATGGCCTTATTGATAAAAAATTCTGTCTGATTGAGGTTGTTCACAAGAATTTGTTCTAAAAGTTCTGTGTCCGTATCCCCTTTACGCAAAAGTTGATGGTCAATGGCAATTCGTCTCAACCAGAAATCCTCGTCCTGACTCCAAGCTAACATGGTAGCCTTGGCTTTTGGATTCTTCGCTACAATTTCACCAACCAGGGTATCCAGATTGTCCACACTATCCCACCAAGACTTGGTCTGAATCAACTGCTTCAATTTTGGCAGGTGCTCATTTGTCAAATCTTTTTTCTTACTGGTCAGGTAGTCAATCGCTACGTACTGAAATTCACGTTCAGGCAACTGCCACATAGTATCTACAAATTCCCAATCAATCCCCTCGTGCCTATATTCTTTAAAGAAAGACCGGCATCGTTTTCTTCTTTCGGGAGTCTTAATCCCTAAAAAGGGAAACTGATTCTTCATATAAGCTGCCATTGGAATAGCCTGTTTGGGATTGGCTATTTCCCTTAAACTGGTTTCTAATAAATGACTATCCATCCTTTTCCTCCTTGATAAGAGATTTTTGCATCCAAACTGTATCCCACCATTGACCAAACTTAAAGCCAACTTTTTTGAAATGACCAATTTGCTCATAGCCTCTCTTTTTATGAAAGCAAATGGATGCTTCATTTGGTAAAGAGATACAAGCTAAGAAATTGATGATATTCTGCTGAGTCAATTTTTCTTCCAAGGCGTCATAGAGAGCATTTCCGATGCCTACTTGTGTCTTTTTTGTATCGACATAGATGGATAATTCGACAGTCCAATCATAAGCAGCACGATCATAGTATGTATGAGCATAGGCATAGCCGAGAATCGTATCTGCCTCCTCTGCCACTAAATAGGGAAATTTATCGAGTATAGTCTGAGTACGACTTTGAAACTCTTGAACACTAGGTACTTGAGTTTCAAAAGTGATGGTGGTCTCCTTAACATAGGGAGTATAGAGAGCCAATAACTGCTCCGCATCTTCCACTTTTGCTTGTCGAATGTGCATTTAGTTCTCCAATAATGGACGATCATAAATAGTGTAGTCACAACGGTAGATGATTAAACGTTTGCCATCAATCAATAACTCTGAAGTCTTAGGTGCATCAGAAGTATAAAGAGAAACCTTATCCCCAGCATAGGTTGCCAGTGGCGTTCCATTTTGCGAACGAATTAAAATCACTTTGGCCTTGCCTGTAAAATCATTTTTCAGTTTAGAAACCATTCGGTTGACCATAGGGATGGCCCGGCTTTCTTCTTCAATATTAACTGTTTTTTGATATTTAGCAAAGAGATCTTCCAAACCATCTTCTGCAGCGATTAAGGAAGAGCCAACGTGGTCTATTTCGTATTTCCCGATTGTTACCTTGAGAACAGACGAATCCCCCTTAGAATTCCCTTCTGCATCCTCTGAATCAAACTCCTGATTTCGTTCGATGGATAGGGATTTACCGTCCATTTCATCAATCAATTGAGCATTTTCATCAAAGGTCCGAACAGTCATTTCCAGTCCAATCCATTCTTCCTTGGTATTTTTCCACCAATTTTGAACGGATTGACAGGCAGATAATGAGACGAGGCTCAAAATAAGCATCAGCGATAATGTGAATTTCTTTTTCATACAAACACCTCCTAAGTATGATATCTTATTGTACCATGGATTGAGAAAATCAGATAAATCAGCGATCCGTTATCACGCTATCTAGATATTGAAGAATAGAAAAAATCCGCTTTTCTACGGATTTTTAAGCTATTTTTAGAATAATCCAAGGGCTTGACCGTTCACATCAACATCCATTTTTAGGGCAGCAGGTACTTTTGGTAAACCTGGCATGGTCATGACATCTCCAGTTAGAGCAACGATAAAACCTGCTCCTAACTTCGGTACTAACTCGCGAATGGTAATATCAAAGTCAGTTGGTGCTCCTAGAAGACTTGGGTCATCGGAAAAACTGTATTGAGTCTTGGCCATACAGATAGGCAACTTATCCCAGCCATTTTGGACGATTTGGGCAATTTGATTCTTAGCTTTTTTCTCAAAAATTACCTTATCCGCTCGATAGATTTCACGCGCTACTTTGCTGATTTTTTCTTCAATGGAGTCTTGATCGTCATATAGACGAGTATAGTTTGGCGCTTGGTTAGCAATAGTAGAAACAACGGTTTTGGCCAATTCTACACCACCTTCAGCTCCATTGGCCCAGACACTAGCTAGGGCAACAGGTACCTGGATATGGTCACAGAGTTTCTTTAATGTTGCAATTTCTGCTGGAGTATCAGTGACAAATTCATTGATGGCAACGACCACTGGGATACCGTACTTGCGCATGTTTTCCACATGACGAGCTAGATTGGCAAAGCCAGTCTCAACAGCTGAGACATTCTCAGTTGATAGAGCATCTTTAGCAACACCGCCATTCATCTTGAGAGCCCGAATGGTAGCTACTACTACGATGGCATCCGGACTTTTCGGTAGATTTGGTGTCTTGATGTCGAGGAATTTTTCGGCGCCGAGATCCGCTCCAAAGCCGGCTTCTGTCACTGTATAATCAGCTAAACGCAGGGCTGTGGTTGTAGCTAAAACGGAATTACAACCGTGGGCAATGTTAGCAAAGGGACCTCCATGAACAAAGGCTGGTGTGCCATAAATAGTTTGAACCAAATTGGGTTTGAGGGCATCTTTCAGAATCAGGGTCAGGGCCCCCTCAACTTTCAAGTCACGGACATAGACTGGTGTCTTATCATAGCGGTAGCCAATTACAATGTCAGCCAACCGCTCTTTTAAATTATTCAAATCTGTAGCTAGACATAAGATAGCCATGATTTCAGAAGCTACGGTAATGTCAAAACCATCCTCTCGTGGTACTCCATTTAAAGGACCTCCAAGACCAACAGTCACCTGACGAAGAGCACGGTCATTCAAGTCCACTACCCGTTTCCAGATAATTCGGCGAGGATCAATTCCAATCTCATTTCCTTGATGAAGATGGTTATCAATCAAAGCTGAAAGGGCATTATGAGCTGTGGTGATAGCGTGCATATCACCTGTAAAATGGAGATTGATATCTTCCATAGGTAAGACTTGAGCATACCCACCACCTGCTGCGCCACCCTTCACTCCCATAACAGGCCCTAGAGACGGCTCGCGTAGTGCAATCATAGTTTTCTTTCCGATTTTAGACAAAGCATCTGCTAAGCCAATTGTAATAGTTGATTTACCTTCACCAGCTGGAGTTGGATTGATAGCTGTAACCAAAATCAATTTACCAGGTGATTGATTTTCCAAGGCCTTGATTTTTTCAGCAGTTAGTTTGGCCTTGTATTTTCCATAAAGTTCAATATCATCAAAATCAATCCCGAAGGGTGCAACAATCTCTGTAATCGGCTTGAGCGTAACCTCTTGTGCAATTTCAATATCCGTTTTCATACTTCACCTCAACATTTTTCTGATTTTATTGTATCAAAGTCAAGAAAAAAATGCACGTTTAACTGATATTTCATTAATATAGTTCGTTTTTCAGAAAATTTTTAGTCTTTTTCCAAAGTAGCTAGAGGTCGCAAAAACTTTACGAAAAGTCTTTTTTCTTGTAAAATATTAGCATGAAAATTTTAATCACATCTGGTGGAACTAGGGAAGCTATTGACCAAGTTCGGTCTATCACCAATCACTCAACTGGCCGTCTGGGAAAAGAGATTGCTGAAACCTTTCTTAAAGCTGGATACCAAGTATCGCTAGTGACAACAAAATCTGCTATCAAACCGAATATCCATCCTAACTTGACTATTATGGAAGTTAGCAATGTAGACAGTCTGCAACAAACACTAGAGCCTTTAGTAAAAAATCATGATGTTCTCATCCATAGCATGGCTGTATCTGACTATACACCTGTCTATATGGCTGGTATCAAGGAAGTGGCTGATGTAGAAAATATTTATGATTTTCTAGAAAAAAAGAATACAGAAAATAAAATCTCATCTGCGGATGACTATCAGGTACTTTTCCTTAAAAAAACACCAAAGCTTATCTCCTCTATCAAAAAATGGAATCCCAACATTCAACTCATCGGCTTCAAACTACTGGTAGGGGTTAGTAAAGAAGAATTGTGGGCTGTGGCTCGAGACAGTCTGAAGAAAAATCAAGCTGACTACATCTTGGCCAACGACTTAATGGACATCAAAGATGGTCAACATCGTGCCTATCTGATTGGTAAAGACACGGAAATTCAGCTGGAGACCAAGTCTCAAATCGCTCAAATGATCTTAGAGCTTGTCTCTCAAAGAAAGGAATTTTAGCATGGCAAAGATTACACTTGCTGTATCGGGTTCTATTTCAGCATATAAAGCTGCAGATTTAACGAGTCAACTGACAAAGGCTGGCCATGTAGTGACTGTGATCATGACCAAAGCGGCTACAGCTTTTATTACTCCCTTGACCTTACAAGCCCTATCAAAAAATCTAGTTCATACAGATATCATGCTGGAGGAAAATCCAGCCTCAATCAAACATATCGATCTTGCTAAGGAAACCGACCTTTTCCTAGTAGCTCCTGCTTCTGCCAATACTATCGCCAAACTGGCTCATGGGTTAGCCGATGATATGTTGTCCGCAGTAGCCCTAGCCATTCCAGTAGGTATACCAAAACTGATTGCTCCAGCCATGAATACGAACATGTATCTCAATCTATCTACCCAAGATAATCTTGAAAAGTTAGCTCGTTATGGCTATACTGAAATCAAACCCAGAGAAGCCCTTCTGGCCTGCGGAGACTTTGGTACTGGTGCCTTAGCCGAAATTGACATCATACTCAAAACCATAAAGGAGATATTATGAAAAATAATCGTTCTAATCATATTGCAACTGTGGCCATGTTCTTTGCAGCTATGTTGGTCATTCACCTACTAACCTCTGTTCTCTTTAATGTCCTACCTTTTCCAATAAAGCCGACCATCGTTCATATTCCTGTCATTATTGCATCCATCATCTACGGGCCACGAATCGGAGCTACACTCGGCGCTTTCATGGGAATTATTAGTGTTGTGACAAATACCTTCGTCCTACTTCCAAGCAGCTACCTCTTTTCACCCTTCGTTGAAAACGGAAATCTTTATTCCCTCATCATTGCTATGATTCCCCGTATCCTGATTGGTATCACTCCCTACTATGTTTATAAATTCGTGAAAAATAAACCTGGTCTGATTCTAGCTGGCGCTATTGGTTCCATGACCAATACAGTGTTCGTACTGGGAGGAATTTTTATTCTATTCTCTACTGTCTACAATGGTAATTTACAAGCCATGTTGGCAACAATACTAGGTACCAATGCCCTGGCTGAGATGGTCATTTCATCTGCCTTGACCGTAGCCATCGTCCCTGTGATGGAAAAACTAAAAAAATAAACTAAAAAGTCACGCCAAGGCGTGCTTTTTTTACTCAAAAATGGTATAATAAAAACGTTTAAATATAACAAAAACCATTTCAGGAGGAATCTGTCAATGACCTATCAAGAAAAATACCAATCCTGGCTTGATTATGCCGATCTTCCAGACTATTTGCGTCAAGATTTAGTCTCGATGGATGAAAAAACCAAAGAAGATGCCTTTTATACTAATTTAGAATTTGGTACGGCTGGTATGCGCGGTTATATCGGTGCTGGAACCAACCGAATCAACATCTATGTCGTACGTCAAGCAACTGAAGGTTTAGCAAAATTGGTTGCCTCAAAAGGGGAAGAAGCAAAAAAACGCGGTGTTGCAATCGCCTATGATTCACGCCACTTCTCTCCAGAATTTGCCTTTGAATCTGCTCAAGTCTTGGCAGCTCACGGTATTCAATCTTATGTCTTTGAAAGCCTACGTCCTACACCTGAATTGTCTTTTGCAGTTCGCCACTACAACGCTATTGCCGGAATTATGGTTACAGCTAGCCACAATCCAAAAGAGTTTAATGGCTACAAAGTTTATGGTGAAGATGGCGGACAAATGCCTCCTGCCGATGCGAATGCCCTGACAGATTATATCCGTGCTATTGACAATCCTTTTGCTATTGAATTAGCTGACCTAGAAGAGGCTAAAGCTTCTGGAATTATCAAGGTTTTGGGAGAAGAAACAGATATCCAATATCTAGAAGAACTCAAAGATCTCTCTATCAATCCTGAACTTATCAAAGAATTTGGTGCAGATATGAAGATTGTATACACCCCTCTTCATGGTACAGGTGAAATGCTGACCCGTCGAGCTCTAGCACAAGCTGGTTTTAATTCCGTTCAAATTGTTGAATCTCAAGCAACTGCGGACCCTGACTTCTCAACTGTATCCTCACCAAACCCAGAAAGCCAAGCTGCTTTTGCCTTAGCTGAAGAATTGGGTCGCGAAGTCGGTGCGGATGTTCTCCTAGCTACTGACCCAGATGCTGACCGTGTGGGGGTAGAGGTTCGCCAAGCCGATGGTTCTTACTGGAATTTATCAGGAAACCAAATCGGAGCTATTATTGCGAAATATATCTTAGAAGCTCACAAACAAGCTGGCACTCTTCCAGCCAACGCAGCCCTATGCAAATCTATCGTATCTACTGAACTAGTCACTAAGATTGCAGAAAGCTACGGCGCAACCATGTTCAATGTCCTCACTGGTTTCAAATTTATCGCTGAGAAAATCCAAGAATTTGAGGATACAAACAACTACACCTACATGTTTGGTTTTGAAGAGAGCTTTGGTTACCTGATTAAACCATTTGTACGGGATAAGGACGCTATTCAAGCTGTGCTGTTAGTGGCTGAGATTGCAGCCTACTACCGTTCACGTGGTCTCACCCTTGCGGATGGTATTGACGAAATCTTCAAGGAATACGGCTACTTTGCTGAGAAAACTATCTCTGTCACTCTCTCTGGTAAGGATGGAGCGGAGCAAATCAAAGCCATCATGGCTAAGTTCCGTGACAATGCTCCTGAGCAGTTTAACGGAACAGACATTGCCCTCTTTGAAGACTTTGCCCTTCAAACCGCAACAGATAAAGATGGTAATGTGACTTCTCTTACTACTCCACCAAGTGATGTACTCAAATATACTCTAGCAGATGATAGCTGGTTTGCTGTTCGTCCATCAGGAACTGAACCAAAAATCAAATTCTATATTGCTACAGTTGGTGAAACCCTTGCTAAAGCAGAAGAAAAGATTGCTAACATTGAAAAAGAAATCAATGATTTTGTCAACTAATCAGTTATAAGAGGCTTCGGCCTCTTTTTTTGATAGAAAAGCGCAGAAACACCCGCCTTACTCGGCGGGTGCTCATAACTATTATAGAGGAAAAGTCTAAGTACCACATACAACAATGGTTTTACAACCTAAATTCAAATGATTCACTACCCCATCTTATTTAGATACTTATTATAGATACTACTTTTTAACTTATAACATCACGTTCGTTAAAATTTCAACTACATTATTATCAACCCTTCCCTACTCCTTAAGGCTCAACTGAAACTTTAACTGAAATAAAGAATCGAGTCAGATTAGGGAAGATTTTAAAAGATTGGATTAGCCTTAATTCTTTCCAACTCTTAGGGTAGCTAGGCTAATATGCTAGATGTATCATTCTTAACAAGAAACTATCGTTTTTGATAGCAGACTAAAAGCGATGTTACCAGACTTTTCCTCATTAGCAAGTTATCATTTGCAAGGACAACACACGAAACGAATATTTTGTACAAAAATTCTTTCCTTCACCACAGAAAGAATAGGACCACTCATTTTGAGCTAAGAATAAATTTACTATAATTACTTACAACAAACATGAGTCCTCTGACTCTACATAACTAAACGAATCTCTCGACTGATTTAGCTACATTTCTTTTCCTTATTACTCCTTCCTTTGATCGGTCCTTGAAAGATAACCTTGCTAAATTTAAACTGTGGTTGCAACCACTAGGAAGAATTTATAACTTCCTCTACAGTTTTATTTTAACACTTTTTTAAAGCGCTTTCAAGCATTTATACTCAATGATCTAGAAAAATCATGATTTATCGTAGAATCCATGATTTTAATTATTTTAAAGTCGATTGAAAAGATGCCCACATCTTCTGTTGGGGCTTGGCAAAGGGATATTGATGAAAGTCTTCTGGACTAACCCATACCATTTCTTTATCGGTTACTAGTGATTCTCCCTTATCTGTAACAATCCCTTCTAGTAGTTCAATTTGCCATTTGCGATGGCTAAAAATATGCTGAACAGTGGGAAAATTTCTCAGTTTCCATTCCACATGTAACTGGTATTCTTTTTCAAAGGTATATTGGGGACTTTCAATATGTGAGTCCTCTGCAACTTGGAATAAAGTTAATTCATTCTGTGCTACCGGTTCACTTTCAATCAGAGGAAAGGACCAAAATCCAGATAAGAGTCCTGCACTCGTATTTTTTTCCAATAAAAATTGATTCTGCTGGTTTCGAATAATAAAGCCTTTAAAAAATACAGGGACAGGTTTTTTCTTGGGAGCTTTAATGGGGTATTTATCCATAGTGCCATTACGATAAGCAGCACTAAATTCCCTGACTGGACTGTCTTCTGGCCGAGGATTAACAGGTGCTTCTATATCCGCCCCCAAATCCATCAAAGCTTGATTGAAATCACCTGGTCTAACAGGATCGATTAAAATCTCCATCATGGCTTGAAAAATCTTCCGATTTGCTGGAATTCCGATGTCATGATCGACTTCAAAGAGTCGACTAAGAACCCGCATGACATTCCCGTCTACTGCTGGTTCTGGTAATTGAAAAGCGATACTGGCAATCGCACCAGCTGTATAAGGCCCTATTCCTTTTAAGGTCAAGATCTGATTGTGAGCTTTTGGGAATTGCCCATTAAACTCTAGCATCATCTGTTGAGCAGCCTTCTGCATATTTCGGACACGTGAATAATAGCCTAGCCCCTCCCAAACCTTAAGCAAAACTTCCTCAGGCGCCTGTGCCAAATCTTCAATAGTTGGTAGGCGATGGAGGAAACTCTCGTAGTATGGGATAACTGTGTCAACTCGTGTCTGCTGAAGCATGATTTCTGAAACCCAGATAGCATAGGGATCACTGGTTCGACGCCACGGAAGGTCGCGCTTATTTGCATCATACCAATCTAGGAGAGCTTTTCTAAAAGCTTCAATCTTATCTTTGTCCCACATTTCGATACCATAATCTCTTAAATCTAACATATTACTAGTATAGCATAGACCGAAAAAAAGAGCCACGGAAGGCCCTTTAAGTAAGGCTTCCCTGACTCTTTTGCATTTGGTAATAAAAACCTTTTTTTTGCATGAGTTGGCTATGACTACCCTGCTCTACAATATCACCCTCTACCATCACCAAAATCAAATCGGCTGTTTGGATAGTGGATAGACGATGGGCAATGATAAAGCTGGTTCGGCCTTGCATGAGCTTTTCAAACGCCCCCTGAATCAAAAGCTCTGTACGCGTGTCAATAGAAGACGTCGCCTCATCCAGAATAAGAATACGGGGAAGTTTGACAAAGATACGCGCAATAGCTAATAACTGCCGTTGCCCTTGCGATAAGGATTGGCCCGCATCAGCTAAATAGGTATCGTAACCCTGTGGTAACTGACGAATAAAAAAGTCAGCATTAGCAGCCTGAGCAGCCTCTATGACCAATTCCCGAGTAGCATTGGGATAGCCATAGGCAATATTGTCATGAATCGTGGCTGACTTGAGCCAAGTTTCTTGTAAAACCATACCTACTAGACTTCTCAAAGAGTCACTGCTATAGTCTGAAATCGGCTGTCCATCTAACAAAATTGCTCCTTTATCTAAAGGATAAAAACGCATAAGGAGATTGATGAGGGTAGACTTACCCGCTCCAGTTGGTCCTACAATGGCCACCTTACTACCTGCTGGTATTGACAGATTGAGATTCTTGATTAAAGGCTTGTCCACCAGATAGGAAAAAGACACATCTTGAAACTCGATATTCCCCATTACAGCTTGCTCATCAAATTCCTTTATACTCTCCTCTACTATAGAATCTTTTTCTAAAATATCAAACAATCGCTCTGCGCAGGCTAGAGCGCTCTGCAATTCCGATAGGACAGAAGAAATATCATTAAAGGGTTTCGAATAGTGACTGGCATAGTTTAGAAAGGTAGTCAAACCACCTACAGTAAACCGTCCTTGCATAATCCTTAGAGCACCTAGTCCAGCTAGAAGAGCATAAATCAAGGCATTGATAAAACGAGTGGTTGGATTGACAGTTGATGAGGCAAAAATGGCGACTTGAGAATAATCGGCATATTGTGCATTGATTTTATCAAAGCGATTGGCAAATGTTTCCTGAGCATTGAAAGTCTGAATTAAGGGTAGTTGGCTGATGCTTTCCTCCAACATAGACACCTGCTCTCCCCTTGCCTGAGTTTGTTTGCGATAGTAAAGATAACTTTTTTGCGCAATATAACGTGCAACGAAGAGGGATAAGGGAGTGAGGGCTACCACTACTATCATCATCACGAAGTCCAAATCAGCCATGGCCAATATCATGAAAAAAATAGTCAGTATACCCAAAAAAAGCTGATGAAAGACCATAAGCAAACCATTGGTTAATTGCTCACTATCGCTAGAAATACGGGCAACCAAATCTCCTAGTCCTTGCTGATCTAAATAAGCCAACGGTACAGTATGGAGCTTCTCAAACACTTTTTGACGCAAACCAGCTACCATTTGATAGACTATTTTATTGGTTAATAGCGGACCCAAGAACTGTAAAAGGGTGTTTGCAATGACGACAATTCCCATTTGTAAAAGAACTGTCCTTAGTGTCTGACTAAAACCAAATCCTAAGGTGACATCCACTGCTTGACCAATTAGGATTGGTAGGTAAACGGTTAATAAGACATGTAGTACAGTCAACAAAAGAAAGAAGATGATGGAGATAGGATACTGCAAAAAAAGAAACAGAATTTTCCTTAAAGTGGTACTTTTTAGGGATTTCATTCTAGCACCTCCTGGCTCTCTTGCGATCTTGCAATCTCTTGATAGACAGAACAAGAAACCAGCAATTTTTCATGACTGCCTAAACCCACTTGATGCCCCTGATCCAATACCAAGATTTGCTGGGCTGTAGCCAAACTTTTACTTCTCTGTGAAATCATAATGACAGTCTTATGAGCTAATCTTTTCCGAATCGCTTCTAAGAGACGACTTTCCGTCAAATAGTCCAGAGCAGATGTCGCATCATCCAAAATGAGGATAGGTGCAGGTTGCAAGAGCGCTCTAGCAATTGTTAAACGCTGACGTTGACCTCCAGAAAAATTTTGTCCTCTTGCTTCAACAGGACTACTTAGCCCTTCTTTGGCCTCCAAAAACTCTCTGGCTTGAGCAATATCTAATGCTTGCCACATATCCTGATCAGAAACATATTCTAAACCAAGGCTCAGATTCGAACGAATATCGCCTTTAAAAAGTTGAGCAGTTTGAGAAACAATCGCTATTTGCTGGCGCCAATGTTTTAAACTTTTCGGACTTTGACCAGCTAGAAAAAGAGATAGACGACCTGTAGTCACAGGGTAGAGTCGTAACAAAAGTTGAACTAGGGTGGATTTACCCGATCCTGTTCCACCAATGATTCCAAAAAAGTCACCACTGTAAATTGAAAAATTTAAACCAGAAAGTGCTCTATCACCCGAATTGGAATAGGCGAAAGATAAATTTTCTGCTTCCACAATCAAAGAAGGATCATTAGCCTTTTCTGATGGTAAATGTGCCTCAATGTCCTCTGAATCTTCGTCAAAGACTTCTTGAACTCGTTTGGCAGAGATAAAAGTTTGGTTCATTGTCATGACTACCATAACTAACTTAACTAATTCAACCAAGATTTGGAGTAGATAATTGATTAGAGCGATGAGTTGGCCTTGCTCCAATGCATTATCGGCAATAGCTAATTTTCCTTGGTAGATTAAGATAATCAAAGTGAGATTGACAACTAAATAAGTCAAAGGAGCTAGTGCAACAGACCAACATCCAGCCTGTGTTTGCTGAGCCAGATAAACCTGATTTTCTATCTCAAAATGCTTAATTTCTCGTCTGGTTTGGCCAAATGCCCGAATGACACGACTACCTGTGACTGCCTCTCTAACGAGCGCAACCAATTTGTCTAAAGTTTTTCTCATTTGCTCAAATAGTTTTGCTGAGATTAGTGAAATCACTGTCACAATGATAAGCAAAACACCAATCATAATGAGAAATAAAATAGATAAGCGAGGACTGATATAAAAGGACATCGTGAGAGCACCAAAAACAACAATTGGAGCCCTTAAAAAGAGACGGAGAAAACTATTGATACCTGTTTGAATTTGTAAACAATCGCTTGAGAGACGTGTCAGAAGACTGGATGTTGATAGCCTATCCTGACTTTCTTTTGGCAAAGCCAAGACTTTCCGATATAAATCCTGACTCAAATTTCTCGTATAGCCCACTGCTGCTTTGGCTGAATAATATTGAGCGGTGATAGCTACCAAAACACCTACACAAGCCAAGCAAACTAATAGTAAAATCATAGCAACCAAGTCTCCTTGATTGCCATGCGGAATAATAGAGTCAACGATAAAAGCGATGACTAAGGGAACTGTTAACTCGAAAGCAGCCTCGAGAAGCTTAAAGAGCGGCCCTAGGATTGACTCCTTAAGATAGTCCCTAAAATACCGAAAAAGTGCTGTCATGATTAGAGAGCATCTACCGCTTGTGCAGCCGTGATGATGCCAAGTTTGTATACATCCTCCGAACTACAACCACGAGAAAGATCATTAACAGGCTTATTCAAACCTTGGAGCACTGGACCAACAGCCTCGAAGCCACCCAAACGCTCCGTAATCTTGTAGGCAATATTACCTGCTTCAATGGCTGGGAAAATAAAGACATTTGCCTGACCTGCAACTGGGCTGTCTGGAGCTTTCAAACGAGCTGTATTTGGCTCCAAAGCCGCATCCATCTGCAATTCACCATCAATCAAAAGATCTGGACGAGCTTCTTTGGCTAACCGAGTAGCTTCTACCACTTTATCTACATGAGGACCTGAACCTGAACCTTTAGTAGAATAAGAAATCATAGCAATTTTTGGTTCTAAGCCAAATGTTTCAGCAGTGGCTGCTGATTGGATAGCAATTTCAGCAAGAGCTTCTGCATCTGGGTCAATATTGATTGCACAGTCACCAAAGATATACTTGTGTTCATCTTTTACCATCAAGAATACTCCAGAAGTACGTTTAACACCTGGTTTGGTCTTGATAATTTGTAGAGCTGGACGCACTGTATCAGCAGTAGAATGAACTGCTCCAGAAACCATTCCTTCTGCTAAACCAAGTTGAACCAGCATCACGCCAAAGTAGTTGACATCACGCAAGATTTGATCAGCTTGAGCTTCATCAACTTTCCCTTTACGGATGTTCAAAAATTCTTGCTTCATAGCATCAAAGTTAGCATAATTATTTGGGTCGATAACTGTAATACCAGGGTTTGAGAAGCCAAAATCAGTCAAAAGAGAGTGAACTTCTGTAGGAACACCTAAAATAATCGGCTCAGCCAAACCTTCAAATTTCAAACGAGCAGCAGCACGAACCACACGCTCATCTTTTCCTTCTGGGAAAACAATACGTAGTTTTTTACCTACGATTGTTTGTTTCATTTCACCGAATAAATTCCGAATTTCCATTGTAAATCTCCTTAATTATTTAATTTTTTTATTACAGCCTGAAAATCGGCTGGCAATGGACTAGTTAAGTTGAGTTGTTCCTCCATAAAAGGATGAACAAAAGACAAGTTTTGGCAGTGAAGGGCTTGACGCTCAATGCCAAAATCCAAACTTCCCCCATACAAATCATCCCCTAAAAGAGGAAAGCCAAGATGAGAAAAATGAACACGAATCTGATGGGTACGACCTGTATGTAGTTGAATATCCACCAGATGGACATCTCCCCATGATTGGACCACCTTATAAGAAGTATGAGCATACTTGCCTGAGGGAGTGACGATTCGTGTGATGATACTATCCTTCGGCCTACCAATCGGCGCTATAATATCACCTGACGGTCCTAGGTCTCCCCGACCACGAACCAAGGCATAGTAACGTTTTCGTATCGTTTTAGCCTGCAATTGTTTATCTAGACGGGCATGGGCATAACCATGTTTTGCAAAGAGCATGAGACCAGATGTATCGCGGTCCAAGCGTGTAACAATATGAACCTGTTTGTTCTCATACTGATTTTTTAGATAATAACCCTTGACAAAATTAGCAATGGTTGACGAATGAAGAGCGCTAGGAATAGAAGCATAGCCAACTGGCTTATTGATAGCTAGAAAATGCTCATCTTCAAAAATAAGATCCAGCGGATAGTCAATCGGAGCTAGTTTTCCTGTCGTATCTTCTTCGCTAGGAATATCCACCGCAACCCTATCCCCGATATCCAAGAGATAGGTCGCATTTTGTTGCACTCCATTGACTAGGATATCACCACCTCTAAATTTGATCTTGGCAAGTAAGCTTTTAGAGATTTCATGTTTCTTGAGAAAGGTTTTCACCTTGACATGCTGGTCCGCAACAAATTCAAAGCGCATTACTCCACCTCTCCAATAAAAGCATCTTTGACTCGATTCCAAAAGCTCGTATGGCTAGGGGTGGCAACAAAATGAATCTTGCTATTGTCAAGCTGGTATTCAATTCGATCAATATTGTCATAGACAAATGTGCGATTGTCCACGGATAAGGAATACCGGTCGTCATGCTTAGGCTCGATGACAATCTTATCCTTCTTTGGAACGACAATGGAAGATCCCAGTGTGCGATAAACTCGATTGTTAAGACTAGCCACTTCCGCAATTTGAAGAGCTTCAATTGTTGGATGCAAAACGGCTCCTCCTAGAGACTTGTTGTAAGCAGTCGACCCCGTTGGTGTAGAGACTGAAATGCCATCTCCTCGAAACCGTTCAAAGTGAACATTATTGATAAAAACATCTGCAACCATCGTTTTTGAGAGCCTTTTAACAGTAGCCTCATTGAGGGCACGCGCCGTGACTTGACGACCATCCATCATCTTGACCTTGACGTTTAGAATAGGATAAGAAACCTTGGCCCCTGTATCTAGTTTCAAATTGGCAATTAGTTTATCCACCTCAAAATCACGATAATCAGTGTAAAAACCCAAGTGCCCAGTATGTATCCCTACAAAACGGACACGGTCAATGATCGATTCGTATTTATGGAAGGCAGACAGCAACATCCCGTCTCCTCCAATAGAAATTACGATATCTGGATTTTTAGGAGTTAGGATAAAATTAGCTTCCTTTAGCTTGCTCCATAATTCTTTTGACACAGCCTCACTCTTAGGATTGCGACTGCTTAATAGTGCAATTTTTTTTCTATCTGTATTCTTCATCTGTATCATCGCTATTTCCAACACCATCATTCAGCTTACGATAGGCAGGGTCAAACATGGCCTGAGCCTCCTGAATGTCGTCGCGGATTTTGCGCATCTCCTCATCTAGCTGGTAAGCGATTTTAGCTGTGATTTCCAAACGTTTCTTGATTTCTTCTGGAAAATTTCCCCTGTACTTGTAGTTAAGGGAATGCTCAATTGTCGCCCAAAAGTTCATTGACAAGGTCCGAATCTGAATCTCTGCTAGAACAGTCTGGTTCCCATTGATAGTATCAACAGGATATTCGACGATAACATGGTAAGAGCGGTATCCCGAAGCCTTCATATTTTTAATGTAATCACGCTCCTGCACTACTCGCATATCTTTTCGCTTGCGAATAATTTCGAGTACTTCTTCTACGTCATCCACAAACTGGACCATAATGCGAATGCCCGCAATATCCTGCATATCCTGACTCAAATTTTCCAACTTGATATGGCGCAGAATCATTTTTTCACGAATGGACTCAATGGGCTTGACCCGACCAGTTACAAATTCTATAGGCGAATGACGATTAGCTTTTCGGTATTGCTTGCGCACACCACGAAACTTAATTTTCAATTCACCGACTGTTTGAATATAGGGGTCTAGGAATTCTTCCCAATTCATTTCATATCCCCTTTCATTTTAACATTTTTTACTTCCATAGAAAATTCAGCTTGTTCCTTGTCAAAATCTGATTTTTTTTATAGAATAGCACAAAGATTATTATACCACATGAAAGGCTTTTACTCTAGTAAAAATGAACCAATTGGAAATCGAATACAAAACTCTCCTCAACAAGGCTGAGTATATCCGACTACTGGAAATTTTTTCAGACACAGAGCCGGTTATCCAGACCAATTATTACATTGACACACCTCATTTAGATATGAAAAAGCATCGTTTTTCTCTCCGCATCCGCCTACTTCCAGATGCTGGCGAGTTGACCCTCAAATGTCCTCAAGATGTGGGAAATATGGAGTACAATCAGTTTTTGTCTCTGGAAGAAACAAAGGATTTACTTGAAACATTTCAGCTTCCAAAAGGGCATATCCATGATTTGGTTACAGCAACCCAAATTCCTATTTCACAATTGCAAATTTGGGGCCAACTGACTACTAAGCGCTATGAAAAAGAAGTCTCCTTTGGTCTCATGGCACTGGATGAAAATTCCTATAACGGTAAGAGGGATTATGAATTAGAGGTTGAAGTAAAAGATGCTGAAGAAGGTAAGATTTCCTTTGATTTTTTCCTCAAAAAACATTCTGTTAAGTTCAAATATGCTAGCAGCAAGGTAGCTCGTGCTGCTGCGTCTCTTAAATCAGCCAAATAAGTGCTGATTTTTTTGCTTTCACTTACTGAAAATTTGTCTTTTTTTTGGTAAAATAGTTCTAGTCAATAAATTACAAACAAGCTTTCTGGCCCAAGGCCTCTTGAAGCTTATCCTCTACACACAAAAGGAGTCAATTAGCCATGGTTCAACCATATGCTGACAAACAAATTAAACTGTTCTCTTTGACAGGGAATCAAGCCATTGCCGAAAAAATTTCCAAAGCAGCTGGTATTCCCCTAGGTAAAGTATCTTCCCGGCAATTCTCTGACGGAGAAATTCAAATCAACATCGAAGAGAGTGTCCGTGGTGTGGATGTCTATGTGATTCAATCAACTAGCTATCCAGTAAATGACCACCTATGGGAACTCTTAATCATGGTGGATGCCTGTATCCGAGCTAGTGCCAATTCTGTGACCGTTGTCATGCCTTACTTTGGCTATGCTAGACAGGACCGAACAGCCGCCCCCCGTGAACCAATCACTGCTAAACTAGTTGCCAATATGCTCGTTAAGGCTGGGGTAACACGTGTTGTTACCTTAGATTTACATGCCGTTCAGGTTCAAGGCTTCTTTGATATTCCAGTTGATAATCTCTTCACCGTCCCTCTATTTGCAGATTACTATGCAAGAAAGGGACTAGTTGGCGACGATGTTGTGATTGTCAGTCCTAAAAATTCTGGTATCAAACGTGCGCGTGGCCTTGCAGAGTCACTCAATGCCCCAATCGCTATCATTGACTATGCTCAAGATGATTCAGAACGCGAAGAGGGCTATATCATCGGTAATGTTGCAGGTAAAAAAGCTATTCTGATTGATGATATTATTAATACAGGAAAAACCTTCTCTGAGGCCTCTAAGATTGTACAAAATAATGGTGCAACCGATATTTATGCCGTAGCCAGTCATGGACTCTTTGCAGGAAAAGCTACTCAGCTTTTAGATGCTGCTCCTATTCAGGAAATTCTTGTGACAGATTCCGTTGATAGCAAGGAACAATTACCAAAAAATATTCAGTTCTTATCTGCCAGTGAACTCATTGCCGATGCGATTATCCGTATCCATGAACGCCGCCCAGTTAGCCCACTCTTTAATGCTACTATCCATCTAGATAAAAAATAGGGAGGTCTTATCTTGATTTATCTCGATAATGCGGCAACCACTTCCCTTTCGACCAAGGCTTTAGAAACCTTGGTTTCTGTATCACAAGAAGTTTATGGGAATCCATCCAGCATTCATACTTTTGGTCGTAAGGCCAACCAGATTCTTCGACAAGCACGTCAAGATATTGCACATTCCCTAAGAGTCAAATCAGACCAAATCATCTTCACCTCTGGCGGTTCTGAGGCTGATAACTTGGCTATCAAAGGTTATGCTTTGGCCCATCAGAACAAGGGCAAACATTTGATTACAACCGCTATAGAACATCATGCCGTTCTGCATACTATGGAGTACTTGGAAGAACGCTTTGGATTTGAAGTGACCTATCTCCAACCGGTCAATCAGCAAATCACAGCTCAACAAGTTAAGGAAGCTCTACAACCAGATACGATTCTTGTTAGCATCATGTATGCCAATAATGAAACAGGTCAACTTTTACCAATTCAGGAAATTGGAGAATTGTTACAATCACATCAGGTAGCCTTCCATGTAGATGCTGTTCAAGCTGTCGGAAAAGTTCCCCTCTTTCCAGAGGAGCTTGGTATTGACTTTCTTGCTGCTTCAGCTCATAAGTTCCATGGCCCAAAAGGGGTTGGTTTTCTCTATAGCAAACATGCAAAGTTGGATTCTCTTATCAATGGAGGAAAACAGGAGAATCAGCACCGTGCCGGAACTGAAAACTTGCCAGCTATTGCTGCCATGGCAAGAGCCTTAACAGACCAGATCAAACAATATCAAAGAAATCTAGACTACATCAGGCAACTGAGAGAACAATTTTTAACAGAAATTGCCACGATTGACCATTATATCAACCAAAGTGAACACACTCTGCCTCACATCCTTAACATTGGCTTCCCAGGTTACTTAAACGAACAACTCCTCATGCGATTGGACCTTGCTGGAATAGCTGTCTCTAGCGGTTCAGCCTGTACAGCTGGTGTTATCCAGAACAGTCATGTCCTAGAAGCCCTATATGGAACAGATTCTCAGCGACTAAAAGAATCTATCCGTATCAGTTTTTCAGAAGAAAATACTGCTGAAGAAATTCATACACTTAGTCAAACTATAAAAGAAATTATTGGAGGTGCCCCAACATGGCATTCGAACCACAAGTAGCTCTAAAAGATTGTCGCTACTCTTACAAAATCACGCCTACTGTCAAAAAATTTACACTCCGTGATAATACATTTGAAGTTACCAAAGCTGGTAATTATCAACTTAGCCGTATCCTTGAAGAAGTTCCCAATTCAAATAAAGGCTTCTTATTGAAAATCATCATCAATAGTGAGCTTAATGGCTTTAAAATTAACATCACTGACCAGTCAGGGCTTCGTCTTGTGAATATTTTTAAACCAGATGGCAATAAGGTGATTCAAGAGAAATTTTATTTCCTAATGGACAGTCTAGTAGATCGCGGAATTTTCACAAAAGAAGAAAAATAATGAGAAAATTCAAAGCTCTCTAGATTATTGATTTAAAGAGAAAAAACAAGGGAATCCCCTTGTTTTTTCTCTTTCCGAGAGCAATTTATTGATTTTTTCACAAACATACTTTACAATATAAAAGGATAAAATTTACCCTATAGAAACGGAGAAAAGATTGTGAAAAGCAATAAAAATGCAGCTATCCCACGCGCAACTGCCAAACGGCTTTCGCTCTATTACCGAATTTTTAAGCGATTTCACCGTGAAAATATTGAAAAAGCGAGCTCTAAGGAGATTGCAGAGGCCATCGGTATTGATTCTGCGACTGTCCGCAGAGATTTTTCTTACTTTGGTGAACTAGGCCGCCGTGGCTTTGGTTACGATGTTAAAAAACTCATGAACTTCTTCGCAGAAATTCTTAATGACAACTCCATTACCAATGTCATGTTGGTCGGAGTCGGTAATATGGGTCGCGCCCTCCTTCACTACCGGTTCCACGAGCGCAATAAAATGAAGATTGTCATGGCATTTGAAAAAGATGATAACCCAGCTGTCGGAACCATAGACCAAAACGTTCCCATTTACAGTATCTCGCAAATTGAAGACAAAATTAAAGAAGCAAATGCAAAAACTGCTATTTTAACTGTACCAAGTAGTGCTGCACAAAGTGTTGCTGATTCCTTAGTTGAAGCTGGCGTCAAGGGGATTCTTAGCTTCTCCCCCGTCAACCTCAGTGTGCCCAAAGATGTCGTTGTCCAATATGTTGATTTGACTAGTGAGCTACAGACTCTACTATACTTTATGCGAAAGGGTTAAAATAGCTCACTCTCTTCTCTAAAACTATAATACGAAGAGTGACCGACAATCAAGTGATCTAATAAAACGAGTCCTAGAGTTTCACAGGACTCTTTTAATTTTTCTGTGAATAGGATATCATGACGACTGGGATCGATAGAGCCCGATGGATGATTGTGAACAATAATAACTGATGTAGCCATACATTTGACAGCATAATGTAAAATCTCCCTCGGTTCTGCAATGCTGCGATTGACGGAACCTATAAAAATAGTTTTTTGTGAGATGATACGATTTTGTGTATCTAGATAAAGGGCCACTAGATGTTCCTGCTTCTCCTGCCCAATATCCGCAATCATCTTGCGTCCCAAGCGCTCACTCCCTAAGACTCGTTCTTCTAAGAGAAGCTCCGATTGATGCACTCTCTTACCAAGTTCAACCATCGCCTTAATTTCTATAGCTTTAACTCGCCCAATTCCAGTCAATTGTTGCAGTTCTTCGATAGAAAGTTCCCTTAGGGAAGCCAGACTATCCAATTTTTGCAACAAATGTTGGGATAAAACAGAGACAGGCTCATTCTTTGTTCCCGTTCGAATGAGTATGGCCAAGAGTTCCTGATTACTGAGCTTTTCAGCTCCAACTGCCATCAAACGCTCCCTTGGCAATAGCGCTTCTTCCTTAAATTGAATACTATACATAATAACCCTCCTACCTAATCTATTCGAAAAAAACGAGATACACAAATGTATCTCGCTTCTTTTTATAATTGAACTTGATTATAAGAACGTTCAAAATGCTTCAAGATATCCTGAGGAGCACCTTCAAAAGGAAGGCTAGTCTCCAAATCACCAAAAACGATTGTCCGCATGGTTGCTTCTGCATCCTCGCAAGTAACCAATGTGATTTGGTTTCTATCAGGATAATCATCAATGACATCCACTCGCTCAGGTTCTACTGTTTCAACAGCAGTAATGACATAAACATAGATATTTTGCTTGTCCGTTATATAAATTTTCATCCCGTTTTTAGCCTTGTAGAGCGGAGAGAAAAGAGTCTCACTAGCTCCAGCAATGCCAAAGATATGATGGCTAGCCAAAGTGTAGTTTCCTTGGCCCATGACTTGATTTTCCTTCATAGTGCCTGCTCCATACATAAGAGCAACATTAGATAAGCCTTTAAAAATCGGTAAATTAACCCCAAGATCAGGAATGGCAATACCACCAATAACAGGTAGTTGCTGTGCTTCCCACTGAGCCTTCAGCACAGCCTCTGTTGAGATAGATTCAACTTGGTTGAAGTCAAAAGTAACATCCGCATTTTTATTTTTTTCGATATCTTCTTTAGACACTTTGCTTATTTGGTAATGATTGGAATACCAAGCAATAATCATATTACGGATAGAGGTATTAAAGATTAAAACTAAAGAAATAAGAATCAAGAGAAAGATGAATGTGCTTCTCAGAAAATGAAACTTTTTCTTTTTTTGATTTCTCTGCCTTCTCATCATATTTTACGCTTCACCCTCAATTTCTTCTTTTTCTTCTTCAGGTGCTACCAAGGCAAAGGCTACAATTTTCGCATCATCATCCAAGCGCATGACTTTAACTCCCATGGTTGAGCGACCAGTTTGAGAAATGTTGGAAACATTGGTGCGAATGACAACGCCAGTATCCGTCATGACAACCATATCCTCATTACCCGAAACAGTTACCAGACCTGCTAACGGACCATTCTTGGTTGCTACGTTGAGGGTTTTGATTCCCTTACCACCGCGACCCTTGGTTGGATATTCGCTAGCAGCTGTACGCTTACCAAAGCCTTTCTCTGTCAGCACTAAAACTTCCTGATCGTCAGAAATTACTGTTGCACCAACCAAGCAATCTTCATCTCGTAAATTGACACCGCGGACACCTGTTGCGGTACGGCCCATATTGCGGACGACTGCCTCATTAAAGCGAACAGAATAACCAAGTCGAGTTCCCATGATAACATCAGATTGACCATCTGTCAGAAAGACTGTAATCAACTCATCATCATCTTTCAAGTTCAAAGCCTTTAGACCATTTTGGCGGATATTACCAAATTCAGATACACCTGTTCTTTTAACAACTCCTTGACGAGTAGCAAAGAAGAGGTATTGTTCTTCATTTTTCTCACGACCAACATTGATAATGGTTTGAACAAATTCATTATCCTCCAACTTGAGAAGATTCACGATTGGTAGACCTTTAGCTGTACGACCATATTCTGGAATTTCATAGGCTTTGAGACGATACACACGCCCCTTGTTGGTGAAGAAAAGGAGACGATCATGTGTAGAGGAAGACACCAAGTCCTTGACAAAATCATCATCTTTGACACCAGTGCCCTGAACACCACGACCTCCACGTTTCTGGGCACGAAATTCATCTTGATCTAAGCGTTTAATATAGCCCTTGTTAGAAAGTGTGATGAGTACATCTGTCTCTTCAATCAAATCTTCATCTTCTAGCGCTAGAACTTCACCAATCATAAGCTCAGTACGACGTTTATCAGCATACTTGCGCTTCACTTCTGACAACTCGTCTTTAACAATTTGAACAACTCTTGCTGGTTTTGCCAAAATATCCGCCAAATCAGCAATAAGAGCCAATAACTCATCATATTCTGATTGAATCTTATCGCGTTCTAAGCCTGTCAAACGACGAAGACGCATATCTAGGATAGCCTGACTTTGACGCTCACTGAGTTCAAATTTCCTCATCAACTCAGCCTGAGCAATAGCATCTGTTTCTGAATCTCGGATGGTTCGGATAACCTCATCAATATGGTCTAAGGCAATCAGTAAACCTTCTAAAATGTGAGCTCTACCTTCTGCTTTTTCCTTATCAAACTGGGTTCTACGAACGACCACTTCCTTCTGATGCTCAATATAAGCAGATAGGATTTCTTTAATGGAGAGAATCTTTGGTACGCCACCCTGAATGGCCAACATATTAAAACTAAAATTGGACTGCAACTGGGTCAACTTAAAAAGATTGTTGAGAATTACATTCGCTGAGGCGTCTCTACGTACCTCGATCACAAAACGAACCCCTTCGCGGTTAGACTCATCACGAACGGCCGTAATCCCCTCAATCCGTTTTTCTTGAGCCAAATGGACAATGTGGTCGTGAACCTTGGACTTATTCACCATATAAGGAAACTCAGTCACAATAATTCGCTCACGGCCATTTCCAAATTCTTCAATTTCTGTACGGGATCGAAGAACAATAGAGCCTTTACCTGTTTCATAAGCTCTATGAATACCAGATTTCCCCATAACCAAAGCCCCTGTTGGGAAGTCAGGTCCAGGTAAAACCTCCATAATGTCTCGAGTTGTCGCCTCTGGATTGTCCATAAGTAAATGAACGGCATCAATGGTTTCACCTAAATTGTGAGGTGGAATGTTGGTCGCCATTCCAACTGCAATACCAGTTGTACCATTAACCAATAGATTTGGAAAACGAGCAGGTAGCACCTCAGGCTCACGCTCACTCGCATCATAGTTATCTGCAAAGTTAACCGTATTTTTATTGATATCTCGAAGCATCTCAAGAGCAATCTTACTCATGCGTGCTTCTGTATAACGCTGGGCCGCAGCACCATCTCCATCCATAGAACCAAAGTTCCCATGACCGTCAATTAGCATGTGACGATAGGACCACCATTGGGCCATCCGGACCATCGCTTCATAAATAGCTTTATCACCATGAGGATGGTATTTACCCATGACATCACCAGTGATACGAGCAGATTTTTTATGGGGTTTATCGGGTAGGATTCCCAATTCATTCATTCCATACAAAATACGACGGTGTACTGGTTTGAGGCCATCTCGAACATCCGGGAGAGCCCGTGCCACGATGACACTCATAGCGTAATCAATGAAACTTGTTTTCATTTCACTGGTTAAATTAATATCTACTAAATTCTTATCTTGCACTGAACAAGCCTCATTTCCTCTTGAAAATACTATTACTATTATACCATAAATTGGTTTAAATATAAGGTTTTAAGTGTCTTCTAGCTATCAATGTAAACATTTTCAAATTACTATCTTTGCTTGTGAAAGCACGTAAAAAATGCTACAATACTTAGTGATTGGGATCTTTCCCATACCAAATCTAAGGAGATGTGTAGCCATGACTGCAACAAAACAACACAAAAAAGTAATTCTGGTCGGCGATGGTGCCGTAGGTTCCGCTTATGCCTATGCTCTTGTTAACCAAGGAATTGGTCAAGAGTTGGGTATTGTTGATATCAACAAAGATCGTACTCAAGGAGATGCCGAGGATTTGAGCCACGCTCTTGCCTTCACTTCACCTAAAAAAATCTATTCTGCTGAATATGCTGATGCGCACGATGCTGATCTTGTTGTATTGACAGCAGGATTGCCACAAAAACCAGGTGAAACTCGTCTTGAATTGGTAGAAAAAAACCTTCGTATCAACAAGCAAATTGTTACCGAGATTGTTGCTTCAGGTTTCAATGGTATCTTCCTTGTTGCAGCTAACCCAGTTGACATTTTGACATACTCAACTTGGAAATTCTCTGGTTTCCCTAAAGAACGCGTCATTGGTTCAGGCACATCTCTTGATACAGCTCGATTCCGTCAAGCCTTGGCTGACAAAATCGGTATTGATGCACGTTCTGTCCACGCTTATATCATGGGTGAACATGGGGACTCAGAATTTGCCGTTTGGTCTCATGCCAATGTTGCAGGTGTTAAATTGGAACAATGGTTACAAGACAACCGTGATGTTGATGCACAAGGCTTGGTAGATCTCTTCATCTCCGTCCGTGATGCTGCATACTCTATTATCAATAAAAAAGGTGCTACCTACTACGGAATCGGTGTAGCCTTGGCACGTATTACTAAAGCTATCTTTGATGACGAAAAGACTGTCTTACCGCTTTCTGTATACCAATCAGGCCAATATGAAGGTGTTGAAGATGTCTTTATCGGACAACCTGCCATTGTTGGTGCTCACGGTATTGTACGTCCAGTTAATCTTCCACTAAATGATGCTGAATTGCAAAAAATGCAAGCATCAGCTAAACAATTGAAAGACATCATTGATGATGCTTTCGCTAATCCAGAAATCGCTGAAGGCGTAAAACAATAATTGTTATGAGCTATCTTCCACATTAGGAGATAGCTTTTTGTATCTCATCAAAAAAAGCTTGAGACAAAGTCTCGAGCTTTTTTATTTTGATTTTATATAATTGATACCATCAGCTTTAGGTGCTACTGCTTTACCAAAGAAGGCTGCCAAAGCAATCACCGTAATCAAATATGGAGCCATTTGAAGGTAAACAGCTGGGACATTTTGTAGCCCTGGTAACTGACTTCCGATAACTGCTAAACTTTGGGAAAGTCCAAAGAAGAGACTAGCTAACATAGCACCAAGTGGATTCCATTTGCCGAAGATAACTGCAGCTAAGGCAATGAAGCCTGAACCAACAATGGTTGTTGCTGAGAAATTGATATTGACTGATTGGGCACTCACTGCTCCACCAATTCCACCAAGGAAACCAGCAATCATAACACCAGCAAAACGCATTTTGTAGACGTTAATTCCCAAAGTATCAGCAGCCTGTGGGTGTTCACCAACAGAACGTAAACGAAGACCAAAGCGTGTCTTATAAAGTACAAACCATGCAACGAAGGCTGTTAAAATCGCCAGATAGCCCATTAAGCTAGTATTCTTGAAGAATAGGTCTCCAATGACTGGAATCTTAGATAATCCAGGGAATGAAAACTTACCAAATGATTGGCGGATAGAGTCTGTCTGACCTTTGCCGTAAATAACTTTAACCAAGAAAACAGACAGGGCAGGTGCTAGAAGGTTTAGAACTGTACCAGATACGACATGATCAGCTCGGAAAATAATAGTTGCTGTAGCGTGAATCAGCTGGAATAAAATTCCTACCAACCCACCTAGCAAAACAGCCATAAGCGGTGTCATTTTACCGAACTGTTCTGCAAATTCGATATTGAAAACAACACCAGCGAAGGCACCAATAACCATTGTTCCTTCAAGACCGACGTTAACAATACCAGCACGCTCAGAGAACACTCCACCCAGACTGGTGAAAATCAAAGGTGCTGAGTAGATGAGCATTTGCGAAATGAGTAATGTTAGTAAGTTCAAACTCATTTTACTTACCCCCTTTCGCAAAACGTTTGGATCGTAAAACTTGTTCAAAGATGAATTTCACGCCAATGAAGAAGATGATGGAGGCTGTGACAACATTGACCAATTCCGGTGGAATTTGAGCTCGAACCATCCCTGATGAACCAACAGATAAGGCACCAAAGAGGAAGGCTGCAAATGGAATACCAAGTGGTGAATTGGAGGCCAATAGAGCAACTGACATACCATTAAAACCGATGTCCAAGTTAGCTGCTTGAATATAGACATTTTGGAAAGTTCCGAGCCCCTGTACAGCTCCTCCAAGACCTGCAAGTGCTCCTGAGATGACCATGGACATAACAATCGTCCGTTTGGTGCTCATTCCTGCATAGTCTGCAGCATTGGGATTAAGACCGGCAGCGCGAATTTCAAAACCTAGTGTCGTTTTAGCAAACAAGAACCAGATGACTACTACTGCTATAATGGCAAAGAAGATACCAATATTCATCCGAGAATTATCCGTTAAAGCCCGCAACCAAGCTGTTTGATAAGAAGCATTGGCAGAAACATTGATACTGGAGTCAGTATTTTTCATCAACTTATCTGAGAAAACATCGCGAATGATATAATTTGAAAAATAGAGCAAGATGTAGTTCATCATGATGGTCACGATAACTTCACTGGTTCCCAAGAATGCCCGCAAAAATCCAGGAATGGCTCCAGCGATTCCACCAGCTAGCATGGCAATAAGCACTGTTGCTAGAATCAAGAGAGGTCTTGGCATATCAGGATTTGCCAGAGCAAACCAGCCTGCAAATACCCATCCAACGAGTGCTTGGCCTGATAAACCAACGTTGAAGAAACCAGCACGACTGGCTACCGCAAAACCAAGTGCTGTAAAGACAAGAGGAGCAACGGCACGGAAGATTTCGCCGATATTTTTAATAGATCCAAAAGCAGTATAAAAGAGTTCTTCGTATCCCCAGATAGGGTCATATCCAAAGACTAACATAATGATTGCCCCAAGTAACAAGCCTGCCAAGACTGCCATCAAGGGAATCAGGATACTTTCATATTTTTTTAGCATGTTGATTTCCTTTCTTACTTGAGGTGCCCACCAGCCATGAGCTTACCAAGTTCTTGCTTAGTGGTTTCAGCCGGTAACACAATACCATGGATGCTACCATCATGGATAACAGCGATACGGTCCGACACATCTAAAATTTCATCCAGTTCAAAGCTGACAACAAGAACAGCTTTTCCTTTATCACGCTCCGCAATCAAGCGCTTACGAATATACTCAATAGCACCTACATCTAGTCCACGAGTTGGTTGACTAACAATCAACAAATCAGGATTACGGTCAATTTCACGAGCAATAACAGCCTTCTGCTGGTTTCCCCCAGAAAGTGATTTTCCAGAAATTAACTCTCCAGCACCACGAACATCAAATTCTTCCATGAGCTGGCGTGCTTTTTCATTGATTTTAGAATAATTTAGAATACCATTTTTAGAAATAGGTTCTTTATAGTAGGTCTGAAGAGCAAAGTTCTCAGCTACAGTCATATCTAAAATCATTCCGTCACGGTGACGATCTTCAGGAACATGGCCAACACTGAGTTCTGTTATCTTACGTGGAGAATAATGGGTTACATCTTCTCCCTTGATACTAATCTTTCCAGACTTGACCTTGCGTAAACCAGTGATGGCTTGAATCAACTCACTTTGACCATTTCCATCAATACCTGCGATACCAACAATTTCACCTGCTCGCACTTCAAGAGACAAATTCTTAACAGCTGGAATTCCACGGTTTTCGTTAACAACTAAGTTTTCAATGGATAGAACAACTTCCTTAGGATTTGCTGGAATTTTTTCAGTTTTAAAAGAAACAGAACGTCCAACCATCCACTCAGCCAAGTCATCATTTGTCGCACCAGCTACTTCAACAGTCTCTATGGATTTACCACGTCTGATAACGGTCACGCGATCAGCGACCGCACGGATTTCATCCAACTTATGAGTAATCAGAATGATAGATTTTCCTTCTGACACCAAGACCCTCATAATCTTTAGAAGTTCTGTAATTTCATCTGGTGTTAAAACAGCTGTCGGTTCATCAAAAATGAGTAGGTCAGCCCCACGATAAAGGGTCTTCAAAATCTCAGCACGCTGTTGGGCACCGACTGAAATATCTGCAACCTTGGCAGTAGGATCTACATCAAGACCATATTTTTTAGAAAGATCTGTGATTTCTTCCATAGCTTTTTTTAAATCAATCATGCCAGCTGCATTGGTTGATTCGCTACCCAGAATAATATTTTCAGTAACAGTAAAAGCATCCACCAACATAAAGTGCTGGTGCACCATGCCAATCCCCAATTGGGCAGCTTTTGATGGTGATTCAATGGTAACAGTTTGCCCATTGATTACAATTTCACCACTTGTTGGCTCGAGAAGTCCTGCTAACATATTCATCAAGGTCGATTTACCCGCACCATTTTCTCCGAGGAGGGCATGGATTTCGCCTTTTTTGACATTCAAATTGATTTGGTCATTTGCAACAAATTCACCAAATCTCTTTGTTATGTCTCGCATCTCGATGACATAATCCTGTGTCATAATCTATTCCTTTCAAAACTGTCATTTTTTGTCAGTAAAACCTACCAAAATTGATAGGCTTTACTGAGAGAAAATCTCCCAGTTACCAAAAAAGCGACCGATTTAGTCGCCTTTTCGGTTCATTGTATTTTTATGGTTTTTCTGGAACTTCTACTTTTCCGTCTAGAATAGCTTGTTTAGCATCAGCAACTGCCTTAGCGGCATCTTCTGAAAGATTTGTTTCAGCCAATTCTACACCTTTATCTTTAAGTGAGTAACGAACAACTTCACCTCCAGGGAACTCGCCATCAGCAGCTTTAGTTGAAATGTCTTTTACAGCTGCACCAACTTGTTTCAAGGTAGATGCTAATACAAAGTTAGACTCTTTACCATCTTTAGAAGTGTATGCACCTTCTGCTGATTGGTCACGGTCAACACCGATTACCCAAACTTTATCCGCTTCATTACGAGTTTCGTTTTCAGCTTTTGCTGCTGCGAAGACACCGTTACCTGTACCACCTGATGCGTGGAAGATTACATCTGCACCTGCTGCATATTGTGCTGCTGCAATTGTTTGACCTTTAGCTGAGTCACCAAAAGAACCTGCATATTGGATGTCAATTTTGATTGAATCATCAACTGATTTAACACCAGCTACAAATCCAGCTTCAAAGCGGTCAATAACTTCACCTTTCATACCGCCAACAAAGCCAACTTGTTTAGTTTTGGTAGTTTTAGCAGCTGCCACTCCGGCAAGGTAAGATGCTTCATGATCGGCAAAGCCAACACTCACTACGTTGTCTTGGTCTGGAACAACACTGTCAATGATGACATAGTGAGTATCAGTGTTGTTTGGAGCTACTTCAGCAATGGAAGATTCCAATGCAAAACCAATACCAAAGATAAGGTTGTAGCCACCTGCTACTGCTGAATCAAGATTGGTAATATAATCTGATTCTGATGCTGATTGGTAGTAGTCAAAGCCTTTACCCTTTGAAAGTCCTGCTTCTTTACCCCATTCTTGAAGGCCTTCCCAAGCAGATTGGTTAAAGGAGCGGTCATCAACACCACCGATGTCTGTAACCATAGCTACTTTCAAGCTTGAATCAGCGCTATCTGAAGAGCCTGCATCTTTTTTTGCAGTACGGCTTCCACATGCAGCAAGTGACAATGCTGCGATTGTAGCCAAACCGAGTCCGACAAGTTTCTTGTTCATTTCTGAACCTCCTAATAATTTTTTGCAACTACTGTTGCGTAATATAAAGTTTACAGTCTGAGGACTGTTCACAGATTATTTCAAATCTGTAAAAGAATATGGAAGTAATTCCCCGACTGTCATCACGACTGTCGATTTATCTTTAGCAACTAATGTTACTGGTAAATCCTGTTTAAAAAATTCTGCCATAACTTGGCGACAAGCACCACATGGCGAAATAGGTTTTTGCGTTTCCCCATACACAACCAACTCTTTGAAATCAGTTACGCCTTCTGAAATGGCTTTGAAAATGGCTGTGCGTTCCCCACAGTTTGTTAGAGGATAGGAGGCATTTTCAATATTGCATCCTGTGAAAACTTGACCATCTGCTGCTACTAAGGCTGCACCAATTGGAAAATGGGAATAAGGAACATAGGCAAATTTACTAGCTTCGATGGCTAAATCAATCAGTTTAGTATCCGCCATCTGCTTTTTGTCCTTCCATGATAGCAACACCTGATGAGGCACCAATACGTGTCGCACCTGCTTCAATAAAAGCAAGAGCATCTTCTAGGGAGCGAGCACCTCCAGAGGCTTTGACACCCATTTCTGGACCAACTGTTTGGCGCATAAGTGCTATATCAGCTACCGTAGCACCTCCTGTAGAGAAGCCTGTTGAAGTCTTGACAAAGTCGGCACCAGCACGCTGAGCTAGCTTGCATGCACGTACTTTTTCTTCATCTGTCAAAAGACATGTTTCAATGATAACCTTCACTAGCTTATCACCACTAGCTTTGACAACAGCATGAATGTCTGCTTCAACAAAGTCATCATCTCCATCTTTAAGGCGACCAATATTAATAACCATATCAATTTCATCAGCGCCATTTTCTATCGCATTTTTTGTTTCAAATGACTTGACTGCTGAAGTAGTTGCTCCCAAGGGGAAGCCAATCACTGTACAGACTTTGACATCTGTTCCGTTTAATTCATGTGCAGCCAGAGAAACCCAAGTTGGATTGACACAGACACTTGCAAAATCATATTTTTTAGCCTGCTCAATCAAAGTTAGAATCTGCTCTTCAGTTGCTTCTGGCTTCAAAAGGGTATGATCAATATACTTGTTTAATTCCATTTTTTTCTCCGTACGTTATGAGACGATTTCTAATATTTCTTTCGTCTTTACCACAACATCTTCTATTTTAACATTTTTTTGAAATTCGGAAAGCATTTCATCCGAAATTTTGATATTGCTGAAAATGGTTGCAATTTTTTCGTTTTTCTTAATGCTTTGTCCGACTTTTTTAGCGAATACAATTCCTGATTCGTAATCTAATTGGTCTGTCTTGACAGCTCTACCTGCGCCCAATTTCATGGCAAACAAACCGAATTCTAAAGCTGGTAGAGCAGAGATTGTCCCTACTTGCTCTGCCAAAATATCTACTTGATATGCCACGTTCACTGGACGGTAAAGATCGTCAAGGTCTCCACCTTGGGCTGCAACCATCTCTTCAAATTTCTGGAGTGCAGCTCCATTTTCCAAATGCTGGCGTACTTCGTCAATACTTTTCTCAATATTGGCTAGACCAAGCATGATTTGTGCTAACTCACAGATAAAATGAGTAACATCTTCACGGCCTTTCCCCTGTAAAATATCCAGGGCTTCCAATATTTCCAGACGGTTTCCAATACTAGTGCCTACTGGTTGGGACATATCGGTCAAAACTGCAACAGTCTTACGGCCAACTGCCTTACCCAATTCCACCATGGTCTGAGCCAACTGTCTCGCATCCTCGATATTCTTCATAAAGGCTCCCTCCCCAACGGTTACATCAAGGAGAATAGCATCAGCCCCTGCAGCAATCTTTTTGGACATCACCGAGCTAGCAATAAGCGGGATGGTGTCTACTGTAGCTGTTACATCACGCAAGGCATAGAGAAGTTTGTCCGCCTTTACTAGCTTGTCAGATTGCCCGATGACCGAAACACCAATATCTTGAACCTGCTTGATAAACTGCTCTTGCTCAATTTCGATTTGGTATCCTTTGATTGATTCAAGCTTATCTAGCGTACCACCTGTATGTCCTAGCCCTCGACCGCTCATCTTGGCGACTGGGACATCGAAACTCGCTACTAGAGGTGCTAGAATTAAAGTTACCTTGTCTCCAACACCACCAGTTGAATGCTTGTCAACTTTTATACCAGCAATTGCTGACAAATCAATCTGCTCACCAGTTGCTACCATAGCCATGGTTAAATCAGAAATTTCCCTCGTTGTCATACCTTGGAAATAGATAGCCATAGCAAAGGCTGACATTTGGTAATCTGGGACATCTCCTGCTACGTAACCATTGATGAGCCATTCAATTTCTGCCTTACTTAATTCGAGCCCATCTCTTTTCTTTTGAATAAGGTCAACTGCTCTCATTCTTTCACGCTTTCAAGGATATAGTAACCCTTGTCTTTCTTAAGAATTTGACAATTTCCAAAAACTTCTTCCATCTTGCTCTTGGCACTCGGTGCCCCTTGCTTTTTTTGGATAACAATGGTTAGACTACCTCGGTCCTCCAAATGATGAAAGGCGCCTTTTATTATCTCATGTACTACAACTTTTCCTGCACGAATGGGTGGATTGGATATGATATAATCAAATTTCCCTTCCACATCTTCATAAATATTGGACTGAAAAACCTTGGCATCAACCCAGTTTTTTTCCGCATTGGTTTTTGCTAAATCTACGGCACGACTGTTGATATCAATCAAAGTAGCTTGAACTCCAAAAACTTTGCCCAAAGTCAAACCAAGTGGGCCATATCCACAGCCCACATCCAATAATGTTTTACCTGATTCTAAGTTTAAGGTGTTGAGCAAGGCCTGACTGCCATAGTCCACCATCTTCTTGCTAAATACCCCAGCATCCGTGAGGAAGACCATAGGAGTATCCAATAATCGCACATGCAGCTCATGAATATCATGGTCTGCTGTAGGATTTTTCTCATAGTACATATTTGTCATGTTCTTATTATACCACTATGAAAAAACGTTTTCAACACTTTTTATTATACGCTTCAAAGTTTTATTTCTGCATGAATATGACTGGTTATTTCTTCTCAAATCTAAAAATTCGTGCTAGAATAGGGCTATGAAACAAGAATTAATTAATTTTGAAAAAATTAACCGTCAAACCTGGCAAAGATTGCATCGGGATACTACTGTCCCCTTAACCCAGGAAGAACTCAATTCTATCAAGAGTTTGAACGATAAAATTAGCCTCAAGGAAGTCCTAGATATCTATCTCCCTCTCCTTAACTTTATTTCCATCTACAAAAAATCTAGTGAAGACCTGTCTTTCTTTAAAAGTATCTTTCTACAGGAAAAAAATCGTACGCGCCCCTTTATCATCGGTATATCAGGCAGTGTGGCTGTTGGCAAATCAACAACTAGTCGGCTGTTGCAAATCCTTTTATCACGACGTTTCAAATGGGCTACTGTTGAAATGGTGACTACGGATGGTTTTCTGTACCCAAATAAAATTTTAGAAGAAAAAAATATACTGGATCGAAAGGGTTTTCCCGAATCCTATGACATGGAACTTTTGTTGGATTTCCTAGATTCCATCAAAAACGGTGAAGAATTTGAAATTCCGGTATACTCTCATGAGGTCTACGACATTATACCAGATAAGAAAGTGACTATTCAGCCAGTAGACTTTTTAATTGTCGAGGGAATCAATGTGTTTCAAAATCCGCAAAACCAAACTCTCTATGTCAGTGATTATTTCGATTTGTCAATTTATGTAGATGCTGATGTCGCCAATATCGAGACCTGGTATCTGGAACGCTTCCAAACCTTACTAAAACTTGCTGAAAAGGATCCTAACAACTACTACCACCGTTTTACTAAAATGCCTTTCAATCAGGTCTTAGCCATTGCGCAAGATACATGGAAAAATATCAACCTAGCTAATTTAGAAACATACATTGAGCCAACTCGGAGTCGAGCAGATATTATCCTTCATAAGGGACACAACCATGAAATTGATGAAATTTATCTAAAAAAATAAATTTCTCTTGTCAAACGATCGATTTTCAGATATAATGGTATGGTTAGTATAGAAAAGGTGGAGGTGAAACCATTGGCAAACATTAAATCAGCTATTAAACGTGCTGAATTGAACGTAAAACAAAACGAAAAAAACTCAGCTCAAAAATCAGCTATGCGTACTGCAATCAAAGCATTCGAAGCAAATCCTACTGAAGAACTTTACCGTGCTGCTAGCTCAGCTATCGATAAAGCAGAAACAAAAGGCTTGATTCACAAAAACAAAGCGAGCCGCGACAAGGCACGTCTTGCTGCTAAACTTGCTTAATGACTAAACGACCTTTTTCGGTCGTTTTTTCTTTTCACAGAAGGGAAAAGATATTATGAAAATCTCGGTTATTGGTTATTCTGGTAGTGGAAAGTCCACACTAACACAGCTACTATCAGATTACTATCAGATTCCAAAACTCCATTTAGACCAACTATTTTTTCTGGAAAATTGGCAGCCACGCACTGAAATAGACTTTACTAATCGCCTACAGGCCTTTTTACAGTCTAATCAAGATTGGATCATAGATGGGGTATTTAGCCGTTTTCTTTTTCGAGAAAGATTAGAAGCTGCTGATCAGATTATCTTCCTTGACTTTCCTAGATGGAGAACATTTGGGAGAATCCTCAAGCGCTACTTTTGCTTTCGAGGGACGATTCGACCATCTGGTCCAGTTGGTTGTCAGGAAAAGCTAGATTGGCCCTTCGTCAAGTTCGTCCTTTTCACATCACGCCAACCAAAACGCAAGAAAATGTACCAACAAATTTGTCAAACTTATTCCAAAAAAATCATTGTTCTACATTCCCAAAAAGAGATAGATAACTTTATGAGGCATCTAAAATAGCCAGAGTTCGTAACTCTGGCTATTTATTATTTTGTCTTAATAGGCAAACGGATTTCAAAAATAGAACCTTTAGGCTGGTTATTCTTGACAGATATACTACCATTTAGGCTATCTAAAATCTGCTTGGCAAGAGAAAGCCCCAAGCCAAAGCCACCTTTTTGCCTTGTCCTTGCCTTATCCACTCGGTAAAACCTATCAAAAATTTTCTTCTTATCACTATCACTGATACCAAGACCGTCATCTGTAACAGAAAAAAAGAGTTGTTTATCCCGAAGGACCAAGTCAATCTGAATATGACCACCATTTTCTGTATATTTAATGGCATTATCAAAGAGGATAGTCATCGCTTGTTTTAATAATGTTTTATCTGTATAAACTGTTTGGTGGATACGATTTTGAGCAGTAAGTTGACGGTTATTTTCTTTGGCTATAATTTTATAATTTTCAAGAATCGTATCAAAGTAACTTGGAGAAATAGGTACAATTTCTAATTTTAACCCATCGTCTCGTCTAGCTAGGTTCATGAGATTTGTTGTTAGCAGCCTCATATTACGGACTTCTTCTAGGCTAGATGCAATCTTTTCGCTAGATTCGAGGATGGTAGCTTCTGGTTTGCGAAACAGACTTTCTAAACGGTTTTGTAGCACAGCAAGTGGTGTACGTAGTTCGTGGCTAGCATTTTCTACAAAATCTTTCTGCTTCTGAAAACTAATCAGGAGCGGCTTGACACTGATCTGAGCGAGATAGAAACTAGCAAAGATAGAGATGAGCCAAAAACTAACCATGACCAAGAAGACAGTTGACTCATAACGAACCAATGAGTCTCTGATTTGAGTTGTGTTGAAGAGAATGGTCGCATATTGGATATCTATCCCCATACTTCTCACACTTTCTTCGTTGGACATATCTATCGTCATCATCCGATAAGTTTCATCATCACCAAAGGCAGTTGTTACAGTTGATTCGACGATTTCATTTAATTTTTTTATTTCTGGTTTAATGCTGGCTAGGCCAGACATAGTGTCGAGATTATTGATGATATTGCCTTTTTTATCGTAGAGGATAACATGATAATTAGTATTCAAACGTAACTTCGATGGCTTAAAGGGTTTGAAATTGCCATCTGCTTGACCCGATTGGTCAGCATCAACCGTTTTTCCCTCCTGTTCCAAAATCACTTCTGCATTGGAAGAAATCCCTCTTGCTAGAGCGAAATTAACAATGAGACTCGGTTCCTCACGAAACTCCTTAAAATTTTCATCTGAATGCTGGTACATGGTTGATCGCATCAGCTGAAAAATAATCATTGTCATTAAACTAAAAATCAATGTAAAAACTGCAAAGTAACGGATGAAATAAGAGAAATTTTCTGTTCCGTATAGGCGTTTCAATCTACTAAGCATCTTTTAGGATATAGCCGACACTGCGAAGGGTTTGAAGATTCTCACCAAATGCCGTTCCTTTCAATTTTTTTCTGATTTTTGATACATAAACTTCTACTACTGAGACAGTCGTGTCACTATCGAATCCCCAAATACGGTCAAAAATCTGAGTTTTAGGTAGAATGACATTCTGATTTTGCAAGAAATAGACCAACAAATCAAACTCCTTTCCCAGCAACTCCACTTCTTCTTCACCTGCTAAAGTTGTATTCGTAGCTAAATTGACCGTCACATCTCCATATGTTAAGACATTTTCATTAAACTTCCCAGAGCGCTTCAAAAGAGCCTGAATACGCATTTTAAGCTCTTCTAGATAGAATGGCTTGGTCAGGTAGTCGTCCGCTCCCAATTCAAAGCCATGCCCCTTATCATCCAGGCTTTCCTTAGCTGTCATGATGAGGACTGGAGTCGTTATGCCTTTTTCTCGCAATTCTTTCAAAACTTGAAAACCATCTTTCTCTGGCAACATCAAATCTAGCAGAATCAAGTCATAAACACCAGACTCTGCTTCATATAATCCTTCATCCCCATCGAAAACCTGCATGACGTCTGCAAAATCATCCAAGAAATCAAAGACTGAATTGGACAAACTGAGATCATCTTCCACGAGCAAAATCTTTATCATAGGCTACTCCTTCTACTGACTAGTACTTTCTATTATATCATGAAACATTTTTCTTTCATAAAATTATATTAGTTGACTATACTAGATAATCTTCTACTAGTGCTGTCTACTGACAGCTGCTAGGCCATTCAAAATGTTTCCAGCTCTTTCTGACTTTCCTTAGTATAAGTCAACTTCCTTAAACAATACTAAAAAAGAGGCCGAAAATCTTCGTCCTCTCATGTAGTGTATGTTTAGCTCTACAATTCAGTAATTTTTCCTGTATTGAGATACACAACCCATTCACAAATATTTTTAGCGTAGTCGCCGATACGTTCTAAGGATGAAATAACTTGGAAATAATCACGACCAGTTACAATTAAATCCGGATCCTTTTTGATTTCTTCCGTTGCTAGTTCACGGATTTGTTCGAAATATTGGTTAACCAACTCATCTTTTGCAGCAATATCGTAAGCCTGATCACTATCTCCCTTGTGCAAGTAGAGTTCCAATACAGACTCCACCAGTTGACGCACTTGACGGCCCATCTTGTTGATTTCTGCTTCGACTGATAGGATACGAACCTCGCCCTTCATTCGAATGGTTGCTTCTGCAATAGAAACTGCATGGTCACCCATCCGCTCAAGATCGCTTGTAGCTTTCAAAACGGTGATAACAGTGCGCAAATCCGCAGAAACAGGTTGTTGCAAAGCAATAATTTCTAGTGATTTTTGCTCTAATTTCAATTCAAACTCATTGATCTTAGCATCTGCTTCAATGATTTCTTTGGCCAATTCACGGTCATGAGTGATAAAGGCACGGACAGTCTTGTTGATTTGTCCCAACACCTCATTTCCCATTGCATAGAACTGGTTGTTCAATTTATCTAATTCTTCCTCAAATTGAGTTCGTAACATAATAACCTCTTTTCTTAGTCGGAAAAGCAAAAAGCCTATCCAAACTTACCTGTAATGTAGTCTTCTGTTTCCTTGTGCACTGGTCCCATAAACATTTCCTTAGTGGTATTGTATTCAATCAGATCACCGGCTAAGAAGAAGCCAGTTCGATCAGAAATCCGTGATGCCTGTTGCATAGAACGAGTGACCACGACCATAGTATACATATCTTTCAGATTATAAAGAGTTTCCTCAATTTTTCCTGCTGAAATAGGATCCAAGGCTGAAGTAGGTTCATCCAGAAGGATGATTTTAGGACTGGTTGCTAGTACACGGGCCACACAAACACGCTGCTGCTGACCACCTGATAGCCCCAAGGCTGAATCATGAAGCCGATCCTTAACCTCATCCCAAATAGATGCACCGATTAAAGATTTTTCGACAACCTCATCCAAAACCTGCTTGTCTTTAATGCCCTTGATACGGAGTCCATAGACAACATTCTCATAAATGGTCATAGGGAATGGATTTGGTTGCTGAAAGACCATACCGATTTCTTTACGTAAATCAACTGTGTCTGTACGTGGACTATAAATATTGTGTCCATTATAAGTGATAGCGCCTGTCAAGGTTACTTCAGGATTCAAATCTCCCATACGATTGATGGAACGCAAGAGAGTGGATTTGCCAGATCCTGATGGTCCGATGAGGGCTGTGATTTCATTAGGGTAGAAATCTATCGACACATTGTTCAAGGCTTTCTTTTTATTGTAATAAACAGACAAGTCTTTCACTTGTACAATTGGTTCTGTCATGGCTTCCTCCTATCCAAATCGTCCAGATACATAATCACTAGTCGATTGACATTTCGCATTCTGGAAGATGTTGGCTGTCTTATCATACTCAATCAAGTCACCCAGATAAAAGAAGCCTGTATAGTCACTCGCACGGGCTGCTTGCTGCATATTGTGTGTGACGATGACAATGGTATAATTTTTCTTCAGCTCAAACATGGTTTCTTCCAACTGCATGGTGGCAATTGGGTCCAAAGCAGAAGCTGGCTCATCCATGAGCAAGATATCTGGTTTTACAGAGATAGCACGTGCAATACATAGACGCTGCTGTTGACCACCTGATAAAGTGAAGGCTGACTTATGCAGATCATCCTTAACTTGCTCCCAAAGGGCTGCTTGCTTGAGTGAGGTTTCAACAATCTCATCTAAGACTTTCTTATCCTTAACACCAGCACGCTCATAGGCAAATGTAATATTGTTATAAATGGATTTAGCAAACGGATTTGGACGCTGGAAAACCATGCCAATGTGCTTACGCATCTCATAGACATTGATGTTAGGGGCATTGACATCAATCCCTTCATAGAGAATTTCTCCAGTAACTTTTGCTATGTCAATTGTATCATTCATTCGGTTTAGACTACGTAAAAACGTTGACTTCCCGCATCCTGAAGGACCGATAAGGGCTGTGATTTTATTTTTTTCAAACTGCATATCAATACCTTTGATTGCCTCTTTTTGACCATAGTAGACATGGAGATCTTTGGTCTCAAGTGCTACAATCTCTTTCGGAAAGGTGATGATATGGCGTTCATTCCAATTGTATTCAGCCATGTATTCTCCTATTAATTAGTTGTTTATGATTGGTTTTTTCTTCAAAAACTAGCGCTATGATTATTAAGCAGATGTTAATTTCTTATGTAAGAACTTACCGATACGGCGAGCTGCAAGGTTGAACATCAAAATAAAGATAAGCAATACAGCTGCACTTCCTGCAGAGACAAGAGTTCCATCTGGAATAGTTCCTTCGCTGTTCACTTTCCAAATATGCACAGCTAGAGTTTCTGACTGACGGAAGATAGAGATGGGACTGGTGACACTGAAAGGATTCCAGTTTGACCAATCAAGAGCTGGTGCTGACTGACCAGCGGTATAAATCAAGGCCGCCGCCTCACCAAAAATACGCCCAGAAGCTAAGACAATACCCGTTACGATACCAGGTAGTGCTTCAGGGATAACAACGTGTAGGACTGTTTCCCAGCGTGAAATACCTAGAGCAAGTCCTGCTTCGCGTTGAGTGTGATGCACATGGCGTAAACTATCTTCTACGTTACGAGTCATCTGCGGTAAGTTAAAAACGGTCAGAGCTAAGGCACCAGAAAGAATAGAAAATCCATATTCAAACTGAACTACGAAAATCAAGTAACCAAACAAACCAACGACAACAGATGGTAAGGAGGACAAAATCTCGATACAGGTCCGAATGAAATCAGTTAAGCGTCCCTTCTTGGCATACTCTGCCAAGTAAATTCCAGCTCCCGTTGATAAAGGGATAGAAATAATCAAGGTAATGACGAGAAGGAAGAAGGAATTATACAATTGAATTCCAATACCACCACCAGCCTGATACGAAGAAGATTTTCCAGTTAAGAAACTCCAAGAAATATGTGGCAAACCACGTACCAAGATATAGAGGATTAAAGAAGCCAAGATAGTGACGATAACCCCTGCAATCGTGTACAAAACACCAGTTGCCAGTTTATCAAATTTTTTAGCGTGCATAGTTTCTCTTTCTCTCTCTCGTAATAAATTTGACCAACATGTTGAAACCTAAACTCATAATCAATAAGACCAGTGCCAAAGACCATAATACGTTGTTTTGTACTGTTCCCATAACCGTATTACCAATCCCCATGGTAAGAACAGATGTTAAAGTAGCTGCCGGTGTTGTCAATGATTGAGGAATGACAGCTGAGTTTCCGACTACCATCTGAATCGCAAGGGCCTCACCAAAGGCACGGGCCATCCCAAAGATAACAGCAGTGAAGATACCTGACTTGGCAGCATTAAGAATGACGCGCCAAATCGTTTGCCAACGAGTCGCACCCATTGCCAAACTAGCTTCACGGTAATGGCGTGGAACGGCTCGTAAACTATCCACTGTCATAAAGGTCACTGTCGGTAGAATCATGACAAACAGAACAAATACACCCGATAAGATACCAAAACCTGTACCACCAAAAATAGAGCGAACAAAAGGTACTACTACTTGAAGACCAATAAATCCATAAACAACAGATGGGATACCCGTCAATAATTCGATAACAGGCTGTAAAATTTTAGCTCCATAACGTGGTGAAATTTCTGTCATGAAGACTGCTGCACCAATCGCAACTGGTGTTGCAATCAAGGCTGATAAAATCGTAACAATAAAGGAGCCTGCAATCATCGGTAAAGCACCGAATGACTTGGAATTTGGTTCCCACTTAGTGTTGAACAAGAAATCTTTGATGCTGACACCGTCTACAAAGAAAGTAGATAGACCACGCTGAGCTACAAAGAGCAAAATCATGGCTACAATAAAGACAATCAGGGCCAAGCAAAGAAAAGTGATTATCCTTCCAAATTTCTCCAAGCGAGAATTTTTAGAAGGAGAAACTAATTTTTTGGCTAAATCTTCGTTTTTCATACTTACTCCTCTTTTGGTGTTACCATGCCTTCGGCATCCTTGATCACCTTCATATCACGGATAGAGATATACCCCATGGTCTGGACAATACCATTTTGAACCTCATCTGAATACATGTAGTCCAAAAATTCCTTGGTTAAATCTGTTGGCTCACCCTTTGTATACATGTGTTCGTATGCCCATATTGGCCAGTCATTGGTGGCAACATTTTTGGCTGTTGGTTCAAAGCCATTAAGTTTGATTGATTTGATAGAGTCATCAACATAGGCAAAAGCGAGATAGGAAATAGCGCCTGGAGTCTGAGCTACGATAGATTTTACCATTCCGTTTGAATCCTGCTCTTGGCTTTGTGTTGCTTCGTGACCATCCATAATCACACTGTCAAAGGTGGCGCGAGAACCAGAACTAGCAGCTCGGTTGATGATAGAGATTTCCAGATCTTTACCACCCAATTCTTTCCAGTTTGTGATTTCACCAGTAAAGATTTTACGTAGTTCTTCTGTTGTCAAATCATCCACTGTAACCTTTTTATTGACAATGACTGCTAGACCAGCAACCGCTACTTGATGGTCAACGAGAATAGATGCGTCAATTCCTTCCTTTTCCTCGGCAAAAACATCACTGTTACCAATTTGAACAGCTCCTGATTGAACTTGAGAAAGTCCTGTACCAGAACCTCCTCCTTGTACATTAACAGTTTTTCCGACATTGACACTCCCAAACTCATCCGCTGCTGCTTCTACCAGTGGCTGCAGTGCAGTAGACCCAACTGCAGTAATGGATTCTCCACGAATAATCCAAGAGGAACAAGCTGATAATGAAAGGCTTGCCGCTAGAAATAGAGCTGCCATTCCAAGCTTATGCTTTTTCTTCATATTTTTAATCCTTTTCATTTTAACATGCTAATTTTCCTAAAAAATATTTAGTTTTTTATAAAAATTAACAATTCAAATATAACATATACAGTAGTAACTTGCAAACTATTTTCATCCACCATTATGACCGGAAGCGAAGGCCTTTTGGAAAGTTATTTTTCAGGACGCCTGACACAACTTTTGCAAAGCCTAAACCATTTTCTTTAATGGTAATTTGGTACCAGCCATTCGGCAACTCTTTAGGGACGGATACTGTATTTCCTGCAACATACTGGACAAAATCTGCCTCAGAAATCTCGACTCGATGCACAACTTCTTTACTGATGAGAGCGAGTCCTAGAGCAAAGCTTGGCTCAAAGCGCTTTTTTTTGAATGTACCTAAGTGAAGACCATTACGTGCGATTTTCAGCTTGGATAAATCTGGTAAACCTTGTGGCAAAAGATAGAGTTGTTCTCCAAAGACCTGTAAGACCCCCTCCAAGTTGGTTCTTAGGTTGTCCTTACAGAAGTTTTGCCAGAGTTGGACCTGTTCCCTATTAAGGTTTGATTTCCCCTGTCTGATTTTCTTTACGGATGGTGCAGCAAGATTGCGAAACTTAGCTACAAACTGGCCTTCTCCCTTGAAATAGTGGGGATACATCCGAGCGGTTTCAGGATAGCCAATCCCGTCTACCATACCATTGATTTTATCAATCGGAATCAATTCAAGGTCATACTGTTCAAGGAGCCAAGACACTATTTCTTCGTTTTCTTCGGGTGACCAAGTACAGGTTGAATAAATCAACTGCCCATCTGGCGCCAACATCTTCATGGCAGAAGCTAAAATCTCTTTTTGCAATTGAGCGCATTGGGCTGGATAGTCCGCATGCCAATAATCCATAGCTGCTGGGTCTTTGCGGAACATACCTTCACCTGAGCAAGGGGCATCCAAAACAATCATATCAAAGTAAGCTGAAAATACACTGGCTAGACGTTCTGCTGATTCGTTTGTTACAACTACATTTCGAGCTCCAAAACGCTCAATATTTTCAACCAATATCTTTGCTCGCTTACTGGATATTTCATTACTGACAAGGAGACCCGTATTGTCTAGATAAGACAGAAGATGAGTCGATTTACCACCTGGTGCCGCTGCCAAATCTAGAACTTTCATACCCTTTTGGGGACTAGCTATGTGACCAACCAGCTGTGCTGCAGGCTCTTGAGAGTATATTAGTCCACTGACATGCTCAGGAGATTTACCAGATATTTTTCCATAGTAAGACCAGGACATATTGGGTATCTTGTCAGGGAATTCCTGTTGTCTTTCTTTGAGTGGATTGGTCCGAAAGGCAGTAACAGGTTCTTTTTCAAATGTCTCAAAAAATGCCGGTGCTTCCGCAGCCAGCAAATCCGTATATTTTTCTATAAAATCTTTTTTTAATATCATCATTCTAATAAGGTTATAATTTCCTTTTCCTTAGCTTTAGGGAGCAAAATGACCATCTCACGCCCCTGAAATATAGGTTGCCCACCATCAGTCGTGATGAGATGATAGCCTAGCGATTCGCCTAAAATAGCGGCTGCTCCATAATCCCAAGGGTAGAGATAAGATGCTTGTGCCAAGAGCTGCCCCTTTAGCACACGCGCAAAACCAATACCCGCACTACCAAAGGAACGGGTTCCTAAAGTATGGTTGGCTAAATTGGCTAGCCCATCAACATTTTGGGCATAAAGGCCTGTATTGAGACCAATCAAACTTTCCTTTAGCTCCTTGTCTTGAAAAGCCACAAGCGGCTGATCATTGAGATAGACCGGATAGTGTGAGCCTCCATGAATCATCTCATCCTTCATGACATCGTAGATGATGGCAAATTTTCCAACACCATTTTCAAAATAGGCCAATAAGACTGCAAAATCTTCCTGTTGAACAATGAAGTTGGTTGTTCCATCTATAGGGTCAATAATCCACACATTTCCCTCTGAAACAGAAGGCTGAGAATGACCTTCCTCTCCTAAAATCTTATCTTCGGGGTAACGGGTTAAAATTTTACAACTCAAGTCTTCTTCTACTTGCTGATCCAATTGGGTGACCAGATCTGTAAAATGGGACTTGACCTGAATATCTAGACTATCATAAAGATGCTGACGTAAAAACTCACCAGCTTCCACTACAATTTTTTTAGCAAAAGTGTACTTAGTGTCCAAGCTTTATGACCCCCTGTTGCTTTTCTTGGGCAGCTTTCACTGCCCGATAGGTCGAATAACCTGACACTGCTTCAAAATCACGGTCGATTTGCTTCTCTTGTGACTTACTTTTTACAACGGACTTAAATCGCTGATAACGGTCCAAAAGGGCTTCTGCACTCACACCGCCCTCATAAGCTTTTTCCACCTGATTTAAAAAAGAAAGCACGGAGGAAATCTCCTCTGTGCTCCACGAAAAATCAAGTGGATATGAATATTGTTTGTTCATATCTAATCTATCCTATCTCTGCCCTCAACGTTGCGTTCTTCAGCTCCTGTTTTCGATAATTTCGTGGCAAAAATGCTCGAATTTCATCTTCGTTAAAACCAATCTGCATCCGTTTATCATCCAAGATAATAGGACGACGAAGCAAACTTGGATAAGTCTCAATGAGATCAATCAACTGAGAAACAGAGAGTTCATCCACATCAACATTGAGCTTTTGAAAAACCTTTGAACGTGTAGAAATCAAATCATCTGTTCCATTTTCAGTCAGGGCTAAAATACTTTTTAACTCATCCGCCGTTAGGGGACTGGTCATAATGTTGTGCTCTGTAAAAGGTACTTGATGATTTGTTAACCAAGCGCGCGCTTTGCGACAACTTGTACAGCTCGGTGATAAAAATAACGTAATCATAAGCATCCCTTTCTAGAATTTTCTCAAATCTATTATACACTAGGATAGACCTGTTGACAAGTTGAAATTGATAGACAAGGTGCACAAATCTGTACTTTTTTTCACAAAAGACTTAAAATTGAGTTATTTGTCTTTTTCTAATAGGGCTTGGCGAATGTTTGAGATAAAGTAGAGAGAACCTGTCACGATGTAAAGTCTCTGCTCATCTGGCTCCATCTGCGTAACCCATTCTTGCCAAGAAGGAACTCGGATGTACTGACTGGGATAAGCCTCTAAGGGGAGGGCTTTAGGAAAATCAAAGCTGGTCACCGTCAGGCTGGCAAACTCTTCTAACATTTCCAACATATCCGTGACAGGCTTGCCTTCGATGGCTGCAAAAAGAATGTGGATATCCTTGTCAGAATAAGAAGACTTCAGCAAATCCACCAAGACCTGGACACTTTCATTGTTATGGGCACCGTCAATCATGAGATTGTGTCTGATAAACTCTGTCCGACCTAACCATCGGCTGGTGGACAAGGCAGATAAAATCTTAGTCTTGCTAATGTTTGGATAGTTCTCCTTGAGCAAAAGTGTAGTCATGATAGCTAGACTGGCATTGGCTTTTTGGTGTTGACCAGGCATAGCTAGCTGAATAGAGTCAACCCGCTCGTCTTGGTATATAAAATCAAACTTCTCTCCCCTTTCTTGGTAAGAAAAGTCACGTTCCAGTAGGTAGGTCTTGCTAGCTAACATGTTTGCTCTTTCCTCAAAAACCCCCACAACATCCTGACGCTCAGTAGCATAAACTACTGGTACTCCTGCTTTCATAACACCTGTCTTATTGCGGGCAATAGCCGCATGATCTTCTCCTAGATAGGCCTGATGGTCTAAACCGATAGAAGGACAGACAATAACTAAAGGTTGAAAGACATTTGTTGAGTCATGGAGACCACCCATACCTGCCTCTATGAAAGCTATATCTACTGGATGCACTTCTCCAAAGTAGAGAAACATGAGAACTGTGATAATTTCAAACTCAGTTGCAGCTTCCCAAGAAGTCTCCTTGGGAAGGCGCTCAACAATAGGCTCGATACGATTCACCATCTCGGTCAATTCTTCCTTGGAAATCATCTGACCATTCAGACTGATACGTTCACGAAAATCCATAATAAAAGGAGAAGTAAAGGTTCCTACTTCATAGCCTGATGCCGTAAAGATATGTTGTAAGTAATTGACTGTAGAGCCCTTTCCATTTGTGCCAATAACATGGACTCCTTTTACTTTTTCCTGAGGATTACCTAATTCATTGAGTAACCACTTGACTCGCTCAATACCCGGTTTTATCCCAAATTTTAGTTTACTGTGAATCCAATCTAAACTCTCTTGATAGTCCATATCTCGCTCCCAACAATATTTCTCATTAGTATAGCATAATTTTTTCTAGGAAAAAAGACCAGCCAGAGGCCGGTCAAACTATTTCACTATTCCCCCCAAGTCAGGGAAACCTCTTCATCTCTCTGCATTTGTAGCATGAGTGATTCGATTCCGTCAAACTTAATCATATCTCGGATTTTTTCCAACCAGATAATGGTAATTTTTTCACCATAAATTTCTTGGTTAAAATCAAAAATATGGGCTTCAATCCGCATCTCCGTACCATCAAAAGTCACATTGCGGCCTACACTCGCCATAGAGCGGTAACGTTTGCTACCGATTAGCACATCAGCTACATAGACTCCTTCACCCGGCAGATGAACTCGCTCAAAGGGAGCTAAGTTGGCTGTAGGGTAACCAATCGTTCGTCCTCTAGCATCTCCATGCACGACGATACCTTCTGTCGTAAACTTATAGCCTAACAAACGATTTGCCTCTGCAATATTGCCCTCTTTCACAGCCTTCCGAATACGACTGGAGGAAATCTTCTCCCCATCCAGCTGAACCTCGTCAATCACCTCTACTTGACCATCAAAAAGTTCTTGCAAAACGCTGACATCTGCTCTGCTATTGCCAAAGTGGTAATCAAAACCAGTCACCACGACACTGGCTTGTAGGGGCGACACATAATTTTCCAGAAACTCCCCTGGAGATTGCTTAGCAAAAGAACTAGTAAAATCGGCCAGATACAACCGATCTACACCGTAAGACTCCATGAGGGCAAAACGCTTTTCAGGACTGGTCAGTTGCAAGAGCAAGTCTGCGTGATAGCGAACGAATGCTAGTTTCGGTGTTTCTGGGAAGGTTAGCACCGACACAGAGATACCGCGCTCATCCGCAATTGCTCGTGCTCGATCGAACAGCGCCTTATGCCCTAAGTGCAGACCATCAAAATATCCCAAGACCAAAACAGTATCCTGAGTCTTGCCTATCTTTTTTTTATCATCTATTCGTACAATTTCCATAACAATTCATTATATCTTTTTCAGGCTATTATAGCAAGATTACAGTTTAAAAAGCGTACCATAGGTCCACTTACAGCATGACTTTACGAGGTTTGTATTGATTATCTCGTTTTTCCATAATAGCCACCAGTTGGCCTTGATGAAATGCAGCTAGCAACTCTACATCGGTATCTAAGAATACTCGTCTGCCAAAGCTAACTTCTCTCACTTGTTCATTCGTTAATTCATATTTTGGCAAGTCTCCAATACCTTGCTCAATCGGCCGAAGGAAAGAAAAGTCATCCCTATTTACCAAATCTACAATCTCTGCCAAGGTCAGGGCATCCATGAGTGTCATACCGGCTGAACCAGTTCGTTCTAGTTGGGACATGTGGCTAGCGTAACCCAACTTGACACCCAAATCCACTGAAAGAGTACGGACATAGGTACCTTTTCCACACCTCACTCGAAAACTAAAACGAACTAGCTCCCCTTCTCGTTCCAAGGGACTGGTGCGCTCAAAGGAATAGATATGAATCCTACGTTTTGGTCTCTCGACTTTCTGGCCAGCTCGAGCATATTCATAGAGTTTACGTCCATCTACCTTGACTGCTGAGTACATGGGCGGAACCTGCACGATGTCACCGATAAAGCTAGCCATCGCTTCATCCACCATTTCAGAGGTCAAATCAGCAGAAATTGGAGTTTTCTCTACTACTTCACCGCTAGCATCCTCGGTCGTTGTTGAATACCCTAACGTAATCTCTCCCTCGTAGATTTTACCTTCATCCTGCATGTACTCTATCATGCGAGTAGCCTTGCCAACCGCTATGGGCAATACTCCCGTCACATCCGGATCCAGAGTCCCACCATGGCCAATCTTTTTTTCCTGTAAAATCTTGCGTAGCTGAAACACTGCATCATGGCTGGTCATCCCAGCCTCTTTTTTCAAATTGATAATTCCTGTTAGCATAGGGTTATTATACTGGTTTCAAGAGAAAAAGACAACCAGAATCAGTCGTCTTGCCTATTTCATATGCTCATTGATTGCCTTATAGATACGGTTTCTTTGGTGGGGAAGACAATCTTGCACCCAGTACCACCAGAAATAGCCACCAATATAATTTTCTGTATACTTGGGCATGGAATAATATTCCTCCACCATGGCAATCTTGCTTTCCACACTCGCATTTAGGGCAGTTTTGCCACATTCACCAATGCCAACTCTTGAATATGGGAAGAGAACCTGAAATTGCTCAAATACTGACTGCCATTGTGGTTGGAATCCATCATTATCGTCTTCATAGTAGCTGATAAAGCTATAATCAAGACCTTGTCGCATAGAATTGGGAATGTTCTCTTCAATCCAGTTAAACATACTTTTTTGACTATTTGGTTTTTCATAGTAAAAAGTCAGAGCAGTTTGACCACCTGCAGCTACTATAGTTTGGTAGGCTGCTTTTAATTTACTGGTAATTAACGAATTCTCTTGTTGAATCCATTCCAGTCCATTGACTTCATTTCCGATTTCCCATATGTCTGTGTAGTCTGATAGATGAGAAAACGAATCCTCAAACCGCTTTTGATAGGAGATGACACTGTCATATTGATTCATATCGTATGAATCGACAGGACAGGCCATAATATAGGCTACCTGATGAAGCCTTTTGAATAAGTCAACATAGTCTTTTGCCTCCGTATCGTTTGACATGACAATTCTAACAATCGGCTTAACTGGCATATCCTCAATTGCTGCGACAATATCATCCAGCTCCACACTGTCATACCACGAATCATCGATGGTAATGCCATATAGTTGGTCGTCCAAGCCAAAATCAACTTGCTTATTTCCAGGTGTCTTAAGAAACAGCAAAAAGATAAACAGACTGGAAAGAGCAATCAGACTAAAGAGAATTCCTGCTATCCTTTTTTTCATACGAGACTCCCTTATGCTATATTTGATTGAGCATGACGTAGTTTATTACTATTTGAGTTGAGGAAAGAGCTTGGCAATCTTTAACTTGGAAAGGGCGAATAGTAATCTTTTCTTCTATACTGCTTTCTACGGTCATCAGTTTTCCTTACTTTCCTTCAACTCCTCAAACTTGGCTTTCATAGTAGGGTTATTGCGGGTCAGTTTTTTCACAGAAACATCGTCAAGTTTGTTGTTGGCTAGGCGGAGTTGGTTTTCACTAGTGGTCAAGAATCGCTTGACTTCTTCCATGCGCTTGATAGCCTTATCAATTTCATCAATGGCTTTTTTAAAGTTTGTCGAAGCTGAATGGTAATTTTTGGCAAAGGCATTTTTAAAAATTTGCAAGTCTTCCTCAAAATGGGTAATGTCAATATTTTGCTCTCGAACCAAGGCTAGTTCCTGCTTATATTGCAAACTGTTGAGAGCTGCGTTGCGTAAAATACCAATTAATTGGATAAAGAATTGTGGGCGGATAACATACATTTTTTCATATTCGTGGCTGACATCGACAATACCTGTATTGTAATAGTCATTGTCCGCCTCGAGCATGGTTACCAAGACCGCATATTCACACTTTTTCTCCTTACGGTCCTTATCCAGTTCTTTCAAGAAATCTGTATTTTTGTGCTTGGTCTTGGTGGTATCAGCTTCATTTTTCATCTCAAACATGATGGAGATAAATTCCAAGCCTGTATCATCGAAATCACGGAAAATAAAGTCTCCCTTAGAACCCGATGCTGAAACTTCGTTGTCCTTGCCAAAACGAGCACGAGGAAAAGCGTAGGAACGGACCTTATTAAATTCAGTTTCAGCATAAATTTCCAAACTTTCCCCGATAGCCTTGGTGGATTGTTGAGCCTTAAAGTTTTTATAAAACTCAACTTGTTCATTGGCTGCTTTAAGCTGGACTTCATAATCACTGCGAACAGAAGACAGGGCCAGCTCACTTTCTTTTTCTTGGAGAGCTAGCTGGTTTTTGACTGAATCTCGCTCTCTCTCGAGACTAGTGAGGCTACGTTGGAGTTCATTTTGGTGTTCGAGACGGGCTTGCTCTAATTGGTTTTGCAAGGCTTGTACTTCCTTGTCCTTTTCAGCTAACAGAGCAGACATATCTTGCTCTGTTGTCTTTTTTACCAACTCTTTCTGCGCTTCAAACTGCTCTACTTGATGCTTTAGAGCCTGCACTTCCAGATTTTTCTCCTCTAGGGCTTTCTGCTGTTCATTCTTTGCTCGTGCTTCTACTAGAGCTAACTCCTGGGTCAGGCGGGCATGGATCTCACTTTCAAATTCAGCGGTACGAACTTGACTTAACAACTCGCTGTATTCTGTTTCATTTACTTGAAAAACTGTTCCACAATGGGGGCATTTGATTTGATTCATATCTTTTTCCTTTGCATGCAGATATTGACTATGACCTTGATTGGCAGTCAGTTATTCACATATGTCAGCTACTTTCATCATTCGCTACATATTTTTCCTCATTTCACAATATATCTGAGTCTACTATGCTAGTATACCAAAAAAAGAGGCTGTCGTAAAAAGTTGGAGATAGGCTGTAAGCATTCCTAAAAATGTGATATACTAAGGCTAGGCTTCTCTAGTCATAGCCTAGCTATGTGAAAGTTCTTGTAATACTGTTGCCAGCCTTATGAAAGATGGTAGGATGCTCTGTAATAGGAAGTAGAATAGTCCTACCAATACCAAAACTCTAACCTGGCATATTGCACTTATTGCAAGGAGGACAGCATCGCTACCATCATCTACAAATAGATTATAAAAAAGTAAGGAGATAGGATGAAATACCCTACACTATTAGACCGTTTCTTGGTTTATGTCAAAGAAAATACCCGTTCAGATGAACGGTCAACTACTACACCTAGCACTCAAAACCAAGTTGAGTTTGCTCAAAATATTTTGTTGCCAGAAATGAAGCGAATTGGTTTGCAGGATGTGCATTATCTGCCAAATGGCTTTGCCATCGGAACCTTGCCTGCTAACGACCCTAGTTTAACGCGTAAAATCGGCTTTATTTCCCATATGGACACAGCTGATTTTAATGCTGATGGAGTTAGTCCGCAGATTATCGAACACTACGATGGTCAACCTATCCAACTGGGCACTTCAGGCTTTTCTCTAGATCCAAAGGATTTCCCTCAGTTAAATAACTATCACGGACAAACTCTGATTACTACAGACGGAACAACTCTCTTAGGAGCAGATGACAAGTCAGGTATCGCTGAAATCATGACAGCTATCGAATATTTGGTCCAACATCCAGAAATCAAGCACTGTGAAATTCGTGTTGGTTTTGGTCCAGATGAGGAAATCGGTATCGGTGCAGATAAGTTTGATGTTGAAGATTTTGATGTTGACTTTGCCTATACTGTTGATGGTGGTCCGCTCGGCGAACTCCAATATGAGACGTTCAGCGCGGCTGGGGCTAAAATTGATTTTCTAGGACGTAATGTCCACCCTGGCTCAGCCAAAGACCAGATGATCAATGCCTTCCAATTAGCGATTGATTTTCACAATGCACTTCCAGAAGCTGATCGCCCTGAAAAAACAGAAGGCTATCAAGGGTTCTTCCATCTGATGGACTTATCTGGCAGTGTCGATCAGGCGCAAAGCAGCTATATTGTGCGTGATTTTGAAGAGGAAGATTTCCAAGCTCGTAAGCAGCTGTTGTTGGACGTTGCTGACCAGATGAATGCTGCCTTCGATACACCGCGCATCATCGTTCATCTTCATGACCAATATTACAATATGAAAAAAGTAATTGAGAAGGATATGACTCCTATCGAAATTGCCAAAAAAGTCATGGAAGACTTGGATATCCAGCCCATTATTGAACCGATTCGTGGTGGAACTGATGGTTCCAAGATTTCCTTCATGGGAATTCCTACGCCAAACCTCTTTGCTGGCGGAGAGAATATGCATGGCCGCTTTGAATTTGTTAGTCTCCAGACCATGGAGAAAGCTGTTGATGTCATCATCGGCATTGTCGGTGCGAAATAATAATGACAAAAACCTCGTTTCAAATGAAACGAGGTTTTCTGCTCTATAAAACAGATAAAACTTCATCTGTATTCACAACATTACAATAAGTATTGTTCATGATTTCAAGGGCATGCTCATGGAGCTCTAAATTTCCTGCCATACAAGCATCTTCTACTACCCATACTTTATAATTTTCATCTGAGAGAGAACGAACTGTGCTGGATACACATTGATCTGTTAATAGGCCACCTACCACTACATCCGTAATTTGTAGATTATTTAGAATCAAACGAACATTGCTTCCAGTTAGTGCTGAGTGAGTTGTTTTAGTAACAATAATTTCATCTTTTACAGGAGTCAATTCGTGAATAATCATCGTTCCTTGCCCGTCTTTCAGCAGATGAATATCATTAAACTGTCCTCTCAGATGAGACTGAGAGCGGTCCTTACCGGATGATAGATGGGATTGGATAATCACATGCACAACGTACATAGATTCTTGTCGAAATTTTTCTAGCAAGCGTTGGCTATTAGGAACCACTACTTGTTGAACACGGTCATAGTAAGGCTGCCAGTCTTTTTGATGGGTTGGACTTTCATCCTCAGGTGCATAAACAAAATGATTTTGCAAGTCAATCAGCATAAGAGCTGTTCTACTCTTATCGAGCACCATTTGATAATCGATTGGATCATCCTTGTAATAGAAAGAACAATAGCGATTGTTGACTTTATTTGGAATTTTCGTCATAGCTTTCTCCTTTCGACGCTTCATCAGCTGATATGATGGTAGCTGTTCCACCATTCAGATAGTTTTCAATATTGTTCAATGAAGTGATAATGGCTTTCCCTGTTGGGTAATGTCTCAAATAATCAATAGCTGCTTCAACCTTTGGAAGCATAGAACCAGCAGCAAATTGATTTTCATGAATATAGTGTTCTAATTGACTCACTGTGACTTGTTCTAGTTTCTCTTGGTTGGGTTGATTGTAGTGAACATAGACATTGTCTACCCCAGTCAAAATAATGAACTGTTCAACTTCTAACATCGCTGCCAACTTTGCCGAGGAAAAATCCTTGTCTATGACTGCCTCGACACCAGAAGTCGTACCATTGTTTTGAATGACAGGGATACCCCCACCACCTGAAGCAATAGTGATTACTCCATCTTCTACCAAATTGCGGATAATAGGAAATTCGACAATAGAAACTGGTTTTGGTGATGGAACAACCTTTCGGTAACCACGACCAGCATCTTCTAAAAAGGTATCACCTGTTTCTTTAGCCATTTGTTCTGCATCTTCCTTGCTAAAAAAGGGGCCAATTGGTTTACTAGGTTTGGAAAAAGATGGATCAGTTTGAGATACCTCAACCTGTGTAATAATACTGACAACTGGCTGTTGGATTCCTTTCTTTGTCAGTGCTTCTTTTAAACGATTCTGCAACCAGTAGCCAATGCTACCTTGTGTCATGGCGACACAGGTGTCAAGAGGAAGTGCTGGATTTTTTTGAGAATGCCCCGCAGCCTGTTGAAGTAAAAGATTACCAACCTGTGGTCCATTACCATGGGTAACAATCAATTGATAGCCCGCTTCAACAAATTTTGCTAATTGGTTTGCTGTTGCTTCCAAAACAGAAATCTGGCCTTGGGCTGTCGGGTCATCCGTTAAAATAGCATTTCCACCCAATGCAACGAGAATTTTATGTGGCATACACTCCTCCTCTTTTTTCTACTATCAGGCAAAAGCACCCTTTCCTCCAAATTGATCATTGTGTACCTGATTCGATTTGAGATAGTCAATAATTGATTTCGGTATCGGAATACCATTTTCTTGATTTTTCAAATAGACGAGTTTATTTCGTTCGCCTGGATATAAGACAGATTCAAAACCTTCGGCAGGTTCGATGGAATGTAGCTCTTCTACCATTCGATTTATCTGCTCTGAAAACTCATCTGCATTTGTAAAGCGGCTTGGATCAATGATGATAAAGAGTTGACCTAGGTTTCGTGGACTGGTCAGGTCTGCATACATGGAAGTCACGTGTTTACCAAAAGGTAGGCCAAGGAGACTACCTGCCAAAATATCGACTATCATCATCAGACCATAGCCCTTGGGTCCTGCAATGGGTAATAGCCCCTGTACTTCATGAGGATTAGTGGTCGGAAGACCATCTTTATCAACCGCCCAAGTAGGAGGAATATCTTGATTTCTTGAGCGAGCATCCAAAATTTTACCCCAGGCTTGAATGGTTGTTGCCATATCAAAGACAATCGGTTCGTGACCAGAACGTGGCGCTGCAAATCCAATTGGATTTGTTCCGAAGTAATTTTCTCGTCCACCAAATGGAACGACCATCGGGTCGGATTGGCACATAGAGATGCCAACTAATCCTGCTCGGGCAACTTTTTCGAGATAGTAAGCCATGGTGCCACTATGACTCATTTTTGAAATACCTACAACTGCCAATCCAGATTTTTTGGCCATGTCAATTATAGGTTCTAGGGCTTCATTGACGACATACTGACCAATCCCATTATCACCGTGGAAGATACCCGTACTCTCTCCAGTCTGCTCAAAATGCATCTTAGGATGAAGAGTGACACCTCCCTTGCTAATTCTCTCTGCATAGTATTCTACACGGACAGCACCATGGGAATGAATACCAGACAAATCGGCATAAACCAAGTGATTGGCTACTTCATCCGCTTGCGAAGCTTCTAGACCAGCCGAAACTAATTTTTTCTTAATCAATTCATGTAGTTCTTCGGCCTGTATCGTGACTAATAACATTTCTTCTTGACTCATACACTATTCCTTTCCGCTTATGTCTTATTCAAGAATTAGGAAAAACTTATCGTCCAAACAGTCATACATCCATTATATTTTTGCCATTATCGTTAAGGAAGATTTAAATAAACTTGATCCTTATTTTCTAAGATGATGTTTCCTTTGAAAATAGACAATAGGCGCTTTGGTATATCGATAATGGCATCTTGGTATCTCTTCGTATCGAGGACAACTACTGTTCCAGGATTGCCAACGGTAAAGCCGTAGTTGGTGATTCCTATCGCCTCTGCAGCCTTATGGGTAATCATTGGAAGGACAGTTGGTAAATCATCCGCTCCACCTAAATGAGCTACTGGAATAGCTAGCATAGCGACTTGTAGCAAGTCACCATTTCCATAAGGAGTAAAGGGATTTCGAATATTATTGGAAGCAAGAACGACATTGACACCTCCATCACGCAATTTACGGATTGGCGTCACAGCGCGTCTCACATTTTTCTCATCAGAGCGTCCTCCTAAATGCAGATCTGTCATAGGAAGGCTCATGACACTAATGCCTGCTCCAGACATTAGAGCAATAATTTCTTCTAACTTCTGTCCAGAGCAATCTCCTAAACTAGTGAGATGTCCGACTCCCATTCGGCCAGTAAAACCATGCTCAATAGTCTTTCTTGCAACCAGTTCGATGGTTTGCTTTTCTGAACTATCAAAGAAGTCTTGGTGCAAATCAATCGGCTTACCAAATTCTTTTGCTAGACCAAAGACAATCTCCAAGTGCTTCTCAATATCACTATCATTGTAGGGAATGCCACCAACTACATCTGCACCCATCTCCATAGCACGACGCATTAAGTCCTCTGTGCCAGGAGATTTCAAAATTCCTTCTTGTGGAAATGCAACGACTTGCATTTCAATGTGGTCTTTGTATTTTTCCTTTAAGTCCATGATGACTTCAAAACCATGAAAACCGCCGACTGGATCGAATTCTGCATGTGTTCGAACGTGAGTTGTGCCATGTTTGATTAATAGTTGCAGGGCCTTCTCTGCTCGCTCCTCAATATCTTCTTTGGTAAAAGTAGACTTCAACTGGGCAGTAACAGACAAGGCTTCTTGCAAAGTCCCTGAACGATTTGGTAGGCGATCGGCTATTAAAGCCTTATCAAGGTGAATATGACTTTCTACAAAACCAGGTACAGCAACCCTACCCTTTCCATCGAACACGAAATCAAAATTCTCCGCATCAACTTCCATATCATCTGCTTTTTCAATCGCTTCAAAGATTCCATCTTTGATGATAAGATGATAGCGCTCATTTGTCTCATCTAAGATAACATTGCGTATTAATTGACGAACCATACTAGCAACATCTCCTTTTATTTTTCTACAGGACAATCAGCGACAGGATGATTAAGAGAGTCAATGCTCCTAAAATCCATTTTGTATTGCCTTTTACAACATCGAGAATATCAATATGAAATCCTGATGCCTGAGCTTGCATTGTAATATTAACAAAACTCATTTGACTGCCCAAGCCTACGGCCATGGTGATGAAACCTATCGCAAGGAGAGGTAAGTTCAAACTGACCCCAATCGGGATAACCAAGGCTAATATAGTGGCCACGTATGCACCAGCTGGGACCCCTATTGCAAATCCAGCCAATATTAAAGCAGGGACAATCAGGCTATTTGGTGCAATTTTAGCAGCTTCCACGATAACTCCAAAAGCACCTGTTTGGGTAATAATATTGATAAAGGTGATAAAAATCCCAACCTGAAATAGACGTGTCAATATATATTGTGAGCCGTCTACCAAGGCAGTTGAAGATTCTTTTAGCGTAAATTTTGTACAGAGGAAGATCAGTAAAATGGTAATAATTAAATACATGAATGTCCCTAAAATAGGGAATCCTAACCATGAATTAATAGTGGGGCCTGCAATCACTGCAAAGAGTAGGAAAATAGCTGGAATCGTCCGAATCCATAATTCCTTTGTTGAAAGAGCCGCAATTTCTTCGGATTCTTCCCCTTGAAAAATAGTTTTATTGCGTCTTGCACCAACAAAGGCAATGATAATCGCAATAATGGTAAATAGCAACCAATAGAGTCGCATGGTTTCGACATAGTCCCCTACTGGTTGTGAGGTGAGTTGGGAAACGATACTGGATTCGAGGGAAGCTGGTGAGGTAGTAAAAGATACTGCAGCTGCTAAGCACATCGCTGCAATGATTTCAGGAACAGCTCCTACTGCTGCAAACGCTAGCGGAGCCAAAACCATGGCGGTACCTCCACCGATACCTGACATATACGTCGCTCCAGCCATCAGCAGCACAATAAAGGCAGCAAAGTATTCTACCTTACCCTTTATTCCCCTACGAACCAAGGCCAAAGCTGACGAATAACCACCTGATTTGAAAACTGCAGTCGCGATGGCTGAATTGATGATAGGACCTGTAATCCCAAGCATTGCCGGTATAGATGTCATCAGCAACTCATTGGCTTTCCCAATCGAGATACCACCGATAACCATGGCCAAAGCACCACCAATAAAGCCCGCAACCAACATATCTACTTTCTTAAAAAGTAAGAATAGGATGAGGAGAATGGGGATAATCACTACAAACTTCATATACCCTTCTGGAGTAGGAACCTCTGAGATATCCTGAGCGCTAACTCCTATAGGGAATAAACTGGCAGAGAGAAAGACCAGACCAACTATGTTGTTTAATATTTTTTTCATATACCCTCCCTTTAAAATCCGTTCTCATCTTACTGAGGACGGATATTTGACATCTTGTCTACTATCACAGCAGAGAAAACATCTGAATTGACATTTGTAATAGTTCTGAGCATTCCTACAAACCATTCGACGCCCGCAAACAAGGCTATACTTTCAATCGGAAGCCCAAGTTGTGGAACAATAATCGCCAAGGACACCAATCCTGCACCTGGAACAACAGCATTAGCTAGTGAAATAAACGTTGCTAATACACCGATATACAAAAGCGTGATGCCATCTAAGTGAATGTCATAGAGTTGCGCAATGGTGACTACTGTGATAGCCATATGCATTGCAGAACCATTACTATTGAGCGAAACCCCCATTGGCAATACGAGATCAACCACTCGCTTGCTGATGCCTAACTTAGAATGAGCATCCTCCATAGCCAAGGGCAAGGTAACTGCTGAAGAAGTCGTTGCGAGAGCCATGAGAGAGGTTGATTTCATCCCAACAACAATACTTCTAAATGATTTTTTGCTATACAAGGCGATTACCAAAACCCAAAGCAGTAAGAAGGTGAGGGTGGCTAGACCAAATACCAACAAGTATTGAACCATGGGAAGTAAGATATCCAAGCCCAAGTTGCCAACTGAGACAGCTATCATGGAAAAAATTCCAAGAGGTGCAAACTTCATCACCAAACGAATAATCTGCATGATAATGGCATTAAATTCAAGTAAAAGCGGTAAAAAGAGATTATCTTTTTTTTGAGAGGCATATATATTAACTGCCACTCCCATAAAAATGGCAAAAATGATTATCTGAATGATAGAGCCTCTAGAGAGAGAATCCATGATATTTTGAGGAAAGAAAGAAATAATCGTTTCTGATAAATTGATACTCTGCTCCTCAACGGTCTCTAAACCAGCTTGCGGAATCGTAACACTTTTTCCTGGTTGCATCATCAGTGTAAACAAAATACCCCAGTAAGCTGCTAGAAGAGAGGAAACACCAAAAATCACTATGGTACGAATACCTAAAGCAGACAAGTCCTTCTTTTCAAGTGAGCCCAGAGCCTGGATAACCTGTCCCAATACTAGGAGCGGGATAACCATCTGCATAGTACTCAAAAACACTTTTCCCACCACATCTAGTACGGCTACATAATCTTTAAAAAGAAATCCAGCTAAGACACCCAACGCAATAGCAATCAAGATTTTCCTAATAAAATGTTTATCATCCATCTCCAAGTCCTAGCCTTTCTCTAGAGTGTTTTCGCCTTTTGAGTATCCTTCGCAACAAACAAGAAGAGCAATAATCCCATACCCAGTAAGACAGCTGCCACGTAAAAACCAATCTGCATGGATCCTACCGTATCAGCTAGATAACCAGTTACATAAGGAGCCAATATCGATCCTGACATGCCGATGAAATTATAAGCACTCAATGTTGTTGATAAACTACCCTTTGGTGCAAAAGCATTAACATAGGAAATCAAGATTGGATCCAGCGCCAATTTACCAGTTAGTCCATAAAGGATTAAAACTGCAATCAACAAAGTCTTATCTGTTACATAAGCCATTAAGAAAACAGATAACAATGCCAGCGGTATCAACAACATCATCATTTTCTTAGTGCTGCCAATCTTATCTTTCATGCGAGCAAAGAACAAGGCACCTGGAATAGAAGCCCATGGAACCAGAGAAGCGATAAACCCAACACTACCTCCAACAAAGCCACGCTCTTGTATCAAGAAAGACGGTAACCAAGTAATAATAACGAAGTTAGCATAGATACTAACAAAACAAACTAAGAAGACAGCTACTAGATTTTTATTTGTAAAGATATCTTTTAACGAGACTTTTTCTTCTGGTTCAACATTGGTTTCAGTATTTTCTTCCTTGCTACTTGCGTAAGCCACTCGTTCTTTCAGCAAAGTGTAGAATAAGACACCCACTATGGCAGTCGGTAACGCCATGAGAAAGAAGGGTTGACTCCAATGTGCACCACCAGCCAATACAATGGAGCTAGAAAGCAGGAAGCCACCAGATGTCCCAAAAGCCATTCCACTGTTGATTAAAGCATTACCGAAGGTTACTTTTTCTTTTGGAATAGCTTCACTGGACATGGCATATTGAGGACCATAATAAGCACCTTGTGCAATCCCTGCAAAAGCACGAATCCACAAGAAGATAGCAAATGTTTGAGCCAAGCCACTTAGGAAAGTAGCAAGAGCTAAACCTAGAAATCCAACTGTAATCACCAGTTTACGACCGTACTTATCCCCTAAGATACCAAAGGGAATTTGAGCTACGGCATAGGTGAGAAAGAATATACTATTTGCAAGACCTAAATCGGTATTTGTCAAATCAAATTCTTTCCCCACATTTCCCATAATTGGATTAAAAATGGTACGTGTCGCATACATCAAAATCCAACCTAGGAAGAAAAGAAAAACTAGACGAATCCAATAATTCTTATTAACTATTTCAACTTTTTTCTGTTTCATAGAGCGTTCCTCGCATCTTCATTTTTTGAATACATTTCAACGATAGGAATAAGCCAAATAAGAAATCATAACCAGAAGTATGTCCAATGGTTGCTATTCTTTGGATGGCCTTGTTTGCAGAATAACTATCTCTCCTTTCTAAACTTTTATTGAGACGATAAATGGGTGATGATACAACTCCTTTTAAAAAGGCATCTAAATATTCTCGGCTAATGACGGTTGTTTTGGTCAGATTCTGAGATAAGTAGATCTCGACTTCTTTTTGTATAAGGTAGTCTGATAGAACCCGCATTCCCCAAAAATATCCTAGTAGGAGGTCATCGCCACTTGGCGTCAATCCTAAACCACGTCCAATCAAAAATTGGATAATTGTTTCGATAGCGCTAAGAGACAAATGACCTGATTGCATCATCTCTTGAATCTGCTGAAAATCTGATGATGCCTCTATACCTATTTTATTGAAAGAGAGTTGAGTTTCTACTAATCCCAAGACTTCTTCTATTTCATCTTGACTAAACTCCACCCTAAATACCATCATATTTTGAACAACATTTTCTGGTCCTGATAAGATATACGTATCTGTTTGGCTATAGATGATGATCTTATCCTTCTTCAGTGTAACTAAATCATCTATTTGAAGCCCTTGCAACTTTTGAAAATCTTGAGACTCCAACTGAATCCCAAAGCTGGATAAAAATTCCCTTTCTCCAGAAACATGGATGAGATGTTGTCCAACTATTATATTGAAAGAATGATGGAAGATACTGTGGACGCGACCAGTATACCCATATTTACAATAAGGGTATACCAGATCACTGATTCCACAGATAGATAGCTTAATCATTTGTAAATCCCTTGCTTACTGCATAGGCTTCGAGGGCTTTTTCAAAACAACCGAGAGGCGCACGCACTGTTCCTGCTCCGACCTGTCCTAGCCCTGCTTTCTTATGAGCGATACCCGTATTGATAATCGGCGTGATACCAGTTTCAACAATCTTACGAATATCAATCCCTAGAACACTTCCTTCAAAATTCCAGTTTGGAATAGACCAGTTTGAATTGCGAGTAATACAAATTCGAGCCATCTCCTCTGATGTCTCGATGGCATCCTGGAAGCCACCTGCACCAACAAAACGTGTTACACCAGGAGCGGCAATCATAGCCATAGCGCCAACTCCCACTGTTTCTGTAATCGCACTATCTCCAATATCTGGATTTCCATCTTCTTCACTAAATCCTGTAAAGTACAGACCTTTTGGTGTATTGACCGGAGCTGTATACCAATCATCATTTGTTTCAGCAATACGGATACCAAAATCTACACCATTACGAGTCATGGTTGTTACGATTGTACCTTTTGCATCCTTGCGAGCAGAGTCAACAATTACCTTTCCAGTTGCCATCATGATATTGAGGAAGAATTGATCTGTATCAGACAAGAACTTGATGACATCGTATTTCACATCCTTATCTAGGTCTAACTTGGTAATCAACGGAACGATCTCTTTTACAAAGTTTAGAGACGCAGCGATATTGCGTTGATGGAATTCATCCCCCATCGTAATAGCCTTGGCAATCAAAACATTGAGATTGATGCCATCTTCTGAAAGTTTTAGAGCTTTGGCAATAGTTGGTCCCAATACATCCCGCATCCATTCTAGACGTTGCACGACTTCTTCTGAGTAGGCACCGAAGCGAAGAACCTTACCGATTCCCTCGTTCATCGTACAGTAAGCACGAACGCCGTCTATCTTGTTCTCAACAACCAGTACAGCCATATCACCAGAAGTGATTCCTCCCATCGGACCAACCGCATGGACATCGTGGCATGGGATAAAGCGAACGTGACCCTCTTCAAATAAGGCACGCGCTTCTTCTTCGGTCTGCGCCCATTTTTCAAACAGTGCCGCACCTAGGCATGACCCCTGCATTGGTCCTGTCATTGTTTCCCAGGTAATAGGTGGCCCTGCATGCAATAAGGTTTTTTGACTTGGATCATTTAATTCTGGAATAACATCCCTAGCCTTAACAACATCTATCAAGAATGGCTGCACTTGTTTCATGCGTTGGGCAACTGCAGCATTTTCTGCATCAATTTCGTCAGAAAAACCTTCAAGGAAATTAAGAATTTTAATCATTTTCTTATTGCCACCTGCAATCGGACGCCAGCTATATTGAACAGATTGACCGCCATAAGCTGTGATGGAATCATTAAAGCTTTGTAAGCCAATGTTGATAACACGAGGTTTCTCTGTCAATAAAGACATCACATTTTCAGATGGGGCAGGTAGGTCCATTTTCCGACCGGTGTAAGGGATAACTTTCTTGTTGACTTCTTGCACATCAACCCCTTTAAACTTCAAAGCCAAACGGACAGCTCTTTCATTACTTTCTTCAACCAAGACACCACTCTGAGCAAGGCGATTTACCGCATCCTGATAATTTTGCGGATCGCTAGCTGTGCCCACGACGGTCGCTACTAACTTGATATCTGGGTAAGTCTGCTTGATTTCCTGAATAGTTGGAAGCAAAGCACCTGTCATATCTTCATGTGCTCCATAGCCTAGTACCACATCAAAGAGGATTACACCTGTATTTTCTTTTGCAGCGTATTCTTTCAGTTTAGTGATACGAACTTCTGGGTCAATCATCGGATGTGGGCGACCCTGGGTATAGATATCATCTCCTAAATCGATAATATCATAGCCATTATGTTGCAAAATATAACCTTCTTTTTTGGTTAAACCACCCAAATCCAGAGCCTCTGTTATCAGCATACCCGCCTCAGAAGCAAGGGTTCCACCAGAATATAGCCCAATCACAACCTTGTCTGCTGGTAGTTGCTCAGAAACGCTATGTTTAATCGGCATTTGATAATTGCCTTTGATAGGCTCGCCTTTTGCCAGATCGACAGCTAGGCGCGCTGTTTCTTCTAGGGTATGTGCTAGATAAACATTTCCTTCATGTGAGTCAGGCTTCTCTCCTAAGAAAATAGCGACTACTGGTTTAGAGACGCTTTGTAACAGAGTAACCACCTCATCCCGAACCTCTTTAGCTGCCGGTTTTGAGATAACACAGATAACATCTGTTGGCTCGTGTTTATCCAAAGCAAGAATAGCATCTTTGACAGTAATGGCGCCAACCTTATCAGATAAGTCCCTTCCACCAGTTCCAATAGCATGAACAACTCCCGCTCCTAGTCTATCAATGATGGTGGTCACTTCCTGAATACCAGTACCTGAAGCACCCACTATACCGATATTGCCCGGTCTGATAACATTGGTAAAAGCTAGAGGTACGCTTGAAATAATACCTGTACCACAATCCGGCCCCATCATCAAGAGCCCCTTCTCATGTGCTAAATCTTTGAGACGCTTTTCATCTTCAACAGGGATGTTGTCTGTAAAGGAAAAGACATTGAGCCCCTTTCTAAGAGCTTTTTCCATCTCAACTGCACCATATTCACCAGGAATACTGAATAAAGCTAAATTAGCATCAGGGAGAACCTCCAAAGCTTCTGCCAAGCTAGAAACTGTTTTAGCCTGCTTATCGGAGTTGGTCTTAACTGATAAATCAGATAAAAACTCATCTACGAGTTGTAAAACTTCTGCTTTTACATCCTGCGTTTCCGACTCTACTACAATCACCAAGTCATTGGGCGAAGCAGCTTTTGCTTCTTCAGAAAGCAAGCCACTATTTCCCAAGATATCCTTGTTAGCATCTGATCCCATCATGATTTGACTTTTGACAACCTCTGGAAGGCTATTGACCTTCTGGGTTAATAACATCAAATTAATGGAATCCTGGTAGTTGTTTTCCAAAATTTCAGTTATCAGCATAACTTTACTCCTTTTTTATTTTTTGTTATAATCATTATACCGCAATTATGTTTGCGCTTCCATTCTATATTTTTCTATATTTTTTAGATATTTTTATCCATTTTTCTAAAAAGGAGCTTGTATGCTGGTTAAAGATTTATTACAACAGAAAATTTTTAAAGATTCTCGAACGTTAACAGGCACTATCGGTTTGGAAAACCCAATCGAGTCTGTCATGATCATCGAAGCCTTAGATATAGAGAAATGGGCTGTTCGAAACCAGATTCTACTGACTTCTTATGTTGCCTTTCAGGATAAAAATTTGGATGAGATTAAAGAATATTTTGAAAAAATTTCCTCTATCGGGATTAGCGGTATTATCATAAAAATTCGTAGATTTATCCAAGAAGTTCCTAGTCATTTTATCGAACTTTGCAATAGTCATGAAATTCCATTGATTGAAATTCCTCCTACTATTACCTACGAATCCATCATTTTGTCTATTCACGAACCGTTATTGAACTACGAATCTTTTCTATTAAGAAGATATTATGAAGCTAGTAAAATTTTTTCCAATCTGGTCAATCCCCGTTATTCTTATGAGGACTTGGTGAGACGCTTTACTGATTTTACAGGCTTATCCGTCTCTCTAAAAATTCCTGAATCTAGCTTTTTCTTCCAATCGGAGTCTTTCCCGTCCCTACCAAATTATCAATATGTCGAATTTGAAGTACAAAACTTATACGCCCAACATCACTACTACCTCAGAAGTTATACTACTCCAGAAGAAATGGAAGAAATAGAATTCTATTATCTAGATATCAAAAACATCACAGATGTACGCAGATATAGTTTTCTAATTCATGTCGAAACCAAATCCATTGACCATTCTTTGATTCTAGCTATCGAAAAATTTTTAGAAGTACTCAGTCAAAAATTAGACGCTGAATATTACCGAAAAAATGAAATATTTCTACATCGCAACAAGACAATTTCTGCTATCTTATTTGACATCAATAAGGATGCCTACGATTTAAAACTTCTATTGGAGGAGATTTCTTTATTCGACCACCCTTACTATCAAGTCGTCCTCATTACCTTACCAAATCAATTTGAGAAACATCAGCTAAGACCCATCAGAAAAGCATTTGACACTATAGGTTTATCGAATGTCTATTACGAAAGTAAGAATACCCTAGTCTATATCCTCAATATTAAAAAAGAGACAGACCGCATTCAGAAGAAGACTCTCAAGACTTTGCTTCCACGAATTGACAAGGTCCATTATTTCCTAAGTAAGGCCGGTCATTATTTAGAGATTAGCCAACTCTTTTCGACCTGTTTAAAGATGAAACAGTTTAATGACTCTTTTTATATTTCAGATTTTATTGATCAAGAAGACTTAGGGATCTTTAATTTTCTCATCAGCATACCCCCTGAAAACTACAACAATATGGTGCCAGATGAATTGCTTCAACTATTCAATGACAAGCCCGATTTATTTGAAACCTTGTATATTTTTATTATCAATCACTTAAACTACGGTTCAACCGCTAAGGAATTATACCTACATCCCAAAACCATCCGCTACCGTATCAGTAAGATTACCCAACTATTACAACTAGACTTAGGAAATCCTATTCAACTAGCCAACTACACCATCGGCTGTATACTTTTAAATTTAAAAAAGAAAAAAGAGAAGACTACTGAGTCCTCTCTAGAGCAGTAACGTTTTTTACTGCTTTTTTTAATCTGAAATACGAATATAAGGCATACCTTCTGTACGATCAATAGGGTCGGTACTTGGAATGCTCCAAATATAAGCTAAACTAGTCCAGCCATTGTTGCCTGGATTATATGGATCCAAGACATAAGTCATACCATTTTGATAGCCTTTCAAAACAATCTCGTGACCACCAGACACAATATATTTACTCGGCCCCACACCAGCTGCGACATAATAACCTTGCTTCAATGCTGTTTCTAAAGCACTGTATGAATTGAGAGCAGATGCTTTAAGACCCCAGTTCCTAGCTGCCATTACAACACCCCGAGAACTTGTTCCAAAGAAAGAACGGTTGAATTCTAGAGTATGATGGTGCAGATAGTTGGCAACTTGAACTGGTGATATGCCTTGATCAGTGATAGCAGAAATAATCATGGCCATAGAAGTTGGAACACAGCCTGATGGCCCAAAAGTCCAAGCTCCATAGCGTAGACCACTCCACCTAGGATCTAATTGGGAATAATACGGTGCCTGATAATGTGATTTAGCCACATGTACAGTCGTTGTACCTAGTCCTCTCATTTGGCCATTTACTTCCTCATAGGCATGTATCTGATAAAGACCAGTTCCAGAATGAGATTGAGCATTAAAACCACCACCAAAAACTACACCTTGCTGGCGATAGCCTTCATACCATCTCAAATCATCCTGACCTCCAACTTCTGACCAAACTGCAAATTTCACGCGACCATTCGTCAAGACTGGTTTCATGGTTAAATGGTAATTTCCCATCCCCTGATAGGTGGCTTCAATGCGTGTGACATTGGCCGGTTTGTTAAACTGAACACTAGATGTTCCAACTCCGACCATTTGGCCATTACTAAGAACCAGATAAACATGGGCCTGATAGCGACCAAAGCTATAATGATGACTAGCAATAGACACTGTCACCTTGTAGTTACCATCAGCCTGCCTATGTGCTGTATACCAACGCAAATCATCTTGACCGTTGGCATCAGACCAGACTGGAACCTGAACAGATTTTAAACCACCCGGCGCAACAAGGTTGGATACGATGACATCAAAATGTAGGGTCTGAGAATTAACATTGGCAATATACACTTGAGCGGAAGGTGCTCCTAGCTCAGCCACTTGAAAATCAGAAACCACTCCAAGCCCAATCGCATCTTTGCCAAATGGTGTCTTAGCATAGATATGCGCTTGGTAGCGCCCGATAGCAAATTGATGGTTGCTCAATGGTATCAGTAGGTCAAACACGCCAGCTGACCGTTTATTGGCTGTATACCAGCGCAAATCGTCTTGTCCATTTTTTTCAGACCAGACTGGAATCTGTAAAGAGCTCACATAATCCGGAACATTCTTGACTTCAATCTTATACTGAGCATTAGAAATCTTTATGACATTGGTTGTGATAGCTGGTTTATCCAATTTGGCAGTTGCAGTTGTCAAACCAATCATTTTGCCACTTTCTTCCAAGTAGGCGTGTACCTGATATTGATCATAGCCTGCAATTTGATTATAAGGTACTGACAAGGTGCCTGTCGAAGAGGTGGTATACCATTTTAAATCATCTTGTCCATTTTTTTCGCCCCAAATAGCCAACTTAACCTTTTTATAATCTGAAACCTGATTAGAAACAAGACTCACTTGAAGTCCATGATTGGTAAATTTTGCTTCCAGTTGATGTTTGGCAGCTGGCTTTCTAATGGCAATTTTACCAGCATCAATGCCCACTGTCGGAGACGATTTGTAATTGATATAAACATGAACAATATAATGATCAGACTGGTTACTATGCTGTTTGATATCAACTGTCAACTTACCAGAAGAGGCGGACAAGGGCATCGGATACCATTTGAGGTCATCTTGACCATTTTTCTCAGACCAAACTGCTACTTGAACACTAGATACATCCGAAGGACGGTTGATATTTGTCACAGAAACATCAAATTTCCCATTGTCTTCTTGAGCCTTTAGCGTCACTTGTTGACCTGCAGCTTGCGCTACTTCCTGATGGTGCCCTAGGACTGGTTTTTCTGAAGTTACCGATTCACTCGTGCCGATGGTTGAAGCGTCTTCGGTTACAAGAGTCGTTGTTGGTTCTTGTTCCTGTGTGGTAGTTAGAGTAGATACTGTCGATAGTGATTCAGAACTTGTAACTTCCTCACTGGGACGTTGGTAGTCCAAATCCTCAAACACATACTCTTCATTGGCAGTTTTCAATTGCACAGCCAGTTTTGGCTCTGATTGAAGAAATTTCTTGGAAACTCGTGCTTCGTACAAGCCAGCCTGCACTTGAGAAAATGGCAGGCTATGTGTTTCACTATCCAGTTCCAGCTGAAGGGTTACTTCTTGAATCGTCTCCTCTCTTAGCATGTGTGGAGCTAGTGTGAAGGTCACCACTAAGTCATCATCTTCAAAGTTTGTTGTATAACGACCAGATACTTCTCGATGATCTTGGGCGGTAATGACTTGCTGATCAGGGATGTTTTCTGCAAAAACAAGAGCTGCCCCACTCATCTCAGCCAATAAAATAGCCGATAAGCTAGCAACAAGGATAGATTTTCTCAGTTTCATTTTATCTCCTTTTTAAGATAGGATAGTTCTTATTATCTTATCATTTTTTAAAACAAATTTGAATCATTCCATTTTTAAAGAAAGTAAAAAGTTCGTTTTTTACTTAAGAACCAAATAGAAGAACCAAAATGGTCATGATAAAGAGGTTAGACAGGATAGAAAGAGAGTTGAGATTGGCAGCTTGCGATGTCGTACTTCCTAGCCTCATAGCATAGACAGGTGCTACGACTGAAATTGGTGAAAAGACACAGATAATCAACATCTGTCTCATCACCATAGGGACAGGCAATAAAAAGTAAAATGCAAGAGCCGCTAGGAAGCTGACTAAGAGTCTAAGTCCTAACAGACGAAACAAATCTAGAATCTCCTGCTTGTGCAACTTCAATTCAATCATCATACCCAACATAAGCATCGCCATAAAAGGATTAGCATTGGCTGCAATATTGGTAATAGACAAGACAGATTGAGGAATGCGAAGACCTAAGGCAGCAAAAACAAAGGTTACCAGATAGACAGCAAAGGGCACAGAACCAAAGAGGTTACGGAAAATATCTCCTAGGCTCATGGCTTCTTTCTGGCGATTGAGATTAGCTGCTATGGTGAAATTTCCCCCCAAAACCATGAGGGCATTGCTAGTATCAAAAAGGATAACAGGGACCAGATAGGCTACAGGAAAAAAAGCCTGAACAAAGGGGAGAGTAAAGGTACCGATATTGTAACCTGAAATCTGTACCATACCAGCACTCTTGGCTATTATCCCTCAATTTCGTGCCTCCCAGTAGCCAACCCAATCCATGACTAAATTCATAGCAAAGCCAAGTACCAAGGGAATTACAATCCCAGAGTCCAACTGTACCTCTGAAGCAGATGTCAATAATGCAGCAGGCAAGGTAACATTCATGACAATGGCTGATAGAACCTTGGCATCTTCTCTCTTCACAATTCTTTTTAATTTCAAAAAATAACCCAGTGCGATAATGGCAATAAAACCTAGTGCACGAATTAAAATCTCTCCCATCCACAACCTCCTACAGTCTCTTTATTGTATCATATTTTCTACCTTTACAGAAATGCTTTCAAAGTTAGTAGCTATTTGAAGCCTGTGTCTCCATTTGTATTTTAATAGTATTTTTGCTAAAATGAAAAGACTGATAAGGAGATGCTATGGAAAATCAAACACAGAATTTGAAAATAGCTGAGCGAGGGGCCATTCTTTCTATATCAGCTTATATTCTTTTATCAGGCTTCAAATTGGCAGCTGGAAATATCTTTCACTCCGATGCCCTAGTGGCAGATGCTTTCAACAACCTATCGGATATTGTCGGTAATGTCACCGTTCTCATTGGATTGCGTCTGGCCCAAAAACCAGCTGACACCGACCACAAATTTGGTCATTGGAAGTTTGAAGACTTGGCTAGCCTCATCACTTCATTTATCATGTTTGCCGTGGGTTTACAAGTACTAAACACCACCATCCAGAAACTCATGTCCAAGGAAGTGGTTCAAGTAGATCTTGCAGGGGCCTGGGTAGGATTGGTGGCTGCTCTCATCATGTTAGCTGTCTATCAATACAATAGAGCTCTGGCAAAAAGGGTCCGTTCCAAGGCACTGAACGCTGCAGCTAAGGACAATCTATCAGACGCCTTAACATCCATCGGCACCTCTATCGCCATCTTTGCTGCAGCCATTCGATTTCCTATTATCGACCAGATTGCAGCCATAGTGATTACTTTTCTCATCCTTAAAACTGCGTATAGCATTTTTACAGAGAGTTTTTTCACTCTTTCAGATGGCTTTGATGAAGAACTGCTTCATCAGTACGAAGAAGATATCCTCAAACTACCAAAGATTGTCTCTGTCAAATCCCAACGCGGTCGAACATACGGCTCCAATATCTATCTAGATATCGTCCTTGAGATGAATCCTGATTTGTCTGTCTATGAAAGTCACGAAATCACCGAGCATGTGGAAAATCTGCTAAAACTTAAACACGGGGTCTTTGATGTTGATATCCATGTGGAACCCTCAGAGATTCCTCACGATGAAATCTTTGAGCATGTCTATGACAAACTATACCGTTTAGAAACACAGATACAGGCTCGAGGTATTGGTTATGAGGAGCTTTTAGAAGATAACTATCTCTTGATTGACACCAAAGGACACCATCTCAACAAAGCACAAATGCTAGAAAGTCCGTCAATAGGTAAGAGCTATCTAAAAAACTTCCAAATGATCTCCATTAGTCAAAAATCCAAACTCATCACCTTCGAAATAGATGATGATGTTCACAGCTCTCTATGGCGTCGCCATGAGAACTGGAAGGTTGTCTTTCACCAGATTACAAAAAAATCCGTTTAAAACGGATTTTTTTAAGTATAGACTTGATTCTGGCAGAGTCTTAATGCGCATCTACAACAGACACAATCTCAGCAATTAATTCTTGATCTACAAGGCAAGTCACCTCTTTCACCACTTCTGCTAAGGGTTGGGACGCTAAAAGTGACTGTAACTGACAAGACTGCTCATCTGCCTCGTCCCTATAAGCAAAGACATAGGCTACTGTTTGAAGAAGATGATGATAAGAAAGGCCTAGCTCCTTTAATTCACGAATTGGACGAATAAAACGCTCATCAAAGCCTAGTTTTCGAATCGGTGTGCGGGCAACCCTAGCCACATCATCCACGATAAATGGATTTTCAAAACGACTGATGATAACCTTATGGTAGTCTACCAAGGCTTGCTCATCAAAGCCCCATTTAGCGATGAGGAGGCTACGAATCTCAGCAAGGACTCCTTCCACCTTGTCCTTAACCGTTATATTTTGTAGAGCTTCTAGAATCGTTTTAGCTCCATAGTAAGCACCTGTATAAGCAGAAGTCGCATGACCAGAGTTGACCGAGAAAAGTTTACGCTCAATAAAAGGTTCCAATTCTGCCTCATAGTGCACCTTTTCCAAAACTAGGCTTGTGTTTTTCATACCACGGGTTTCTACAACCCACTCATTAAAAGGTTCAACGACTACAAACAAAGGATCTTCATGACTTTGAGCTGGTACGATACGGTCGACAGCTGCATTCGGGAAACCGACATACTCTGTAGAAAAAGCCAAACCAGCTTCAGACAAGTGCTTCTTGACTTCTTCATAAAGAAACTGGGAGCCACCAATCATGTTCTCACAAGCCAAAATATCTAACGGTTCCTGATTACCAGCCGCCTGACGAGCTTCAATCCCTTGCGCTACCAAACCAGCAATAAAAGGCAAAATATTGGGTCCGATGGCCGTCGTAACAAGGTCCGCTTCTGCGATAGCTGCAACAACTGCTTCTGGATTCTTAGCGTTGTTGATCCCCCTCACACCTGAAACCGAAATATGACGTTGTCCTTCTTCTGCAATTTCAATCTCATAACTACCACGCGCATTTAAGGCATCGATAATAGTGTCATTGACATCGACAAAGGCAATCTCAAAGCCATTTTCAAAAAGAATTTCGCCAATAAAACCGCGACCGATATTTCCTGCACCAAAATGTACTGCTTTTTTCATTTTTCACTCCTTCTCAGGAAACTTAGTCCACAGTATTCAGCAATGCTACCACTTCATCTACTGATTGGGCATCTGCCAACTTGACAACATTGTCCACATCTGCACAAAAGATGGAAATCTTTTGGATAATTTCTAGATGCTCATCACCTAGACCTGCAATACCAAAGAGGATAGTAGCCACTTTTGGGTCTTCTTCTGTACCAAAGTTTACTCCAGAAGGAACCTGCACGATGGTTATAGCTGATGAAAGAACTTCTTTCTTTGCTGCATCTGTACCATGGGGAATTGCAATAAAGTTGCCCATATAGACAGATAACTCTTCATTACGTTGAATCATGGCCTCAACATAAGCTTCATTGACATGGCCTGCTTCAAAAAGTTGTTGGCCACAATAGCGGATGGCCTCTTCCTGATTTGCAAAGGACTGATTGAGTTTGATTAGTTCTTTTTGAATTTCCATCTTAATTCTCCAATTTCTTTATTTTTTCGGTAAATATAGCATTGAGTAGTTGATAGATAATCTCTTGATTACCTGTTCGGTATATTTCTGTATAGAGATTATTTTCAATAATAGACTGACTAATAGCGGTCATCATCTCTCGGATTTCCTCTTCATCATCAACCTTAGTCAACATAACCAAAATCCGCTGAACTTGTTCATACTGGTGATTCATAGAAAGGGCTGATACCGGCTGGGATAACTCAACCACTAAGAAATGACTTTCTGTAACCGTATGAGACTGGGTATGCAGAAGTGCCAGATTCGTATTTGGAATAGCCAGTGGGCTAAGTTCAAAGCGAGACAAGAGTTTGTGTACCAAGTAGCCAACATCCGTTACAAAATCTAATCTTTCTACAATCTGTTCAACACTGTCTTCAAAACTTGGCTGATTGTTCAAGATTGAGAGACTAAAATTACGCAAAATCTGACTGCTAGCTACAAGGTATTTCTGCAAATCATGACTTTTTTTGCTGACCAATTCCTGACGTTCTGCCACAGTTCGATTCTCCTGAATTTGCTGTAGTTTGTCCTGCAAATCCAATATTTCCTGTGTACTAGGAAAAGTTGAAATCAAATCAATCTCCCGATTAGGAATCGGCCTAGTCGTCAAACAATAGTCATATTGCCCCGTATCCACCATAGATAGATTGCTCGTACTCTTGATATCAATCCATTCGACAAAGGGGGCAATATTTTTGATTTTTGAAACCAAAACACTGGTCGTCAACGGTCGCTCATCTGTCACCAAGAGCAGACGGATAGGATAAATATCTGGACTCCTTCTGAGACTCGAGGCAAAATGCAGAGTAACGAGCTCATATTCGTATTCATTTTGGATAAAAGCTGGAAAAATATCCCGCATAACTAAACTAACTATACTGTGCAGAAACTGATTCTTTTGAGCTGCTAAGTAAGCCACATTAGTTGTTGCCCGCTCCGGAAAAAGAAACGGAACCGCTAAACTCAACCGCATATGGTTAAAGAGCAACTGAAAAAGAAGCTTGTCCTTGAAAAAATCAATCTTCGTAAATCGGGATACAGCGTCTACCATCTGCGAGATACTGTAGTAAAATTCACTATCAAATTTTTCACGAAAAAGAGGAATCTCCTGGCGTTTAATGATGATTTCATCTAAAATGTTGGCAAAATAAACAATCTCCTGCAGATTGAAAAACTTCTTACTTCTCTTAGCCAAGTCGGAAAAGATGCGCTTAGAAAAATCCAGTGCCTCCTTTGATACATTAACCGCTGGGACTAGCTCATCTTGATTATCAGCTAAAGCCAATAATATCATGAGAAATTGCCTAAGCTTTGAATCTACTTCTCCCAATAGATACTGATGTTCTTCAAAAATCTGACGAGCAGCCTGAACTTGCTCAGCTTCCAAAATAGGAAACTCTGGATAGTCGTCCTGCCAAAAATTCTGTATAGAGATTGCATTACTCAGCAAGATAGCTAGAAAACGACGCTTCTGAGCAGTTGCCCCCACCACCTGATAACCTCTTTTACGCTGAATAGACAACTCAAATTCCTTGAGGCGCTTTTCTATTTCTGCTACATCCTGAATGACCGTTACATTTGATACCCAGAAGCGCTCCTGCAACTCCTCATTGATGATCGGTTCTGCACTCGTCAGTAGAAGATAGGATATCAATACCAAACGTTGGCTGGCTGATACTTCCTCTGTTGATTGAGATTCTTCCAAAACAGACAAATCTCCTGATAAAAAGTATTTGCGTCCATCCTTGATAAGCTCGATATTCTGTTTTTCTAGAGTTAGCATCAAATCTGATAGAGTTCGATAAACTGTGCGAGAAGAAACCTGCAAGATATCCGCCATCTCTTTCAACGAAAGCTTTCCTACTTGGAGGAAAGCTTTCACTAATTGTTTTTCACGTTTTGTTAATAGCATATAATTTGATTATACTACTTTAATGACTTATTTGTGCATTCTTGCTACCATCTTGTCGTACTCTGGAGTTGTTACCAGACTATCCACTACTAAAAGTTGCGCATCTGGAGCAGCTGCTTGAACTTGAGCCTGACGGGCAATGGTAGTGACAATCAAGATATTTTTAGCATTATGATCTTTCAAATCAGCATATGGCACTGTTGCTACTGGAGTTGCAATCCCCTTGTTCCTAAAGATTGCACGCAAAGTTTCTTGGCCCATCGTAGCAGAACCTTGCTCTTGTCCATAAGCAAAGACGACTTCATCAATGTAATTGAGGTCAACTTCAGCTACAGCTTGAACTGAAGTTGTCTCAGGCTTTGGGGAAACATCACCCGCCAGTTGAGCAATAATTTCATCATATTTAGGGGAGGTCAAGAAGTTGTCCACTGCTACGTGAGTTGCACTTGGTGTGCGTTGAGCTGCACGAGCTACCAGTTCTTCTTGAGTTACAATGAGCGTATTTGGTTCATCAGTCAAGTTTGCAATAGCCTTGTTGGTGACTGGAATGCTCAATCCAGCCTTTTTCACCTTATCACGCAAGAGTGACGCACCCATGGCTGAGCTACCCATTCCCGCATCGCAAGCAAAAATAATTTGCTGGATAGAATCAGCAGAAACTGATATAGCTTGTCCTTTGGCTTGTGCTTTAGCAGCTTGAGTTGCAGCTTGTGCGTCTTCCAGTGATTCACCTTCTGACTTATCTGCTTTCAGGATAACTGAAGCCACAAGGAAGGATACTACAGCACCTGCCAAAACTCCTAGAATAACTGAAAGATGAGTTCCTTTAGCAGCCATTGTCAAGATAGCAAAGATAGAACCTGGTGAAGCCGCGCCTGATAGACCAGAACCAAGCAATTGATTGACAAAAGTACCTGAGATACCACCAGCGATAACAGCTAGGAAAAGCAATGGTTTCATCATCACGTATGGGAAGTAGATTTCGTGGATACCACCCAAGAAATGGATAATAGAAGCTCCCCAAGCAGAAGATTTTGCAGAACCTTTACCAAATGCCATGTAAGCAACCAAGATACCTAGACCTGGACCAGGATTGGCTTCGATCAGGAAGAGAATAGATTTACCGGTTTCCGCTACTTGATCTGCACCAAGTGGAGTAAAGATACCATGGTTGATAGCATTGTTCAAGAAGAGAATCTTGGCAGGTTCTACCAAAATATTAGCCAGTGGCAAGAGTTGCATATCGACGATGGCTTGCACACCATTACCAATAGCATCTGTCAAAGTCGAAACGATTGGTCCGACAGCCAGATAAGCAAATATAATAAGGGCAAAACCAATCAAACCAGCAGAGAAGTTGTTGACCAACATTTCAAAACCTGGACGGATTTTCTCTTGGAAAGCTTGGTCAAATTTCTTGATGCACCAACCACCAAATGGCCCCATAATCATGGCACCGATAAACATTGGTACGCTAGCACCAGCAATCGCACCAAAAGTAGCAATCGCACCAACTACTGCACCACGCTGACCGTGGACCATGTGACCACCAGTATAGCCAATCAAGAGTGGCAAAAGATAGGTAATAGCTGGACCAACAATAGCTCCTAACTGTTCATTAGGTAACCAACCAGTCGGAATAAAGAGAGAGGTCAAAACACCCCAAGCGATGAATGCCCCGATGTTAGGCATAACCATGTTTGATAATGAAGTACCGAGTTTTTGAACCCGAACCTTCAAAGAAGATTGTGTATCCATTTCTTCTTCTCCTTCTTTTGTGATAAGTCTATTGTACTATGTCTTCTCTGTCAAGAACACTCAAACCTTGTCACAGTTTTTGTGACAAAAATGGACCACTAGACTATTTCTTATGTCTTATTCTTCAGTCGAATGATAAGATCCTCCAGTCTTGAAATAGCTTCTACTGGTAATGGGGTCAAAAGATTATTTTGATTAAAGGAAAGTAGAAAATTGAGTCGCAACTGCATCCTCTCCCGCAAAAGTTGCTTGTATCTATCATCAAAAGCTGCTAAGGGATAATCTGGCAGTTCCAAATAGGAAAGATAAGTAATCTCACCAAAGGCTTTGAAATTAGCAGTTCCATCTACCACCTGCTCGATAATATTTAGGGTCACTTCCTTGGGAATACTTTTGCCCATATAAAAACCAGTATTCAGAATATAGCAGTCTACACCCGATTCAAATAGGGTCTGAAATTTCTGATAGTCTTCCACTAAAGGATAAACACGAAATGGATTGGCATAGGGCTCAATAACCAAGGACTGATAGTTTTCCTTTGTATTTTCAGCAGCTGAGCGCTTGGTCATCAATGTACAACCCATGGTAGCAGCCAATACAGGATCATCAACCTTGATTAAAGGTGGCAAGGAGTCATCCTTCATAATCCAATAGATAGCTTGGATGGGTTCAGCAATCTTGTCGACCCGATTGGGTGTAGAAAAACGAGATTTAACTGTTCTACCATTGCCATTACGAATATCTTCTGTCACTAATTTTTTACGGCCATTCTCATCCAAAGTCACACCACAGTTTTGAACAGATACAAAAAAATCTTGCTCGGGATGACCAGCCGGGTAATCATTTGTTTTATCAAAATAAGCCGGTTCTAGGGCAATCGAAGAACCGTTTGATTGAGAGACGACGAAAGCATCGTCATGCAATACCTTGATATCATATTTGCCTTTATGCTTGGCGTGGGTCAGAGTGGACTTACCAGAACCTGATAAGCCAAAAAAGGAGGCTACATAGTCTAAGCCATCTGTTTTCTTGAAAATCTTGAGTCCCCCATGACAGGAAACAAAACCATTTCGCGCCGCAATCCCCCAAGCCAAAGTTAGAGTCGCCTTTTTTAATTCTCCAAAATAATTCAGACCTAGAACAATGACGCAATTATGGACAGTGTCAAAATAAGCCAGACCATCGGGATAATCTGGGTGTTTCCACTTTGGATTAAAAAAGATATAGATATCATTCTCATTATAAACCTTAGATTGCTTGAGACGATCCTTGTATTCCTCGTTGATAATCTGAAAATTGAGTAACCAGGAGTAGAGATTGGCTACTTCCGTTTCAGGTACCATCAGGTGGGCACACACCATAAAGTCCTCATCCAAACCCACAATAGCATCCGCTTTATAAAACTGCTGCTGTTGTGACTGGAAAATAGCTGATCGAATGATTGGAAGCAAAACCTTGTCTTCGTCAGGATTTTGACCAAAAATTCTACGTGCTTTGGCCGTCCGCCCCACTATCGCACCAGAATTGGATAACAAGACCCGGGCATAGGAAGGCAATCCCAACTCCCCTGTATGAATAACTGGTATATCCAAGACAATACTCCCTGGATCCGAAGCAGCCAACTGATAAGCTTCTTCCATACTCTTGATAGCTGAAACATGATTTGCATAAAAAGCTGTCTCAATAGTCGTTTTCAAAGCTGAAAAATAGGGAGATTGATGCCCAATCTCATCTTTGGAAAACTTCCGACGTGTCACCATAGTGGGCTCCTTTCTTGAACTATGAGTACATTTATTATAAATTAAAAAAGCGCTTTCATAAAGAAAAAACCAAAACTTTGTGCTATTTTTCTCAAAATCCCGAACCATTTTCATCTAAAATAGAAAAGAGCACTTTTTCTACCTTTCATAGGCAAGATATTCACACTTGGTTCACCACAGCTCCAAACTATTTTTTCCTTGTAAAGACGAGCATGACGGATAGTATGCAGTATCACTCCAGATTGTATGCTTACTATTTCACTTCCTCTAATAAAAGAAACTTGATATGCCCTATCCACTGTTACCTATAGATTAGTATTTACGGATAAAAGCCCTAGTTACCTAGAGCTTTTAAATCTTTATTCAACTGTTACAGCCTTAGCTAAATTACGTGGTTTATCCACATCTAAGCCACGTTGCAAAGAGGCATAGTAGGCAATTAGTTGTGTTGGGATAACCATAGCAATGCTTGAGAGATACGGATGAACCTGATTCACAACAATATCATCATCCTCACGGGCTAGGCCTTCCTCAACGATGGTCAGAATATTAGCACCACGCGAAACTACTTCGGCAATATTGCCACGTGTATGAGCAGCTGTCACCTCATTTGCAGAAATCAAGGCAATAACTGGTGTACCATCTTCAATCAAAGAAATGGTTCCGTGCTTCAACTCGCCTGCTGCAAATCCTTCACACTGGATATAAGAAATTTCTTTCAATTTTAAGGCTGCTTCGATGGTGACATAGTAATCATTGCCACGCCCAATATAGAAAGCATTGCGGGTGGTAGACAAGAGTTGTTGAACTTTATCAGCAATCATGTCTTTTTCAGAGAGTGTTGCTTCAATGGACTGTGCTACGATAGACAGCTCATGGACCAAATCAAATTCCAGAGCTTCTTTCTTGCCATTCGCTTCACCAACTGCTTTTGCAAGAAAAGACAGAGCTGCCACTTGGGCTGTATAAGCTTTGGTAGATGCAACTGCAATCTCAGGTCCAGCATGGAGCAGCATCGTATAAGTTGCCTCACGCGAAAGGGTCGAACCTGGAACATTGGTGATAGTCAAGCTTGGAATACCCATTTCATTCGCTTTAACCAAAACCTGACGGCTATCGGCTGTTTCACCAGATTGGGTTAAGAGGATAAAGAGTGGTTTTTCACTAAGAAGTGGCATGTGATAGCCCCACTCAGACGCTACTCCTAGCTCAACTGGTGTATCGGTAAGAGCTTCTAGCATATTTTTAGAGGCAAATCCAGCATTGTAAGAGGTACCAGCAGCTAGGATATAGATACGGTCTGCCTCCTGAACTGCCTTGACAATATTTGGATCTACTTTCATACTGCCGTCTTCATTAGCATAAGTGGAAATCAGTTTACGCATAACAGTTGGTTGCTCATCGATTTCCTTTAACATGTAAAAAGGATAAGTCCCCTTACCAATGTCAGATAAGTCTAACTCAGCTGTATAGGGTTCGCGTTCTACTGGATTACCTTCATAGTCCTGAACTTGAATAGACTCTTTCGTCACAATCACCAACTCTTTATCATGGATTTCCATAAATTGATTGGTTTCGCGAATCATGGCCATGGCATCCGAACAAACCATATTGTATCCTTCACCCAAACCAATCAATAGAGGAGACTTGTTTTTAGCAACATAGATTATATCTGGATTTTCAGCATCTAACAGGGCAAAGGCATAGGAACCTTCAATGATATGAAGGGCCTTTTTAAAAGCTTCTAAGACTTCTAGTCCCTCTTCCTCAACAAATTTACCAATCAAATGAACAGCAATTTCAGTATCAGTCTGACCCTTGAAATCATGGCCGGACAGATAATCTTCCTTCATCTGCAAGTAGTTTTCAATCACTCCATTGTGAACCAAGACAAAGCGCCCAGTTTGGGATGTGTGAGGATGAGCATTATCAACGGTCGGTTTTCCATGGGTAGCCCAGCGAGTATGACCGATACCTGTAGATCCAGCAATGTCAATGCCGATTTTAGCACGGAGGTCAGCAATACGACCAACTGACTTGATCAAGTTTCCTTTTTGTCCTGTTGTTACAAAAATCCCAGCTGAGTCATAGCCACGGTATTCCAACTTTTCAAGTCCCTGCATTAAGATATCTGTTGCATTACGACTACCTACAACACCAACGATTCCACACATGTTATTTACACCCTCTACATCTTGGTAGAGTTCCTTTATATTAAAATTGGTATAGTCTGATTTTATATTAAAAAAACTAACAAACATAGTATATATCAACTATTTTTTTATGTCAACAAAAAAATTGGTATAGTCTGATTTGGTTTTTTAGTACCTAAAAAAACTAGCTCTATTGAGCTAGTCCATTATCAATAAAACCAAACTGGCTAATGGGTTTCAAGCGGAAAGTCAAAGGACCAATAATTTGTTTTTGAGAAATCAGCCCAAATTGACGACTATCACGCAAGTCTGTCCGTTTGTCATTTAAAATAAGATACGACCTCTTTGGTATCACCGTATGCTGACCTTCTGTCAGAGTTTCAATCGTCATATCCTCAGTATAGTATTCAGCATAACCATGAATTTTCAAATAATCTTCCGGGATAATTTCATTATTGCGATAGAGAACGTCGTAGAGATAGGTCACATCATCTCCTTCCATTGCAATGACACGCCCAACATACTTTTTCTTATCCACTTTGTAAAGGACAAAGTCACCATACTTGATTTTCTTGCTACGATCTGCGATGATAACATCTTTTTCTACCAAATACTGGTTAGCCATTTGTTCATTAATAGTGACTGGTTCATACACCCAGATCCGAAGGGCAACCAAGGCTAAAATAGTGGCAACTATCAAGCCAATAAATCCATATAAATCTCTTTTTACCATAATTTCTCCAATTCCTTTGTATTAGTATATCATATTTCATGAGAAAATGGATAGCTCTTATTCTCTCAGAGCTGAAAAGATGGCTTGAGCGATGACACGATTCCCAAGTGGAGTCAGGTGCAGACCATCACTGTAAAATTCTAACTGACCTTCAGTAATGGGATAAAGATTGACAAAATGAACATCCAGTTCCCGAGCTATATTCTCTACAATATGTTGAATCTCGTCGCGTACTACTGCGTTATTCAAACCAAACCGACTGGTAGGTACATAAGGCGGTGCAACAATGAAAATATCTGGCTGGCTAGAAAGGTTCATATAGGCTTTGACAAAATCACGATATTCCCTGATAAACTGTTCCTTGTCCCAGTAGGCTGCTCGACTATCATTACTCCCAATCATAATAATGACAATATCCGCATCACTTTCCAGAGATAGCTGAGCATTTTTTTCCTTCAAATACGGATAATCGGAGGTGGACAGGAGAGAGCGGCCACTCATCCCAAAATTAGACACCTGATAGTGAGAGCCCAATAATTCTAATAAAATACTAGGATAGGCATCTTGCTTACGATTTTCCAAGCCATAACCATAAGTCAGACTGTCTCCGACTGCTGCAATTTTAATGGCACCCTGCCCCAAAGTCATGACTGAAGGATTCATCACATCTTCCATTTTTTCACTTCCTCTTCATTCAATAGTCTTATTTTACCATCTTGAGGCCAATATGGAAACTAGGGAATTTGTGATATACTAACACTATGAAAAAAGAAATCGTTATTATTGGTGGAGGTATTGTTGGTTCCACTGCTGCTTTTTATCTTTCCTATCATGCTGATTACCAAATTACGCTGATTGACAATGGACAAGGAACAGCTACACGGGCTGCTGCTGGGATCATCTGCCCCTGGCTTTCTCAAAGACGCAACCAAGACTGGTATCACTTGACAGCCCAAGGTGCCAACTTCTATTTGCAGTTAATGAAGGATTTGAGCCAGGCGGGAATGGAGCAACTTCCCTATCACCAGACAGGTACTCTTGTCTTTAAGAATCAGCCACATTTATTAGAAAAACTCTATCGACTAGCTATGGAGAGAAGACAGAAAGCAGAAATGATTGGCTACTTAGAGATTGTTGAGGTAGAAAACTTGAAACAATTCATTCCAGTCCTAGAGACTCAACAGGGTGCTGTACTGACAAGTGGTGGCGGTCGACTAGATGGTTCTGCCTTACTCGATAGTTTACAAGAACTCTTTATTCAAAATGGTGGCACTATCATCAAGGGTCAGGCACAGTTGAGCTCAAAGAAAACCGTCCTAGTCAACCATCAGGAACTATCCTACGACCAAGTCATTTTGAGTGCTGGGGCATGGCTCCCTCAAATCTTGGAACCACTGGGATACAAGGTGGATATCAAGCCTCAAAAGGGGCAACTCTTAGAAATCACAACTGATTTCTCGACTACTCAATGGCCGGGCTGTATGTTACATGGCGAAATTGACATCTTACCGTTCGAACAGGGAAGGCTGGTTATTGGCGCTAGTCATGAAAACAATATGGGCTATGATCTGGAAGTGGATGAGCAACTGATAACGGATATGAAAACCACAGCCAGTCAGTTTATCCCATCACTAGAAAACTATCCCATTTCAAACACTCGAGTCGGAATACGTGCATACACATCTGACTTTTTACCATTCTATGGTGCACTAAGCGTTCAACCTTCCATTTGGGTAGCTAGTGGTCTTGGCTCATCTGGATTGACCTCTGGACCCTTCATCGGTTGGCAAATCGCTAGAGAAATCCTTGGATTAGAAAATCCCTTTGATATGAGCCCTTTTTCACCAGATAAGTATATAACAAAATAAGAGTCTGGGATGGACGCCCTAGACTCTTATTTGGATATGCAGCTGAAACTAACCATAGAATGTCTGCTTCTATCTATTGACCTATTGATTGTGATTAAAAAGGAAGAGTTTTCAAAACCCTTCCTTTTCATTTTACTATTTTAAGGCATTACATTACGGTGCGGACACGCATGGTGTTCGTTGAACCAGCTACACCCACTGGTACACCGGCTACGATAACGATGTTGTCACCTGGCTTAACAAGACCTTGCTCAAGTGCCACTCTTTCAGCCAATTCAAACATATCATCCGTTGATTTTGGTCTAGCAGTTACAACTGGGTTAACTCCCCAAGCAATCATGAGTGATTTTTGAACTTTCTCAGTGAAAGTGATTGCCAAGATATCTGCATCTGGACGATACTTAGAAATTTGACGAGCTGAGAAACCAGTTTCAGTCACTGTTACAACCAATTTAATGTCCATTGAGTTGGTTGCATCCTTAACGGCAGAGGCAATAACTTCTGTCTTAGAAGTACGATCAAAATGCGATGAATCCAAACGACCATACTCTCTCAAAAGTGTTTGAGCATTCTTATCAATGGTTGCCATAGCACGAACAGATTCGACTGGATACTTACCATTTGCTGATTCTCCAGAAAGCATTGTTGCATCTGTACCATCAATAACCGCATTGAAAACATCAGAAACTTCAGAACGAGTTGCACGTGGCTTTTCAGTCATCGTTTCCAACATGTTAGTAGCTGTGATAACTGCTTTACCAGCTGCGTTGACTTTGGTAATAATCATTTTTTGGTAAACAGGAACCATTTCGAATGGAACTTCAATACCCATATCACCACGAGCAATCATGATACCATCTGAAGCAGCGATGATTTCATCAATATTATCGATACCTTGTTGGTTTTCGATTTTCGAGAATAGTTGTACGTGCTCATTACCAGTTTCTTTCAAGATATTGCGTACTTCTTCAACATCTTTAGCCGTACGAACGAATGAGATAGCAATGAAGTTCAAACCTTGTTCCAAACCGAAACGAATATCTGCATTGTCACGTTCAGCCAAGGATGGGAAAGGAATCTTAGTGTAAGGGATGTTTACACCCTTTTGTTTGGCAATAATACCGTCGTTTTCAACAACAACAACAAATTCACGTTTGTCTGCATCTTTTTCGATGATACGGAGGCCAAGTTTACCATCATCAATCAAAACTTGCTTGCCAACTTCAACATCATCAAAAACATCAAGAGCACCAGCAACATTCAAAGCGATCAACTCACGTGTTGATTTCAAGCCTTGCTTCGTAGCAACACGAATGACTTCACCTGTTTTGTAAGAGTATTCTTTTGCATCATCTGCAAACAATTCTGTACGGATTTCTGGCCCTTTAGTATCCAAAAGGAAACCAACTTTTTGGCCAGCAATTTCTTCTGCGCGACGCACAATCGCCATACGAGCACCTTGTTCTGCATGGTCACCATGTGAAAAGTTAAAGCGGAAGACATTCGCACCTTCTGTGATTAATTGAGCGATTTTTTCAGCTGAAGCTTCAACATCTAGCGCTTCTCCCCAATAACCATCATCTCCAAATTTTTTACCACCACGGAATTCTACCGCAGGACCAAGGGTTGCAACGATTTTAACACGTTTAAACATTATAATATTACTCCTAAATTTTACGATTTCAATACTAGTGATTAACGACGCAGTTCGCGACTAAGTTGAGCCAGTTTGGTTTGAGCTTTGTGAGGGGTATTGACAACAATTTTTCCATCTTCTGCCAAACTAAACAAAGCGTTCTCTTCTGCAGTACCAAGAATCGGATAAGATACCAACTCCTCGTTTTGGATACCAACTGCCAGTCCACCCTTCCCTTCTTTAAGAAGGTCTACTGCATGAGCTCCTAACCAAGATGCAAGAACGCGATCTCGAGCTGTTGGACGTCCTCCACGGAGAATATGTCCAAGGTTGGTAGCGCGAAGATCACTTGTATCACCTGCTTCTTTCATCATAGCAACAAAATTTTCAGCATTTGTCACACCTTCTGCTAGGACGATGATTGCATGACTCTTACCACGATTTTCATAACCATCCATGTTGCGTGCAACAACTGCTTTGATGTCAAATTCTTCTTCTGGAATAATGACCTGATCTGCACCAGTTGCAAGACCAGCCCAAACAGCAATGTCTCCAGCATGACGTCCCATCACTTCCACAACAAATGTACGTTTGTGACTGTAGGAAGTATCGCTGATTTTATCAATTGCTTCGATAGCTGTATTGACTGCTGTATCAAAGCCAATGGTATAGTCTGTGCCGACAATATCATTGTCAATAGTACCCGGTACCCCAACTGCTGGAAATCCATGCTCTGTCAAGCGCATCGCCCCATGGTAAGAACCGTCTCCACCAATAACAACTACACCTTCAATACCATGCTTTTTCAATTGCTCAATTCCCTTTAATTGGCCTTCTAATTTGGCAAATTCTGGGTAACGAGCTGAACGTAAGAAAGTTCCACCTTGTGACATGATGTTGGTAACATCTCTCGTTTCAAACTTAAAAATATCCCCTTCTACCATGCCGGCATAACCACGGTTAATACCATAGACTTCCATGCCTTCATAAATGGCTTTACGAACAACTGCACGAACGGCAGCATTCATACCAGGGGCATCTCCACCACTGGTCAAGACAGCAATACGTTTCATTCGTATTTTACTCCTTTATTTCATTTTAACTGTACCATTATACCATATTAAACAGTAACTTGCTTGCCTTTACTGTCATTTTTTACCGAAAAATCGTTTTCAAAGAAATCCCTAGCAACCTCTTCTGCATTTCCTCTGATTTTTTGACAAACATTCGTTGAGCCTGGATCGTCTGATTGCTATTTTGATAATGAAGGACTACTGGTATGTCTCCCGGATAATCTTGTAAAATCAATGCAATTTCTCCATCATGTTGATTGTTTTCCAGTAAGATCCAGAATTTTTCTACATTTGGTTTCTCCATATTTTCCAAGAGTAACTGTAAATGCCCATCTCGCTCTTGGATGCGACCAGATAGATAAGCAATCAAACCTTCTTTCAAATCAGAAGCGTAACGACGATAGATTTCTGGAAAGAGGGTGACATCCAACTTCTTTTTCGTGTCTGTTACTTGGAGAAACGCCATCTGTTCTCCTGTTTTCTTCGTTCGGATGGTTCGAATGGATTGGATTTGAACTAAAATAGTAACTTTTTGCCCTTCTACCAAATCAGTCAGTTCCTGATAAGGCCGTCTTGCATCCCTTCTTATTTTTAGTAAAGGATGAGGACTGATACCAACACCAATAATGGATTGCTCCAAATTATATTTTTCACTATCACTGTAATCCTCAGCTTCTATCCAGCTATACTCTTCCTCTGCAAAGAACGAACCAAAAGCATCTGCAAAGACGAAGAGATTCTCTAAATTACTGATAATTTTATGGCGATTTTTGTCAAAAATATCAAAGAGTCCTAGTTGAATAAGAGGAGTTAAGAGCTCCTTTTTTTTGTATTGGCGTGGTAATCTTAGTATAAAATCTTCCACACTCTTAAAGGGGCGTTCTTCCACAATCCAAAAGGCAAATTCTCTTGGAAATCCCTTGATATTTTTGAGTCCCATAAAAATTTCTTTGTTGTCAAAGCGGTCATGATAAGGGATGTTATTGATAGTGAGTCTAGCAGCTTGAAAATCAAACTGAAGGGCATCTGTGATGTAATCACTACTCGAATAGTTGAGCATGATATCAAAAAAGACATCTGGATAATGGGTTTTAAAATAGGCCAGTTGAAAGGCTAAAGCTGAGTATGCATAAGCATGACTGCGATTGAAACCATAACCTGCAAATTTAGCCATCATGGCAAAGATAGCTTTGGCATTCTCACTAGCGTGCCCCAACTTTTCAGCACCCTTAAGAAACTCCTCCTCCATATGTTGCATTTGTCTAGCATCTTTCTTAGACATAGCTCGCCTCAACAAGTCAGCTTTTCCCAGTGTAAATCCGGCATAGCGCTGTGCTATCTGCATCACTTGTTCCTGATACAGCATGATGCCATAGGTTGGTTGCAAAATATCAGCAATTGAGTCATCTAGAAGATCTATTCTTTCTTGTCCATGCTTACGCTTGACAAAGTTATTCGAATAGTCACTTGCACCTGGCCTATTCAGACTGGTTGTAGCCACTAGATCTTCAAAGCGACTGGGTTTCACTCTCTTGAGGAGATTAATAGCTCCAGGTTGCTCAAACTGAAAAATTCCCTTAGTCTTTCCATCCGCAAAGAGTTCTAGTGTTTTTCTATCTTCCAAATCAATATCTTCAATAACCAGCTGGGTGCCATACTTGTCTGCCACTGCTTCCTTCATTTTTTGGACAAAGGTGAGATTACGTAAGCCCAAAAAATCCATCTTTAACAGACCATTAGCTTCAACGGCATGGGCATCGTATTGGGTAATGAGCATGTCTTCGCCATGCTTCAGTGGAATCACATCCGTCAAATCATTGTCACTCATCACGACACCGGCTGCATGAATGGAAGTCTGTCTGGGTTGTCCTTCAATCGCTTTAGCTAGAGCGTAAGCTTTCTGATACTCAGGCTTGCTATTGATGATTTGGCGGAAAGAAGCATTTCGTTCATAGGCCGAGGCTAAGCTATCTCGGAAGGAAATCTTCTTGGTTATATTCGTTAACTCGTACTCAGGTGTTCCAAAACGTTTAAAAACATCCCTAATCGCCTGTCTAGCACCAAATGTCGAATAGGTCACAATCTGAGCAGTGTGCATACTACCATAGCGTTTTTGGACATATCTCAAAAAATCACCCCGGTAAATATCCGGAATATCGATATCAATGTCGGGCATACTAAAGCGTTCTTCATTTAAAAAACGCTCAAATAGCAGATCGTGCTTGACAGGGTCAATGCCTGTTATTTCTAGAACGTAGGCTACTAAGCTCCCGACTGCAGATCCACGGCCCATCCCCATATAATAACCCTGGCTACGACCAAAACGCAGTAAATCCCAAACAATAAGAAAATAGTCATCAAAGCCCATCTTGTGTATAATGGATAATTCTTTATCTAATCTTTCCTGATACTGCGGACTTAGCAATCCTTTACTATGTAAACCTTCGCGAGCCTTTTCTTGCAACTCCTCCACTGCTGGGCGTTCTCGATTAAAACGCGGCAACTTCAAATCCTTGTCCAATTCATAGTGAATATCCGAAACTAGGTTCTCCAGATTCTCTATAGCCTGCGGAAAGTTATCTTTAAAAAGAGCTTCTTGTTGACTAGGTGACAACAACTCTTGATGAGCTGGTATCCAACCAATTTGACTAAGGGTCTGGTTATCCCGGATAGCATGAAGAAGCTGTAGAGTTTCAAGGTCTGATGGTTTCAGATAGCGTACTGTGTAAAGGGGCAAGATTGGCCTGTCAAAATGTTGAACCGGGGTATCTGGACGAACTCCGATATAATAATCCAGTCCTAAATCAAGATTCCCCTGATTGGACTCAACCGGCACGATGATAGCTATGTCTGTCAGATACTGGCGAATAGCCTCAAAATCTTTTTGCCCCATCATCCGAGCTGTTGAGATTTTCAGAAGATGCTGATAACCTTTACTGTTGAGAGCTAAAAACTGAATAGTAATAGGAATTTGCTGGATTTCAAGATCTAGCTCACAACCAATCAAGGGACGAACTTCTGCCTTATAACAAGTTTCCATAAACGTATAGGCTGCATAAAGATTGTTATAGTCCATAATACCTAAATAAGCATAGCCTAACTCTTTGCCACGCGCCACATATTTATCAATTGTGAGAGTACTGTCCATAAAGGTATATACAGTCTTTGTATCCACTTGTGCTAGCATGACAGTTCCTTTCTTTTCCTTGAAATGGTTTATATCTATTATTATATATTATACAAAAAAAACAATTAAAATACTTGCCTTATTTGATAAAAAGATGTATTATGTTGTTAGTACAAAAATACAAAAATATGAAAACTGGCTTTATCACACTCCAGAAATTGTATAGAAAGGAAGCAAAATGGCTTGGAAATTTGACAATAATATCCCAATCTACATCCAAATCAGCAATATCATCAAGCTACAGATTGTCACCAAACAGTTGAAATCAGGCGATAAGTTACCCACTGTTCGAGATCTAGCAGAAATAGCTGGTGTCAATCCTAACACTGTACAACGTGCCCTCTCAGATCTAGAAACAGAAGGATTCGTCTATTCTGTTCGGACTACCGGACGATTTGTAACAGAAAATGAAGACCTCATTCAGGAAACACGGGTTGAATTAGCCAAGAAAGAGCTAGACACTTTTGTGTCCAATATGCTCAATCTTGGATTTGAAGAGACTGATTTGGTCAGTCAACTAGAACATTTTTTAAAAGGAGATTCTTATGGACATGCCATCTAACCTTGTAGAAATCCAGCAAGTATCCAAGTCATACAGCAGTCTGGTAGCTCTGAACAATATAAACTTGCGACTAGGTGCTGGTAAAATCATCGGCTTGCTTGGCCCCAACGGTTCTGGCAAGACCACTCTGATCAAACTCTTAAATGGCCTTCTTCAACCTGACTATGGCCAAATCCTTATCAAAGGACACACTCCTTCACCTGAAACCAAAAACATTATCTCCTATCTACCAGATACTACCTATTTGGATGAAAACATGAAGGTCAGTCAAGCTATCGAGTTTTTTAGTGACTTCTATGCTGATTTTGATCATGGACGTGCCCTCCACCTTTTAGAAGATCTGCACATTGACCCTAACAGTCGCATGCGTCATCTATCAAAAGGAAACAAAGAAAAAGTTCAACTGATTCTAGTCATGTGTCGTCAGGCCCAACTCTATATCTTAGATGAACCTATTGGCGGGGTCGATCCTGCTGCGAGAGATTATATCCTCAAAACGATTATCAACAACTACTCTCCAACCGCATCTGTCATCATCTCTACTCACCTCATTTCCGATGTAGAGCACATCCTGGATGAAGTTATTTTCCTTCAAAATGGAAGTGTTGTACGTCATGGCAATGTAGACGATCTGCGCATCGAAAGTGGCTTGTCCATTGACGAGCTTTTCCGCAATGACTTTAGGGCCTAGGTTGCAGAAAGGAAGAAATATGTTTGGCAAATTATTAAAACACGAATTTAAATCACTGGGAAAATGGTACTTCACCCTTTATGGGATTGTCCTTTCCTTATCTGTTATCCTAGGTATTTGGATGAAGTCGGTTGTTTACCGAATTGACCACAATGCCAATGTCAATACAAACGGACTTGGTAATACTGAAGGATTACTTTTTGGTATCATGTGGTTCGCCTTTATGCTCCTTATCGCAGGACTGGTCATTTCAACATTTATATTGGTTGTGAGTCGCTTTTATAAAAACATTTACGGCCGTCAAGGCTATCTGACCATGACCTTACCCGTTACGAGTCATCAAATCATACTAAGCAAGTTTGCTGCTGCTATCATGTGGTATACTTTTGCAGGTCTTACAATCTTGCTCAGTATTTCAATCATTGCTTTTCTTGCCATACCAACCGAAGCTTATCCTTTCATTGGTAAAGAATTCAACCAATTGATTATAGCACTTCAAGAAATTGATACTATTAGTATCCTGAGTGTTTTCATCAGTGGATTACTCGATAGTATTGGTGGGGTATTCTTGGCCTATTTCTCCATTTCAATTGGCCAACTCTTTAAAGACCATCGCCTATTGATGGCAATTATTACCTACTTTGGTATCAACTTTGTGATTGGAAGCTTTACTACCACTGCCCTTTTAAGTACTGGCTATATGAGCAATCTCAATTTTCTCCCATTCTTCCAACCACTGCATATTGTGATGAATCTTGTCCTCATCCTTATCTATTACTTTGGTACTCACTATATCATGACCAAAAAACTAAATCTACAATAGGAGGTGGCTTTTGCCACCTTTTAAACACAAAAAAAGCATTGTTGCCAATGCTCATTCTCTGACGGAAGACATGGGATTCGAACCCACGCACGCTGTTACACGCCTACCGCGTTTCCAACACGGCCTCTTAAGCCTCTTGAGTAATCTTCCATTTTAAAACATGGAGCCGGTGGGAGTCGAACCCACGTCCAAACACCTGCTAACTTATTTGTCTACAACCATAGGTTATGTGTTATTTTAACAAGACCTTGACACATAACTCAAGCCCAAGTCTTGCGAGTCAGTCGTTCTCTTGCAATAGTCTCTGACAAACTGTTGCCGTAGCCTGCTATTTTAAGACCAATTCCCAAACGCAAGCAATTTGGGATTGATCACACCTGCTGTTTTTTAGGCAGCTAAAGCGTAAGAGTTTGTATTTTTTGCAGTTATATTTAAACTGAGCGGTTACGCCGCCATTCGGGTTGCAAAACAAGCCTCATAATGCCTGTCGAATCCGTAACGACCCCAAATTCGTTACGCTACATATTATAACAAATTTTTTTTAAAAAGCAAATAAATTTATATTTTAGAAAGAAATCGGAAAAATTCCTCTTATATGGTACAATGAAGTTATGTATAAATTTTGGCAAAAAACAATTCATCTATTAAGCATTCTCATTCTGATTGCAACCTTCTTCCTGATTATCTGGTTGTATAAAATTGGGATTTTAAATGACCAAAACCTTCTTAAGGAATTTTTGCAACAACAAGGTTCTCTAGGCAGTCTCTCTTATGTCCTCATTCAAATTATTCAGGTCGTTTTTCCTATTATTCCAGGTGGTGTGACCACGGTTGTTGGCATTCTGGTTTTTGGTCCTTTGTGGGGATTTGTGGTGAACTATATCGGAATTATCATTGGTAGTATCATCCTCTTCTGGTTATCACGAACCTATGGCAAGAAGTTCTGCCTGTTATTTATGAAGGAAGAAACATTTGATAAGTATGAAAGCAAGATTGATGATAAGCGTGGCTATGAAATCTTCTTTATTCTCTGCATGCTTTCTCCTATTTCCCCAGCTGATGTTATGGTCATGATTACTGGTCTGACCAGCATGTCCTACAAAAAATTTATTGCCATCATCCTTATTTGTAAGCCCTTGTCCATCATATCCTACAGTTATTTTTGGATTTATGGTGGACAGTTGATCCAACAATTTTTCCAAAAATAAACTAAATCATAACCACCCGTCAAACGGGTGGTTTGAACAAGGGCTATAAGCCCACATCACCAGCCAGCGCCTAAAGACGCTGGCTTTCACTTTGTTCAAGCCTAATCGCTTTTGACTCGTCACTTGCCTCTTAAAGAGGCCTTAGTATTTCTTACCATCATCCCTAAAGGGATCTTCGTACTCTTTCACACTCAATTTATCAAGTGCAATGTCATGTTTTTCCTGTTCTTGGATATATTTTTTTATCGTGGCTTCGTTAAGTCCTACCGTGCTTACATAATAACCCTCTGCCCAAAAATGGCGATTGCCAAATTTGTATTTGAGATTCGCGTGTTTATCAAACATCATAAGAGCACTTTTACCTTTTAAATAACCCATGAAACTTGAAACACTTACTCTTGGTGGAATACTGACAAGCATATGAACATGGTCTGGCATTAGATGCCCCTCGATTATTTCAACCCCTTTGTAACTATATAAACGGCGAAATATTTCTCCTAAACTGCTTCTATATTGATTATAAATAACTTTTCGTCTATACTTAGGTGTAAACACAATGTGGTATTTACACATCCACTTTGTATGTGATAAACTATGTGCCTTCTGTGCCATATTTTTCTCCTTTCGCTTTGCAATAGGCTTGAACACCTTTATTGTATCGCGTTTGGAGTTTTTTGGTATAACCTGCGATGCGCACCCGCATAGCGGGTGGTTTATTTGTCTCGCACCTTACGGAGCGAGACGGACTAAAAGTCACATAATCAAAAACCGCTAGACTCTTTACGAGTTCAGCGGTTTTTCTTTTGTTACGAACGATGCTTATAATAATAAACTGCAAGTTGAGTTCGATCGCGTAATTGCAATTTTTCCATCAAGGCAGAAACATAGTTACGCACAGTTCCCTCACTCAGGAAAAGAATATCTGCAATTTCCTTGTTGTTTAGGCCATCAGCCACTAATCGCAACAACTGGTTTTCACGTTCAGTCAACTCTTTCAAGTTCACCTCTGCCTTACTTGGATGAATAGACTGGATAATCTGAGAATCAAAAACCAAATGTCCATTTTCAACTGCTTCAACGGCAGGAACAATCCCCTTAATATTCTGTTTTAAAATATATCCTCGACAGCCCAAAGACATAGCCTTGGTAATATAGTCATCATCTTGAAAAGTAGTAATAAAGAGAATCTTAGCAGATGAATCCCTTTTCAAAATCTCGGCTGCTGCTTCTATCCCCGACATTGGCTCCATACGAATATCCATCAACAGGAGATCTGGCTGGTGCTCTTGGTACAGGTCGATAGCCTCTTGTCCACTATGGCCTGTTGCCACGACTGATAAGTTTTCCTTTGAGTTGACGATAGTCTCCAAAGCTTGAACCACTAGGTAATCATCATCAATAACAACGAGCTTTTTCATTATGCTATAGCCTCCTTCCTAAAAATCAGATGCAAGTGATAGCCCTCGGTTTGGTCAATGTTGAGATTGCCACTATACTTTCCAACTATTTCTTCTATAGAGTAAAGTCCTATTCCTTTGGCACTATTGGGATGGTTCTTTCCATTATCCTGATAAGTTAAGCTGTAAAAGGTAGGTTGCTCAACTATCACCAATCTCACCTGATCGCTATTAGAGTGCTTGCAACAGTTGGTGACCAGCTCCTTTACAATCGTCACAAAGTCAAGTTTAACCGAGAGGGGTAAAACTGACTCAATACTATAATGAAAGGTTAATTCCCGATTTCTCAGTGGCTGCAAGTTTTCTTCCAAGCGCTGACGAAGGTCAAAGGACTCGTTATAAAGTTGGTGAAGGGTCTGTCGGATATCTGTCATGCCTGTTTGCAGATGTTCTGATAGAACCTCTAGTTGACCACGAGTGGCCTCATCTTGAGTCGTAATTTGGAGAGCTTCCAGTTGCAAAATACTACTGCTAATAAGGTGACCAATCGAATCATGCAGGCTGTGAGCAATACGATTACGCTCAGACAAGGTAGCAATTTCTAAGTTTTTGACTTGGTCCTGCTCCAACTGTTGTTGCTTCCGACGTAGAGCCATCTTATCTTGAGATAGTTGATTCTGTATTTGTGTACTTTGAACTTTATAGTCTTGTGCTGCCTGTGTTTGGTAGGCTAAGTAGGCTGCCAACACACTAAGGATAAACGATAGTGGCGACGGCATAGCCAGAAGTAGTAACAGACTCATTAATCCCCAGTAATGCACAACTTGAAGACAGGAATATACAAACAATGGATAGAAAAAAAAGGCTTCTGGAAAGAGGAGAAAAAGCAAAGTGTGGCAAGCTAAAACAGCCAGTTTGAAATTGGTTTGACCAATAATATCCACTAACAAAGATAGAATCAGAGATGCTAGTAAAAAACCAATCTGTTCCTGCCTATCATACATCAGGACTAAAAAACTATAACACACAATTGCTAAAACAATTTTTTCAATAATCTTACGCATAACCCCTCCCCTCAACAAACTAAACAGTAAATGGTTTAGATCAAAGTAGACACTGGAATGTATACATTCATAGATCCTAAGATTCTGGGAAAAATAACTTTCTTGTGCAACTCTTAGACGATATTTATGTTCATAAGATACACTGCCCAAATTCCATTCTATTATTAGTATAAGGTATTTCATACAGAATGGCTAGTCTTTCCAAAGAAAATATGATTATTTTCACATAAACTTGTGATCAGAGACACTAGTTATTTAAAATATAGAAAGGTATAGTAGATATAGAAGGAAAGCATCATCACTATCAGGTATAGAAAAGGAGTTTTTCATGAAAACAATTAAAATCAAACAGTTAGTCAAACGATACAAAGAATTGGTAGCTCTTGATCATTTTAACCTAGAAGTCAACGAAGGTGAAATCCTAGGTTTCTTAGGGCCAAATGGTTGTGGTAAAACGACTGCTATCAACTGCATGTTGGGCCTGTTGACCTATGACAAGGGAGATATTCGCATCTTTGGTGAAGCTATGACTCCAAATGCCTATCATATCAAGGAGAACATTGGAGTTGTCCCTCAGGAATTGGCCTATTTTGAACAGTTGACTGTCTTCGAAAATATCGACTTCTTCTGCGGCCTCTATATCAAGGATAAACAAAAACGCAAAGTATTGGTAAATGAAGCTATTGCCTTTGTTGGCTTAGAAGATTATCGAAAATTTTATCCGAATAAATTAAGTGGTGGTCTCAAGCGCCGACTAAATATCGCCTGTGGGATTGCCCATAAGCCAAAATTGATTTTTCTGGATGAACCGACTGTGGCTGTTGATGCCCAAAGTCGCAACTTTATCTTACAAGGAATCAAACGCCTCAATAAAGAAGGGGCTACCATTGTTTATACCACCCACTATCTGGATGAAGCAGATAGCTTATGCGACCGCATCATCATCATGGATAAAGGACACAATGTTATCGATGGTACTCCGGAAGAGCTCAAATCCATGATTGCAACAAAGGAAATCATCCATTTAGAATTGGTGGAGCAAGCTGCACCTGATATCATCAAAGAAATGGAAAATCTTCCTCACTTGCAACTGATGGATAAAAATAAAGCTGTTTACATTCTCCAATTTTCTCAAAAAGGAAGCAACATTGTAGCTATAGCTCAGCTGCTAGAGCAACATAACTTGGCCTACTTGAAGCTCTACAGTGAGCAGCCTAGTCTTAGCGATGTCTTCCTCTCATTTACAGGAAAGGAGTTGCGTGATTAAAATGAAGGATTTATTGAGATCAATCTATTATTTAGCAAAATCCATCTTGAGGGATAAAAGTTTTACCTTTTGGGTACTCCTTTTCCCTGCTCTACTAGCGACTTTCTTCCATGTCGCTCTCACCAGTGCTTTTTCCTTTCAGGTTGAAACCATACCCGTTGCAGTTCAAAAAGAATCTTTTGCAGCCTATGTCTTCCCAGAAACTGGTCTCTTTGATACAAGGCTAGTTGAAAATGATCAAGAAGGCCAAGATTTGCTTAAAAACAAAAAAGTGGAGGCCTATGTAAACAAAGACTCTGAATTGGTCGTTACCAGTTTGAGTGGTGTCAAACCATCTATCGTACGCTCCATCCTCAGTCAAATGGAGCAGGCTACAGCCTTGGGAGATGCTGCTAATTATCTTGATTTTTCAGTATCTCCCGTCCAGCAGGAAGAGCAAAAAACAGAACCGATTGCAGTCTATTTCTATTCACTCTTTGCAATGGTCTGTTTCTATTCTATGTTTGGAGCTATCTCCAGCTGTATGGTCATTCAGCCTAATTTATCCACTTTAGGAGCCCGTCTAACTTCCTCTCCCTTTAAAAAATCAACCTTTATACTCTCCTCCTTTTTTGTCAACATGTCCTTAACCATGATAGCAATTTTGTTATTGTATATCTACGTGGTGTACTTTTTAAAGGTTCAACTTTTTTCAAATCCTTTAGAGAGTTTGCTTTTAATCTTTATGGGCAATCTATGTGGAACAGCTCTTGGTTATGCACTAGGAGCCATCAAAAAAATCAAAGAGCCGACCAAAGTCATATTTGCAGTTCTATTGACCAATGTTCTAAGCTTTGCAGCTGGCTTGATGTCCATACAAGTGCGTTTTCTGATTTACAAACATGCCCCACTCTTTGCTAAGTTCAATCCGATGTCTATCCTAACAGACACCTTGTATCAGATAAACAATCTGACAAACAGTAGCAATCTCGTCTTTGCTATCTCCACGCTAGGAGCCTATTCCATACTAGCCCTAGGATTGGCCACACTACTACTGAGGAGGAACCAGTATGACAGTCTTTAAATATTTGATGACCAGCATTTGGCGGATGAAGTGGATTATCCTCATCTATTCTCTTGTATTCTTTATCCTGTCAGCTCTTAATCAAAGCCTCAGTCCTCAGGAAAGGGGAGATTTTTCCAATACTTCTCTCGATTTGATTCTCGTTCGGCAGGAAAAAAGTAGCCTAGGCGATGCCTTTCAAGAGTATTTGGAAAACCATCATGAAGTTGAAGTTTCTGACCAACCTCTTGAGACATTAAGGGAACGTATTTTTGTAGGAGAAATGGATGGCATCATTGTTCTACCAGTGGATTTGGAAAACGAGATGATGAAAAAAACATCCCCCATCCAGGTCATCACCAATAATAGTAACAGTTCGAGTTTAGTGTACTCCTTGGTCAATGGATACTTTACTTTTGCCAAAGCGATAATGAAAGAAAAGAGCATGGATTTCGAGACACTCAATCAGGCTTTCTCAAAGGAAGCCAAGGTGGTTGTCCTACAAAATAAGAACAGTAGCGATCAAAACGAAGCCAGTATTTGGGCCAAGTTTTACTTCAACTTTATGACCTATATTTTGATATCCATTTTTATCACTCTATTTGGCCTACTACTTTCCAACTTCCAGGAAATAAAAGTTCTCCAACGGCAGTTGATCTCATCAACTAGCCTAGTTTCAATCAACCAAGCCAAGTTGATAGCCTGTAGCGTCATTGCATTCTTTATCACTTTTCTCTTTATCACAGGTTCCTTAATTTTTAGACCTAATCTTCTATCTCAACCTATCTTTCTAAAATATGCCTTGGTATCCTTTGCCTTTGCATGTGCTGCTCTATCAATGGCCTTTCTGGCATCTGTTATCATTGGCAATAACCGCTTCCTCTACTCTGGTCTGTCAACAGTTCTCGGTTTAGGCCTTTCTTTCATATCAGGGGTCTTTGTTCCACTCCAAGTCTTGTCCGAACCAGTTCTCAACTTTGCTAAACTCTTTCCTGTCTACTATGTTGTCAAGAGCAACCAAGACATGTCCAGTGAGCTTAGTAGCTACCTACCGACCATTGGTGTTCTCCTTCTTTTTGCCTTATTCTACTTTATAGTCGCTATGGCTATCAGTCGCGTCAGAAGTGGCAACAAACTAATTACTCTTTAAATTAGCAACAGTAAAAAGCCCTTATCAGCTGTATTGGCCTCAAAAATTGGATATAAATTCCAACGATTGAGAACAACATACAGTGATCAGGGCTTATCTCTTTATAAGAGACTAAAATGAAATCTATTGACGGTTTGTAGAGGCAGCACTATCACGCAACCAAACGAGGCAGCATCTCGTATTGGATAGGCAATTCTGCATTCAAAACATAAATTAGCTGATAGTTATCAAGCATCGAACGGACAATTAATGCTTCATAAACTCTTTTCTTGACTTTAAAAAATACAGTCTCAAGATGAGAACTGTATCTTATTGTAGTTAAAACTTGCCTATTTTATCCCTAGTGCAATACGGGCATATCGACTCATTTTTTGAATAGTCCAAGGTGGCGACCAAACGAGACGGACATTTACATTCTTGACCTCTGGTATATCTTTCAAGACATCATGAATTTGGTCTGTAATCAGGTCTGCCAATGGACAACCCATGGTCGTCAGTGTCATATCAATCTCTGCTTCACCATCTGTAAAACGGATTTCATAGATGAGACCTAGATTGATAATATCAATCCCCAATTCGGGGTCAATGACCTCTTCAAGAGCACTAAAAATGCGTTCTTGAATATCTTTCACTTCATCTTCTGTATACATTTCTTCTCCCTCATTTTCGAGCTCGGTATTCTCATCATTCTTTTTCTACAAATCAGCAAACATCCAATAGCAAGTTGAAACCCGATAAACGACCAACTATATCTTAAAATGTAAATTTCTAAACTTTTGGAAAGACGGCAATAGCACTATGAGTGGAACAAGCCTTCTTTGCATTCTAAGAAGCACTGTTATTAGCAGTACTCTCTTGAGCCCTAGGCGAATAACCAAATAAGGCTCTAGGCTATTGTTAGTCCTCCATGAAATCTCTTAGCGGTTTACTACGAGAAGGATGGCGGAGTTTCCGAAGAGCCTTGGCTTCAATTTGTCTAATCCGTTCACGGGTAACGTTGAAAACTTTTCCAACATCCTCCAATGTACGCATTTTTCCATCATCTAGTCCAAAACGTAGACGCAATACATTTTCTTCACGGTCAGTCAGGGTATCTAAAACTTCATCCAACTGTTCACGTAAAACGACGCGGGTTGTATAATCCACTGGATTTTCAATTACCTCATCCTCAATAAAATCACCCAAGTGACTATCATCTTCTTCACCAATAGGTGTTTCTAAGGAAACCGGCTCTTGGGCAATCTTGAGGATTTCGCGAACCTTATCCGGCGTCATGTCCATCCGCTCTGCAATCTGCTCTGGTGTTGGATCTTGACCCAATTCTTGCAGGAGATTGCGCTGCTCGCGAACTAGCTTATTGATTGTCTCAACCATATGAACTGGAATACGAATTGTCCGAGCTTGGTCTGCAATAGCCCGTGTGATAGCTTGACGAATCCACCAGGTAGCATAAGTTGAAAATTTGAAACCTTTGGAATAATCAAACTTATCAACAGCCTTCATCAAGCCCATATTGCCTTCCTGAATCAAATCCAGGAACTGCATGCCTCGTCCAACATAACGCTTGGCAATGGATACAACCAATCGCAAGTTAGCTTCTGCTAAGCGTTGCTTGGCTTCCACATCGCCCGCCTCAACAGCCAGAGCCAACTCTTGCTCCTCTTCGTTCGTCAAAAGTGGGACAACACCGATTTCCTTCAGGTACATACGCACTGGGTCATTGACCTTGGCCGAGTTACTTCCCAGCAACTCTTCATCTGTCAACTCCTTCTCTTCTTCAACCTGCATAACACGTGAGCTTGGATTGCCATCCTTATCTACAATTGAAATACCTGCATCTTGAATCCGTTGTAACAAATCATCAATGCCATCCGCATCCAAGGTAAAAGGAATAGCTAATTTATCATTGATTTCATCATCAATGGCTGTGCCTGCCTTCTTATGGTTGCGAATAAAATCTGCTACTTGAACATCAAAAGTAGTGACTTCTGTTTTCTTTTCTGCTTTTTTTACTGACATAGTTACTCCATTTTTCTTTTTTGTGCAATGAGTCTTGCGATCTCATCAAGAGCCTGCTGATCGTTTCCGACATGAGAATGTTCCCGAACGTTTTTTAACCTTTTTCGATTTTCTCTCCTCATCTGTTCTCGGTGACGATTGAATTCTAAGTCTTCTATCTCATTGGCGCCGATTTCATCTGGCAGTTTTTCTTCTAAAACCCGATACCAAGCTCGTTGAACTGCTTCATCTAGTTCAGCCAAATCATAAGCCGTAATTTCTCCATTAGCTTTTAAAACCTCAAACAAGGTCTGCAACTCAGGAGTGACAAAATGAAAATCCTCTCTCAATCGATATTCATTTAGAAGATAAGGGTGCTCAGTCATCCGATATAGCAAGTGATTTTCTGTCCGAATCAGATTGGTAATCCTTTCCTGCTGAGAAATAATCGGCTGGCTCAGTGGTTTGACATAGGAATCCTGCGGAACACGAGCAGCTTCTTGTCGCTGCTTTCGGTTGTGAATTCTTGCCCGATTCACCACATCCTCCACCTGCTGGTAATCAAAATCAACCAGCATATCTGATACCTTGTAAATATAGGTATTTTGCGCAGTAATGGAAGAGGTCTGAGCAATGATAGGAGCAATCTTATCCAAAAAATCAATCTGCATTTGTAGGTTATCAGGATTTTCAGGCTTCAGATATTGAATCAAAAACTCTACACCTGTCAATCTGAACTTGGTTAGGACATTCGCCAAAGCTTCTGCTGAATGCTTGGAAATATACTCATCTGGGTCCATCTGGTCTGGTAAAAAAACAATTTCAACCTTGAAATCTGTCAATTCTTCCAAAGCCCTAGCAGTTGCTGCTTGTCCAGCCTTATCTCCATCATACGTCAAAACAATGTTTTGGCAATACTTAGCTAAGTGGCGGACATGGTCTGCTGTCAGAGCTGTTCCCATAGAAGCGACAGCATTTTCAAGACCAGCCCGATAGGCTGCAATCACGTCCATGAAACCTTCCATCAGATAGACTTCCCGATGCTTTTTGATAGAAGCCTTAGCCTTATCCAAATGATAGAGCTCATAGCTCTTATTAAATATAGCTGTTGCTCGGCTATTTTTGTACTTAGCCAACTGCTTATCAGCCAAATCTTTTTCTGTCCAAATCCGACCAGAAAATGCAACCACACGACCATACTCATCCGTCAGCGGAAACATAATTCTGCCTTGAAAAGCATCATAAATCATGTTGGCATTGCCAGTGTTGAAAAGTCCTGAATGAAGCAAATCAGCTTCTACAAATTTTTTAGATAAATGCTGATAGAGGTAATTAGCTTCCTGAGGAGCTAGACCAATTTGGAAATACTTGATGACCTCATCTGTCAAGCCACGCTGGTATAGATAGTGGCGTGCTGCTTCTCCCATCTTTGTCGTCATCAGAAGAGCATGATAAAACTTGTTAGCTTCTGAATGGATCTCGTAAAGGACTTGGTTGGGATGATTTCCATTTTTAGTCTGTCTGTCTGTAACAGGGATATCAAGCTGAAATCCAGCCTTCTCAGCTACAATCTGCACACTTTCTGAAAAAGAAACTCCACGTGCTTCCTCGATGAACTTAAACACATCTCCTGAACGCCCACAACCAAAACAATGATAAAATTGCTTATCTTCTACAACGTTAAAGGAAGGCGTTTTTTCACCATGAAAGGGACAAAGTCCCAGATAATTTCGGCCAGCCTTTGTGAGGGCAACTGACTCACCAATAATATCAACGATATTGACAGAGTGTTTAATGTCATTGATTTTATCTTTTGAAATCATCCACTACCTCCTTTCAAGGATTCATGCTGAGTTTAAGCATACCATACCATTTTCTATTTTATAACAAAATAGGTCAAATGTAAATTTTTCAGGATAGAATGCTTGATTTTTTTTCAAAATACTATATAATATTCAAATATAATATTTATGAAAGGACATGTTTAGGATATGTTAAAAGATTTAAAGGCCTTTTTATTTAAAGGAAATGTGCTTGATTTGGCAGTTGCTGTTATTATTGGTGGAGCTTTTGGAGCCATCATCACTTCATTGGTTACTGACATCATCACACCACTCATCTTGAACCCAGCTTTGAAAGCTGCAAACGTTGAAAACATCTCTCAACTTGCTTGGAACGGTGTTAAATACGGTAGCTTCTTAAGCGCAATCATCAACTTCTTGATTGTTGGTACTTCTCTTTTCTTCGTAGTGAAAGCTGCTGAAAAAGCGATGCCTAAAAAAGTTGAGGAAGAAGCTCCTGCTGGACCAACACAAGAAGAACTTCTTGTGGAAATCCGTGACTTATTGAAAAATAAATAATAGAAAGAAGTCTGGGAAATGCAATATCCCCAGACTCTTTTTCTTTTTATGAAATCCCCAGATTCTCCTGAAAACCTTGAATTGCAAGTCAAAATAAGAAGTTGATTTAACTCAACTTCTTATTTTTTATTGTTTTCCATAGCCATTTGGATTCTTAGATTGCCAGTTCCAAGTATCTCGACACATATCTTCAATACTTTTTTCTGTCTTCCAAGCTAGTTCAGCTAGTGCTTTATCTGCATTGGCATAGAAAGAAGGTAGGTCACCTGCTCGGCGTGGAGCCATTTGATAAGGGACTTCTACTCCTGTCACTTGAACGAAAGTATTGACCAATTCTAGGACGCTGGTTCCTCGCCCTGAACCTAAATTATAAGTATAAACTAGAGGCGCTTCATTGAGCTTATCCAACGCTTTAACATGTCCTTTGGCTAAATCAACTACATGAATATAGTCTCGCACACAGGTTCCATCTGGTGTATCATAATCATCCCCGAAGATGTTGAGAAACTCACGTTTTCCAACTGCTACCTGAGCGATAAAAGGCATGAGGTTATTAGGAATACCAGATGGATCTTCTCCAATCAAACCGGACTCATGAGCCCCGATAGGATTAAAGTAACGGAGCAAGGAAATAGACCAGCTTGGATCTGATATGAAAATATCTCGTAAAATCTGCTCACACATCACCTTGGTTTGGCCATAAGGACTTGTCGGAATACCGACTGGCATATCTTCCTTATAAGGAGAAGGATTGAAACTGCCATAAACTGTCGCACTAGAGGAGAAGACAATCTTTTTGACACCAAATTCAGGCATTACTTCTACCAAAGATAGGATGGACATGATATTATTTTGGTAGTAAGCACCTGGTTTTTGAACTGACTCACCCACGGCCTTAAAAGCTGCAAAATGGATGGCTGCTTCTATCTTTTCCTTGGTAAAGACAGCACGAAGACCCTCCTTATCTGATACATCTAGCTGATAAAAAGCTGGCCTCTTACCCGTAATCTCTTCAATACGGTCTACGACTAAGGAACTGGCATTGGATAAATCATCAACAATGACCACATCTTGACCCAGATTCAGCAATTCAACAACGGTATGGCTTCCAATATAGCCACAGCCACCTGTTACTAAGATACTCATGGTATCCTCCTTAATTAAAAGATAGATTTGTACAATAAAAAACAGCCTTGCAGCTGTTTTTCATATTCTATTAGAATTTTTTACGCTTACGAGCTGCTTCTGATTTGCGTTTACGTTTTACAGATGGTTTTTCGTAGAATTCACGTTTACGTGTTTCTTGAAGTGTACCAGCTTTGGTAACCGCACGTTTGAAACGGCGAAGAGCATCATCAAGTGACTCATTCTTGCGTACTACAGTTTTTGACATTTTTTTCACTCCCCTCAATTTCAAAGTCTTCCTCATTATACTGTAATTTGTCATCTGTGTCAAGATATTTTTCAGCTAAATAGAATTAAAATTTCCTATAAAACTTGTTTAATCAGTAAATGAGTTTCTACTTAATTGTCTGATAAAAAGATACTCTCCTGGAATTCCTTTGTATCTTCGAAATAGGCTTTGAAAATAGCTAATTTTAGTTGATAAACATGCCCTGCAGCTTCACCTTGCGTTCGCCACATTCTAATGGAATCTTTTCTTAGAGCTTCTTTCATATGATGTTCAATGTCACTAAAATTCTGTAAAGTCACTGGCTGGTTTTCATATGTAATAGTGATGGGTTTTAGGCTTGAAACTTTCGCTTCTCTCTCCCTGAACATCGCTTTTTTGAAGTCTGATAAGCTGTTAATCGTCGGATCATCTTTAAAGATCTGTGAGACAATATATTGATCGCTCAGTTCTATGCCCTCGGACTTGGCTTGAGCAGCATACTGATCGGATATGTAAGGAATCATGCCTTCTTCATAGCCTTTATGAGCCAACAATTCAAAAGCTGTACGTCTAAAGGTATAGCCCCCAGAAGCTCCATTTGGATTTTCTAACAGGCCAAACATAGGAGAAAACAAAGGGACGCTAACATAGGTATTTCTATCTGCTGATGGACCGCGAATAATGCTAACTTTACCTCTAAAATCATGGCGTTTGATAACAATCTGATTGTCAATCAAATCATCAATCGTTCGGAGTTGCTTATTGACATCACTAGCTTCGACAACCTGATCCGTATGATGATTCGTATCTGGGTCTTTTACCCCAATCATCCGCCCAATCAAATGATTGCGACCTAGTTCCGAAGTTTGAAGTAGAGCATTCCCTTCTGCTAAATCTAACACATATAATACATCAAACAATCGATGCATGTACTCTTTTAAATCCTGGCTATTCTGGAAACGGCTTGGACTGGTGTTAACTGTTGAGAGACGTTTTTTCTCATCAGTTGTCAATGTGCTATATAAATTTAAACCAATTGAACCAGCGTTCCTATCGCGGACTGTTTGAAATAGACCTTCAGCATAACTTTCTTGACCGACACCTGGTCTTAGTCCATGACCTCCAAGATAGACTGTATCTTCTAAAGCATGTACCAACTCATGCGTCCAAATAGAGCCACCTTGAGATAGGTCATCTCGTAAAATGGGGGTTTCACTAAATTGAATGAGGTCGCCGTTTGAAAATGCATCAGCATTTGGCGTGCGATGATGGTAACGACCTGATGGAGCCAAAACCTCTCGAACAGCTCTTGTTGAAGTAGGACCCGTTTTTGCTGCCCATTGCTTAGTGGTTTGTTGCAATAAGCTATCAAAGACTACCACTGACCCATTCATCAATCTCTTCTTCACACCCTCTTTAGCAAGCCGATACCAAACATCGATGTGGTCTGTCTGATATTGAGCATGCTTGTCTATCAATTGTTTTAGCTCTTCCATTTTGTTAGCATAAGCTGTTGAATCAACTTGTTCCAAACTCTCCTCTACATAAGTTGCCATATCTCCAAAAGTGAGGGTTGTGGCTGTAGGGATGATGTAAATGGAAGGTTCTGTCATGGTAAGGAGTGGCAAATAGAAATTTTGTAAGTTCAACTGATTTAATCGCTCAACAATTTCAATATTCATAGGAACCGATTGTGGCTGTTTTTCAGCAATATAGGCTTTACTTGTTTGCTTAAACCAGTCATTCAAGGATGTTTGAGGTTGATAGATTGCTACTTCTTGTTTCAAAAATTCATAAATGGTTGGAGCATTAGTGACTTTTGCAAATCGACTTTCAAATAGGTGAGCAGTATTCTCTGGTAAATATGGATCATCTATGGACTGATTTCCTAGTGTCACTAACCAGATTGGAAGGGACTCGGAAGAATGTTTTACGTATTCTAACACAGTATCTTTTAAAAGACGTTGCTCTGATAAGGGGATGCTGTACCATCTGTCTAGATAGGCCAATCCCAAAAGAATAGATGCCTTATGAGTCAGGAGATATTCTTCTTTTTCTTGGAGTGCCATGTCTGAGGGTGTAGAATCTATTAGCATCGGAATGACAAGATCTAATGTTTGTTTGACACGCTCAAAAGAGTCTTGTAGCTGCAAACTGTCTAGATGGCTGTAATCGGGACGTTTATTTCTATACCCAGCTGCTCGGTAGATTTCTTCTGAATGGTAGTCCAGATTTTTATAACTATCCATTACTCTTTCAATAGTTTCCAGACGAAGTTTGGGATCGTCTGGGGAAACGGACTCATCTTCTGTCGTTTCTGAATCTACTGGTGGTTTTGGGGGTTCTTCTGTAACCACTGGAGGGGTTGGAGGCTGCTCATCCTTGGGTTCTGAATCTACTGGTGGGGCTTCTGTAACCACTGGTGGAATAGATGGCGCTTCATCCTTAGGTTTTGAATCTGATGGGGGAGCCGGTGGGGCCTCTGTAACCACTGGTGGAACAGATGGCTTTTCGTCCTTGGGTTCTGAAACCGCTGGGGGCGCTGGTGGGGCCTCTGTAACCACTGGTGGAACAGATGGCTTTTCGTCCTTGGGTTCTGAAACCGCTGGGGGCGCTGGTGGGGCTTCTGTAACCACTGGAGGGGTTGGAGGCTGCTCATCCTTGGGTTCCGAAACTACTGGGGGTGTTGGTGGGGCTTCTGTAACTACTGGAGGTTCTGAAGGAGGATTGGGTGTTGGCTGAACATCACGAGGTTCACCCTCCTCCTTCAAGATTTTATTGGCATATAACCGTACAGCACTATCCATAGGAAGAGCTGATAAAGGGATGTAGCCAACGTAGTCATAGTTCTTTATATCACCCACAGTTAACTGATTAGATGTCGGTACCGTTACTGATGAAAGCGACAAAAACTGCAAGGCTTCATCCGCGCTCATCATATGTGACGAAGTGCTCACCAAGCTTGCACCTAATAGTAATATCAGAGCTGTCGTTTTTCTTTTTTTCACTACAAACAATAGAGTAGCTAATGAGCCGATTCCCAATAACAATAGGTTATAGTCTTCTATGGAGGAAGTCTTAGGAAGATGAGACTCTTTCGATGATACAGAACTTGGTTTATAAACCAATATGTAAGTTTGTTCCGTTACTTCTATCAACCTCTCCGAACGAATCAAGGTTTGTTCAATTGCTGTTAAATCAGCATAGGAGATAGATAGCAGGTTTGCTTCTTTTCGATTGGAAGATGGATGGGTAGTAAGCGATGGCTCTGTCTGCTGTCTCGCTTGTACTGAAGGAGAGACTCCGATAAACATACTAGCAATTGCAATCGATGCTAATCCGACGCTCAACTTACGAATACCATATTTTATTTTTTTAAACACATTATTAGCTCCTATTCAGACGTTTTTAAAATACTCAAAAAATGTACGTGAGCACAAATATTCTTAATTTTTGATTTATCCAGCATTCAGTATAGCGAAAACATATATTAAATTCAAGTGTTTTTGAATAATATTTGAAAAGAAACCAGCTTAGGTTATGCCCATCTCACAAAACAAATGGATAACTCCTTAAAGGAAGGTATCACAGTGACACAATTCCATAAAATAAGTCTCCTTTCACAGGGTGAAAGAAGACTCATTTCTTAATCTTAACACACAGAATCCAACTGACCCAGGTAAAACATTGGTAAATAATGAAAAAAACAATAAAACAATGTAGAAAAAACGCTTCTGGCAAAATATAGATAACAGGATCTGTATTGGGATTAAAGAGCCATGTTGAGTCGCCCACAAAGAGGATTTGGTGGAAGAGAATAAAGAAAGAATTGAAACCAATCAAGGTTCCCAAAAGAGCAAGTAACAAGGGAATAATAGCCATCCAGAGATAGACTTTCTGAAAGAGATTTCCATAACCTTTTCTCACAACCTCTTTAAAGAACATGATACTTCCTGGTAAACTCAACAAAAAAATACCTTGGGTCAAATGAAAAAGCCACTTGACCTGTTGGAAATGATGAAGTCCATCGGCTGAGGAAGAAAAATTAGGCATAGCTAGGACATGTTGAAAGGGATTTGTCAAATACTGCATCAGAATATGAAAATTATAGAGGATATCCTCTGCTTTCATATAGACGACCTTTTCCAGATTCAACCACTGTATTTCCAGCGGATAGAAAAGCCAAGCTAGGTAAATGGTTAACAGTATGGCGGCCGATAGGTTCGTCAGAACAGTCGACATAACTTGTATTTTAGTTTTCATCAAAACTCCATTCATCAAGGCTCTTGAGGATATGGCTAGGCGCAATGGGCAAATCAGCCACTTCTTCTTCCTTGGTAAAACCAGTCAGAACTAGAAGAGTGGGAAAGCCATTGTCAATACCTGCTCGAATATCCGTCAGATAATTATCTCCCACCATGATGGTTTCTTCTAGCTTGGTACCTAGGTGAGACAAAGCCTTATTCATAATATAAGCCTGAGGCTTTCCAACAATATGTGGTTTGATTCGAGTCGCTGCTTCAAGAAGAGCCAAAAGAGACCCTGCCCCAGGCAAGAGACCACGTTCCGTTGGGATATTAAGGTCTGGATTGGTTCCGATAAACACTGCACCCTTTTCGATAGCTAGCGTTGCAGTGGCAAACTTCTCATAGTCAACCTGCCAATCTAGTCCCACCACAACATAGGCTGGATTTTCTTTATCCTCTATGTACCCAGCTTGGGCAATAGCAGATTTGAGACCGTGTTCTCCGATGACATAGACCGTTTTCTTTCGACCAATGTCATTCATATAGTCCACTGTAGCTAGAGAGGCGGTATAGATTGTATCGAGTGGTGTTTGTATCTCAAAGTTTTCCGCCAACATGGTCTGAACCTGTTCTGGTGTCCTAGTCGTGTTGTTGGTCACAAAAAGATGGGGAATCTGGCGTTTCTGTAACTCCTTCACAAAACGCTCACCAGCAGGAATTCGCTCTTTCCCCTTGTAAATAGTCCCATCCAAATCAATCAAATATCCTTTATAAGTCACTACTATCTCCTTAATCAAATCTGGTTTGCCAATGCTCGTCCGCTGCAGCTTCAAAGCAGAGAGCAATCTGTTTGGCAGTGGTTTTGCCTTCGGACAAAACTGGCAACTTATCTAACTCAAAATATTCGCAGGCAAGAGTTTCTGAATTGGCTACAAACTCTCCGCCCATGCTAGTACACAGGATAAAAACTTTGGTCACATGGTGAGCAGACTGAGCTGGATTGTTCTTTTTCTTATCCAAGATAGCAATGACCTTTTCAGCCTGTACTTCCAAGCCGGCTTCTTCCTTAACCTCCTTGATGGTGTTATCCATGACAGACTGGTCTACATCACACCAACCGCCCGGTAAAGCCCAGCGACCATCTCTCTCCTGAACTAGAAGAATTTTCATATCCTTAAAAATAGCGGCTCTGGTATCAATTTTTGGTGTCTGGTAGCCAGATTCGTTGCAGAAAAGCTCCTTTACTGTTTCAATAGGAAGACCAGAAGGAGTAACTAGCATTTCAGCAGCAATCTGGCGAATTTCCTCAAAACGCTCCAAATCAAAGACATCTTTGGAATAAGCCAGACCATTTTGAGCTAGACTTTGAAGGCGGATAGCCCAATCCAGCCACTTGTCCTTATCTGTCATCGCGTTTCTCCCATTGGATAATGGCTTGGGCATGAATATGTCCTTCAGACCAGATTTCATGTTGGCTGGTCAAGTTCTCTAACTCAACCTTGGAAGAAATGATACCACCTGGCGACACTTCTTTGACATACTTGAGCTGGATATGACTTGGCCTATGAGTCAACAGGAAATCATATTCTAAAGCGTCATACATCCATTCTAAGTACTTGCTGTTGTTGACATGACCATTCATATCAATATCAAAGTAACGGATACGATAATCCTTACTTTCCGGATTTTCCAAGACTTGGTATCGAGGAGAACGCTGAATTTTTTTAACTTTCTCAGACTGATAGGGGGCAATCAAATCATCTGGTACTGGTACTACTTTTCGGTCCTGAAAGTGGATGAGAACAAAATAGCTCAAAATATCAATGAGTAAATTTCCCGCTTCATCATAAACATAAAATTTCCGATAACAAAAGAATTTATTGTAAGAGATAGGTTCTGTCACAATGCGAACCGTCTCATTGTAGCTTGGCAATCTAAAAATCGATAATTCGTAGTCTGTGACTACCCAGACCAGACCATATTGCTCAAAAACATCTAGGTCACTACGACCAATGCTTGCGGATTGGCGACCAGAAATGCCTAGACAGTGGGAGATAAACTGCGAAATGATAATTTCTTGTTTAACATCTGTCATGTCAAAAGGTATAGTAAAGTGTTCTTCGTACTGTAAACCCATGGTAACTCCTATTCTATGATAAAGCGCTCAGCAACAGTATCTCCTAAAAAGAGTCCTTTTTTCGTCATGCGAATGCGATCTCCCTTCTTTTGTAGGAGACCTTCTTGGACTAATTCTTGGACAATCTTACCATATCTTTCCTCAAAGGAATGTCCAAACTTTTCTTCGAAGCGTGCGATAGAAACGCCTGATTTTTTTCGTAATCCCAGAAACATTTCTTCTTCCATTTGCTCACTAGAAGTCAAATATTCTTCATGGAGACGGGCATGTCCCTTTTCCTGGATAGACTTGAGATAGTGCTGAATGGGACCGCGATTGCGGTAGCGCATACCGTTTAAATAACCAGAGGCACCTGCACCCAGTCCATAATATTCGGCATTATCCCAATACATGAGATTATGGCGACTTTCAAAGCCAGGCTTAGTAAAATTGGAAATTTCATAATGCTCAAAGCCATGTTTCTCCAATTCGGACAGGATATATTCAAACATCTCAGATTCGACATCTTCTCCCGGAAGATGAAGTTTTCCCCGCTTCTGTCGATTCATAAAGACTGTATGGTTTTCCAAAATCAAGCTATATAGGCTAAGATGGGGAATATCCAAAGCTAGAGCTTTGGCGACGTTATCAACAACCTGCTCCATGGTCTGACCAGGTAAAGCATAAATCAAATCAATGGAGATATTGTAAAATCCAGCTTGCTTGAGGCTATCAACGGTTTCATATATTTGGGCTTCATTGTGGCTACGACCGATACGCTTGAGCATCTTGTTGTCAAAAGTTTGCACACCCAAAGAAATCCGATTACAGGCTGAATTCTTTAAAACTGCAATCTTATCTGCTGTCAAATCGCCAGGATTTGCTTCAATCGTGAACTCTTCTAGCTGCGTCAAATCTAATGTTTTCTCTAAGTTGGTCAATAAATAGTCCAACTGCTGGGCAGAGAGGGCAGAAGGCGTCCCTCCACCGATATAGAGAGTCTTGAGGGCAGGCAGATCATAATGGCATACTTCTGCTATCAACCTCTCCAGATAAGTATCCACAGGCTGATTTTTGATAAAGACTTTGGAAAAGTCACAATAATAACAAATCTGGGTACAAAAAGGAATATGAATATAGGCTGAAGTTGGACGTTTTTGCATAGACCTATTATAGCATACTCCAGTGATTTCCGAAGATTATAAGTACAAAGAATAGCCAATTATCCGACTAGCTAGCAAGACAAGGAGAACACTTATCTCAACTAAAATTTTACGATACTTCTTTCTATTTTCAAAAAAGTATAAGAAAAGGCTGGATTGCTCCTAGCCTTGTTCTGCTCATTACTTTTCAAGATGCCAGATATCTTCATTGTACTGCTCAATAGTACGGTCAGACGAGAAGAAACCAGCCTTGGCGATATTGACAACAACTTTTTCCAACCAGCTATCACGGTCTTCATAGTCAGCCAACATACGCTCCTTGGTAACAATATAATCCTCTAAATCCAGAAGAGTCATAAAGTGGTCATTGTGCTTGAGGTTATCTTGCAAACGCCAAAGTCGCTCATCAATTCCGCCAGCATTACGAATGACATCGCTCGTGATAAAGTCAATCAATGGACGAATGCCCTCACGCTCATAGAAGCTATATGGATGATAGCTACAATTAGCATAGTGATCAATAACTGTCTGACTATCTTCACCAAAGATATAGATATTTTCATCGCCAACTAGCTCATGAATTTCCACATTAGCCCCATCATCCGTACCGATAGTCAATGCCCCATTGAGCATGAATTTCATATTACCTGTTCCAGAAGCTTCTTTGGAAGCCAAAGAAATCTGCTCAGAAATATCTGCAGCTGGGATGATGAAACTAGCTTCAGTTACATTGTAGTTTTCAATCATGACAACTTGCAAGTGCGGTGATACTTCAGGATCATTTTTAATAACCTGTGACAAGACCAAAATCAAGTGAATGATATCTTGTGCAATAGTATAAGCTGGTGCTGCCTTACCTCCAAAGAAAACAGTCAGGGGGCGAGCAGGAATGTTGCCAGCCTTAATATCCAGATACTTGTGAATGACATACAGAACATTCATCTGTTGGCGTTTGTACTCATGCAGACGCTTGATTTGAACATCAAAGATGGATTCTGGGTTCACCTCCACACCTTGATTTTTCAAGATATGGCGTTGCAATTTCCGTTTGTTATGCTGCTTGATTTCTTCCAAATGATTTTTGAAATCCTTGTCGTTCTTAAATTCTAGGAGTTGTTCCAACTTGGAAGCATCATGGTGGTAGTCATGACCAATCAACTTGTCTAGATAAGCCGATAATCTTGGATTAGCATGCATCAGCCAGCGGCGGAAAGTAATCCCATTGGTCTTATTGTTAAACTTCTCAGGATAGAGATCGTAGAAAGGCTTGAGTTCGGACGATTTCAAGATTTCTGTATGCAAGGCTGCCACACCATTAATAGAGTATCCATAGTGAATATCCATATGGGCCATGTGAACACGCCCATGACTATCAATGATATTGACAGACTCATCGTCTTTCACTGCTTTTGCCCGACGGTCCAATTCCTCGATGAAAGGCACCAAATGTGGTACAACACGATTCAAGAAATCAAGAGGCCATTTTTCTAGGGCTTCCGCCAAAATAGTATGGTTCGTATAGGCTGTCATGCTCTTCACAATATCAACCGCTTCATCAAAAGAAATACCACGCAACTCTAAAAGACGAATCAACTCTGGAATAATCAACGAAGGGTGAGTATCATTGATTTGGACCACAGCATACTCTGCCAAATCATGGAGATTAGAACCTTTGGCAATCGCTTCATCAATCAATAGCTGTGCTGCATTGGAAACCATGAAGTATTGCTGGAAGATACGCAAGATTTTCCCTTGGTCATTGGAATCATCTGGATACAGGAAGAGGGTTAGATTACGGAAGATATCCTCCTTATCAAAGTCAATTCCATCATCAATGATATTGTCATCAACAGAGCCCAAATCAAACAGACGCAGACGATTTTTACGCTCCATCTTATAACCCGGCACATCAATATCGTATAACTTTGAAGTCAGAGTAAAGTTAGCAAAAGGAACTTTATATGAAATAGGTGACTCCGTCAACCAAGACCGTGGAGTGATCCATTCATTAGGAACAGCTGCCTGTTGATGGAAGCGGAAAAGCTGACGGAACAGACCAAAATGATAGTTGAGACCAACTCCATCACCATTCAATCCCAAACTTGCAATAGAATCCAAGAAACAAGCCGCTAGACGACCAAGACCGCCATTTCCTAGTGAAGGCTCTAACTCGACATCCTCAATCGCCAATAAATCTTTACCTGCAGCAACTAGCTGTGTTTTGACCTCATCGTAAATCCCGAGATTGATTAGATTGTTTGACAAGAGTTTACCAATCAAAAATTCAGCAGAGATATAATATACTTTCTTCTTTTGCTCATTGGTATACTGCGCTTCGCTGCGGTGCTTGGATAGAGCAAGTAAGGCATAATACAGCTCTTGGTCAGAACAGTCTTCGATGCGCTTGGCATACATCGCTTGCACAAAATTTTGCAAATTAATCATAGTAAAATCTCCTGATGCTTTTTAAATCAATTTGGTGTGTTGCGAACATTAACCCCACTATTATACCTTATTCAATAGATTTAATAAACTATTTCTATAATGAAAACGTTCTTACACAGTTTTATGTTCGTTTTTCTGAAATTTTACAGAAAATCAATCTGAAATCAGAGTTTCAAGACCCACTTTCATCATATCCGTGAAAGTATTTTGACGCTCTTCAGCAGTGGTATCTTCTTCTGGATTCACCAAGCTATCTGAAATGGTCATAATAGCCAATGTTTGAACACCAAACTTAGCTCCTAGATAATAGAGAGCTGCGGCTTCCATTTCGACCGCTTTGACACCGAGTTGCCCCAGCTCAAGATTGCGGGCAAACAGTTTTGGTGAGTAGAAACTATCTGATGACAAGACATTGCCCACATGAGTTGTCATGTTCAAATCTTTAGCGATATGATAAGCCTTGTCTAGCAGATCGAAATCGGCAATCTGTGGCAAATCGTATTCTGGCCAGTCAATGTTTATCATCTTTGAGTTGGTAGCTGCAGCCTGGGCAATGACCAATTCACGAACATGGACATCCTTGTTAAGGGAACCTGCTGTTCCAACACGAATCAGTTTTTTCACTCCGTATTCGTTGATGAGCTCATGCGCATAAATAGAGATAGAGGGCATGCCCATACCTGTCCCCATAACAGAGACACGGTGACCTTTGTAGGTTCCGGTATAGCCGAACATGTTGCGAACTTCATTGAAGCAAACAGCATCTTCTAGGAAATTTTCCGCGATAAATTTGGCACGGAGAGGATCTCCTGGAAGCAAGATTTTATCGGCAATATCGCCAGGTTTGGCAGAAATATGGATTGACATAAATTTAAATACCAAGACCGTCCAAAATCCTACATAAAATTGGATATCAATAGCAAACCTAACTTGCTTGATTATTCATCTTTTTAAAAGGATTTTGTTAGGATTTCATTCCTTTCTTAAATATAATGTTTGGTGTAAAGATGAGTTCCGACTTGATTTGTTTGAACTCAACATTTATTCTTTCAGGTTTCGTATTGGCAGTGTATTTTGCATCATTTCAGGCCTAGTCTTTCCTTTTAAAAGAAAATATTTGACAATATGAATGGTTCCTACTACAAACCAAGTTCCTGCAACAATAGGCTTATTGCTGAAAAGATACACTATAGTCAAAATATAGCTGCAACTCCCTGTAAATAAATCCCACTTTGTTTTTGTCATGACTGGCTATTACTATTATAAGTCTGCCAAAATCGCCTTGATAAAGGCTTTAAAGTTGCCCTTGATTTGTTGGGTAACTTCCACTACTTCTTCATGATTGAGTTCGGATTGGAAGCCAGCTGCAAAGTTGGTAATGGCTGAAATACCTAAGACTTTTAGGCCAGAATGAGCTGCTACAATAACTTCAGGCACTGTTGACATGCCGACCGCATGTGCTCCCATGGTCTGGAAGGCACGAATTTCTGCTGGCGTTTCATAGGTTGGTCCAGTCACACCTAGGTAGACACCATCTTCTAACTTGATGTTCATTTTATCTGCCAAGGCATGTGCTTTTTCACGATAAGCTTTTGTGTAAGCATCGGACATATCTGGGAAGCGCGGGCCAAATTCCTCCAGATTTTCTCCAATCAGTGGATTTTGTCCAGTCAGGTTGATGTGGTCTGTGATAGCCATCAGGGTACCTGGACCATAACCGATACCACCTGCAGCGTTAGTCACAATCACGCCCTCACACCCTAGGGCCTTCATGACGCGAACTGGGAAGGTCACTACCTCCATTGGATTTCCTTCATAAAAATGGAAACGACCTTGCAAGGCTAAAACCTTGCGACCTGCCAAATCACCATACACTAGCTTTCCTGCATGACCAACAACAGTTGATTTACCCCAGTTTGGAATATCTGCATAATCGATAACAATGGCATTTTCCACTTCTTCGGCTAATTCACCCAGACCTGATCCCAAAATCAGACCAAATTCGGGCTTAACAAGGCCTTTTTCTTCCAAAAAGTTTTTTGTTTCAGTAATTTTTTCTAATAGTGACATGTTGTCTCCTTCGATTTAATAAAAGTCTTTACAATTATTATCATAATATTTTTCTAATGCAAGATGTCTTGTTTGTTTAATATCGGTAATCATTTGATCTCGAACATCTTTACCCATATCATATAAACGAATTAATTCACTTTCAAAGTAGTCTGAGTATTCTTTCAATGTGATAAACAATCGTTCACATTCATAGAGACTACTATAGCCACCTTCGTACGAAATAGATATCAGACGGGATTCATCTTTACAAGAAATAATAAATTCCATTTGAATACCTCAAGGAAGTTTTGTCGGAGATTTCTTACAAATACTCTGGCCAATCGTAACCAGGCATTTTTTCCTTGATGATTTCCAAAGGGCGACAGAGAAAGGCTGTGTGTTGCTGTTCGACAATTGGTCTATTGAGTAAAATAGGTTTTTCAACCATCATTTGGAGCAGTTGGTCTTCGGATTGTTCAGCTTGTTCTTCTAACGGCAGTCGGATGACCGAAGAGGGCTGAACACCCATTTTATTCAGAAGTTGCTGCAAGTCTTTTGCAGACAGAGGAGTTTTCAAATAATCCACCCAATCGACTTCGATACCTTGTCTTTGTAACAGCACTCTTAATTTCTGACATTTGCTACAAGCTGGATTGATATAAACTGTTATTTTTTCCATTTTATACCAAGCTATGTAAGAAGGACTCGCCAATCATAGCCTTTTCTACGCCAAAGTTTTCTGCAATAGTAGCTGAAATATCAGCGAAATGGCCGACTGGCATAGTGCCACTGCCCTTAAAGGATGGGCTATAAGCTAAGAGTGGTACATATTCACGAGTATGGTCTGTGCCTGCATAGGTTGGATCGTTGCCGTGATCTGCAGTAATGAGGAGCAAATCTTTTTCTTTCATGGCTGCCATGATTTCTGGTAAGCGAGCGTCAAACTCATGTAAACAATCCCGATAACCCGCTGGATTGCGACGATGACCATAAACTGCATCAAAATCCACCAGATTGGTGAAAGAGAGTCCTCTTGTAAATGCTGGTAATTGGAGTGTTTCTAGAAGGACGTCTACCCCATGTGCATTTGACTTGGTATGGCCCATATCATTGGTAATACCAGAACCATTAAAGATGTCACTGATTTTACCAACAGAGTAAGTTGGAACTCCCGCATCTGCTAGCTTATTCAGTACTGTCTCTTCAAACGGTGAGACAGCATAGTCATGACGATTAGCAGTTCGAGTAAAATTCCCCGGCTCACCCACATAAGGGCGAGCGATAATACGTCCTAGGAGTGCTGGACGTTCCAAAGTAATGGAACGTGCGTACTCGCAGATACGATACAATTCTTCTAGTGGAATGATGTCTTCATGAGCTGCAATCTGTAATACAGGATCTGCAGAGGTATAGACAATAAGCTCACCCGTTTCCATCTGACGAGGACCAAAGTCATCAATAACAGCCGTACCAGAGTATGGCTTATTTGCTTCTCGGATGATTTTTCGACCTGAAAACTCTTCAATCTTAGTTAAAATTTCTTCAGGGAAACCATCCCAGAATGTGTCAAAAGGTTCTGTAATATTGAGACCCATAATTTCCCAGTGACCAGTCATGGTATCCTTACCAAGGGAAACTTCCTCCAACTTAGTAGCATAGCCGACTGGTTCAGCCTCAGTTGGTACTGTCTTCAACGGTAACTCACGTGGAATATTTCCCAGTCCCAATTTGGCCATGTTCGGAACCTCAAGTCCCACAGTTTTTGAGATATGGCCCAGAGTGTCAGAAGCTCCGTCTGGCACTGCAGCATTAACAAAATCATTGGCATCTGGTGCTGCGCCAATTCCCACAGAATCCAGCACGACCAAATGGATACGTTCAAATGTTGACATAGTAGTCTCCTTTTTAGATTGAGTTTAATCTAGAACCATTATACCACAATTTTGAATCCGAATGTTCGCTTTTTGTATTCGATTTCATTTCTCCCTAATAAAAAGCCATCCAAAGATATATTTGGATAGCTTTTATCATTCATATTAATGTTTTCCAACATGTATACGGTTGATAGCACGCTGCAAGGCAATACGTGCTCTGCGTTCCATATCAGCATTATGAGTATTGCATGCCTCTTCTACTTCTCGTTCCGCACGGAGTTTAGCACGTTCAGCTCGACTAACATCAATATCCCGATCTCGCTCAGCTGAATTGGAAATAATAGTGATTCGATCCTTGCAGATTTCAATGACCCCACCATTGACTGCAATCCAATCCACATGGTTTTCATCGTCAACACGCCGGACCTTGATCTCACCAATTTCAAGAACAGCAATCAAATCAATGTGCCCTGGATAGATTCCCAATTCTCCTTCTGTGGTTTTGACCAGAATAAAGGCTGCATGGTGGTCGTAACGAATGCCATCTGGTGTTACAATTTGTAAAGTCATTTGCTCCATACTGCACCTCTAGAATCCCATTTTCGCAGCTTTTGCCACTACATCTTCAATAGAGCCCACATTTCGGAAAGCATCTTCTGGCAATTTATCGTATTTTCCTGCCAGAATTTCCTTAAAGCCTTTGACGGTTTCTGCAACTGGTACATAAGACCCTGGAAGACCAGTAAACTGCTCTGCAACGTTAAAGTTTTGAGACAAGAAGAACTGAATCCGGCGCGCACGACCAACCAGAGTCTTTTCTTCATCAGAAAGTTCATCCATCCCTAGGATAGCGATGATATCTTGCAACTCCTGGTAACGCTGAAGAACTCGTTTCACTTCCATGGCGACTCCATAGTGCTCTTCACCAACGATTTCTGGAGCTAGAGCTCTTGAACTAGATGCTAATGGGTCTACTGCTGGATAGATACCCAATTGAGTAAGCTTTCTCTCCAAGTTAGTTGTCGAATCCAAGTGGGCGAAAGCTGTAGCTGGTGCAGGATCTGTGTAGTCGTCTGCAGGTACATAAATGGCCTGAATAGAGGTAACAGAACCTTTTTTAGTAGAAGTAATCCGCTCTTGCAATTGTCCCATTTCGGTTGCTAGGGTTGGTTGATAACCAACAGCTGATGGCATTCGTCCGAGCAAGGCAGACACTTCAGAACCTGCCTGAGTGAAGCGGAAGATATTGTCAATAAAGAGCAAGACATCCTGACCCTCTACATCACGGAAGTACTCGGCAAGAGTCAAGCCAGTCAGGGCAACTCGCATCCGAGCGCCTGGCGGCTCATTCATCTGACCAAAGACCATGGCAGTTTTTTCAATAACGCCAGAATCCTTCATTTCCCAATAAAGGTCATTTCCTTCACGAGTCCGCTCTCCAACACCGGTAAAAACTGAAATTCCGCCATGTTCTTGAGCAATATTATGTATCAATTCCTGAATCAGAACGGTTTTACCAACACCGGCGCCACCAAAGAGTCCAACCTTACCACCCTTCAAATAGGGAGCAAGCAAATCAATAACCTTAATTCCTGTTTCAAGAATCTCTGTAGATGTTGATAATTCATCAAAACTTGGGGCTTTTTTGTGGATTGGCTCACGTTGCGCATCTTCAGCAAAAGGCTGCTCCAAGTCAATGGTTTCACCCAAGACATTAAAGACGCGGCCTAGTGTCTCTTTTCCAACTGGAACAGAAATTGGCCGACCAGTGTCTAGCACTTCCATTCCTCGAGTCAAGCCATCCGTTGATTCCATGGCAATAGTACGTACAATACCATTCCCTAGTTCCAAAGCAACCTCAAGCACAACTTTTTGTTTCGATTGGTCGTTTTTATAGACAACGAGTGCATTGTTAATTTCAGGAAGTTTGTCATCCGCTGCAAATGCTACATCCACAACGGGACCAACTACCTGAGTAATTTTGCCTGAACTCATCTCTTCTCCTCTCTCAAAATGGCAAACTTGAATCCCACCACCATCAAGTGGTTGCTCCATTTGCCACCCCTTTTTCTTAATCCAGAGCAGAGGCACCAGCTACAATCTCAGTGATTTCCTGAGTAATGGCAGCCTGGCGGGCTCTATTATATTGGATTGTTAAATCTGCAATGACATTTTTAGCATTGTCAGTTGCTGTCTGCATGGCTGTCATACCAGCCGCACTTTCAGCCGTTTTTGCATCTAGAATAGCCCCATAGATCATTGATTCTGCATACTGGGGAAGCAATTGATCCAATATCGCATCACGACTGGGCTCCATCTCAAAGCTAGCTGTATAGCCATCCACCTCATTGTGGTCCAAATCCTCAATCGGTAACATCTGTTGAACACGCACTTGACTTGTTAAACTATTAACATGGTGATTATAGCAGACATAAAGGGCATCAAAAATCGCATTCTTGTACATTTCAACAGATTTTGAAATAATCTTTTGAACTTCATCAAAGCTTGGATGATCCGCAAGGCCACGTAATTCAAAAATGGGGGTCATATCTCGGTTACGGAAAAAATCTGCTCCCATACCACCGATGGCTATGATTTCATACTCATCTTTGCTATCGTGGTCTTGTTCAATCATCCCCATAACAGCTCTTAAAATAGTGGAATTGTAGGCCCCTTTGAGACCACTATCTGACGTAATGACAATATAGCCGGTCTTTTTAATCTCACGACGAAGCAACATCGGATTGGTCGCTCCATCATTCATGAGCTCTGAACGCAATAAGTCGGTCGTAACCTGACGGACCTTTCTGGCGTAAATCTCAAATGATTTTGCAGCCTGTTCTGATTTGGCTAATTTAGCCGCAGAAACCATGTGCATAGCACCGGTGATTTGACTGGTTTTCTTGGTTGATGCAATTTTGTTTTTGATTTCATTTAGAGAACCTGCCATATCCTACTCCTCTACTTGTAAACAGATTGATCTTTAAATTCCTGGATAGCTGCATCCAAGAGTTCTGTATCTGGTAAGTCTTTTGTGGTGCGAATCGTATCGAGCAAGGACTCGTGATTGAGATCAAAATAAGCATAGAGTTCTTCTTCAAATGCCACGATGTCATCAATCGGAACAGAATCCAAGAAACCATTCGTTAAAGCATAGAGAATCAAAACTTGTTTTTCTACGGCTAATGGCTTATGCAGTGGTTGTTTGAGGACTTCAATCGTTCTACGTCCTCGATTCAGCTTAGCCTGGGTTGCAGCATCCAAATCAGAACCAAATTGAGTGAAGGCTTCTAACTCACGATAAGATGCCAAGTCAATTCGTAGAGTACCAGCTACTTTTTTCATAGCCTTGATTTGGGCAGAGCCACCTACACGCGAAACGGAGGAACCTGCATCAATGGCTGGTCTAATCCCTGAATTGAACAAGTCATCCTTCAAGAAAATCTGTCCATCTGTAATGGAAATGACATTGGTTGCGATATAAGCTGAAATATCTCCTGCTTGAGTTTCGATAAAAGGCAATGCTGTGATAGAACCGCCACCTAGCTCATCAGAAACTTTAGCAGATCGCTCAAGCAAGCGTGAATGAAGATAGAAAACATCTCCCGGATAGGCTTCACGACCTGGCGGACGGCGAAGCAAGAGGGAAAGTTCACGGTAAGCAACTGCTTGCTTAGATAAATCATCATAGACAATCAAAACATGCTTGCCTTCATACATAAACTCCTCAGCCATCGCTACACCAGCATAGGGTGCTAAGAAAAGCAAAGGTGACGGTTGCGATGCTGATGCCGTTACCACAATGGTATAGTCTAGGGCACCATATTGACGAAGGACCTCAACTTGAGTTCGAACTGTTGATTCTTTTTGACCGATGGCTACATAGATACAAATCATATCTTGACCTTTTTGGTTGAGAATTGCATCAATGGCTACAGAGGTCTTTCCCGTCTGACGGTCCCCGATAATCAACTCACGCTGACCACGACCGATAGGTACCAAGGCATCAATAGCCTTTAGACCGGTTTGTAATGGCTGATTAACAGACTTACGTTCCATTACTCCAGGAGCTGGGTATTCGATAGGACGCGTTTTGTTGGTATGAATCTCTCCCAGTCCATCGACTGGTTGTCCAAGCGGATTGATGACACGACCAATCAAGGCAGAACCAACTGGCACTTCCATAATCTTTCCTGTCCGACGAACCACTGAACCTTCGCGAATATCTGAGAATGGTCCCAGAATGATAATGCCGACATCAGTGGTTTCCAAGTTTTGAGCCATACCAATTGTTCCATTTTCGAAGATAAGGAGTTCACCACTCATAGCATTCTCCAAACCTTGCGCACGCGCAATTCCATCTCCGATATACGTCACAACCCCAGTTTCTGTATAGTCAAAATCTGGTTGAAAGTCGTCAATCTGTTGTTTTAGTAAAGCGCTAATTTCTTGTGTATTGATGACCAAAAGAACACCACTTTCTATTTTATAGCTTTTTTCTAATGTCTCCTAATTGCGCACGGACACTAGTATCAATCACTCGATGATTCACATTCACAATAAAACCACCTAGCAATTCTTTATCAATTTCTTCAATAACATTGTGCACCTTGACCGAGAATTTTTCCTCAACAATGGCAGTCAAGCGCTGTTTTTGCTCTTCTGTCAAAGCCTGAAAAGAGGTCACCACCATGTCATACTCGTTTTTACTCTTGCTAATTTTTAGTAAAATATCTTCCAAAGTTGGCAAAAGTACGTCGTAGTTCTCATCCTGAATCAGTGTTTCAACCAAATCATTGATAAAGCGGTAAGTTGATTGACGTAGGTTGCAAACAAAACCCGCTTTATCCTCACTCGAAATGGTTGGTGAACTGAGGATTCGATTCAGCTTGGTTTCATGAATAATCGAAATCATACGCTGAATTTCATCGTAAATAGCCCAGATATCATCACGGTAAGCAATGTTTTCTACGAATTGGTAAGCATATTGGTGCACAATGGTTGCTTCATTTACACCCATTATTTCTCTCCTAATCTATCAATATACCGATCGATTAAGGCACTATGAGCCGCTTGATCCAAATCCTCTAAAATAATTTTCCCAGCCAAATCAACAGCGAGATTGGCAACCTGAACCTTCAACTGTTCATGTGCTTCGAGTCTCTCGGCGGCAATTTCTAACTTGGCCTTATCCTTTAGTGCTCGAGCTTCCACTGCTGCTTGATCAACAAGATGTTTTTTCTCAACCTTAGCTCTCGCAACAGCATCTTGGACAATCTTCTTAGCTTCAATACGACCTTGTTCTAATTCAACTTGACGTTGTTTGACCAAGGCTGCTGCTGCTTCATTTTTCTCTTCTGCAGCATCAATATCTCCAGCAATTTTTTCTGCACGTTTTTCAAAAATTCCTGTCAGATTCTTCCAAGCAAAAACGCGGATGAGGATAATTAAGGTCAAAAAAGATGCTGTAACCAGAATGAAATTTCCAAGTATGATAGCATTTGTACTCAATACTGTAATCATGAATAATCTTTTCCTTTCCTCTTTTAGTGTCCGCCACTGATTTTCTTATTCAAATACATGGAAACCAGCATGACAAATACATAACCTTGCAAGCACGAAATAAAGACTGAGAAGGCAGTCCATACAACATTTAGCAAGAAGGCTATTGGATAAGCAAAAGCACTCGCATGAGCCAATTTTAACAAAAGGCCAACCAGTACTTCACCTGCATAGATATTACCATACAGACGCAAACCCAGTGATGCCAAGTTGGTTATTTCCTCAAGGATGTTCATAGGAGTCATGGCAAGCGGCGTTACAAAAGCCTTCAGATAAGCTCCAAATCCTCGACGACGAATCCCCTCAATATGGACAAAAATCGTTGCAATAGTTGCCAAACCGAGGTCATAAGCCATATTTGCTGTCGGAGATGTCCAGAGATTGTAACCTTCTGTTGTTTCAATCTTAGTCATAAGCCCCAAATTATTTGCTACTACCAAAAATGTAAAAGCTACAAAAAAGAATAGACTATAGCGCTTAGACTCCTCATCACCCAAGTTTCCTTTGGTGAAACTCATCGTCATCTCATAGACATATTCCAATACATTTTGTTTTCCAGTAGGTTTGATCTCCATCCTGCGACTGGCCCAAAAAACCAGAGAAAAAATAATGAAAACCGTTATAGCAGAGACCAATACCATGGTCAAATCAAAATTAACCGGACCAAGGTTTAGGGTTGGATTTACACTTTCTTCCAAAGAAGTTTCCCCCTTTTCTATATTTTACCTATGGTGGTTAACCACGGAACAAGAAGGTCATGGCCAAGGTTACAAAGAAGGTACCTTCAATAAACGCAACACCCAAAAATACACCAGACATCAATTTGCTCTGCAATTCAGGCTGACGGGCTGTCCCTTTCAGGTAGGCAGCTACTAAGATTCCTTCACCGATACTGACACCCATAGTTGCGAGTCCTAGTCCCAATGCTGACAAATCCATAATGATTCTCCTTTAAAAATTTTATACTTTGTAAGCATACTCCTAAAAAAGGCTTTTGTCAAGGAAATAAAAGGATGTAAACATTTTCAGATGATGAACCCGAACAAAGAAAAAAGAGACTATTCTGCCCTTTCTTCCTATTTAATATTTTAAATATTATCTTCCAAATGAGTCACTTCTTCTGCAAATAATTTTGCCATCTTTTCGAGACGTAAAGCTTCCGTATCGATAGTGATGGCATGACTAGCAATTTTATCGGTATCTGCAAAAAATTCGATATGATTCGCTAAATTAACTAGCTCGACTGGTGCATCGCCACCGTATTCACCATCTAGGTTAAGCAAGAGTCGATCCGAGTTATCTTCCATAGGCTCTATCTTGATTTTTTGGGTTTTGATGTACTCTACATGCCTGTGTTCGATATGCTTACCTCCATCTAGAACTAGGCGGAGTAAGTGGAGAATTTCAAAGAGATTGCCTGTTTTTACCATAATAAGGGTAAAGCGACCATCATCAAGCTTAGCATCTGGCACAATTTGCTCAAAACCTCCGATAGAGTTTGTCAAGGCGACAAAAATCATAGAGACCTTACCTTCAAATACTCCCTTATCATGCTCGACTCGGACGGGTCGAAATTTGACTTGAGGCAATAGCTCAGCTCCCTTAACGACATAAGCCAGATAGCCAAAGGTGGTTTTAAGTTGGCTCGGCACACTATATGTCAGCTCTGTTAAAGTCCCTGCTGCTGCGATATTGATAAAGTAATTATAATCTTCTTTTCCATCTTGCTCGGTTTTAGCTAAGCCAATATCCATAAGAATCGTCTGATTCTTACCAATTAATTTTGCCGCTTCTACTGGATTACCACGCGGAACCTTAAGAGCCCTAGCATAATCATTGGTGGTTCCTGTTGGTATGATAGCCATTTTGGGCCGGTGTTCCAATGGAGCGATACCGTTAACAACCTCATTGATGGTACCATCACCACCTGCTGCAATCACCAAATCAAAACCAGCTTTCGCAGCTCGGGTCGCTTCATTTTTTGCAGAATCCTTGGCAGGAGTAGTTTGGAAGGCAGAGGTTTCATAACCATATCCTTCCAGGATGTTAAGAACTTCTGCCACATTTTTTTTCATGATTTCCTGACCAGAAGTAGGATTGTAAATCAATCGCGCACGTTTTCTTTTTTCCATCATCATTCTTTACAGACTTTCTAACCAAACCTCATCTTTGACTTCAATACCAAGCTCTTGAGCTTTAGCCAATTTACTGCCAGCATCACTTCCAGCTATCACTAAATTGGTTTTCTTAGAGACTGAACCCACAACTTTAGCTCCAAGACTTTCTAGTTTTTCTTTGGCTTCGCTACGCTTTAATCTTTCTAGTTTCCCTGTTAAAACAACCGTCATGCCGGAGAGCTTACCGTTTTCAACCGCCACTTGGCCTGTATAAGCTAAATTGACACCTGCAGCTTTCAATTCTAGCAAAAGTTCTTGTGTGTCCTGACTGCCAAAGTAGGTCGCCAAGGACTTAGCAATTACCTGTCCCAGACCTTCTATTTGTGCTATTTCTTCTGCATTGGCTTTGGCTACTTTTTCCACATTGCCAAATTTTTCTAACAAAATTTTGCTGGCCTTGCTCCCTACATGACGAATACCTAGGCCAAAAAGTAGCTTTTCAGCAGAATTTTCCTTGGAAGCTTGGATGGCTTGGTAAAGCTTATCAGCCGATTTTTCCTTGAAACCTTCTAGCTGTAAAATATCCTCAACAGAAAGACGGTAGATATCAGCCACATCCTTGACCAGGTTAGCCTGAAACAACTTCTCCACGATGGAGGTTCCTAAACCAGCGATATTCATGGCATCACGGCTGGCAAAATGTTCTAGGCGGTTCATCATTTGGGATGGACAGTGTGGGTTGATACAGCGTAGGGCTACTTCATCCTCATAATGTATCAAGGAGCTATCGCAAGATGGGCACTGGGTTGGGATAGGCATTTTCTCTTGGTGTTCTCGTTTCTCTTCCACCACGCGCAAGACAGCTGGAATGATATCCCCTGCTTTGTAGACGATGACCGTATCACCTATACGAATGTCTTTTTCTGCTATATAATCCACATTGTGAAGGGTCGCCCGACTAACAGTCGTTCCGGCTAGTTGGACAGGGGTCAGATTGGCTGTTGGGGTAACCACTCCTGTTCGTCCTACAGTCCAATCAACAGACAAGATTTCAGCTTCTTTTTCCTCAGCGGGAAATTTGTAGGCAATGGCCCAACGAGGAGCCTTGACGGTAAAACCTAGTTCCTCTTGGATGGCAAGGTCATTGACTTTGATAACGATGCCGTCAATCTCATAGGGTAGGTCATTGCGCTTAGCAGCAATTTGCTCGATAAATTCCCAAACTTCTACAATAGACGAAGCTAGAACATAATCATGATTGGTGCAAAAACCCAGTCTATTGAGTTCAACCAAAATTTGTGCTTGACTAGCTGCATCTGTCGGGCTAGCTTCTTGATATAGAAAACTAGCTAAACCGCGAGAAGCAACAATAGCTGTATCAAGCTGACGGAGTGTCCCTGCTGCTGCATTACGCGGATTGGCAAACTCAGCCTCACCCTTCTCCTGACGCTCTAGATTGACACGTTCAAAAGAAGCTTTGGGCATATAACACTCTCCACGGACAGTCACATTTAAAGGCTCAGTTAAGCTAAGAGGTATGTCTTTAACCCGCTTGAGATTTTCCGTGATATTTTCACCGACACTGCCGTCTCCTCGAGTTGCCCCAATGGTCAAATGCCCTGCTTCATAGGTCAAGGAAATCGAAAGACCGTCTATTTTGAGTTCACAAATATAGGTTACTTGAGGAAATTCCTTACGAATGCGCTCATCAAATGCTTGCAACTCTTCAAAAGAAAAGGCATCCTGTAAACTATAAAGAGGGTAGGTATGAGTATATTTCTCAAAACCGTCCAAAATCTTTCCACCAATACGGTGAGTCGGGCTATTGGGTAGGATGAGCTCCGGATGAGCCGTTTCTAACTCAACTAGCTCCCGATAGAGTTTGTCATAGTCTGAGTCAGACACACTTGGATTATCCAGACGATAATATTCATCAGCATAGCGATTAAGCATTTCTACGAGTTCATTCATTCTTGTCTTCATAGTCTCATTATATCATGATTTCTTAAACTTTTATGAAAAGAAGGAACTAGATTTTGACGAAAAAATACCAAGCAAATAGGAGAATTTTTTGTCTAGAAAGGGTATAATAGATAAAATAAGTATTTTGGAGGTCTATATGGCAATCACTTTTAAAAAACAAGATGATTTGGAGAAGATGCTGGAAGAATTTGCTGCGTTTGACAAACTCGAGGAGATTGAGTTTCCGGATCCTAAATCAGCAGAAAAGACTTCTGAAAAAGATGTGAAGTAAAATGACAGCTCTGTTTCAAAACTTGCCTACTTCTGTTCTTCAGATGGGAGCCATTTTCCTATCCATCATCATTGAAGCCCTCCCCTTTGTTCTCATTGGGTCGATTATTTCCGGTTTTATTGATGTCTATATTACCCCGGACCGTGTCCATGCCTTTCTACCTAAAAACAAGGTCTTACGGATTCTATTTGGAACTTTTATCGGTTTTATCTTTCCATCGTGTGAGTGCGGGATTGTCCCCATTGTCAACCGATTTTTGGAAAAAAAAGTTCCTACTTACACGGCTATTCCCTTCTTGGCAACAGCTCCTGTCATCAACCCTATCGTACTTTTTGCAACCTATACCGCCTTTGGTAATTCCTTGCGTTTTGCCCTTTTCCGGGCGCTGGGTTCAATTCTGGTAGCTTTCGTTCTGGGCCTTTTCTGGGGGTTCATGAGTAGCGAACCTATTCTAAAAGAGGGTGGGAAAAATAGTCACACTCACGACTTCTCAGATAAACAAGGTTGGTCTAAGGTTGGATATGCCCTCATTCAGGCCATTGACGAATTTTTTGATATGGGACGCTATTTGGTCTTTGGCTGTCTTTTTGCCAGTTTTGTACAGGTCTATATCCCAACCTATATCCTGACCCGTATCGGACACAACTCCTTGACGGCTATTCTGCTCATGATGGTCTTGGCTTTCCTTCTTTCACTTTGCTCAGAAGCCGATGCCTTTATTGGAGCTTCATTGTTGTCTAGTTTTGGTTTTGCTCCTGTCATGGCTTTTCTCATTATTGGTCCAATGATTGATATTAAAAATCTACTGATGATGAAAAATCACTTTACCAACAAATTCATTCTGCAATTTATTGCACTGATTACACTAATGATTCTAGGCTACAGCTTGATGATTGGAGGCTTTTAGATGATTCGATTTTTGATTTTAGTTGGCTATTTTGAAATGACCATGTACCTTTATGTGACTGGAAAATTAGACCAATATATCAATCTTCACTATTCCTATCTAGCTTTCCTCTCTATGTTTTTGACATTTGTACTAGCTGTTGTACAACTCATAGTCTGGATGAAAGAACTAAAAATACATAGTCATTTGCGTACAAGAGTAGCTCAATTCTCTAGCCTGATGTTACTTTTGATTCCACTCGGTGTGGCCTGGTTTTTCCCCACTGTCAGCCTGGACGCAACAACAGTGGCTGCCAAGGGCTATCACTTCCCACTGGCAGCCGGTGTGGATGGAAAAACACAACAACAAGAAGGTACTAGCGTTCAGTACCTCAAACCAGATACTTCAACCTACTTTACAAAATCTGCTTACAAGGAAGAGATGCGAAAAGTAGCGGACCAATACCTCAATCAGGACATCATTCAGATTAACAGCGATAATTACATGGCAGTCATGGAAGTCATCTATGATTATCCGAATGAATTTATCGGAAAAACCATTGAAATGACTGGCTTTATCTATAATGACCCTGATAATCCCAACCAGCAATTTCTCTTTCGATTCGGTATTATTCACTGTATTGCTGACTCGGGTGTTTACGGTTTATTGTCTACTGGACAAACCCAGCACTTCCCAAACGATACTTGGGTTAAGGCCCGGGGAACAATCAATATTACATACCACAATTCCCTAAAACAGTCTTTGCCAATCGTAGAATTGACTGATTTAGTTCAGATTCAACAGCCTAAAAATCCCTATGTTTACAGAGTATTTTAGCCAACATCTGAAAGGTGAATTTTCTGAAAATTTATGCTATAATACAAGAAACATTAGAACAGATTGGAAACGAAACGATGTCATCACCTGTCTTATTTACTATTTTTGGTGCCAGTGGCGACCTTGCAAAACGCAAATTGTATCCTTCTCTTTTTAGACTCTACAAAGCTGGTCATTTAGCCGAAAACTTCGCTGTTATCGGTACTGCTCGCCGTCCTTGGACTAAAGAATTCTTTGAGTCAACTGTCATTGAATCTCTGGGCAGTCTACCAGATAACGCGCGTCAGGCTCATGAGTTTGCTAGCCATTTCTATTACCAGAGTCATGATGTCAATGACACAGAACACTACATTTCTCTTCGTAATCTCCAGAAAAAGCTTAGTCAGCAATATCAAACTGAGAATAATAAGGTGTTCTTTTTATCTATGGCACCGGAATTTTTCGGAACAATTGCCAAGCACCTCAAATCTGAAGGAATTGTTGATGGAACTGGCTTTGAACGCTTGATTATTGAAAAACCATTCGGCACCAGCTTAGAGACAGCTGAGAAGCTCAATGAAGAATTGTCTCAAACCTTTGAAGAGGATCAAATCTATCGTATCGACCACTACCTCGGTAAGGAAATGGTCCAAAATATCTTCGCTGTTCGCTTTGCAAATATCATCTTTGAACATATCTGGAATCGTGATTTTATTGACAATATTCAAATTAGTTTTGCCGAATCTATTGGAGTTGAGGACCGCGGTGGCTATTATGACCACTCCGGTGCCCTCAAAGATATGATTCAAAACCATGCTCTTCAAGTTCTATCCATTTTGGCTATGGATAAACCAGCAAGCTTTCGGGAGTCAGATGTTCGGGCAGAAAAAATCAAGGTTTTCCAAAACCTCAAACAGCAAACAGATGAGGAAATCAAGCGTCATTTTGTCCGTGGCCAATATACATCTGGGCGCATTGACGGCCACCACTATGTAGGCTACTTGGATGAGCCTAATATTGCGAGTCATTCGCAAACGGAGACCTTTGCGGGGGGTGTTTTCTTTGTTGATACAGATCGATTCCGTGACGTCCCTTTCTTCTTCCGCACTGGTAAGCGCCTGACCGAAAAAGGGACTCGAATCACCATCACTTTTAAGAAGGCAGAAGATATCTTTGGTCAGCATTCAGAGCAAAATATTCTCACCATATACATCCAGCCAACAGAAGGATTTTCTCTTTCTATCAATGGCAAGGAAGTTGGTTCAACCTTCTCGTTGACACCTGCTAAGTTGAGCTGGCGCCACAGTGCTGCAGCCCTCGGTAATTCACCTGAAGCTTATGAGAAACTCTTCTTTGATGTCCTCAATGGTGATTCTACCAACTTTAGCCATTGGGAAGAGGTAAAAGCTAGTTGGACGTTGATTGACCAGATTGTACGCGTCTGGGCTAATAACGAATCACCACTTTACACCTATCCAGCAGGTAGCATGGGGCCACAAGCCATCTTTGATCTCCTGAAAAGCTATGGTACAGACTGGCACTGGAAACCAGATAACTGGTACCGCGAACGAGGACTGTTGGAATAAGTAAAATTCACCATCCTCAAGTAATAAAAACAGAAGTTATCCAACTAGGAAAACTTCTGTTTTTTATTGATTCCAATAACTTTTATACGAGACCTTCTAGTAGACCACGCATAAAGTCCTCGGATGAAAACTCTCCAATATCATCGATTTTTTCGCCAAAACCAATGAACTTAACAGGAATATCCAGCTCCTGGCGGATAGCTAAAACAACACCACCTCTAGCTGTTCCGTCAATTTTTGTTAGGACAAGACCTGTCAGCGGAGTAATTTTTGAAAATTCCTTGGCTTGGACTAGGGCATTTTGGCCTGTTGAAGCATCAACAGCCAATAGTGTTTCATGAGGTGCATCTGGAAGGACACGCTTGACAATTCGACCAATTTTTTCTAACTCAGCCATGAGATTGTCCTTGTTTTGCAAACGACCGGCTGTATCAATCATGAGGATGTCAACTTCTTCGGCCAGAGCTCTTTCCATGCCATCAAAGACAACGCTAGCTGGATCAGACTTTTCAGGTCCTGTTACGACAGGCACATCAACACGACGGCCCCATTCAACTAGCTGGGCTACTGCTCCTGCGCGGAAAGTATCCGCTGCAACCAGCATCACCTTTTTTCCAAGCTGTTTGTACTTATAGGCCAATTTCCCGATAGAGGTTGTCTTACCAACCCCATTGACACCAACAAAGAGCATGACAGTTAAGCCTGATTGCATGTTGATGACTTCGTCGAATCGTCCATCTTTTTCATAGATAGTGACCAATTTTTCCAAAATGACACGCTGCAAGTCAGCAGATTTTTTAGCTTTTTGAAGCTTGGCTTCGTAGCGCAAATCTTCTGCAAGAGTCGATGCCACTTGAACTCCAACATCCGATAAAATCAGGAGTTCTTCTAACTCTTCAAAGAATTCCTCGTCAACGGTTCGGAAATTAGCAAAAAACTCATTCAGCCGAGTACCAAATCCTTTTCGTGTCTTCTCCAGGCTGCGCTCATACTTTTCCTGATCTGTTTCAGTTAGTGGTATCGGATCCGCTAGAACTACTCTCTCTTCCTTGGTCTGAATAGCTACATTCTCGCCTGTTTCCTGAGCTTCTTTTACTCGAGCTGCTAAGGCTGCTTTTTGTGCATAATAACGCTCCATGACATTTAAAGTTTGCTGTTTTGGATCTTCTTGATCAGATGTCATGACGGATTCTACTTCTGCGGAAAGCTCATCAACCTGTGTCGCTTCCGGTGTAGCAAGGGGTTCTACTACTTCATCATCTTCTTGCACCACATCAGTAGCCAAGACTGGTTCTTCGAGTTTCTCCTCAGGATTTTTTCCAAATAATCGTTCAAATAATGCCATCTTATTCCTCACCTAGTATATATTTACGGATTGCCCATGCAACCGCATCTTCTTCATTAGTCATGGGGGTTACAACATCAGCCACTTTCTTCACTGCATTAGCACCATTGGCCATACAGATCCCTAGACCTGCCCAAGCAATCATGGACAAGTCGTTTTCTTCATCGCCACAGGCCATGACCTGTGCTTGCCCAATCCCCAAGTGGCCAATCAGCTTTGCTAATCCTTCAGCCTTGTGAACCCCTTTAGGACTCCATTCCAGAAGAATTTCACGCGATTTGAAGATTTCAAACTGGTCATTCAATTCAACTGGAATCTCGGGAATTAGACCATCTATAACCTCTGCTTCATAAGCTGTGATGGCCTTGTTGAACTCTATATCTCTTGGTAGGTCTTCTAGCCTAGTCGGTACGAAGTTGAGTAGGCTATTACAAGTGGGATAAAGCGTTTCCACTGGTGCAGGTAGGATATAAACATCCCCACCATGGATGACGTCTAAGGGCAGGCCTAGTTTCTGAGTTGTCTGATAAATCGTTTCGACTGCTTCGATACCAAATCCTGTCTCATCCAAAATACCACCATCATTGGTTTGGACTAGACCGCCATTAAAGGTAATGGAATAGTCATCTGGATGCATGAGGTCCAATTCTTTGAGGAAATTCTCAACTGCTGCAAGAGGACGACCCGTTGTGATGACGACCTTCACACCTTGCTGGCGAGCCGCTATCAGTGCTTCCCGATTCGCAACTGAAATTTCTTTTTTTGCATTTAAAAGAGTACCATCAAGGTCAAGAGCAATTAGTTTGATCTGCATACAAGTTCCTCCATATAAGCCATAACAGAGCCCGTATCGTGGTTGTCAATGACCTTATCAGCAATTTTCTTGATTTCAGAAACAGCATTTTCAGGAGCAATAGCTGTCCCTGCAAAACGAAGCATCTGTTCATCATTGTAATTATCTCCAAATGCCACGACTTCTGATGCAGCAATACCAAGGATTTGGCAAAGATGTTCCAGACCATTTCCCTTATCAACATGCTCCAATATTACATCTAAACATTCGTAGCCGCTAGTCAGTGAGACAACACCATCAACTTCCTGAGTCAACCATTGACTCGCATCGTAGACCTCGTTCGCTGCGAAGTTAGCTCCAATTTTAAAAATTTCATCTTGAACGGACTCAAAATCATCCACAGTAAAAAGGGTAGGATAATAATGCTTCAAAAAAGTACGGTAATCATCACCAATGCTGGATAGGGTGTAAGCCCCCTTTTTACCCGATAAATGAATCATATCCCGATTTTGAAAGTGACTGGACTGTATCTTATCAACAATATCCAGATATACATCACGAGGCATCATCTCTTCATAAAGGGTCTTTCCCTGGTATTCTACCACCGTGCCATTTTCACCAAGAAAGATGACTTCATTTTGAAAGTCCTTAAAAACTTCCTTGAGGGACTGGACTGATCGGCCACTAGCCACTGCAAAATAAATACCCTTTTCCCGAGTCTGAACCAGTAATTTTCTTAAACGTTCAGCATCAAATTGGCTATTTTTGTCCAAAAACGTACCGTCCATGTCTGTTGCAATTAGTTTGATAGTCATTCAACTTGCTCCTTTTAGGATTTCATTCTCAGAATCCATACTAATGTTTATTATACCATAGAAAGAACATTTCACTCTAGTCTTTGAAAGGTTTCACAAGTATTAAAAGTACACAAGCAGATTTCTGATAAAAAATATCAAAAAGGTTAGAGAATATAAAAGCATTCTCCAACCTTTTCAAGATAATCTAAGCAAGTACTTAACCCTTATTCTACTGCTCTACGAATGATGGTAACTACTGTTTTCGTATAGATCCTATCGATTGATGGAACGAGCAATCATCGAAACAGTATGCCGTTGTCCTCTGATAGCCTTGCTCATTGCAAAAATGTTTTCAACTGGAGCTAGGCAACCATATCCCGCATCACCAATATGTTGAATATCTACTCCACAGATTTTGCTACGAATAGCCATCTGTTTAATGGTATCTGTATCTGCACTTTCTTGACTAGTCCCAATGGTACTCATGACTAATGCTCCTTTTTTATGAGCCAAGCGGACAACTTCCTTTAAGTCATTCTCGTCAAAACCTGGTACACTTCCAACTGCAGGAGCTAAAATCACATCAACTCCAGCTTCGATAAATTGATTAATCGCTTCTAAATCGACAACTGATTCAGCAACTCCTGAGCCATGCATTTTTCCAGCAAACAACAAACCAGAGAAATGCTGTTTTACAAGGTGAATCGCTTCGATAATAGCTTGGTTGGTCACACCAGTTCCAGGATTACCCGTCAAGCAAATAAAATCAACTCCTTGACGTTGGGCTTCTTTTATTGTTTCAATATTGGTTTGGCGTCCCCTATCAATAAAGAGACGTTCTTCTGTCATTGGTGCATTTGGATCTACAGGCTCTAAGTTAACACCAATGGGTCTTCCAACCAAGTGATGCAATTCCTTGACAAATTCCTTTGGATTGTTTAAACCTAATACCACTGGATCAAGCATATCAATTCCATTCAACAAAATTAAATCTGCTCCAAAAGCACATGCAATTTCTGAATTTGTTACATCCCCAATATAGGATTCTTTAAAAGCGACATTTTCAGAAAGAATAACCCTACCTTCACTCGCTTTTATACTCTGCTTGAGCTCTGCCGGTGTCATGTTTAAAATGTCAGATGCATTGGCACTAATAAATCTTTTAACCATAAAATTATCTCTTTTCTTTTATAAAATATTAAAATAATTTATTGAAAATGATTAAAAACAGATTTTTTATTTACTTTTTATTACTAATTAAGTTTATCATATTCCTCTTGAACTGTCAAAACTTTTTTAATTTTTTATCAAATGAGATAAAAAGTTGCATCCATACCTATGTATACAAATAAGAATTCTATTTACTAAAAATGTTAAAAATATCTGGATGCTAAAAAGAACGATAGCTATCAAAAAGGAATTAGTCCATAAAACTAATTCCTTTTCTATGATTGGAAGCTCTATTCTGCTATGGAAGAAGTATGTTGAATCCCAAGAATCAACTTTTTAACCCCTGATTTATTCATCATGGTAAAGGATTTCCGGCACTCTTATAAACTTGATACCATTCCTGACGGGATAGTTCAATATCAAAAGCAGCTGCCATAGCTTCTATTCTCTTTGGATTCATACTCCCAATAATAGGCTGCATATTGGCAGGATGGCGGATAATCCAGGCAATCACCAGAGCCTCAAATGGGACATGATACTCTTCTGCTAAACGTGTAATAGTAGCTGTTAACTCCTGATACTTGGGATGAGTCATAAATAGACCTTCCACAAGATCAACTTGAAAAGGAGACCACGGCTGCACTGTTATCTCATGAAGTCGACAATAATCTAGTACGCCACCATCACGAACAATTCCTCTCTCATTTTGTGCATTGACATTCAAACCAGCATCTAACATCGGAGTATGAGCTGGCCCAAATTCAAGTTGATTGATGACCAGAGGTTGCTGACAGAATTTTTGTAACAATTCAATCTGATTAGTATTATGGTTGCTGACGCCAAAATTGAGAACTTTACCTTCTCTGTACAGTTGTTCAAATGCCTCCGCTACTTCTTCTGGTTCAACCAAGGCATCTGGACGATGTAGTAAAAGAACATCTAAATAATCGGTCTCTAAGCGTTTCAAGCTCCCTTCAACTGCTTGTAGAATATGATCTTTCGAAAAATCAAAGTAGTAATCTCCATTTCCTCTCTGGATACCACACTTACTTTGGATAAGGATCTTATCGCGAGAGATGTTTGCTGCCCTAATTCCTTGAGCAAACCGGACCTCGGACTCACCATGGCCGTAAACATCTGCGTGATCAAAGAAATTGATACCAATATCCTGAGCACTAGATAGGACCCTCGTAACTTCTTCTAGCGAATACCTCCTCATTCGCATACAACCCAAGGCTAGCTGACTAACCCCTGTTAGCTTTTTTCCTATTTCTATATATTTCATTTCAAACCTCATCCTTAAAAACAGGTTGGTCAACTAACTGTAAGCAATCAACCCGAACATTCTCTGTTTCAAAAACAATAAACTCATTTTTTTCTTTTAGAAAACCTGATGGAACATAGAGGTATTGAATCGGGCCAATATTCCAGTAACGACCTAGGTTAAATCCGTTCACACTGATGCATCCTTTTCCATAAGCTGAACAATCAATAAAGGTATCTTGAATATCATCCATTTCAACTTCAAATCGATAGAATGTTGGTGCTTCGACCTTATCAGGACTTGGACGGTTGCACTCTAACTTTTCCAACATTTTAGAATCAAATGGCAAGGCATAGTGCTGCCAACCTTTTCTAAATTGATGGTTAATCATAATACCGCCTTTGACGCCTTTGGACTGACTTGGTGCACCTAATTTATAGCCGTAATTGACACGACCAAGATTTTCAACCAATACATCCACTTGGATTTGCTCTGTATCTGCACTAAAGAGCATCTCATCGCCTATTTCATCGCGATACTGAGTCGCCAAATGCTTTTGATTGATATAGAACTGGCAGCGATCATGGGCATCAATGGCCTTGAGTCGCTCTTCGTGGAATTGATTTTTGATCATCGAACGATAGAGGATATAGCCATGGTTTTGATGGATTTTTTCCATTGCTTGAGGATAATCCAATAGAATTTCTTCGGTAATAACTGGTGCAACCTCCAAAAGGTTTGCAGTTCCTACAACTGGAAACTTCCCATATCCTTTAGCTTGACGAATGATTGGTTCTGCTTGTTGGATATCTGGGAAAAGTTCACGCGTTACACGTTGAACTGCGTAATACTTTTCAGTTGGAACTCCCCATTCTGTGATGGGAGCATCAAAATCATAGGAAGTTACTTGCGGAAGATCTGTATGTTTTCTTGCTGAGCAACCACTGATAAATCCAAAATTGGTTCCACCTCTCAGCAAGAAGAGATTCAAATTTCCTATGGCCATCAGGTCTTTTACATCTTTTGCTAAATCTTCAGCTTCTCGGCGGACAATTGGTTCTCCCCAACGGTTAAACCAGCCATCCCAAAATTCCGTACACATGAGTGGCCATTTTTTGCCATATTTTTCCATGAAGTTCGCCAAAGCCTCGGTATTTTCTTTAGGCTGAGAACCAAAATTTCCTGTTACAAATATGTCATCTTCAATCAGTGTCCCTGACTCCAAAGCCTCAATCCAAGTGCCATCAGATGTAAATAAAGGTACTGTCACTCCTCTATCTTTCATCATCTTGGCAATACTTCGAAGATACTCCTTATCCTCTGCGTAAGAACCATATTCATTTTCAACCTGCATCATGAGAATTGGTCCGCCTTCTGTTGATTGATAAGGAAGGAGTTTAGGAAATAACCAATCGTAAAAGTTTCCAACTTTTTCTAAGAAATCAGGGTTGTTTACTCTAAAACGCATATTAGGATAGTTTAACAACCATGCTGGCATGCCACCAAAATCAAATTCTGCACAAATATAAGGTGTCGGACGGACTATCAAATGAAGTCCCATCTCCTGAACCAGCTTAAAATATGCTTCAAAATCCAGCAGTCCATCTGTTACAAATTGACCTTCATGTGGTTCATGTAAGCTCCATGGAATGTATGTTTCAACGGTATTGTAGCCAAGAGCTTTTAAATTATGAAGAGTTTCCGCCCATTGATTTGGATGAAGGCGAAAATATTGGATAGAACCTGATAGTATTTTAAAAGGCTTTCCGTCTAAATAGAATTCTTCTTTTATTTCGAATTGTGCCATTGTTCTGTTATACCTCCTGCTGTTTGTCTGCCATTTTGACGAAAGGTAGGTAGATAAGTGTCGAAATACCAATGTTTACCAAAGATAGAACGATTGCTCGCCAGTCAAATGCGGTAGCAAAGAAGCCATATAGGACAGGAGGCATTACCCATGTCACGTTTTGAGTAACAGGAGCTACCAATCCAAAGTAGGTTGCAAAGTATGCAACTGTTACCATAACAAGTGGAGTAAGAATATACGGAATCATGATGAGTGGATTCAGTACAATTGGAATACCGTACATAACAGGTTCTCCGATATTAAAGGTCATTGGCAAGATACCTAATTTTGCCACTTCTTTATAATGTTGGTTTTTGGATTGCCAGAATGTAGCAATCACTAACCCAATCGCATCAAACCAAACAAAGGCTCCAAAAGAATTATCTGTCCACATATATGGAATGGCAGCACCTGCCTGATAGGCTTCCAGATTTGCTAACATTGTAACACCGAACAAACTAGCCATAACAGGAGCTAGTACGTTTCCTCCGTGTAGCCCAAAGAACCAGAAGAATTTATTCAGGAATACAAGTAACAGAATCGCCCAGAAACTTTGCGACATATTGAGCAAGGGACTTTGCAATACCTTATAAACCCAATTAATCATCAATTCACCAGTTAAAGATTGAAACAGGAATGTGATAATACCGACTACATACATAGCAATTGCAGTTGGGATGATGGAAAGAAAAGGTTTCATAATAGCTGGTGGTACAGAATCTGGAAGTTTGATCGTCCAGTTTTGACTCATTGCTTTACAGAAAATCATCACTGCTAAAACACCGATAATAATGGCAGTAAAGTAACCTTTAGCACCAATTTGTTCAATTGGTATGGCGCCACTGATTGTCACTCCTAGCTCATTACCGTTTACTGTAAGTCCATCAACACTCTCCAGCATCTTTCCTAGACTCGAGCTGATTGTATCCTCTAGCATAAAAGTTTTGGAAATAGAATTTCCAATCGTGATGACGTAAGAAGCGATAGCCACTAAACCGGCTGAAGTTGTATCCGTTTTATAAATTTTTGCGATATTCACACCAAAGGTAAATAGGAAAAGCAGGGCAACAATCGGTATGCTTCCTTTAAAAATAATCCAATTTAAATCAACAAGCCATTGAAAAGTTGAGGTAAAACTTTCCCAACCAAATTGACTAGGCAAATCAGACAAAAAGGCATTGATCATTAAAGCAAAAGAGCCTGTCATAATAACCGGCATTGTTCCAATAAAAGAATCTCTTAAGGCTACCAAGAATTTTTGGTTACCAATTTTATTAGCGATAGGCATCAAACGATCTTGCCATTTATATACAAAACTTTCCATAAAAGCCTCCTTTAAATCAGTTTAGTTGTTTATATAGGTCAACGATTTCCTTTGCCAAATCCACAAAGGCGATACTGGTCATCAGGTGATCTTGTCCGTGTATCAGAAACAAGTTTAGTTTATTTTTTTCTCCCTGTGCCTCTTTTGAAAGTAGCTCAGTTTGGGAATGGTGTACAACTAATAGTGCTTCATGAGCAGCTTGGAGTTTTACATCGGCTACTTCAAATAATTGCTTTTTTGCAGCCTGAATCGCTTCCATAGCATTTGATTTAGCCTCACCACCATACATAATCAGTTGCATACAACTTCTACTGTTTGTTCTTCAGCCATATACAATCTACCCCATCAGAGACTCTGCTAACGCCAGCACTTTGTCCCCTCGCATCATGCCGTAATCTGTCATTGGAATGACCTCTACAGGAATGGAGTGCGAAGCGAGTGTTTCTTGAAACTCATCCAATAAATAACGCACTTGCGGACCTAACAAGACAACATCAACTGTATGATCTTTGAGGTATTCAGTGGCTTCATGAACAGGTACTGCAAAAATTTTTGCATAAAGTCCTTTTTCTTCTGCTGCTTTATTCATTTTGTTCACCAGTAAACTGGTACTCATTCCAGCTGCGCAAACTAGCATAATTTCCTTTTTGTCCATTTGCTCTCTCCTTATTGTTTCGTTCAACACTAGAATGTTTTTAATAAATTGTTTTAAATTATTTGTAATATGTAAATAAAAAAGCTGTTTTTTTCTATAAAATCATTTATTATTAACATTCTATAAACATTATAACCTAAAAAACACCTTATGTCAACGCTTACATTTGAAAAATTGATTATTTTTTGGTATTATTATGACAGGAGGATAAGAAATGGAACTAACACGCAAACAAGCTGAAATACGCGCCACCATTCTCGACCAACTTTATGCCAAAAGACCAATCTCCCGTATTGATATTTCTAAAGAAACCCATATTACTCCTGCTACTACTGGAAGTTTTATCAATGAGTTCATCCGATTAAACTTTGTCAAAGAGTTAGGAGAGGTCAGCAACGATCGAGCTGGTCGAAAAAAGCTCTTACTGGATATTGTTCCTGGACAATATTACTATCTAGGATTAGAACTATCTGAGAAGTATTTGGCTCTAGTCATTGCAGATAATGTTGGAGAGATACAAGCCAGTAGGCAGATAGAGTTATCTCTTGAAAAAGAAAAACCTACAGATAAGTTTATTATCAAACTAATGAAAAGTTTTCTAGACCAGTATCCTGATTATCCTATAACTGGCATAGGAATCGGTCTTCCTGGATATGCCAAGGTGCAAGAATCACCCACTATCATCTCCAAGAGTTCTTACTGGACAGACGTTAATCTTCATCATATTATCCAATCGTTCTCTGTTCCTGTGTATTTAGATAATAAATCTCACTGCCTCACACTTGCTGAACGTTTATTTTCCTACCATTCAGATGATAGTAATTTCATCGTTTACCATGTGGCAAGAGGAATCCATTATTCATATATGTATAATGGGGAAATTTATAGTCATAAAAATTTTTTAATTGGAGAAATCGGGCATACCGTCATCAATCCTCAAGGCGAACGGTGCTCTTGTGGTAAACACGGTTGTTTACAAGTGTATGCTAGCGAAGCCGATCTAATCCACAAGGCTACCATTCTCTACCATAGCCCTCTATCACTCTTAAAAACTCTTGTAAAAGATGAAAGTCAGATTACAATCAATACACTCCTTACTGCCTATCAATTAGGAGATTTAGGAGCTATTCAATTGATTGATACTGCTTGTCATTATCTTGCCATTTCGATTTCTAACCTATGTCAACTGATTGATACCGAAAGAATATACTTAGATGGTGAACTTTTTTCATCGTCTATTATCACAGACAATATACTCAACCATTTACAGGAAGAAATCCAGTTATTTCCCGAACAAAAGCAAACCGAAATCTGCATCATCCCATTTTCGCCCATCAATGTTGCCCGGGCTGCTGTCAGCCTCTGTATCTACCATGATTTTCTAGATAAGAATAATACAAATCCTATCACCGTTGTCTAATAATATCTATTGGTAAACTTATTCTTTTTAGAATCACAAAACATGCTGATAGTCGGAAGAAGCATCCCAAACAAGACACCAGAAAAACGCTCTTGTTCAACCTAGCTAGTAAGCTAGAAACAAGAGTGTTTTATAATGTTCTAAAAAGCTTGCTCAAAAAATCAGGACCATTCAAAATCTAGTGGAGTTGAGGGAGAACAGTCAGTTCGACAACTTGTCTAGAAATCACACACATATGGACAAGAGTTCTTTCGATTGGTGACTATTTATCTTCTAAAAAATAAAACAGTGGACGAATCTCGTCCACTGTTCCTACTACTATTGTACTAGGTAAGTGATAAGTGATGCTGTATGTAGCCAAGTACCGCATCATCATCACAAAAGCCGATGACCTGATTAGCTACTGCCTTGATGGAATCTCGGGCATTTTTAGTAGCAATCGCTGTACCAGCAAACTCCAACATCTCAAGGTCATTTTGGTTGTCACCAAAGGCGATCACATCTTGATTAGTTAAGTCAAAGTAATCACAAAGTCGAGCAAGAGACACTGCTTTATTGATATCTGATAAAATGATATCAACTGAGTTAAAACCTGTAGTGACAGCAGAAATACCATGAAAACTATTATTGAGCCATTTGTAGACCTCAGAAAATGTTTCCTCTGAAAAATATGCTGCTATCTTGACTATTTCGTCAGTAACCTCTGATAAGTTTGCTACCTTTTGTAACTTAGGATAATATCTGGCACAATTCTTGTAATAAGCATCATCCACTGCTTCAGAGATATAGGCTTGCTCTATGCCAGATAACAGAATCCGGTCAGTTGGTCCATAGGGACTGTTCTTGATAGCAGCCACAATAGGCTGATATTCCTCTGCTGTGAGGAGCTTATCCTGAAATAGCATCTGCCCTTGATAGGAAAGGAGACTACCATTTTCTGCCAAAAACACCATATCATTCTCAAATCCTTGAAAAACTTCCTTTAAGCTGAGTAAGGGACGACCGCTAGCAGCCACAAACAGGTAGCCTTTTTCCTTGAATTGGTTTAGAATATTTCGTAATCCTTGCCGATCATAGCTATGATCTGATCGTAGAAAGGTTCCATCAAGATCTGTTACAAAGAGCTTAGTTATTTTCATTACTACATCCTTTCTATATCTTTGAGCTTGACAGAAACGATTTTTGAAACACCAGATTCCTGCATAGTTACACCATAGATAGCGTCAGCAGCCGACATAGTCCCCTTACGGTGAGTCACTACGATAAACTGGCTGGATTTGTCAAAGCGATTGAGGTAGTCTCCAAAACGCTTGACATTGGCCTCATCCAAGGCTGCTTCAACCTCATCCAGAATGACAAAAGGAATGGTTTTAACGCGGATAATAGAGAACAGTAAAGCTAAGGCAGACAGGGCTTTTTCTCCACCTGACATAAGGTTGAGGGACTGGATCTTCTTGCCCGGTGGCTGAACAGAAATCTCGACACCAGCTGTCAATAAGTCTGGACCGGTCAATATCAAGTCTGCAGCCCCACCACCAAACATCTGCTTAAAGGTCATCTGAAAAGAGGATCTTATAGCATCAAAAGTTGCTTTAAAGCGTTCTTTCACCTCATCATCCATTTCGTGGATAGTGGCTAGAAGCAAATCACGGGCTGAAAGCACATCATCTCGCTGGCTGTTTAGAAAAATCAAGCGTTCATGAACTTCTTGATACTGTTCAATGGCATCTAGGTTAACAGGACCAAGGTCACGAATGGATCGTTCCAAATCTTTTAAATTCTTCTCAGCTTGAGCCAAATCTTCCAATTTCCGAGCTTGTTTCTGAGCTTCTTCAAAGCTGACTTTAAAATTCTCTGTCAGACTAAGTAACAGATTACGTAGTTTATGAGCAGCCTGCTCACAATCAGCCTCTAACTTGGCCTGACGACGGATGAGGTCATCATTTTTCAAACGAGCTTTCTCTAATCTTCCCTCCAAGTCTTCAAATTGACCTTCGATATCTTCTAGCTCAAACTTAAATCGAACGATAGCCTGATCGGTTTTTGCTTTTTTACTCTGAGCTGCTTGGAGTTGTTCCACTAAGACATCCAGTGTAGTATCATCCAAGGCAACATTCTTCTCATCGATAATTTCTTGGAGAAGCTCTATTTCCTTGGTCAAACGAGCGATATCTTCTTCCAAACGTTTTATCGTTGTCTCTTCAAAGCGGATTTCACTCATTACCTGAGTTTGCTCCAATGTCAGGGCAGATAAGTTGTCTTGTAGAACCTGCAGCTTCTCTTGAATGGCATTGCGGTTCGTTTTTACTTCTTCAATCTGCTGATTGATTTCAGACTTCTTGTCTTCGAAGCCAGCCAACTCTAATTGGAGACTGGAAATAGTTACCTGTAAGTCTGTCAATGTATCAGGTGAAACCTGACTCACTTGCAAATCATAGAGTTGTTGCAAATCGACTAAGCGTTCCTCTAGCTGTTGCGTTTGTAGGCGAATCTTTTGTTCCTCAAGTCGGGCAGTCTCTCCTTCAAGCTTAATAGCCTCTAGTTCTGCACGATCTGTTTCCAGAGACTCTTTCCTTCTTGCAATCTCAGCTTCTTCTGCTTGCAATTTTGCTGACAATACCTTGATTTCTGCTACCAATGCATCCAACTCCGGCTTGATAAAAAGACTGTTATTATTGCGGAGAGCACCACCGGCAAAGGAGCCGCCTGGTCGAATTTCAGATCCGTCCAAGGTCACGATTCGGACTTGAAAGCGTGTTGTTCGAGCAGCTTGATTGGCATGATCAAGGTCATCAAAAATAGCTGTTGCTCCTAGCAGATTTTGGAAAATGCCTGCCAGAGAACTATCATAAGTTACCAGCTGATCAGCAGTTCCTAGGAATCCAGCACTGGCTTCTAATTGAGCTAAATGATGACTGGATAATTGGCGGGGCTTGATAGTCGTTAAAGGCAGGAAAGTCGCTCGTCCTTGTCGACTTTTCTTGAGGAAGGCGATGGCCGCTTTGGCATGACTTTCCTTCTCCACAATAATGTTCTGACTCGCTGCTCCAAGGGCAATTTCCATAGCTGTTTGATACTGAGGCTCAAAGGTGATATGTTCACTGACAGCACCTATAATCCCCCCAATTTCTCTGGCATTTTGCAAAACAGCCTTCACGCCAGCATAGAAATTGGAATGATTTTTTAGAATAGCTTCTAAGCTAGTTTGTCGGGCCTTTTTTTCCTTAAGGAGATCCAAAAGGTCAAACATCTTACTTTGTTGTTCCTGGTACCTAGCCTGTGCTTGAGAAAATTTAGCTTCGCTGGACTTGTAAGTATCAAGAAGGTGACGAAGTTCTAGCTCGGCCTGAGTCAGCATCTTCTGACTGCTCGCCAAATCTTTTTCCGCCTCTGCCTTATCTACTTGTAACTTCGCTAATTCCTGAGCCTTATTCTCAGAAAGTCGGATATGATTATCCAGCTCTTGCTCTAGCTTAGCCAATTGGTTGGAGGTATCTGCTTCTGCCTGCATGAGACGGACATAGTTTTCCCGTAAATGTTCAATGATTTGATCCGGATTTTCAGAAAAATGAGCAATTTCCTTTTGAACTTCTGCAATGCTTGGTGTCAACTCAGATAGGCGTGATTGTAGATTTGCCAATGTTTTCTGGCTGCTTGTCAAGTTTTTCTGAGTTTCTGCTAAACTTCTTTCTTGACCAAGCAAACGTTCTTGAGCTTCCTGCTTGCTAGATTCATTTTGGCTGGATTCTAGCTCATATAGGGCCTGCTTGCGCTCCAAATCACTAATAAGACGAGTTAAGTCCAGAAGAAGTGCCTGCTCTTTCTCCAGTGACTCAGATAATTTATGCCGTTCTTGCTTGAGGGTTTGATTTTCTAGCTCTAAGTTGTCACGTTGTTCGTAGTAGCTAGTCAAATCAGCTTTGACCTGAGTCAGCGCCTCCTCTTTTTCTGTCAGCAGGCTACGCCCCTTTTCAATTTGAGCCACCAACACTTCCAGATAAAGTTGTTGACGCTTCTCATCCAATTCTAGAAATTGCTTGGCCACTTGAGATTGTTTTTCAAGTGGTTTTATCTGATTATCCAGCTCGTAGATAATATCCTCCAAGCGGTCCAGATTATCTTGGGTTTGCGAGAGTTTACTTTCCGTTTCCTTTTTACGATTCTTATACTTGAGAACACCCGCTGCTTCCTCGAAAATGCTACGACGTTCTTCTGGTTTTGAGTTGAAAATTTCTTCGACTCGCCCCTGAGAAATAATAGAGAAAGAATCTCTCCCCAATCCAGTATCCATAAAGAGTTCATGGACATCTCGTAAACGAACTTTCTTACCATCAATCAGATACTCACTATCTCCTGAGCGGTAAATATGCCGCGCTACCGTAATCTCCTTGGCCCGATCCGCAATAAAACCATTGCTATTATCAAGCGTAACCACTACAGAAGCAAAATTGAGAGGCTTGCGCTTTTCCGTACCAGCAAAAATAACGTCAGGCATCTTGCCACCACGCAAACTCTTGGCTGATGATTCACCCAAGGCCCAGCGGAGACTCTCCGTAATATTGGACTTGCCAGAGCCATTGGGCCCAACGACAGCAGTCACCCCCTGATCAAAAACTACTTTTGTTTTGTCAGCAAAGGACTTGAATCCTTGCATTTCAATTGATTTTAAATACATGCTTATCCTTCGGCCTCCAAAGCATTTCTCGCAGCAGCTTGTTCTGCTAATTTTTTGGAACGCCCTTTTCCTTGACCAATGACTTGTTGATTGGCCATCACCTGAACCGTAAAAGTCTTATCGTGAGCGGGGCCCACTTCATCTATCACAAGGTAAGCAATGTCAATATCACCATTCACCTGTAATGTTTCCTGAAGGCTTGTCTTGTAGTCTGTCACGCGCTCATAATTACCAATTTCCAGCTGGGGAATCATGACCTGATGAAGAAACTGCTCGACAGTTTCCTCACCCTTATCCAAGAGTAATGCCCCTAAAAAAGCTTCAAAAGCATCACCTAAAATAGTATCGCGGTTGCGCCCTCCAGATTTTTCCTCACCTTTACCTAGGAGCAAGTGTTGGTCAAAACCACAACTCCGTGCAAAACCAGCTAAACTCTCCTCGCGGACAAAACTAGAACGAAGTTTGGACATCTCTCCTTCTGGAAAATGAGGGTATTTCTGGTAAAGATATTTGGAGATAATGAGCTGAAGAACAGCGTCTCCTAAAAATTCCAAGCGCTCATTGTGTGAAATTTTTAGAAGGCGGTGCTCATTGGCATAAGAAGTATGAGTAAAGGCAGTTCGTAAGAGATCTAAGTCAGCAAAATCGATACCATAATCCGTTAGCAAACGCTGGTGCAATAATTTCATAATAGACTACCATTCCTTTTTTATTATTCTTTTATCGTCCTAAACCGACTCTCCCATTATACCATATTTTCCTATTTCTGATGATTTTAGCCCCCATGCTAATCTGACTTTCCCCATGCGAATCCTCAGCTTATCTAGCTCAAACATGGTATAATATTTTTTAGAAGAAATTTGTTTGATATATAGGCAAAAAAGAGGACTAAAATGATTACAAAAGAATTTGATACCATTACTGCCATTGCAACACCATTAGGTGAAGGAGCTATCGGTATTGTCCGTATTTCAGGGACAAATGCCATTCTTATTGCACAAAATATTTTTAAAGGAAAAAATCTAGCAACAGTCTCATCTCATACCCTCACTTACGGCCATGTCATAGATCCGGACAAGGATGAAATTTTAGATGAAGTTATGGTTGGTGTCATGCGGGCTCCAAGAACATTTACAAGAGAAGATGTGATTGAAATCAATACCCACGGTGGGATTGCTGTCACCAACGAAATCCTGCAACTGATTCTAAGGCAGGGGGCACGGATGGCAGAGCCTGGCGAGTTTACCAAGCGAGCCTTTCTCAACGGAAGAGTAGATTTGACTCAGGCAGAGGCTGTTATGGACATTATCCGTGCCAAGACTGATAAGGCTATGAATATCGCAGTTAAACAATTGGATGGCTCTCTTAAAACATTGATTGAAAAGACGCGTCAGGAAATCCTCAACACTCTAGCCCAAGTTGAAGTCAATATTGACTATCCTGAGTATGATGATGTGGAGGAGATGACCACTCATCTCATACGAGAAAAAACGATTGAATTCCAGGCTCTTTTGGAAAATTTGCTTCGGACTGCCCGTCGGGGAAAAATCCTACGAGAAGGACTATCAACAGCTATTATTGGACGTCCAAATGTAGGAAAATCCAGCCTGCTCAATAACCTACTTCGTGAGGAAAAAGCTATTGTCACTGATATTGCTGGTACCACCCGTGATGTCATTGAGGAATATGTCAATATTAAGGGAGTTCCTCTCAAGTTGGTAGACACAGCTGGGATTCGAGAAACAGATGATATTGTGGAAAAAATTGGAGTTGAGCGTTCCAAGCAGGCCTTGTCTGAGGCTGACCTCATTCTTCTAGTTCTCAATGCCTCTGAAAAACTAACAGAGCAAGACCGCGCATTACTAGCGTTATCTGAGATGACACGCCGCATCATCCTTCTGAACAAGACTGACTTACCAGAGCAAATTGAAGCTCAAGAATTACCAGAAGATGTTATCCGCATCTCCGTTCTTGAAAACCAAAACATTGATTTGATAGAAGAGCGCATTAACCAACTCTTTTTTGATAATGCTGGTATCGCTGAGCAAGATGCTACCTATCTCTCCAATGCCCGCCATATCTCCTTGATAGAACAAGCTGTCCAATCCCTACAAGCGGTTAATGATGGCCTTGAGATGGGTATGCCAGTAGATCTCCTTCAGGTGGATATGACCCGCACATGGCAAATCCTAGGCGAAATCACAGGTGATGCTGCCCCAGATGAACTCATTACCCAGCTCTTTAGTCAGTTTTGCTTGGGGAAATAAGGAACCAGCAAAACCCTAAATCCTTTCAAGGATATCTACTCCTTTCTAGTTATAAGAAGATTAGACATACAAAGCAAGGGTATTTACAAGACTAGAAAAATCACCTGTCAAGGTGATTTTTTTCATTCTACTTTAATTTTCTTGTTTTCCAATGACCATCTGGCTCACCACACGACTATTGGGATTTCGAAACTCTTTCTCCAGATAAGTCTGGTAAGCACCCGGTGTTAGAATACCATGATTATCCAAAATATCCATACCAGTGCCTGCTACTACATCATCTACCAACTGTACGCAGTTAGTGGTCATGACAAAGTAAGTCTTATAGCGTCCAGTTTGAAACTTATAGGCCTGAGCTCCATATTTTTTAATCATTCCACCTAGATAAGAATTTTTTTGCTTTTCTGTCTTTAAAGGAAAGTCTCTTGCATCACTTAAAATCTTGTCCAGTCTGGCCTGAACTGCTCCTTTTTCTTCTGCAGATAAGACGAGTCCATAACCAAAAACAGCTCGCCAAGAGTCCGCCATCAAGCTCTGTTTGTAATTTTCAACCGGCATCGTCATCAGGATACCATCACCAATGGCTTCAAACAAACGATGGCTTTCCACATCGTGGTTTCCATAAGAATAGATTTTTCCATCTAGTGCAAAGTCCACATGGCCCATTCTCTCAAACCCCTTACGAGCTGTATGAACCCAGATTTCCAAATCAACAGGTCTTTCCTTGTCCCCTAAAAAGAAGGACTGACTCGTATCGGGATTGAGATACTGATTAACCTTATCCAAAGCAAACATAGGTACTAGAGCTGTGACAATGATTGGTAGATTGATTCGTTTTCTTCGAAATTTGGTCATTTGCTTGCCCCAGTCAAATTCCAAACCATCCCGAAAGCTAGACAATCCTAAAAAAATCAGATAGAGACCTACAAGACTGTAAAGACTTGGCAGAAAGGTCTCTTCATTCCCTAGAACTGAAATACCAAATAAAATATGCAAAGAACCATCTACCAGAGATACCCAACGACCAGATAGACGATTACTAAAGGCTATCCAGCTATGAATCAGCAAGAAAATACCAACCATCATCTGATAAATGGCAATCAAATTAGCAAAGAGTGCCGTTGATAGCCAAGGGGAAGTCACTAACAAAAGACCAATAACTAGTCTAAAAAGTAATCTGAATAAAATAATTTTTTCTTTACTTTTCAAAAGATGAATAGTAGATAAGACTGTTTGTATCAGTAAAAAGACCCCACCTAGAGCAAATAGAAAATTGGAAAATTTTTCTTGTAGGTACAGAAAGAAAATCCCCAAAATAGCAAGAGCAAATCCTACTACATAGTAGGTCCATGATTCATATCTTTCTCTCATATCTCCACCTTTCTATTTAACTACTTCTCAGAGAAAAATATTGACTTATCCAGTTGTCGAATTGAAACATCAGTGTATCGTTGCTCATATAGACAAAAATTCAATCAAATAGATGTAAATTGTATCTATTTGATTGAATTTCAATACTGTTATACTCCTATAAAACTCGCCAAGAAGTTTACTCAATGTTTTAAAAGTTAAAGACATCGTTCAAATTTTCAGCCATCGTTGGGTGGGTGAAGATTTGATTTTTGATGTAGGTATATGGAATATGATTATCCATAGCCATCTTGATAAGATTAATCGTTTCCTGAGAGTCAGCAGCAAAAAGAGTGGCTCCTAGGATAAGCTGACTATCCTGATCAACTATAACTTTGTAGATACCTCTTAGATCATTGTTGACATGGGCACGAGGCATGTTAGCCACAGGTAGACTGTTGGCTTGATAATTGTAGCCCATTTCTTTAGCTTGAGCTTCGGTCAGACCTACTTGTGATAGAGGTGGTTCTATGAAACTGGTTGTTGCAAGACTAGTCCGTTTTTGCAAATTATAGTCACCACTTCCTGTCAGTTTGCCAAAGACAATTCTAAAATCATCTAAGGAAGTATAGGTAAACTGCGGTCCACCATTCACATCTCCCACAGCATAGACACCTGAAACTGTTGTTTCACAATAATCATCTACTTTTATGGCTCCACGATCAGTCAGCTCGATGCCTGTATGTTCCAATCCCAAATCAGCAGTATTTGGCTTGCGACCCGTTGCATACAGCAAAGCATCAAATGAATGCTCTTCACCAGCCACGGAAACAACAACTTTATTTTCTTTGTTAAATACTTGGTCAATCTTGGCAGAGAAGCTAAAGCTAATACCATCTTCTTCCAAGTAGGTTTGTGCTAATTGTGCTACTTCTGGCTCGTATCGACTTAAAATGTGGGTAGAAGATTCAAAAACTGTCACCTTGGTGCCCATTTTCGCATAAAAGCTAGCAAACTCCAGACCAATATTTCCACCACCGATAATACCTAAATGCTGTGGCTGGTCCTCTAAAGCTTGAATACCTGTACTATCATAGACATATTGGCTCTCACTCAATCCTGGAATCGGAAGCATAGCTGGTATAGCACCTGTATTGATGACAATCACATCAGAAGTCAAGAATAATTTGTCTTTTCCTGCAGTCACTTCCACTTCCTTATCAGCTACAAAACGAGCAACTCCAGTTACTAATGTCACACCTGCGTTTTCCAAGACTAACTGGTTCTTGTTCCGTAGGCGAGTCACTACGGTATCCTTTTGAGAAAGGGCAGTAGAAAAATCCAGTCCATTTTCTGCAGCCACTAAGAGAGTCTTAGTGGGAATACAGCCGATATTAATACATGTACCACCATACATGCTGGTGTCTTTTTCGACTAAAGCCACATGCTTACCCATCATGGCAAACTTAGCAGCCAAGGTTTTCCCAGCCTTCCCAAAACCAATCACAACTAAATCAAATTTTTCCAAATCAAATGAACTCCTTTATTAAACATATATTAATGGTTTCATATCTTGATTCTCTTGTCAGAAATCGAATACGATAGGGTAGAACCAAAAGAGCAGAGAGCACATGTCTTGCTCTTATATCACCCAAACCAACGGTTGCATCCAAACTTATTTAATCAATTCATAAATACTTTCTGCATAGATGGCTGCTGCTCGGAAAAGATCTTCCACATCTGCAAATTCATTGGCCTGGTGCATGGTATCAGTGTAGCCTGGGAACATAGCTCCGAAGGCTACGCCACGCTTGAGGAGACGTCCAAAAGTACCACCTCCAATGATTTGTTCATACCCTTTAAGGCCAGTTTGCTTTTCATAAACTGCTAAAAGAGTGGACACTAACTCATCTTCCATTGGTGTGTAGTGTGGCGTGTGCATGTGTTGGCTGAGGGTAACCGCACTAACTCCTTCTAACCCCTGTAAAATAGACTGAATCTGATGCTCGTCTGTTCCTTGAGGGAAGCGGAAATTAAGGGCGATTGTATTGTCAGATGACTCTCTATCAAACTTGAAAACACCAGCATTCATGGTCAACTTGCCCATTTTTTCATCTTCATAAGCTACACCTGTCGCCTCCCCAAAGTGGTCTTTGTGAAGGATGTTACCTGCAATATTTAGATAATCCTTGGCAGGGCCAGCAAAATCAAACTGGCTGAGGAAGTGAGCTAGGTAAGTCACACCATTGATACCAGATGCTGGACTAGCACCGTGAGCTGATTTACCAATGACTTGCAAGTGGAAAAGACCATCTGCTTCTGTCAAGCTCGCTGTGACAGGATTTTCAGCTGTAAAGCTCAGCAATTTTTCCTGCAAATCTACCAGGCTCAGACCACTAGAAAAGACCGCTGTTCCTGACTCAGGAACCATGTTTTCACGGAGACCGCCAGATAGGCTATGAAGGATAAAATCGCCATCGTTGGCACCCTCAAAATGCAGGTACTCAGTAATATTTCCTTTTTCGCCATTGATGATTGGAAACTCGGCATCTGGAGAAAATCCAAAATCAGGTTTTGGCAAGCCCACATGTGCGAAATAATAGTCCATATCCGCCCAGCCAGACTCCTCATCGGTACCAACAACAAAGCGGACACGTTTGGAGACAGGCAGTCCCAAATCCTTGATAATCTTCAAACCATAATAACAAGCCACTGTCGGTCCTTTATCATCTGAAGAGCCACGGGCGTAAAGTTTTCCATCAATAATCTCTGGTTTATAGGGATCCGTATGCCATCCAGAGCCAGCAGGCACTACATCCAAGTGAGCAAAGATACCTAGTTCTTCTTCTCCCTGACCGAAAGTAAAATGACCTGCATAGTTATCCACGTTCTTTGTTTCGTAACCATCACGCTCTGCCATTTCCAAGAATTTTTCCAAGGCTTGAACAGGACCAGGTCCAAAAGGATGTTGGGCATCTGCCAAACTATCATCACGCTCCGAGTTGATTTCCAAAAGGCTAAATAAATCAGCCATCATCGCTTCTCTTCGTTTGTCTACTTCTGCTTTAAAATCAATTGACATATCATTCCTCGATTCTCTTTTTTCTTCCCCTATTTTACCACAAAGACAACTACTTTTCAGATATTTTGGAGAAAAAAACCACCTCACGGTGGTTTAAGCCCTACAATTTAATGGAAAGATTTGCTAGATAGTCACTGCCAAATCGACTCAGGCAATTTCTCTCATCTTTTGACTCATAAAAGTCAATCATGACAAAGCCAGCTTTGAGCTGACCACCAATTTGGTCTTCCAGTGTATGGCTAAATTCGTAACCAAACTCGGGATTGATGGTAATTTTCCCAGCCTCCTCCAGTTTCCGAGAATTGAAGGGAAGAGGATACTTCAACTCCAGAATTTTATCAGGATAATCCCAAACATCATCGCTATCATAGCTGTAAACCCAGGGATTCATATAGCCCACCATCAGTAAGCCACCCTTTTTCAACACACGATAGGACTCTTGCCACATAGTGGTCAAATTTTCAACATAGGCATTAGACACTGGACAAAAAATGATGTCAAAACTCTCATCTTCAAAAGGAAAGCGCTTGGTCATATCTGCCTCAACTGTCCGGATATTTAGTCCTTCCCGATCTGCAACCAGGGTGTCCTTGGCTAACTGCTCTTTTGAAAAATCCATGATGGTGGTCTCATAACCATGGGCCGCAAAGATTGGCCCTTGCTGGCCACCACCACAGGCGAGACCAAGAAGTTTCGTTCCCTTGGCCTTTTCAAACCAGTCTAGTGGCACACTTTTCCCCACGGTCAAAGCTACCTGAAGAGAGTTATTTTTAGCTTGGACGAACTCTTCATGGCTAATGAGAATTGTATAGGCATTTCCTTGCTTGCTAGACACCTGATTCCATCTATTCTTATTGTAATGTAAATAATCGTTCATAGTTACCCCATCGAGGTCAGGTGCAAATGTAACCTCGTGTCTTGATATTATTCATTTATTTTACCTCCTTTACTATGCTGAATGTATCATAACATGGATGGGCCAAAAAAGCCACCTTGCGGTGGCTTTCTGCTTAAGTTAATTCATTAAAATCCCAAACATGATCTACCCATCCCTCATAGAAGTCAGGCTCATGACAGACCATGAGAATAGATCCTTTGTAAGCTTGGAGAGCACGTTTGAGCTCATCTTTAGCATCAACATCTAGATGGTTAGTAGGCTCATCTAACACTAAAACATTATTCTCACGGTTCATAAGAAGACAAAAGCGCACCTTGGCTTGCTCGCCACCTGATAGGACCTGAATCTGACTTTCGATATGCTTGGCAGTTAGACCACATCTTGCTAGGGCTGCACGCACTTCTGCCTGATTGAGAGCTGGAAAAGCATCCCACACTGCTTCCAGTGGAGTCTGACGATTACCACCCGCTACTTCCTGTTCAAAATAACCTACTTCCAGGTACTCACCCCGTTCTACAGAACCACTCAATGGCTCAATCACACCTAAGAGGCTCTTGAGCAAGGTGGATTTCCCGATACCGTTTGCACCGACAATGGCAATCTTTTGGTTGCGCTCAAAAGTCAGATTGAGCGGTGTGCGAGTCAGTACACGGTCGTAGCCAATTTCCAAATCATTGGTTTGGAAAATAAAACGACTAGGGGTGCGGGCCATCTTGAAATCAAAAGATGGTTTTGGTTTTTCAGCTTGGAGCTCGATAATCTCCATCTTATCCAACTTCTTCTGGCGGGACATGGCCATATTTCTCGTTGCGACACGGGCCTTATTTCGGTTGACAAAGTCCTGCAAATCCGCAATTTCCTTCTGTTGGCGCTCATAAGCTGCCTCCAGTTGAGCCCGTTTCATAGCATGGACTTCTTGGAATTGATAATAATCACCTGTATAGCGAGTCAGTTCTTGATTTTCAACATGGTAGACAATGTTAATGACATCATTAAGAAACGGAATATCATGAGAAATAAGAACAAAGGCATTTTCATAATTTTGCAAATACCGTTTGAGCCAGTCAATGTGCTCTGCATCAAGATAGTTGGTTGGTTCATCTAAAAGTAGGATATCCGGTTTTTCCAGCAAGAGCTTGGCCAAGAGAATCTTGGTGCGCTGACCCCCGGATAACTCCGTCACATCCTTGTCCATACCATAGTCCATAACACCAAGAGCACGTGCGACCTCATCAATCTTAGCATCAAGGGTATAGAAATCTCGACTCTCTAAGCGATCCTGAAGCTCTCCCACTTCTTCCATAAGGGCATCCATATCGACCCCTTCTTCTGCCATGGACATATAAATTTCATTAATACGAGCTTCTGTCTTGAAAAGCTCATCAAAGGCTGTTCGCAACACGTCACGTACTGACTGACCTTTTTCCAGCTTAGCGTGCTGGTCTAAGTAACCTGCGGTCACATAGCGAGACCATTCAACCTTACCCTCATCCGGTTGCAGCTGTCCTGTCACGATGGACATAAAGGTTGATTTTCCCTCACCATTGGCTCCAATCAATCCGATATGTTCTCCTTTAAGTAGTCGGAAGGATACATTGTCAAAAATGGCACGATCACCAAATCCGTGACTAAGATTTTTAACCTCTAAAATACTCATATATTTTCCTCACAAAAGAGGCTGGAATGCTTTCCAGTCTCTATTTATTATTTATTTAAGCTAGACCAATTTCTGAACGGACCACATCTGCAATCGTATCAACATAGTAGTCTACTTCTTCATCGGTAGGTGCTTCTGCCATCACGCGCAGAAGTGGCTCTGTTCCAGAAGCTCGAACCAAGATACGGCCGTTTCCAGCCATTTCAGACTCCATTTTCTCAATAATGGCAGCGATAGCTGGCACTTCTATGGCCTTATCTTTCATAGCGTTTTCTACTCGGATATTGACCAATTTTTGCGGATAAATGGTCACTTCAGCAGCTAGCTCAGACAAAGTTTTGCCTGTTTCTTTCATAATTTTAGTTAACTGCACTGCAGTCAGTTGGCCATCTCCTGTAGTGTTGTAATCCATCAGGATGACATGGCCTGATTGCTCACCTCCAAGATTAAAGCCTGACTGACGCATTTCTTCAACTACATAACGGTCACCCACTGCAGTGACGACTTTATCAATGCCTTCACGATCTAAAGCCTTATGGAAGCCAAGATTAGACATGACAGTTGTCACGATGGTATTTTGAGCCAAAAGTCCTTTATCAGATAAGTATTTGCCGATGATATACATGATGCGGTCACCGTCAACTAAGTCACCATTTTCATCTACTGCAATCAGACGATCACTATCGCCATCAAAAGCTAGTCCAATTTGACTATTGGTTTCTCTCACCAATTCCTGAAGTTTTTCAGGATGGGTGGATCCAACTCCTTCATTGATATTGAGGCCATCTGGCTGCTCCGCCATCACGGTCAGTTCAGCCCCCAAATCCACGAAGACTTGGCGAGCAGATGTCGCAGCAGCACCATTTGCTGTATCGAGTGCTACTTTAAGCCCATCCAACTCGAGACCAGTTGAAACCAAGAATTGCTGATATTTTCGCAAACCTTCTGGATAATCAACCACATCTCCTAAACCGTAAGCAGAGGGACGTGGCAGACTGTCTTCAGCTGCATCTAAGAGAGCCTCAATTTCAGCTTCTAAATTATCATCTAGCTTAAAGCCATCACCTGCAAAGAACTTGATACCATTGTCTTGAGCAGGATTGTGGCTGGCAGAAATCATTACCCCAGCGCTGGCTTTTTCAGTTTTAACCAAATGAGCCACACCTGGCGTTGCCAAAACTCCCAATTTGTAGACATGGATACCGACAGACAATAAACCGGCAACTAAGGCAGATTCCAACATTTGTCCCGAAATCCTGGTATCGCGAGCCACAAAAACACGTGGTACTTCTGTCTCGTGCTGACTCAGGACATAGCCACCATAGCGGCCCAGTTTAAAGGCTAACTCAGGAGTCAGTTCAACATTAGCTTCTCCTCGGACACCGTCCGTACCAAAATATTTACCCATTTTTTCTAATCCTTTTTAATTCTTATTTTTTATAATCGTTGCCTGCATACTTGTCACTTCCTGTGAGAAGACAACTGGTAAAATCTGACCTTGGGCATCAACTGCCTGTAAGGTTGCCGTACCTGTGTAATTTTGAGACAAGTCACTCACATCTGTAATAACTGCTTCCACTCGGTCTACACGGGCTAGAGTTTCTTCATCGCTGGTGACCTTGACAGTTTCAGTCTCTACTGTGATTTTAGATACTGAGTATCCTACAGCCAATTGTGTGTCATATATGTTGCCGACTACAGTAAAGTTTTTACTAGCACGTTTGCCAATTTTAACGGATAGGTTGACCGGTGTTAGGTTGGCATTAACGCCAGTCGGTAAATCCAAAACCTGAAGTTTTACTAAGTGAGTACCTGTATCCAAATCTCTCAAATTGGCTTTGACTTGAAAGCTACGCGTAGCTTCATCTGTCTCTCTTTGTAAAATTAAACGATTGGACCCAATCAAGTCAACTGTAACTGTCGATGAAAAGCCAGAAATAAAATATTTTTCACTGTCATATTCGATATTAATCGGAACATTGTTGACTGTGTTAGTATACGTTTCTTTAGGCTGTGACTGATTGATGTTTGTTGAATTTTTATAGTTGGTCGTTGTCGCATAAAAGAATAACAAGAAAGCAATCAAGATGGAAGCGCCAAGTTGACCAATCATTCTAAATTTATCATTCATTAATCTTGACCTCCCAACCGTTTCCACCATGATATTGGAGTTGCATTTTCAGAAATTAAATGCGAGCGAAGACTAGCCTCAAATTCTTTCATCGTCAAATCGTGGCGGAAGTTGCCGTTCACTGCAATTGAAAGACCACCTGTCTCCTCTGAAACCACAAAAACAAAGGCATCTGAAACTTCTGAAAGACCTATAGCAGCCCGATGGCGGGTACCAAACTCTTTGGAAATTCCCGGACTCTCTGACAGTGGGAAATAGGCACTGGCCACCGCTACTTTATTGTCCTTAATCACCACCGCACCATCATGGAGAGGTGTATTGGGGATAAAGATATTGATGAGTAATTCACCTGAAACAACGGCATCTAATTCAATTCCTGTTGAACGATATTCCTGCAGCGTTCGCGCCCCTTCAATAGCCACCAAGGCACCAATTTTACGAGGGCTCATGTACTTGACAGATTTCACGATGGATTGGACAACCATTTCTTCAGAGGTCATAGCAGGACCAGAAAAAATATGGGTTGTTCGGCCTAATTTTTCCAACATCGCCCGAAATTCTGGAGCGAAAATCACCACAGCAGCAATAACTGCATAGGACATGACGAGATTCATAAGCCAAAAAATAGTTTGCAAACCTAGTAAGCCCGCCACAATCTGGGCTAGGACAAATAGAAATACTCCCTTGATTAAGGTCATAATCTTTGTACCGGCTAAGGATTTGCTGAGATGGTAGATAATATAAATGACTAGCGCAATATCAATCAAGTGAACAAGGGCAGTCCAAGGACTAGCCAGCAAACTTTCCCAGTATTGCGGATCAAGTAACTGATTCAGACTTAGCATATAAACTCTTCATTTCCTGTTCTTACTTAGTATTCTATCATTATACCATACTTAAACCGATTTTTTCACAATAGAGCTAGTTTCAATCCTAGAAAATCGGACTTCTTTGTGTTAAAATATTTCCATGAAACTAAATACACTATTAGGAATGATGGCAGGAAAAGTTAGTCAATTTGTTCTCAACAAAGTAGGACGAGGAACGACCCTGCCTGGAAAAATAGCCCTTCAATTTGATAAACAGATTTTGGATAGTTTGGCTAAGGATTACGAGATTGTTGTCATCACTGGAACCAATGGAAAAACTCTGACAACAGCGCTGACAGTAGGAATTCTCCAAGAGGCCTATGGAAAAGTCACGACCAACACGAGCGGCGCCAATATGATAACTGGTATTACAGCTACCTTTCTTTCCGCTAAGAAAAATAAAGATGGCAAAAAGGTGGCAGTCTTGGAAATTGATGAAGCTAGCCTGAGCAGGGTAACCGATTTTATCAAACCTAGTCTTATTGTCTTTACCAATATTTTCCGCGACCAGATGGATCGTTACGGTGAGATTTATACCACCTACCAGATGATTTTAGAGGGAGCTGCCAAGGTACCTGAAGCGACTATCTTAGCCAATGGAGATAGCCCGCTTTTCAATTCTTCTACCATCATCAATCCCGTGAAATACTATGGTTTTGCAACTGAAGAAGGCCAACCTGAACTGGCTCATTACAATACTGAAGGGATTCTGTGCCCACATTGCCATCAGATTTTACGCTATAAGATGAACACCTATGCCAACCTTGGTAGTTACATTTGCCTTCATTGTGGCTTTAGTAGACCTGAGTTGGACTATCAAGTGACAGAGCTCAAAGAGATTACTCATACATCTTCTACTTTTGTCATTGATGGTCAAACCTACAAAATCAACATCGGTGGTCTCTATAATATCTACAACGCCTTAGCCGCAGTCAGCGTTGCAGAATTTTTCGGTATTGCTCCTGAAATGATCAAGGCTGGTTTTGACAAGAGTAAGGCTGTCTTTGGTCGCCAAGAAACTTTTAAGCTCGGTGATAAGGACTGTACCCTCATTCTCATTAAAAATCCAGTTGGGGCCACTCAGGCTATCGAAATGATAAAGCTAGCTCCATTTGATTTTAGTCTATCTGTCCTCCTCAATGCCAACTATGCAGATGGGATCGACACTAGCTGGATTTGGGATGCAGATTTTGAGCAAATCCAAGAAATGAATATCACCGAGATTTTTGCTGGTGGCGTTCGCTCTTCTGAAATTGCTCGTCGTCTTCGGGTTACAGGTTATGATGAAGATAAGATTTCAGAATTTGATAGCCTAGAAAAATTACTATCTGCTATCGAAAACCAAGATGCTCAGCACGCCTATATCCTCTCTACCTACACAGCCATGTTGGAATTACGTGAGTTACTGGCCCAACGCCACGCAGTCGGAAAGGAGATGAAATAATGGTCTACACTTCATTAAAAAGCCCTGAAAAAGACTACTCCTACGATCTCAATATTGCTCATCTTTATGGTGACTTGATGAATACCTATGGTGATAATGGTAATATCCTCATGCTCAAATATGTAGCCGAAAAGTTGAATGCTCGTGTGCAGGTAGATATCGTCTCTCTAACCGATCATTTTGACAAGGATTTCTACGACATCGCCTTCTTTGGTGGTGGACAAGATTTTGAACAAGCTATTTTGGCACAAGATTTACCAACCAAAAAAGAAGCCTTGGCAGATTTCATCGAAAATGATGGGATTGTACTAGCTATCTGCGGTGGTTTTCAGCTATTAGGACAGTACTATATCGAAGCAGGTGGTCGGAAAATTGATGGTTTAGGCATTCTAGGACACTACACCCTCAATCAGTCGGACAATCGCTACATCGGCGACATCAAGATTTACAACGAGGAATTTGACGAAACCTACTATGGTTTTGAAAATCATCAGGGTCGGACTTTCTTAGCAGAAAATCAAAAACCACTTGGAAAAGTGGTCTATGGCAAAGGAAACAACAAAGAGGATGGTGGTGAGGGACTACATTACAAGAATGTCTTTGCTAGTTACTTCCATGGCCCTATCCTCTCTCGCAATGCTAACCTAGCCTATCGTCTCGTTACAACTGCCCTACGTAAAAAGTATGGTTCTGATATCCAACTCCCAGCCTATGAAGACATCCTCAGCAAAGAAAAACCAGAAGAATACGCAGACATCAAAAACAAGGCTGACAAACCATCATAATCAGACGTACCTCATCATCTCTCCAACAGTTCTTCATCTGTTGGAGTTTTTCTATTCTCAAAGCAAAAATACCAGTCACTAGGACTGGTATTTAGGAGATTATGAAAAATATTTAGGAGTAATATTAGTATAGTCCTAGATGAACAAATTCGCATCCGTCTTTAGACTGATTTTCCTAGAAGAGCTTTCGAACTTCAAATTTTGTTCTGTTCAGTTTCAAAAGAGAATTAATGGTAACCGCTGCTCCAATCGCATTAAAAATAAAGACAAAAGCTAGATTAAAGTAATAGGTGTAACTATCGATATAGCCTTCAGCTAAAAATTCATGGATGTAGGGAAGAGTATCAAAAATGCTCAGTCCGTAATATCTTTGGAAAGATACAGCCCAGTCCAGTTGGTTGGCAAAAAAGGTCATGACCAGACTGACTATGATAGAGATGATTGCTCCCTTTGTGGAAAAACGTTTCGCCAGAAGTTCATAACCCTTGACAACACATACCCCCATCACTAGACCTGATATGTAAGAAATATAGCCTAGCTGCCCTACAAATACAATGGCCGCAACCCCAATCAAAGATCCTAGAACAGCACCGATGAAACCTAAAAAAACATTTTCACTTGCCTGAAAACTTTCTTGCTCAGATCGATCCATTTCTCGACTCACCTTTCCAAAGGCTTCTGTTGTCAAGAAAGAATACTGATTCCCAACCTGATAGAGATGAACATCCTTCGTTTCTCCCGTCATTTCACATACTTGTACATAACTATGTGTCGACAAATAAGCTGTCACTGACTCCAGTGCTTCCAAAACCTTAGCCTTGCGCTTAGATTTAGTTAGTCCGCCTTTAACAGTTACAGTTAGTTTATGGTTTTTAAAAGAAGCATGTGTAATAGTCGGATTTTCCTTCTTAACTACTTTGGCATCTAAACTTTGTACAGCTGAATCATTTTTAACAGAAAACAGAAGCGTTATCACGCCATTTCCCACCTCAGAAGCAAGAAAAATATAGTTATTTTTCTGACCATACATGATAGGGCCTTGGCTATCAAACATATATCCGTTTTCTTGAGCAATTTGTTTTAATATAGACATCTTATTCTCCTCATTCTATTTATTTTCCCTTACTGGGGCTATATCTCTTCTGCTTTCTCAACTATCTCTTTCTTATGGGTAACATCTGTCGAATTTTATCCACATTCTGTTTGATAACTTGAGCATTAGTTGCTTTTTTAGCCTGCTTAGCCTTTTGTAAATGGCAACTGGCCTCTTTGCTAGCCATATCCAGATAAAAAAGTTTTATGATCTGTCCTTTTTTAATCGGAGCCCAGCTGAGATGGGGATTAGGGGACATGGAAATCACTTGATTGACCGTGACATTGGCATATTGAGGCCGAGGCTTGATTGGAAAAATCTCCACTTGATAACCTAAATGTTCCAGAAGCTCCTGAGCTTCTGATATGAGGCTTCCTGTAACATCTGGTAAGGGGATTTCTTTCTTACTAGCTTCGATGACAACATCATCCACATAGTAGAGTTTTACCAAAGATCCAGGCTGAACTCTGCCAGATCGAGGCATCATCGCAACTACCTCACCTATATGTGCCTTGGCGTACTTCTTCTGCGGTTTGGCCAAAATGGTCATAACTTCTAAACCTAGACCTTCCAAATATTCGCTAGCCTGCTGAACATCCACATCCAAAAGATTGGGAATGGTCACCAAACTTTGCTTATACTGGTGCTGACGTTCCAAATGCTTATCGACAATAGGTGCTGCCTTATCCGTAATCTGACCGACTATTTCAACCGTATCTGGAATTACGCGAAACACCATATTTGCTGCTCCGAAAAGCTTGCCGATTTTTCCAGCCTTTTTCTTCATCATTTGTTTATTTGAACTAGTTGGCATAGCAACTTCCTCCTCTTGTTATTATAGCAAAAATATGGAGGAATGACCTATTCTAGTGCTTCGTTTAAGCTTTCCCACTCTTGCATCAGCATGTCTTGCTCCTTATTGAGTTTGTCCAATGCTTCTTGCAAGTCCATTAGCTGAATGGCATCATTCGTTGCAGTCATAGCCTGAGTGATTTCTGATTCTCTTTCTTCGATGTTTTCCAATTCCTCTTCAATCTGCTGAATACGGCGTGTGACTTTGCGGATTTCCTTTTGACTTTCCTTCTGCTGCTGGTAATCGGTGGTCACTGGCTCAGCTGCCTTCGAGCTGGTCAGGTCCACTTTCGCCTGCCTTTGTCGCTCTAACTCTTCTAGCTCTGCTTTTTTCTCCAAGTAATAATCATAGTCACCTAGATAAAGGGTAGAACCTTTCTCAGAAATTTCCAGAACCTTGGTTGCCACACGGTTGATAAAATAGCGATCGTGGCTCACAAAGAGCAGAGTTCCATCAAAGTCAATAAGAGCATTTTCTAACACTTCCTTACTGTCAATATCCAGGTGGTTAGTTGGCTCATCCAAGATCAAGAAGTTATTTCTTTGCATCGATAATTTTGCTAGAAGCAGGCGAGCTCGCTCCCCGCCAGACAACATGGATACAGACTTTTTCACATCATCACCTGAAAAAAGGAAAGCTCCTAGGCGATTGCGAATTTCCACCTCGGGAGTCGCAGGAAATTCATTCCACAACTCATCCAAGACAGTATTGGTCCTAGTCAGATTCGCCTGGGTTTGATCATAATAACCTGTTTCCACATTCGCACCATAGGTCGAAGTTCCTTGTATAAACGGAATCTGACCGATAAGTGACTTAAGAAAAGTAGTCTTGCCGATTCCATTTGGTCCAACGATGGCTATGGCATCGAATTTTTTGACATCCAATGAAATAGGGCGTGACAAAATCTGACCATCATACCCGACAGCAGCATCTATGACTGTTAAAACGATATTTCCCGATACTTTTTCAGCTTGGAAGGTCATGTTGGCTAACTTGCTTGCTGTCTGAGGTTTATCCAAGCGCTCCATTTTTTCTAATTGCTTACGTCTAGCTTGAGCTCGTTTGGTGGTTGAGGCTCGGACGATATTACGCTGGACAAAGTCTTCTAGCTTGGCAATTTCCTTTTGCTGTTTTTCAAAATTCTTTTCTTCAGTGGCTAGTTTTTCAGCCTTGAGGTCCATAAATTTGGAGTAATTCCCCACATAGCGGTCGAGAGAATGGGGAGTCAAATCCAAGGTCACAGTTGCTACCTTGTCCAAGAAATAACGGTCGTGACTAACAATCATGAGGGCCCCCTGGTAGTTAGCCAGATAATTCTCCAACCAAGCGATGCTGTCAATGTCCAGGTGGTTAGTTGGCTCATCCAAGACCAAGAGTTCTGGTTTTTCCAACAACATCTTGGCCAGCGCCAGACGAGTATTTTGCCCACCGGATAACTCCTCTATCTTCATGTTCCACATGGACTGATCAAATTTGAAACCATTGAGAATGGCTTTGATGTCCGATTCGTAGGTGAAACCTCCGCGAACCCGAAAATCCTCTGATAGGCGGTCATAATCTGCCATGAGTTTGTCAGCAGTAGCACCCGTCCAGTCAGCCATCTGCATCTCCATAGTACGAAGTGTTTTTTCTACTGTCCTCAAGTCCTCAAAGACATGGAGCATCTCCTCAAAAATCGTTCGGTCGGATTCGAAACGCGAATCTTGGGCCAAGTATGAGAGGGTCAAATCCCTCTTAGTATTAACCTCGCCAGATGTGGGTGCTTCTTCTCCAACTAAGATTTTTAAAAGAGTAGACTTACCAGCTCCGTTGCGACCCACTAAGGCAATTCGGTCTCGTTCATCCACCTGAATATTGATGTTATCAAAGAGCACATCCCCTGAAAAGGATCGCTCAATCTTGTGTCCACTAAGTATAATCATACTTCTATTGTAACAAAAAAGCAGGGAAATTTCCCTACTTCTGTGATTAAAAAATACCTAACTCAATCGTTCTTCTTCTTTGTAATCAATGGGCAGTTTTTTTAAGAAAACTTGGAGTTGCTGCTCCCAGTAGTACCAGTCGTGAGTCCCATGACCAGTTTGACTCTCTATGTCCAAACCCATTTCTTGCAAGAGCTTGACAGCCTTTTGATTGCTTGTAAAAAGAAAATCCTCCCGACCACACCAGGTGTAAAACTTTGATTTCATATCATGTTTTTTGACAAAGGTTGTCAGAAGATGCTGTTCCAGATTTTCCTTGGTTAACTCTCCAAATATTCCCTGCCAGTAAGCTGGCTTAGCATTGACATTGGCTGTCAATTCATCTAAATCAAGTCCGACACCCAAAGCACCAGAAAAGGCACCGACGTAAGCATAATCGTTAGTAGAAAGTCCAATTTTAAATGCACCATATCCCCCCATAGATAAGCCAGCAATAAATGTCTTCTCTCTTTTTCGAGTCATATTTGGAAAAAATCGTCGCATGATTTTGGGTAATTCAGTGGCGATAGCATCAAAATAGTTGAGACCGTAAGTTGTATTGGTATACCAGCCCAAGTCTACATTGGGCATGATGACAATCAGATTGGTATGGCGAATCAGACGCTCAATAGCTGTCCGCTTACGCCAAGAGTTCTCATTGCCACTCATACCGTGGAGCAAGTACAGTACCGGAATATCCTGACTGTCTATCTGTTCTTCCGAAAGGTCTGCTGCATCAGGATAAATGACACTGACATGGCGTGCCATATCCAATGTTTCAGAAAAATATTCAATCTCAAAGGTTGCCATATTACTTCCTCTTTTTCTTTTTGAGAAAAGAGCTAGTTACCTAGCTCTCATCAAATCCTTATTTCACTTCCATAATGACTGGAAGAATAGATGGGCGGCGCTTGGTTTGTTCAAAAAGATATTTGGACAAATCATCTCGAACTGCACTCTTGAGCTCGCTCCAGTCAAAGCTATCCTTGGTGAAGTATTTCTCCACACAGGTATTGACCAACTCGGCTGATTCGCGCAGGATATCCCTGCTTTTCTTAACATAAATAAATCCTCGAGTATTCACCTTGGCCTTGGAGATGATTTTCTTTTCCTTGCGGTTAACAGTAATGGCCACAATGAAAATTCCATCCTCGGATAAGAGTTTCCGGTCACGAAGCACAATATTACCCACATCTCCGATAGCATTCCCATCTATCATGACATCACCAGCAGACACCGCTCCATCATGAACAAATTCGCCCTGCTCATAACTCATGATATCCCCACGTTTAACAATAAAGATGTTTTCTGGATAAAATCCAATTTCCAATGCCGCCTTGGCATGAGCATCTAGTTGGCGATATTCTCCTTGGATTGGGAAGAGGAACTTGGGACGTAAGATATTGAGCATGAGTTGCAAGTCACGCGCATTTCCATGACCAGATACACGCAAGTTTTTAGTGATCGACTTCACCACACCACCTGCTTGGTAAATCATGTTCTCAACTCTAGCCACAACTGCTTCTTTAGAAACTGTTGGAGTGGTGACAATGTACACCAAATCTCCCTCTTTTATCTCTACATAACGATGGCGACCGATGGACATTTTTCGTAAGCCGTTGAGTGGTTCACCCATACGACCTGTCTCCAAGACAATCAGCTCATGGTCTTCAAACTTGCCCATGTCCTTGGGCTTGATGAGGAGACGCTCACTAGCTAGACGCAATTTTTTCAAGTGAATGGCTGTCCGAACGATGTTTTCTACATCGTGTCCTGTCAGGACAACGCGGCGACCAGTCGCCTCTGCTGCATCAAAAATCTGCTGAATACGGATGATGTTGCTGGCAACAGCAGCCACAATCACTCGTCCATCCCAGTCTGCAATGGTATTGAGTATCTCTTCTCTCTCCTCATGCATGCTAGCAACCTGAACATGACTATCAGCATTGGCAGAATCAGACAAGAGAGCCAAGACACCTTCCCGGCCAATTTCCGCTAAACGGGCAAAGTCTGTTCGATAGTAAGGCGCGGCAGCTTGGTCAAATTTGAAATCACCCGTATAGACAATATTTCCTTCATCTGTCTTGACCACAATTCCCAAACTCTCAGGAATAGAGTGAGTCGTTTTAAAGAAAGAAATCACAGAATCACCAAAGTCAATCTCTGATTTGGCATTGATAACATGGAAGTCATTGAATTTCTTTGTAGCGGAGTATTTTTTAACCACTAGTTTTGCCAATTCAATGGTCAAATGGGAACCAAAAACAGGCACTTTTACTTTTTCCAAAAGATAAGGAAGGGCACCAATAGCATCCGCATGACCATGACTCAAGAAGATACCAGCAACGCGCTCCTTATTTTCTACTAGGTAGTCAAAGTTGGGAACAATCACATCCACTCCGAGTTGCTCATTTTCTGGGTATTTGAGCCCAGCATCCAGCACAAAAATGCTGTCCTTAACCTCAGCGATGTAGAGATTTTTTCCATTCTCTCGGACACCACCCAAGGCCATGATTTTAATATCACTCATGATATAAGTCCTCTTTATTCGTTAATTTTCATACAAACGGTCCTTGTTTCCTGCTTCTTAATAGGTTGACAAGTCGAATTACAGTTCTGCAGTTTCCTGCATATCACAAGTATTATACCATTTTTTCTTCCCAAATGCGACAAATGAAAAGCCCATTTAAATGGGCTTCATTTCTACTCAAAAAACTGATAATAATCTGCAATCTGCATTTGTACTTTTTCATCATGACTGACATCCTTGACGATTTTCCCATCTTTCATAACGATAAGACGATTGCCATACGTTAGGGCATCTTCCATATGATGAGTAATCATAAGAGCAGTCAAGCGACCATCCCTAACAAATTCGTCAGTCAACTGCATGAGAGAGACACTGGTCTTAGGATCTAGGGCTGCCGTATGTTCATCAAGAAGTAACAGTTCTGGTCGTTTCAGGGTCGCCATGAGGAGACTCAGTGCCTGACGTTGACCACCAGACAAGAGTCCTGTCGGTGTTTCCAAATGTTTATCCAAACCATTACCAGTTCTGGTCAAAAGTTGGGAAAACTCCTCTTTATAGGTATGGATTTTTCTAGGAGAAAAGGGGCGTTTTTCTCCTCGGTCTTTGGCGATCAAGAGATTTTCACCCACTGTCATTCGCGGGGCTGTTCCCATTTTTGGATCCTGAAAGACGCGCGCCAAGTACTTAGCTCTTTTTTCAGCTGGGAGCAAGGTCACATCCTCTCCCAAAATCGAAATACTGCCGCTAGTCAGCATCAGGGTACCTGCGATGACATTGAAGAGGGTAGATTTCCCAGCCCCATTTCCGCCTAAGATTGTCAAAAAATCATGCTCGTAGATATCCAAACTGACATTGTCCAAGATCGTCTTGACCTCATCAAAGCCGTTGTTGACTTGCACCGTGGCATTTTTTAATTCAACTATTTTTTTCATCGTGATAAAGACACCCCCTTGAAGACTTTCTTTTTCAAAACAGGTACCATAAGACATAGAGCCAGTACAATCGCACTGAAAAGCTTGAGATAGTTGGTATTAAAACCAAGAGTGATGACACCTGCAATTAGAAACTGATACAGAATGGAGCCGACAACAATGGCAATCAAGCGTTCCAACAAGGTCAATCCTGTCGAAAAGAGAACTTCACCGATGATGATAGAAGCTAAACCAATCACGATGACACCTATCCCCTTGGATACATCCGCGTAACCATCCTGTTGACTGACTAAGGCTCCAGCCAAGGCAATCAGACCATTTGAAACGACCAACCCCATGACCTCCATTCGATCAGTATGGATACCAAAACTCTTTGCCATATCACGATTGTCACCTGTAGCGATATAGGCCTGACCTAGCTTGGTATAGAGGAAATAGATGAGACAAACTATCACCAAAAGCACAGCCAACAATCCAACTAGCAACAAATTGGTAGCCTTGCTAAAGGGTAATAGGTCCTGCAAGGTTTGAATATCTAGCAAACCTAAATTTGCACGTCCCATAATCATAAGCATCAGAGAGTTGCAGGATGTCATGACCAAGATACCTGCTAAAAGGGTCGGAATTTTGCCCTTGGTATAAAGAAGACCCGTGACCAAACCAGCTAGGCAGCCCGACAGGGCTCCAGCTAGAGTTGACACTAAGGGATGAATTCCCATATTCATCAAGGTGACAGCAACTGCTCCACCTAGTGGAAACGAGCCTTCTGTTGTCATATCAGGAAAGTTGAGAATCCGGAAGGTCAGGTAAATCCCCAAACCGAGGATTCCCCACAAAAGACCTTGTGATACAGATGAGATAATCATATTGTCTATACTTTCTATTCGTCTACTTTGACAGCGATATCCGCTTCTTCAAGCAGGCTGTCTGGAATGGTGATACCTAGTTCTTTAGCTGCTTTCAAGTTAAGAGTTGGTGTTCCCGTATCCACTACCTTTACAGGTACTTCGGAAACTTTTTTACCAGCTAGTATTTTCACAGCAATTTTAGCTGTTTCAAGGCCCAAATCATATTGACTTTGTGCCACAGAAGCAATAGACCCTTGTTTGACCATGGTATCCACACTAGAATAAATTGGAATCTTAGCTGCATTTGCTGCCGTAACCACCGTAGGAAAGGCAGAAGCAATAGTGTTGTCCTGTGGTACAAAGATAGCGTCCACTTTACCAGTCATGACAGACATGGTTGTGGTAATTTCATTAGTAGATGGAACAGCGTATTCTACCACTTTCAAGCCTGATTTTTCAGCATATTGAGTAAATTCTTTAACTTGGGAAACGGAGTTATCCTCGCTACTTGCATAAAGTACACCAATGATTTTGGCATCAGGTGTGACCATCTCGATTAGTTCAACCGTTTGGGCAAGTGGTACATGATTGGAGAGTCCTGTCACATTGCCTTCAGGCTGATCTAGATTTTTCACCAACTTTGCACCAACAGGGTCTGAGATAGCCCCCATGACAACAGGGATATCAGCAGTGGCCGAAGCCAAACCTTGAGCCGCTGGTGTGGCAATTCCAATCACGATATCATTGCCATCATTGACCAATTTCTTACTCATCGTTTGAATCTTACTCTGATCAGCTTCTGCATTCAGAAGCGTTAGTTTGACATTACTCCCCTCATAACCAGCATCAGCCAATCCATCCTCAATACCGCGCTCAATTTCATCAAGAGCGTCATGGGTTACAAATTGGAGGATACCAATTTTTACCACTTCTTTTTCATTTTGAGCAATGGATTCTTTGCGGCTGCTGAAAAAAAGTGCAGCAAGGACTAATACAACTAGAGCGATAAGGGTTCCAATAAGAGGTTTATTTTTCATGTGATTCTCCTTTTTATACAATACAGAGGCTCAAGGCCATTTTCTATTACATATTCTATAGTGGTTCAAGAGTCAACTAAAAAGAAAAAGCACATAGCAAGGTATCCTGCTACGCGCTCCTATCTATATGGTCCATGAAGACTAGCGCATAGATACTTTTTAGAAGTACTCTAAAAGTCGTATCTATGCACAAACATAAACACAACTTTACCTATGCCAGTTTTGCCAGTTTGTAAGTGGTTGAGTGTATGCCATCTTCATCTTCCTCTCTGTTTTGGTTTGTTTTATTATACCCTATTTTTTGAAAAATGCAAGCCTATTTTTTGAATTTTTTAATAATTTTAAAAAATTATGTGAGTAAGCGTAAACCATTGAGAATAACCAAGATCGTCGATAGTTCATGAAAGATAACGCCACGCGTTAGATCTAGTACTCCAAATAAGTTAAGAGCAATCAATACCATAATGACACCAACTGAGAAGAAGAGATTTTGCCAAATGATTTTATTGAGTTTCCGGCTGAGCTTATAGACCTGAAAGAGTTTGGCAAAATTATTTTGTACCATCACTAACTCTGCTGACTCCATGGCAATGGCTGAACCAGAGCCCATGGCGATACCAATATTGGCATTGGCTAGGGCTGGTGCATCATTGATGCCGTCACCAATCATGGCCACTACCTTACCATCAGCCTGGCTATCCAAAACATCCTTGATTTTATCCTGAGGTAGGCAGTTAGCTCGGAAGGCAGTAACATTCACTTCTTTGGCAATCTGCTCTGCTACTACTTCCCCATCCCCTGTTAACATGATGACTTCTATACCCTCTTTTTGAAAATCATGAACAGCTTGAGCTGATTCTGTGCGAACTTTATCAGCCAGAACAAAGTAACCAATAACCGTATCACCTTTAGCCACAAAGACAGTCGTTTGATTCGCGGATAACTTGCGACTATAATTATTTGGATCCTTATAGGTCGAAAAGGCAGCTGGTTTTCCAACTCTTATATCCCCACAAATCAAGCCCACACCAGACTCTTCCTGAACCTTTCGATTCGCTGGAATGCGAGACAAATCCATATGAGAAAAGTGTTTGACAAGCGCCTGAGCAATCGGATGATGTGAACTTTGTTCCATCGCAATCACCTGTGGCAAAATATCCTCAGGGATGCTAAAATCCAAGACATCAAAATGACCGTAGGTCAGAGTGCCAGTCTTATCAGAGTAAATCAGATTGGTAGCAGACAAGTTCTCAAGAGCAGTCCCGCCCTTAATTAGTACACCCATACGAGCACCCTTGCTAATGGCACTAAGAGTAGCTGGCGTAACAGAAGCTACCAAGGCACACGGGCTAGCTACTGTCAAAAGAACCATCCCACGATAAAAGGCATTCTGGAAAGATAGATTATACAGATAGTAGAGAGTGAGGATAAAGAGAGGCACTGTCAAGAGAACACCGATAACATAGTAACGTTCGAATTGAGCAATCACATGACCAATTTTTGAAGGTTGCTGCTGAGCCTGTTCTACCATACGAATAATGTTAGAAAAGACTGTCTCATCGCTAGTCTTCGTTACCTTGAGAGTGACTGCGTGACCTTCATTGAGAGTACCCGCAAAGACCTCATCTCCTACCTCTTTTTCCACAGGAATTGACTCACCCGTCAGCGCCATTTCATTGACGGTTGTCGAATTCATGGCTATACTGTCAATGGGAATTTGGTTCCCTTTAGCTACTACAATCTGATCACCAATCCTCAGTTGACTGGTAGCAAGCTCTACAAGTTGGCCGTCATCCTGCAAAACTTGGGCAGTCTCTGGCACCTGAGACATAAGACTAGAGATAGCCGAGGTTGATTTCTCCATCACATAGGCCTCTAAAACTTCTGCTGTCGCAAAAATAAAGAGTAAAATGACCGCTTCTCTTTCTTCTTGAATCATCAAAGCCCCAAGAGCCGCCAAAATCATCAATAGGTCAACATTGGGAGATTTTTCCTGAATAGAATCTAAAATTGCCTTCTTTAATGCAAAATAGCCCAAGAAGAAAACCGCCAGATAGAGGAAAGCATAACCTAGAGATGGGATACGATTGTGATAAAAAAAGCCCAAAATCATCATCATGGTACCTATGGCTAAAAATTGTGTCGCTCGTTTTGTTTTGATATATTCTAACATCCTATAGCTCCTATTATCTTTTAATCATGTTATAGAATAGATACTGACCAATAAAAAATGCGCACCTATGGACAGTTTTGTACTGTCTCACAGGCACGCACTCTACAATTAGATGCAGTGGTCTGCTGTCCTCACACTTGAGGACCCGGCTGCATAAATCTCACGATTTACCGCTTGTTCATATTTAGTTTATATATTTTATGGATTTTATATCATTCTCACAAACAATAGATGAAACTGTTTGAGAGATGAATGCTCGTCTTCTATTAGTGCTCGTTAGGGTCATTACGGGCATCATCATGGGTTGGATGCACTGTACCCGCTACATGATCTGGTCCACCATAGATAGTATAAAGTTTTAAAGGCTCCTCACCAGTATTGGTAATATTATGCCAGATACCAGCTGGAACAAAGATAGCTTCATCTGCAACGACTTCTACCTCAAAATCAAGATTGTCCTCAGTTGGTCCCATTTGGCAGAGACCTTTTCCTTGTTCGATGCGCAAAAACTGCTCAATACCATGATGGGCTTCCAAACCAATATCATCTCCTGGTTGAATCGTCATGACTGTCAACTGGATTTTATCCCCTGTCCAAAGCGTGGTGCGGTAGTTTTCATTGTCAAGGGTCATACCTTCCATGTCAATAACCAAAGGTTGCTTGCCCTTATCTGAATAATCAAATGTCATATATCATTCTCCTTTTTTCTTAATTATAACAATTCTAATTAAATAAGTCAAGGATTTATCTTCAAATAGAAAAAATTTAAAAATCCTATTCGCCCTTCTACTTGTGTTATAATAAAAACACTAATAGAAACTGAGGAAGAAACATGTCCTTTGATGGATTTTTTTTACACCACATGGCCAAGGAATTGCAAGAACAATTGCTAGGTGGCCGAATCCAAAAAATTAACCAACCCTTTGAGCAAGAATTGGTTCTTAATATCCGCAGCAATCGCCAGAGTCAAAAGCTCCTGATTTCAGTACATTCAGTTTTTGGTCGGATTCAGCTGACCCAGACCGAATTTATCAATCCTAAGACGCCTAATACTTTTACCATGATACTGCGTAAATACCTACAGGGAGCCATTATTGAAAGCATTGAGCAGCTGGAAAATGACCGCATTCTGGAAATCGCAGTATCCAATAAAGATGAGATTGGTGACCAGATACAAGTCACTCTCATTGTAGAAATCATGGGCAAGCATAGCAATCTTATCCTAGTCGATAAGGCAGAAAACAAGATTATCGAGGCTATCAAGCACGTTGGATTTTCGCAAAATTCTTACCGAACTATCCTGCCAGGGTCTGCCTATATCTATCCACCAAAAACAGATGCCAGAAATCCTTTCACTATTGGGGATGAGAAATTATTTGAAATCCTCAGCACAGAGGACCTAGCTCCCAAGAATCTACAAAGACTTTTTCAAGGATTGGGGCGGGATACAGCAACTGAGTTGGCAACTCAATTAAGCAACGATAAGCTGAAGCATTTCCGCGAGTTTTTCCAACAAAAAACAAAGGCAACTTTGACTGAAAAATCCTATGCTCCTGTCGTCTTCAGAGATAGTCAACAAAGATTTGAAAGCCTATCAGAACTCTTAGACTACTACTATCAAGATAAGGCAGAGCGTGACCGAGTAGCTCAACAAGCCAATGAGTTAATTAAACGGGTAACAAGCGAATTAGAGAAAAATCGTAAAAAGTTACTCAAACAGAAAGAGGAATTACTGGCTACTGAAAATGCGGAAGAGTTTCGCCAAAAAGGAGAACTCCTGACCACTTATCTCCATCAGGTGCCTAACGACCAGCCAGCTGTAACCTTAGATAATTACTATACGAGCCAGCCCATCACCATCTCCCTTGATGTCTCCCTGACTCCTAGTCAGAATGCCCAGCGCTATTTCAAGAAATACCAAAAACTCAAGGAGGCAGTCAAGCATCTGACCAACCTAATTGAAGAAACCAAGGCCAGCATCGCTTACTTGGAAAGTGTAGACACTTTGCTCAACCAAGCTAGTCTAACTGAAATCGATGAACTCCGTGAAGAATTGATTGAGACAGGATATCTCAAGCGCCGGCAAAGGGAGAAAATTGCTAAGCGTCAAAAACCTGAACGCTATCTGGCTAGTGATGGCAAGACCATCATCCTAGTTGGCAAAAACAATTTGCAAAATGATGAACTATCCTTTAAAATTGCAAAAAAAGGAGAGTTGTGGTTTCATGCCAAGGATATTCCCGGAAGCCATGTCATCATTACTGACAATCTAGAGCCAACTGATGAAGTCAAAACAGATGCGGCAGAGTTGGCAGCCTACTTCTCTAAAGCTCGCCATTCCAACCTTGTTCAGGTAGATATGATTGAGGCAAAAAAACTGCACAAACCAACTGGTGGCAAACCAGGATTTGTCACTTACCGTGGCCAAAAAACTTTGCGTGTCACCCCCACAGAAGAAAAAATAAAATCCATGAAAATCTAATTCATGGATTTTTTTGACTGGGTTGGTTGGCATGAAAAATTTCTTGACACCAATTCAGCCATTTTTCTTGATATTCTTCTTCTGAGAGAATCCTAGTAGCTAGGTCCGCTACGGTATGAATGCCTTTCGCTTCTGCTGTTTGGACACAGATAAGGTAGGCCTTCCAATCCAACTCATCCTCATCCCAGATAACTGGCACCCTCTCCCAGCCAGCCTGATAAGCTAAATAGGCTCTTGTATGGCCATCAGTCAAAAAAATCCGATGACCAATTTGCTTGATAGGCAGAGGTGAGAATTGTTCTTCCACATCAATGCTCTGCATCCATTCCTTGCATGCAACTATTTTCTTTTCAGAAAGGTAGAATTGACTGGGTTGAAGATCTCTGATGAACATTTCCATCTCATTCTGCCTTATCAATATCTTCTCTCACTTCTTTGGAGTTAAATTTGGCGAAAAGATACTGGCTGAAAGTGGTGTCGCCTGATGGTGATAAATTTGAAGCCTGGCCTCCTTTTCCAGCCAAATAGAAGTCCGATAGACCAGAAGACCGCTGTGCCTTGTCTGGTAATGCACCAACCAGGTCTGCAGGTCAATCTGCCGACAGTCAAATCCTAGTATTTCCGTGATTTTCCCGTTCTTTTGGGCAGTAAAAGCGGAGATAACCTCCTGTTTGCTGTAGATTTTGCCGGATTTACCTATCTCAGTAAAGTCATCGTGAATTGTCCTGTTTAGCCAGTCTTGATTTGACTGGCAGCTGGGGTTCAGAAAAGCCTGTTCCAGTTGATAGAGTTTATTTTTCATGCGACAGCACCTCCCAATCCAATTCATCCTCATCCCAGATAACTGGTACCCTTTCCCAGCCAGCCTGATAAGCCAGATAGGCTCTTGTGTGTCCATCCGTCAAAAAGATCCGATGACCAATTTGCTTGATTGGTAAGGGGGAGAATTTATCTTTCACACCGATACTCTGCATCCATTCCCTACATGCAACTATTTTCTTTTCAGAAAGGTAAAATTGACTGGGTTGAAGATCTCTGATGAACATTTCCATCTCACTCTGCCTTATCAATATCTTCTCTGACTTCTTTGGCATTGAATTTGGCAAAAAGATACTGGCGATCTTGGACTGGAAACCGTTGATCCAGCTGATCTACAGCTCCTACTTCGACCACACCTTGAGTGATGACATAATCCAAGACATGACCACCAAAGCTATGGTCATCTGAGATAAAATGCAGATGATAACCCGCCACGCTGACCCCGTGAAAAATTTCAGGTGTCCAGAAACCAACAATAGTCCCTGTAACATCTTCAATCGAAAATTCGGGCTGGTGGCTAGCCACTTCTGCAAATTTCTTATCCGATGTAGATTTCGGAATCATACGGACATGCATCTTAGAAAAATGTCCATGAATCTTGATGGAGCGAAACAGATTTTCGCCATCGTAGTATGATTCAATCCGCTTTTGCAACTCCTCGTGAGTCATCTCAAAACGTTGCTTGAAAATCACTTCTGCCTGATGAAAAATAACTGCTGCATAGGGAACCATGACATCTGGTTCAACCTCGATTACTTCTGGCTGCTGACTAGAGCCTTTAGCCTGATAGGCTTTGCCATCTAGCACAATCAACTCCCCATCGATAGAGTCTAGTGTTCCAATCCCCAAATCACCATGCTGTAGGAGTTCGCCAACAGTCAAGGAGCCTCCATAAAGACCGGCCATCAGGGCGCCTAAGGTATTGTATTGAAATAATTTATTTGCTTCCATTTTTTCTATTCTTCTTGATGATAAAATTCCTGCATAGTCATGTCATCTGGTACTAAAGCCAAATAATGACGAGCCCATTTTTTGGCCTCTGAAAGCATACCTTCTTGACGAAGTAGCTCAATCAAATCAGCCAGAAATTCTGGATTGTTTGCCAAATCTTCTTTGAGTTCATCAAAGAGCTGTAAGGCCTGTTCGATATTTTCCAAGGCCTGATGGGCCTTAGCGATATTCCAGCGGGCTAAAACATTATCTAAGTCTTCCGATGCCAAAGCCACAACATCCTCAAATCGTTCCTGCTCCAAATAGAGATTGGTCAGTCGCAAGCTGATATCATTAAGGTCTTCTGCATTTTCCTTAGCTTTCAGCAGATAGGCTTCAGCAGTCTGGTTATCATGGCTCTCATAGGCATATTGTGAAGCTAGGAGCAAGAGAACCTGGTCAAATTCATTTCGAGCCAAACCTTTTTGCACCATAGCCAGAGCTTCTTCTAGTCTGTGTTCTGCGTGGAGGGACTGTGCATAGGCGTATTCATAGCCTTCAAAGTCAGGATTGATTGCATCCAGCTGCTTGAAATAAAGATTGGCCTTCTGGTGCTCTCCTTGGTCAAACAAGAGAGTGGCCAATTCATAGACGGTCTGGTCATCATATTCCAACTCAACAGCCTTCTCCAAAAATTCCACAGCTACTTCAAACTTACCCAGACTAGCATAAGCCAAACCTATCCGCTGGTAGGTTGATACACCTGTCAATTCATACATCTCGCGATTATCTAGTTGGGCATAGCCTTGGATAGCTTCTTGAAAATACCCCAACTCCATGTCCAACTCTGCCAGACCAAAAATCAAAATAGGTTCATCTGACAAGTCAGTAGCTTCTAATAACTTCTCACGTGCTACATCTGCCAAACCTTCTGACTGGTACAGATCAGCCTTCACTACGAGAGACTCTAAATAATAAGGGCTACCTTCACGAATATTTTCAAGGTAGGCGAATGCCTCTTCTACATCACCGTCTTCATTAGCAATCTGAGCCAGATTCAAAGATAATTCTGGAAAATCATCTACCAGCTGCAGATAAATTTCCTTAGCCTGAGGATAAAAACCAATTGATTCTAGGTAATTCCCTAAATCAAACAAGGTCTCTCCATCATCCTCACGCAAGGCTCTTCTAAAATATTTTTCAGAACGTTCCAAATCTTGTTGCTCCAAAGCATAGAGCATCTTCTCACTATTGTTCACTCGTCACCTCAGTCTTATCTATCTCTTGAGAAAAGTCCTCTTCGTACAAGCCACTGTATTGCTTATACCACTCAAAAATAGCCTTGAGCACAACCTTAATAGAAGCATAGATAGGAATTCCAAGTAGCACACCCAGCACCCCATACATCTGACCGGATGTCAACAAGACAAACAAAATAGTAATAGGATGAATACTTAACGAACTACCAATAATCAAGGGAGTGACAAACCGCCCCTCTATAGTCTGCTCAATCATAAAGACAATTAAAACCTTGACCAACATGAACGGTCCAGCTACCAATCCTAAAATAACAGCAGGAATCATGGCTAGGAAGGAGCCAAGATAAGGAATCAAGTTTAAAAAACCTGCCAAAATTCCCAAGGTAATAGGATAATTCAGACCGATGATAGAAAAGAAAATCGAGAACATGAGGGCAACAATAACTGCCACTGTTACCTGACCTCGAACATAATTAGACAACTGACTATTCATATCTGATAAGACAGTCCCTACTGGTTGACGCCAATCTGTTGGAAGAAACTTGGTAATATGCCCCTTCAAATCCTTGCCATCCCGCAATAGATAAAAGAGAATAAAAGGCATAATCAAAATAGCCACAATGATTTGAGAGGCTGTTGAAATCAGATTGCCAGCCCATCCTACTGCACTGGATGACAATTTTTGTGCAAAAGATACCACCTGCTCATTCAAACGATCCATCATTTCGATAACCGCTGGGCGGAACTGCTCAAAGCGCTCATCCTGAAGTAAGGTAGAAACTTGCTTCTCAATATTTTGGATATAAATCGGAACATTTCGTGCAAAGGAAACAATCTGCTCCTGCATATTAGGAATGGCTACACCAAGTCCCCACACTAAAAGGATGATAATAAGGACAAACACAATGGAAATGGCAACTGTCCGAGAGACCTTGAGTCTTTCCAACCAATCAACAATAGGATTTAGCAGATAATAGAGCAAACCGGTTAAAATCATGGGCAAGAGAATGATTTCAACAAAGCTGACTATCGGTTTTATGACATAGCCCACCTTGGTAAAAAGGAAAAGGTTAATCAATATTAGAAGAACGACTAACAAAAAAGTAGCGACCTGATTGTTCACAAACCACTTATAAAACCAAGAAGTAAAGAATTTATTTGTTTTCTCTCGCATAGGAAACCTCTTTCATCATTTTTCTCTATTGTACCATTTTCTGGCCAGATTGAGGAAACTTTTACAAGAAAGCCCTTACTAAAAACGATATTTTCTATATTTTTATGATATAATGATTAAAATTTTAAAAAAGAGGTAAGTCCGCATGAAAATTTATTTTGGTACCTACACAAAACGCAGCTCAGAAGGTATTTACGTCGCCGACTTTGATGCTCAAACAGGGCAACTCAGCAACTTAGAACTCCTAGCAAAGGAAAACAATCCAACCTATCTTGCATTTGCAAAAGATGGCTCTCTTTATACAGTTGGCGCAACCGAAGCAGGTGGTGGTATCGCAGCTTATGATGCTAATGCCCAACTTCTCAACCACGTTGTGGAAGAAGGGGCACCTTTATGTTATGTTTCTGTTGATGAAGACCGCGGGTTAGTATATGGTGCCAACTATCACAAAGGCCAAGTTCTGGTCTATAAGCGCCATTCTGATGGCAGCCTTATCCTTGCTGACCAAGTAACTCATACAGGGTCTGGTCCTCATGAAAACCAGACTTCTGCTCACGCCCATTATGCTGATTTGACACCAGATAAGTATTTAGTTGCCTGTGACTTGGGATGCGATAAGGTCTTTACCTATCAGGTCAATCCAGATGGTAAACTTGAAGCCTTGGCGAGTTATCAAAGCACACCTGGAGCAGGCCCACGCCATCTCACTTTCCATCCAACTACAAAAATAGCCTATCTGATGTGCGAACTCAACTCAACTATCGAAGTTCTCATTTACGATGGCTTAGGTCACTTTGAACTATTGCAAACTATCTCGACTCTGCCAAGTGATTACACTGATTTCAATGGTACTGCTGCTATCCGTATTTCAAAGGATGCACGGTTTGTCTATGCATCAAACCGTGGTCATGATTCAATCGCTGTTTACAAGGTACTGGGGGATGATACTCTTGAGTTAATAGAAATCGTATCCAGCCATGGCAAGACTCCACGAGACTTTATCCTTTCACCAGACAACCAGTTCCTCATTGTGGCTCATCAAGACTCCGACAACGTGACTGTCTTCTCCCGTAATGCTGAAACCGGCAAACTAACTGAAATCAGTCATGATTTTCAAGTCCCAGAAGCTGTCTGTGTCCTCTTTTAATAAGTTCTGACCACTTCATAACAAATGTAAAAATGAAAGGCTCCTCAAGCTATGAACCAAAAAGAACTATTTGAACAAGTCAAAAAAATGATTCAGAAAAAGGATTTCTCAGCTGCTCAAAAACTTATCGAAGAAAACAAAGATCAACTGGGTAAATACTTCGATCAGGCTAAGAAACTTCTTGATGATGCTGGCGGATTTGATGGCATCATCAAAAAGGTAAAAGACTTATTTAATGAAAAATAAATAAAAGACAGGTAAGAATTATTTGTTACCTGTCTTTTTGTATGTCTTGATATAGGTCATCTCTTTATAAACCTGCTCAATATCAAATTGCTCTAGGGCTGCCTTATCAGACAAAATATAGACTCCCTCCCGTTGATAAAAAGGAATCTCCTTCCCCTGCCGTGAGAAACGCAGGCAACCTTGATTTTTCAGAACTTCAAAATTAAATGGTTTTTCTGATTTGAGATTGCCGACGACTAGATAGTCTGTTGCTACCAACTGGCCACCCCACTTTTGATAGAGATGATTTGCTACCTCGCCCTCTCGAGTAAAAATAGCCAAAACATCTACCCCTTCTTCAATTAAGCGTTTATCAGCTACCGCAAAAAGTTTAGAGGCTATCCCCCGACCTTGGTAGTCGGGATGCACAGCCAAATTAGCAAAATAAGCTACCTTATCAGCTGGATGATACTTGTAGGAAAGACTAAACTCCTGATTGTAAATACCAATATCCAATAGACCTACCACTTTATCATCTTCCACAGCAATCAATTCAATCGTTGAAGAATAAATTTCAGGATCAAAAGTATCTTTTTTAGAACTGCGATCATCAAAGAATGGTGAAAATAAGTAACTCAAAGCTTTGGTATAAACCCAAGATTTTTCAAATTCAGGTACATAATCTCTGATATCCATCATCATCTCCTAACCAAAATATATAGCAAATATCCTACTTATTATAATAGTATAACATAACATGTTCATCTCACTTGTGTCTATATTCTCCATAAAAATACGAATATTTTGAATATTTCAACTAAACTTCTCCCTTTTTCTTCAAAAATTTGGTATAATTCCAATTGATTAGTTATTTTTGAGGAGATATTATGGATTATATTTCAAGGATTTTACCCAGTTTGTTAAATGGAAGTATTGTGACCTTGCAAGTTTTCTTCATTGTTCTAGTCCTTTCGATTCCTTTAGGAGCGATTTTGGCCTTTCTCATGCAAGTTCATTTCAAACCTCTTCAATGGCTCTTAACCATCTATATCTGGATTATGCGGGGAACTCCCTTGCTCTTGCAACTGATTTTCCTCTACTATGTACTGCCAAGTGTGGGCATCTCCTTCGAGCGAATGCCTGCAGCAATCATTGCTTTCACCCTTAACTATGCAGCTTACTATGCAGAAATTTTCCGTGGTGGGATTGAAGCTATACCAACTGGTCAATACGAGGCAGCAAAGGTACTAAAGATGACACAATTGCAGACCATCCGCTACATCATCTTGCCTCAAGTCTTTAAAATTGTCCTTCCCAGTGTCTTCAACGAAGTCATTAACTTAGTTAAGGACTCATCCCTTGTATACGTACTAGGAATCAGCGATTTGTTACAAGAAAGTCAGATTGCTTCAAATCGTGATGCTAGCCTTATTCCAATGTTCTTTGCTGGCACCATTTACTTGATACTGATTGGATTGGTAACTGTTTTATCGAAAAAAGTTGAAAAGAAATTTAGCTACTATAAGTAAGAGGGGATTATGTTAGAATTAAAAAATATTTCAAAACGCTTTGGCAATAAGCAAATTTTCGACCAATTCAACCTGACAGTTGAAGAAGGAAAAACACTTTCGCTGGTCGGTCCTTCCGGCGGAGGCAAAACAACGCTACTACGCATGTTAGCTGGACTTGAAAAATTGGATAGTGGTGAAATCATCTATAATGGCAAATCGGTTTCCATTAACCATTTAGAGGACGCCAATCTTCTTGGCTTTGTGTTCCAAGACTTTCAACTTTTTCCTCATCTATCCGTCTTAGACAATCTTATCCTATCCCCAACCAAGACACTCCATATAAGCAAGGATGAGGCCAAAGAAAAAGCACTTCATTTATTAGAGCGTCTCGGTTTAACAGGATTTGCTAATGCCTATCCTTACTCTCTATCAGGTGGGCAAAAACAACGCGTAGCCTTAGCCCGTGCTATGATGATTGATCCACAAATTATCGGTTATGATGAACCTACTTCTGCTCTTGACTTGGCGCTACGACAGGAAGTGGAGAAACTGATTCTACAAAATAAGGAAGCTGGCATGACACAAATCATTGTAACCCATGATCTTCAATTTGCAGAAAACATATCTGATCAAATTATCAAAATCAATCCAAAATAAAAGGAGAAAATGAAAATAATGAAACAACTAAAAAAATTGATTATAGCATTGTCAATCATCCTAGCAGGGCTCATCTTGGTTGCTTGTGCACAGACCACCAAAGAGAAAAATAGTGACCAGTGGGATACTTTTGTAAACAATAAAAAAATTGTGATTGGATTTGATAATACCTTTGTTCCCATGGGATTCAAAAACGAGGAAGGTGAAAATGTCGGATTTGATATAGATCTTGCCAACGCAGTCTTCGCCGAATATGGCATCAAAGTTGATTGGAAACCCATCACTTGGTCTATGAAAGAAGCGGAATTAGAAAATGGCACTATCGACTTGATTTGGAATGGTTACTCAGTAACAGACGAGCGAAAGCAAAAAGTCCTCTTTTCAGACATCTATATGGAAACTGAGGAAGTCTTGATTGTCAAGAAGGACTCAGGTATTGCGAAGTTATCAGATATGGCCGACAAAGTCATCGGTGCACAGGCCGCATCATCTGGCTATGAAGCCTTTATCAGTAATCCCGAAGTACTAAAGGACATTGTTAAAGATAAGGACGCTGTTCAATACTCAACCTTTACTCAAGCCTTTATTGACTTGGAGAATGACCGTATCGATGCTCTTCTAGTAGATAAAGTTTACGCAAACTATTATCTAGCCCAAAAGAATGAAACTCAACACTACCGTATGCTTTCAGCGGATTTGGAAAGTGGAGATTTTGCAGTTGGCGCGAGAAAAGCAGATGTCACTCTTGTAAAAAAAATAAACGAAGGTTTCAAGAAACTCTACAAAGAAGGCAAGTTCCAAGAAATATCCCAAAAATGGTTTCATGAAGACACTGCTGCCCCAGCTATCAAAGAAGAAAAATAAAAATTAAGAGGATTCGATGAAATCCTCTTTTTATACTATTTCTAACAATTCCTGTATACTAGCTACTTGCCAATCACTGGGGTAAAATCTATCTTCTGGACTATATTGACCCAGACCTTGTTTCATTCGAATTGTTTTCATACCCAGTTTCTTAGCCGGAACCATATCATTATCTACCCGATCACCTATATAAATAGACCGACTAGGCTCAATGTTAGCCTGCTCAAGAGGAAGTCTAAATATCTCCATATCTGGTTTGGATACGCCACTGTCAAAAGAACTCTTGATAACTTCAAAGTTATCCAAAATACCAAATCTCTCTAATCGTCCATGCAAGTCTTTGCCTTGATTAGCAATAATTCCTAAATGGTATTTCTTTCGCAAACTCCTCAAAACAGAAGTTACATAAGGGTATAATCGCTCATTTTCATGGGACCATCTGGGACGTTTCAAATGACTTGGTGCAAAATAGCTCCAAGTTTCATAAATGGGATTTCCACCCAGCTTAGCAATATAAAGTAGTTTCTCATAGTAATATCTATGGGAAACCAAAATCCCTTCTTGAGCTAATTTGTCGATACAATGATTTACAAAATTATCTAAAGCTTCTCCTTCATCAACCAGTGTGGAGCCAATATCAAAAAATAACCATTCTATCAATACAAATCCTCCATGCTTCTAACACACTTGTATACTTTATTGTACTTCTACGATATACAAAAAGCAACTCCCAAAGGAGTTGCTTTTAATACAGTGTTTTATTTTTTCAAGTTATAGAAAGCTTGAAGACCTTTGTATTGAGCAACTTCACCAAGTTGATCTTCAATGCGAAGCAATTGGTTGTATTTTGCAATACGGTCTGTACGAGACAATGAACCTGTCTTGATTTGACCAGCGTTTGTTGCTACTGCGATGTCAGCGATTGTTGAATCTTCAGTTTCACCTGAACGGTGTGATACGACAGCTGTATAACCAGCTTCTTTTGCCATTTCGATTGCTTCGAATGTTTCAGTCAAAGTACCGATTTGGTTTACCTTGATAAGGATTGAGTTAGCAGCATTTTCTTTGATACCGCGAGCAAGGTAGTCAGTGTTTGTTACGAAGAAGTCGTCACCAACTAACTGTACACGTTTACCAAGACGAGCTGTAAGAGCTTTCCAGCCATCCCAGTCATTTTCATCCATACCATCTTCGATAGTGATGATTGGATATTTATTTACCAACTCTTCAAGGTAGTCGATTTGCTCTGCAGAAGTACGGACAGCAGCACCTTCACCTTCAAATTTAGTGTAGTCATACACTTTGCGCTCTTTGTCGTAGAATTCAGATGACGCACAGTCAAAACCAATCATAATGCCGTTTTCACCAGCTTCGTAACCAGCAGCTTCGATTGCAGCGATGATTGTTTCAACACCATCTTCAGTTCCTTCAAACTTAGGAGCGAAACCACCTTCGTCACCAACAGCTGTTACCAAGCCACGTGATTTAAGGATTTTCTTCAAAGCATGGAAAACTTCAGCACCCCAACGAAGACCTTCTTTGAATGATGGTGCACCAACTGGCAAAATCATAAATTCTTGGAAAGCAATAGGAGCGTCTGAGTGAGAACCACCATTGATGATGTTCATCATTGGAGTTGGGAGCAATTTAGTGTTGAATCCACCAAGGTAAGTGTAAAGTGGCACTTCAAGGAAATCAGCAGCTGCACGAGCAACGGCGATAGATACACCAAGAATTGCGTTTGCACCCAATTTACCTTTGTTAGGAGTTCCGTCCAATTCGATCATAGCACGGTCAATAGCTTGTTGTTGTGTAACATCAAAACCGATGATTGCTTCAGCGATGATGTTGTTTACATTGTCAACAGCTTTTTGAGTACCAAGACCAAGGTAACGAGATTTGTCACCGTCGCGAAGTTCTACTGCTTCATGCTCACCAGTAGATGCTCCTGATGGAACCATACCACGTCCGAAAGCACCTGATTCAGTGTAAACTTCTACTTCAAGTGTTGGGTTACCGCGTGAGTCAAGGACTTCGCGAGCGTAAACATCAGTAATAATTGACATGTTATTACTCTCCTTTTGGGTTTAAATTTATTACAATACTATCATACTTCAAAAACGTTTTTTTTTCAAGGAAAAATGCGAGTTCTCAAAAAGAAAACGTTTGCTTTTTCCGTGTTTTTTTCATTTTTATGGTACAATTTATCTATGACAGATTTACAAAAAACGATTTTACAAAAAGCTAGTGGCGAAAGCCGCATCGATCCTGACCAACAAAGACGCTATATGGGGACATTTCGAGAGCGAGTCCTCCTTGTTCTCTCCTTTTCTGAAGCAACTACACCAGAATGTCAAAATGCTTTCTCGTCCATTTGCCAAAATCTGAAAAACAAGCATTCCCAGTTATTTTTAAAAATTTCTCCCAAACTATCGGATGCTCTCCAAATTTCCCTGATGAAAACAGCACAATCCTTTAGCATTCCTACTACGATTGTTGATGAAAAAATTGCCGATAGTCCCTTTGCACTCCTCTTTCACACTGACCATGCAGTGGACATGCAAAATATTTCTCTGAAAGAAAATTTTCCAAATATATTGAAAGCATCACCATCAACAATCCCTGAAAAAAAGGGATTCTGGCAAAAAATCTTCGGAGGATAAAATGATAAGAGAAAGTTCTCTAGTGATATTTTTTGTTTGAAGGTAGTTTAATAGTAAGAGAATTCGAGTTTCGACTGTAGAAAGGCTGGTTTCGCGTGTACCAAACGATTTTATTTGACCTTGATGGAACACTGACTGATTCTAGTTTAGGCATTGTCAATTCCATTTGTTATGCATTAGAAAAAATGACTATTCCTCTTCCTGATAGGAACGATCTGTTGGAGTTTATTGGTCCACCACTGCAAGAATCTTTTGCTAAATACTTTCAGTTATCTCCAAAGGATTGCCAAGTAGCTGTGAGTTTATACCGCCAATACTTTTCTCAAAAAGGCATTTTTGAAAACCAACTCTATCCCGACGTTGTAGAAGTTTTGAAAAATCTCAAATCAGCTGGTAAAGAGTTAATCCTTGCCACATCTAAACCAGAGATTTTTGCTAATCAAATCTTAGAGCATTTTGATATTCATCACTACTTCTCAGTTATTGCTGGTGCTAGTTTGGATGGCCAACGTAGCAAGAAAGCTGATGTAATACGCTACGCTCTGGATCAAGCAGATATTCAGGATACTAGGATTTGCCTTATGGTCGGTGACCGTGAACATGATATCCATGGTGCACAAGCAAACCAGATAGATGCCGTGGGAGTCCTTTATGGCTTTGGCAACCAGGAAGAATTGGAGAAAGCTGGTGCCACTTATATCATGGAACAATTACAAGATTTATCTATGTTGTTAGACATAAAAAAGTCAGGGACAAAATAAAGTCCCTGACTTTTTTAGATACAAATAAAATTATTGAAGCGGAAATAACTTGTCTGTTTCCACCTCAGCCTTCTTCCTTTTCTTGCTCGGCTAACCAGCGCTGGTAGGCTTCGATGAGGTTGATGGCCATCTGACTTGCCAAGGCTACAGAGAAAGCTTCTGTCCCTTCTGCATGGTCATCAGCTATTTCTAGCTTGGTTTCATCATAGATTGATTTTAAACTCTGTGGGCTCAAGGTATTCTTGAAAGCTTCAAAACCTTTGCTCATAACAGCACCTCCTTAGTGTACTTCTTCTCTAACTCTATTTTATCAAAATTTCCTTTGAAATACATTAAAATACTAAAGAAAATCGGATCGTTTAAAGAGGCTCGCAATGGATGTTTTCTTTTCTGATAAGAAATAGTAGAAACCCAAAATGACCTTTCCCTGTTGTCACTCAACAATCAGCTTATGGAATATCAAACACAACTGATTTCACTTTTGTCATGGCTTCGATGCTATACTTATCTATCTACCTTTTCCAAAATATGAAGACCTGTGTTATTCAAAATAGGTTTTTGTAACATTTTGTATCATATTCCTAATATTCTTTCATATTTTAATAAAAATAAAAAGAACAGGAAAATTTCCTGTTCCGATAAAAGATTAATCAAAATCTACATATTGCTTTTGAAGTTCAAGTACTTCTTCAGCTGTTGAGCATTCTGTAAGGGCACGGTTTGCGTACTCTTCCATCTTAGCTGTGTCAAGAGTCTTCATCAAGCTACGTGTGCGAAGTACTGATGTAGCTGACATTGAGAATTCATCCAAGCCCATTCCGACAAGAAGAGGAACAGCTTGTTGGTCACCGGCCATCTCACCACACATACCAGCCCATTTACCTTCTGCATGTGCTGCTTTGATAACATTGTTAATCAAACGAAGGATGGATGGGTTATATGGTTGATACAGGTATGAAACTTGTTCGTTCATACGGTCTGCAGCCATTGTGTATTGGATAAGGTCGTTGGTTCCAATTGAGAAGAAGTCAACTTCTTTTGCAAACTGGTCAGCGAGCATTGCTGCTGCTGGAATTTCAATCATGATACCCACTTGGATGTCATCGGCAACAGCTACACCTTCAGCGAGCAAGTTAGCTTTTTCTTCCTCGAAAACTTTCTTAGCTGCACGGAATTCTTTCAACAGAGCAACCATCGGGAACATGATACGCAATTGACCATGAACTGATGCACGAAGAAGGGCACGAATTTGCGTACGGAACATCGCATCACCAGTCTCAGAGATGGAGATACGAAGGGCACGGAATCCAAGGAATGGGTTCATTTCATGTGGAAGATCAAAGTAAGGAAGTTCTTTATCTCCACCGATATCCATTGTCCGAACGACAACTGGTTTACCATTCATCCCTTCAAGAACGGCCTTATAAGCTTCATATTGTTCATCTTCTGTTGGGAAGTCTTGTGAATCCATGTAGAGGAACTCGGTACGATAAAGGCCGACTGCTTCCGCACCATTATCATTGACACCTTCGACATCTTTTGGAGTACCAATATTAGCAGCCAATTCAAAATGTTTGCCATCAGCAGTAACAGTCTTCGCGTCTTTCAGAAGAGCCCATTCAGCTTTTTGTTTCGCATAAGCCTTACCTGCTGCCTTGAAATCAGCAATAACATCATCAGAAGGATTGATTACCACTTCACCTGTAATCCCGTTAACAGCAAGTAAGTCGCCATCTTTTACGATTTCAGTAATATTGTTTGTACCAAGAACAGCAGCAATCTCAAGGGTACGTGCCATAATAGCTGAGTGGCTGGTACGACCACCAATGTTGGTTACAAATGCTTTCACGTATTCTTTGTTTAATTGTGCAGTATCAGAAGGAGTCAAATCATGTGCAATCACAATCGCTTCTTCTGAAATAGCAGCTGGGTTCGGTAGACGAACACCAAGCAAGTGTGCCAAGACACGTTTGGTCACATCACGGATATCTGCTGCACGCTCTTGCATGTAAGGATTATCATCCATACCTTCAAAGATTGCGATGAACATATCGGTGACTTCTTTCAAACCAGTTTCCGCATTGGTTTTCTTAGCACGAATCGTTTCTTTAATTTGACCGACCATTTCAGGGTCAGCCAATACCATCAAATGAGCATCAAACACGGCCGCCGCTTCTTCCCCAAGGCTAGCTACAGCGTTCTCGCGGATAACAGAAAGCTCGTCTTGTGATGCTTGTAACGCAACATCAAGGCGAGCCTCTTCTGCATTTGTATCTTCTACTGTTATAGTTTCAAATGACAAATCCGGCTGAACAAGTAGGTATGCCTTAGCAACAGCGACACCATCAGATGCAGCAATTCCTTTAAGCATATCTGTCATATTCTTACGCCAATCCTTCCTTGTCCATTGTTTCAGTGATAGCTGCGATAGCGTCGTCAGCGTCAGCACCTTCAGCAGTGATGGTTACATCTGCACCTTGACCAACTCCAAGGCTCATCACGCCCATGATTGATTTCAAGTTCACAGACTTGTCTTTATAGTTCAAAGTGATATCTGAAGCGAACTTGCTAGCTGTTTGCACAAGCAAAGTTGCTGGACGTGCGTGGATACCTGTTTCTGCCACAATGTGGAATTCTTTTGAAGCCATAGTTGGATTCTCCTTTGTTTTTTCAAAATTGCGGGTTAGTGATAACCCTTACAAGAAGCATTATACCATTTCTTGAAATCATTTTCAAGATTTTTTTGTGATACTTTCAAAATCTCGGTGAAAATTCAAAAAAGTTAGGAAATTCCTAACTTTTTTGAATAAAATCAATTATATTCTGAGTAAATTGGCTAGTTGAGACCGCTTGGAGACCTTTTTCACCAGCTAAATCTGCCGTAAACCAACCATTGGCAAAATTGTTCTCAATGGCTTTTGTAATCATAGAAGCAACCTGATGCCAACCGATATAATCAAAAAGCATACAACCTGAGAGGAGGACAGAGCATGGGTTAGCTTTGTCTTGTCCAGCTATGTCCGGGGCGGTTCCATGAGTAGCTTCAAAAATGGCATGTCCTGTCAGGTAATTGATATTAGCACCAGGTGAAATCCCGATTCCACCAACCTGTGCTGCTAGAGCATCGCTAGCATAGTCTCCATTTAAGTTTGTTAGGGCGACAACATCAAACTGCTCAGGCTTAAGAAGAATCTGCTGGAGGAAGTTATCTGCAATAAGGTCTGAAACAACCAATCGACCTGATGCTAACTCATTTGCGTATTCACGCTGAGCCAATTCGTAGCCCCATTGACGAAAACCACCTTCTGTAAATTTCTGGATGTTGCCTTTATGGACAAGAGTAACCTTATTTAGGTTATTTTCTAAAGCGTATTCGATAGCTGCACGAATCAGACGCTCACTCCCTTCAACTGAGATAGGCTTGATGCCGATACTACTGCTTTCTGGGAAACGGATTTTTTTAACACCCATATCTGCCTGCAAAAACTGGATGATTTTTTTCACATCAGCACTGCCAGCTTGCCACTCGATACCTGCATATATATCTTCAGTATTTTCACGAAAAATAATAATATCAGTTTTTTCTGGATGCTTGAGTGGACTGTCAATCCCTTTGAAATAGCGAACAGGACGAACACAGGCATAAAGGTCCAGCTCTTGACGTAAGGCTACATTGAGAGAACGAATCCCTCCACCCACTGGTGTTTCCAAAGGCCCCTTGATAGCAACTAAGTGTTTCTGAATGATATCTAGGGTTTCATCTGGTAACCAGTTACCTGTCTGATCAAAAGATTTTTTTCCGGCCAACACTTCTAGCCAAGTCACTTTTTTCTGACCTGAGAAGGCTTTTTCCACCGCTGCATCAAATACAGCTTGCGCATTCTGCCAAATGTCCTTGCCAATACCATCTCCTTCAATAAAAGGAATGATGGGACAATCTGGTACTCTCAAACGGCCTTTTTCTAATACAATCGTTTCTGTCATACTTACTCCTTAACGTTTTCCAATCGGTAGATATTCCAAGTTACATTGTCCAAGGTAATTAGAACGTGGACGAATCAATTTATTGTTCTTCTGCTGTTCTTGAATATGGGCAATCCATCCTGAAACTCGACTCATCGCAAAGATAAGGGTAAAGATGGATGAATCAATACCCAGCACATGGTAAACAGTTGCCGAATAGAAGTCAACATTGGGAATCAAACCTTTGGTGTGTTTCATATAGTCTTCAATTTCACGAGACAGCTGGAACCAGATTTCGTTTTCAGTTCCGACTGTTAACTCCTCTGCCATCTGGCGCAGGTATTTTTCTCGCGGATCCTGGGTCTTATAGACTCGGTGGCCAAAGCCCATGATTTTTTCTTGAGAGTCCAATTTTTCCTGCAAATAGGCCTTGGTATCCCCATATTCTCGAATTTCCTGCAACATGTCGAAGACTTTTTCATTGGCACCACCATGAAGCGGTCCCTTGAGAGTTCCAATAGCTGTAGTAACACAGGAATAAATATCCGATAGGGTTGATGCACAGACACGTGCCGCAAAAGTGGAAGCATTGAGCTCATGGTCTGCATGGAGAATAAGAGCCTTATTCAGAGCCTTGACTTCTAACTCTGTTGGCTCCTGCCCATTCAGCATATAGAGAAAATTGGCTGCAAAACCTAGGTCATCACGTGGCTCAATTGGTGTTTGCCCACTTCTCAACCTTGCAAAAGTCGCAATAATAGTCGGCATTTTGGCCATTAACTGAATAGACTGCTCATAAGTCGCTTCAACTGAATTGTCTTCTGCATTGACATTGTAGACTCCCAACAAGCTAACCGTCGAACGCAGTACGCTCATAGGATGAAGGTGACGGCGAGATTGGATCAGGATACATTGCTCTACTGCATCGCTAATCGGATACTCTGAACGCAATTCCTTGATAAAATTCTTCAATTCTATTGCTGTTGGCAAATGAAGATTCCAAAGAAGATAAATAACTTCCTCAAAACTAGCATTATTTTCCATGAGTTCAGATATATTATAACCTGCATAAGCCAAGTCATCATCCACAATCGAGCTGATGCGAGTATTACAGGCGATTAAATCTTTCAATCCACTTTCTTCTGCCATATTAAGCTCCTTCTAACTTTTTGCGAACAACCATTGGTAAAATACCACCGTTTTTATAGTAACGAATATCTGCATCCGCATCAAAGCGAACCAGAGCTTGGAAGTGTTTTTCACCTGCCTCATCACGGGCGATAATATCCACGATGTCATTGATACCTGGGTTTTCTGACAGGTTAATATCATAGGTCTCAAACCCTGTCAAGCCAAGACTTTCAGCTGTTTGTCCCTCTAGAAATTGGAGGGGCAAGAGACCCATCATGACAAGATTTGAACGGTGAATACGCTCGAAACTTTCTGCCAAGACAGCCTTGACTCCAAGCAGATTTGAACCTTTGGCTGCCCAATCACGACTGGACCCCATACCGTAGTCCTTACCTGCAATCACTAAGGTACCAATGTTTTCATCCTTGTAGCGCATAGCAGCATCGTAAATCGGCATAATTTCCCCTTTATAATAGGTATATCCACCAATTTTACCAGCAGCTAACTGATTGTTTATACGGATATTGGCAAAGGTTCCTCGCATCATGACTTCGTGATTGCCGCGACGACTTCCATAAGAATTAAAATCCGCATAGTCTACACCATGTTCATCTAAATAGCGAGCAGCTGGACTGCTTTTTGCTATATTTCCTGCTGGAGAAATATGGTCTGTTGTCACCGAATCACCAAACTTGGCCAATACCTGCAAATTTCTCAGAGGTTTGATGGCTAGGTCATCCCCCAAAACATCAAAATAAGGTGGATTTTGAATGTAGGTTGAAGCCTCATTCCACTTGTATATCTTGCTGTCTTCAGTCGGAATCAGATTCCATTTCTCACTATCGGTAAAGACGTGCTCATACTCTCTTTCAAAAAGTTCGCGGGTTACATACTTGTCTACGTACTGGGATACTTGGTCACTAGTTGGCATGATATCGTTTAGATAAACTGGCTGACCTTCTTGATCAAACCCCAGTGGCTCTGTAGTCAAATCAACATTTGTATTGCCCGCAAGAGCATAGGCTACGACTAAGGGTGGACTCGCAAGAAAATTGGCTTTGACCAGTGGATTGATACGCCCTTCAAAGTTACGGTTCCCAGATAGAACACCTGATACCAAGAGATCAGATTCTACAATAGCTTGCGCCATTTCTGGGCGAAGATTGCCTGAGTTACCGATACAGGTGGTACAACCATAACCAACTAAGTTGAAACCCAACTGGTCTAAATAGGTTTGGAGCCCAGAATTTTCTAAATAGCCCGTAACGACCTTGGAACCTGGCGCTAGAGAAGTTTTCACAGTTGGAGAAACTTTCAATCCTCGCTCCACAGCATTTTTGGCCAAGAGTCCTGCCGACATGAGCACATAGGGATTGGAGGTGTTGGTACAAGAAGTAATGGCAGCAATAGCTACGTGCCCCGTTTTAATTTCTTCGTCATGGTCATCAAAATGAACAGTGGCTGTTTTGGTAACTTCATCTTTAGAAAGCCCAAACCCTTGAACACCAGCTTCACGAACCAGAGAATCTTGGAAGGTCTGCTTTGCATCAGCTAAATTAATCAAGTCCTGAGGGCGTTTTGGTCCAGAAATAGACGGGGTAATGGTAGAAAGATCCAATTCGACAATCTTGCTATAATGAGCCTGCTGATTTGGATCATAAAAGAGATGATTTCTTTTTGCATAGGCTTCGGTCAGAGCGATATGTTCTTCTGGACGGTTGGTCAGGCGCATATAGTTAAGGGTTTCAGCATCGATAGGAAAATAACCACAGGTTGCACCATATTCTGGTGCCATATTGGCTACAGTAGCACGGTCAGCCAAACTAAGATTAGCTAAACCGTCACCAAAGAACTCAACAAACTTACCAACCACTTTTTCCTGACGCAAAACTTGAGTGACTTTTAAAGCCAGATCTGTGGCGGTCGCAATTTTTGGTAACTGACCAGTCAGGCGGACACCAATTACCTCAGGAATAGGAAAATACGAGGCTTCTCCCAGCATGGCTGCCTCTGCCTCAATACCACCAACTCCCCAACCTAGAACACCGATACCATTAATCATCGTCGTATGGCTATCCGTACCAAACATGGAATCAGGATAGAGAAGTCCATCCTTTTCGATGATAACATCACTAAGAAACTCAATATTAACCTGATGAATAATCCCAGTCGCTGGTGGAACAGCTCGATAATTATCAAAGGACTTTTCTGCCCATTTGAGAAACTCATAACGCTCATTGTTGCGTTGAAACTCTAGGTCAATATTATCCTCTAGCGCAGAATCTGTCCCGTAAAAATCAACCTGAACAGAATGGTCAATGACCAAATCAACCGGGATTTCTGGATTGATTAGTTCTGGGTTACCACCATTTTTTACAATTGCATCTCGCATGGAAGCTAGGTCAACTACTACTGGTACACCTGTAAAATCTTGTAATATCACTCGACTTGGTTTGAAAGGAACTTCACCTCTTGGTTTGGTTGCAGAATAGTTAACCAAATCTTTAATGTGATTTTTCGTGACATCCAAACCATCATATTTACGCAGAAGACTCTCCAATAAAATACGAATAGTGTAGGGAAGTGTATGAACTAAAACCGACTCACTTTCACAGGCTGCTGCAATATCAAAATACCGATAGACTTGATTTTTAAACGCATACGATTGACTATGTAGTTGTTCCATACAGGCACCTCATCTTTTTGTTGAATATTATACATTAAATTTTCTGACAAATCAAGCTCTAATGTAATTCATGTAACATTTTATAACATCGCTACTTTTTTCCATTCTTTTGATAACAAAGCTTTCGTTTTTCATTTTGTTTCAGAAAGGTTGACAAACCTCATCACATCAAGGCTTTGCACAATATATGGTATCTAAGGAAAAGATTAGACACAAAATATTGGGCTCTTCAATTGACTTTTGCTTCATTTCATTGTATTCTATTGGAGTGATTATATTTTATAAAGGAGATGAAAATGGTAACCATCTATTCAAAGAATAACTGTGTTCAATGTAAAATGACGAAACGCTTTTTAGAGCAGCACCAAGTCGATTTTAAGGAAATTAATTTGGATGAACAACCAGAATTTATCGAATATGTAAAAGGTTTGGGGTTCTCCGCAGCACCTGTTATAGAAACAATTTCTGAGACTTTCTCGGGTTTCCAACCAGCTAAATTGAAGACCTTGGTATAGGACTTTTAATTTTTTACACCCCTAAACGACTATATTAAGAGAGAAGAGAACTATGAGTTTGAAAGAATTAGGTGATGTTTCTTATTTCCGCCTAAATAATGAAATCAACCGTCCAGTGAATGGACAAATTCCGCTCCACAAGGACCAAGAAGCCCTACAAGCCTTTTTCAAGGAAAATGTCTTCCCAAATACCATGCAATTCGATAGCATGGTTGATAAAATCAACTACTTAGTGGAAGAAAACTATATTGAAAAAGAATTTTTGGAGCAATATAGCCCAGAGTTTATTGAGAAATTGGCTCAATTCTTGAAAGACCAAAACTTCCAATTTAAATCTTTCATGGCTGCCTACAAGTTCTACCAACAATATGCACTGAAAACCAATGACGGTGCTTATTATTTAGAAAGCATGGAAGATCGTGTCTTCTTCAATGCCCTCTACTTTGCAGAAGGCAACGAGCAACTTGCACTTGATTTGGCCAACGAAATGATCCACCTTCGCTACCAACCTGCGACACCGAGTTTCTTGAATGCCGGTCGTGCTCGTCGTGGTGAACTGGTTTCTTGTTTTCTTCTCCAAGTGACAGATGATATGAACTCGATCGGTCGTTCAATCAACTCTGCCCTGCAGCTATCTCGTATCGGTGGTGGTGTAGGGATTTCCCTGAGCAACCTCCGTGAGGCTGGTGCTCCTATCAAGGGCTACGAAGGGGCTGCATCTGGAGTCGTACCTGTTATGAAGCTCTTTGAGGATAGCTTCTCCTACTCCAATCAGCTAGGACAGCGTCAAGGGGCAGGCGTGGTCTATCTGGATGTCTTCCATCCGGATATCATTGCTTTTCTTTCCACCAAGAAGGAAAATGCGGATGAAAAAGTTCGCGTGAAGACTCTCTCATTAGGTGTGACTATTCCAGATAAATTCTACGAGCTAGCTCGTAACAATGAAGATATGTACCTTTTCAGCCCTTACTCTGTAGAATTGGAGTATGGTGTACCATTTAGCTACATTGATATCACTGAAAAATATGACGAATTAGTAGCGAATCCCAACATCCGCAAAAGCAAGATTAAAGCCCGTGATTTAGAGACAGAGATTTCCAAACTCCAGCAAGAATCTGGCTATCCTTACGTGATTAACATTGACACAGTGAACCGTCACAACCCAGTTGATGGCAAAATCATCATGTCTAACCTCTGTTCGGAAATCCTTCAGGTTCAAACACCAAGCAAAATTAACGATTCACAAGAATATGTCAAAATGGGAACAGATGTATCTTGTAATCTAGGTTCAACCAACATTGTCAACCTCATGAAATCACCAGATTTCGGCCGTTCTGTACGAACCATGACACGCGCCTTGACATACGTCACTGATCATTCGCATATCTCTGCTGTACCTTCTATCGAAGTTGGTAATGAACGTGCGCACTCTATCGGTCTTGGTGCCATGGGACTGCACTCATACTTAGCTCAGAATTTGATTGAGTACGGCTCAAAAACAGCGGTTGAATTTACCAACATCTACTTCATGCTTCTCAACTACTGGACCTTGGTAGAATCAAATAATATCGCCCGTGAGCGCAAGACTACCTTCCATCACTTTGAAAAGTCAGCATACGCAGATGGAACATACTTTGAAAAGTATATAACCGGTACCTACCAACCAAGTTCAGACAAAGTGAAGAAACTCTTTGAAGGTATCTTTATCCCGAACGGTCAAGATTGGGCAGACCTTCGTGACAAGGTCATGACAGATGGTCTCTATCACCAAAACCGTCTAGCTGTTGCGCCTAACGGCTCCATCTCCTATATCAATGACGTATCTGCATCTATCCATCCGATTACCCAACGGATTGAAGAGCGCCAAGAAAAGAAAATCGGTAAGATTTACTATCCAGCAGCTGGATTGGCTACCGAAACTATTCCTTTCTACAAATCTGCTTATGACATGGATATGCGCAAGGTCATTGATGTTTATGCTGCTGCTACAGAGCACGTAGACCAAGGTCTATCATTAACTCTCTTCCTTCGTAGCGAATTGCCAAAAGCCCTCTACGAATGGAAAACAGAGAACAAGCAAACCACACGTGACCTCTCTATCCTGCGCAATTATGCTTATAACAAGGGCATCAAGTCCATCTACTACGTCCGCACCTTTACGGATGATGGCGAAGAAGTTGGAGCAAACCAATGTGAGAGCTGTGTGATTTAATCAGTCAAATCCGCACGAATATCCACAATGATAAAAAAACGAGTCTAGGATCCAACATGTCCCAGACTCATTTTCTGAAATATAAATAGCTAGTCTTGCGATAAAAGCGTCTAAAGAGAAAAATGATCACACCAAGGTCAACTAGTGCAACAATCAACAAGGCAAGAGTGATTTCTCCTAGAAAAACTTTCCAAAAAGTTAAAAATGTCAGATAAGAAATCAACAAAGTGCTGACCAACCAAAGGATGCAAAAGAAACTTTGGAGAACAGTCATAGGTTTACTCTAAACCTGTTTGCCAAGAAATTCTTTCCCTAGCAACAGAGTATCAACAAACACTATTGAACCAACGAAAACTAGCTCTGCTAGCATTTCCAAGATGATTCCATTTTGCTACTCCTTTTCGCTTATCCTGTCAAATTATGCTATAATTGTCAAAGAAACTTTTAGAATGGAATAACTCATGACAACCTACTACAAAGCCATAAACTGGAATGAAATTGAAGATGTGATTGACAAGTCAACTTGGGAAAAGTTGACGGAACAATTCTGGTTGGATACCCGTATCCCCTTATCCAATGACTTAGATGACTGGCGCAAGCTATCTGCTGCCGAAAAAGATTTGGTTGGTAAGGTCTTTGGCGGACTGACGTTATTGGATACTATGCAATCCGAATCCGGTATCGAAGCCATTCGTGCCGATGTCCGGACACCACACGAGGAAGCGGTCCTCAACAACATCCAATTTATGGAATCCGTCCATGCCAAGTCTTACTCTTCTATCTTCTCCACTCTCAATACAAAAAAAGAAATCGAAGATATTTTTGAATGGACCAACAGCAACGAATATCTCCAGAAAAAGGCTGAGATTATCAACGAGATCTACCTAAATGGTAACGCCTTGCAAAAGAAAGTGGCTTCTACTTACCTGGAAACATTCCTCTTCTACTCTGGCTTCTTTACGCCACTTTACTACCTAGGCAATAACAAGTTGGCTAACGTGGCTGAGATTATCAAGTTGATTATCCGTGACGAATCCGTTCATGGTACCTACATCGGTTATAAGTTCCAGCTTGGCTTTAATGAATTGTCCGAAGAAGAGCAAGACGAATTCCGTGACTGGATGTATGATCTTCTCTACCAACTTTACGAAAATGAAGAAGGCTATACCAAGTCCCTCTATGACCCAGTTGGCTGGACCGAGGAAGTTTTGACTTTCTTACGCTACAATGCCAACAAAGCCCTCATGAATCTAGGGCAAGATCCACTCTTCCCAGACTCAGCCGATGATGTCAATCCCATCGTCATGAATGGTATCTCGACTGGTACCTCCAACCATGACTTCTTCAGTCAGGTAGGCAATGGTTATCTCCTTGGTACCGTTGAAGCTATGCAGGAAGATGACTACAACTATGGTTTATAAAAAAGCAGAGGCCGATTGGTCCCTGCTTTTTATTTGGAGTCTTATGCTGGTATTTTTTGATAAAAAATCATGCCAACGCCTGTATCCTCTACGAGAGTATCCGATGGGGCCAAAAGGATAAGAAAACCAAAATAGAAATCACCCACACAACCCGCTGCATGCATACTTGTCAAAAATATGTAAGAAGGAATACTCAGCCATCCAAGAGCAAATAGCAAAGTCAAAGTAAAGGTAATAAGGACAAAAGGTGCCATGCCAATCCAGATAAACTTTCCCTTACTGTACTTAGTACCTGGGCTAGACGCGGATAAGGCATACCAATGAAAGCCATACTTAACAGGTCTATCTGGCGCAAAAACCTTGAAAAATAGACCATGAATCAGCTCATGAATAAGGAACGTTGCAACTATTGCCAATAAAAAGAACAAGATTTCTTCTACTGTGATGGTAAACACTACCTTCTCAGGGACTACTCCAAGGCGCAGTTCCATAATAAATCCTGCCAGTTTGGAAAAAAGCGGAAGACTGATAAACAGCAGACCCAATCCAAAAAGATTGAGAAACAGCAAGACAAACTTATTTCTAGAAAGATTGATTTCCTTATATTTTTGTAGTGACATACCTCCAACCTCCTTCTATTAGTAAGTTCTATAAATGACGCTGCCTATATAAATAATAATTAGCATAGCCTTTCACTTATCTAGCTAGTCAAAAGACATGCTAGTTGCACAAATAATACCAAACCAGACAAGTTAACAGTCTATCAGCCAAAGTGACAACTTTCTATTTAAAATAGCGCCGAACCATCTGGTACTGCATCAGATTGATAAAGACATGAATCGTCAAAATCACAGCGTATGCTACTAGCTGCTGGGTCTGTGTCACTATTTCGATGAAAAATACCACAATATAGAGAGCTGGTAAGAGGCGCTGATTCAGATTAAATTGGATGACAAAGGCCTGTTCAAAATTAGCTTGCTTTTCACCCTCATCTAAGGAATACATATAATCCTTCACTTCATTGACCGTTGGAAAAGCTGATAATTTATAATTGCGAAGCTTCTGTGTGGTTTTGAATATAACAATCTGTTCAACGACCATAATGGGAACAAAGAGTAAATCAAACATAGAAAACACTAAGGCTGCACTCTCCCTACCAATGATAAATCTAATGCCAAGCAGAAGATTAAAGACTATCATACTAGCTACAATATTGTATAAAATAGTAGCGTATTCCAAGTATCGAAAGGTTTTAGGATAGAGTTCATCCACCAAGTCATCATCCATCGCTTCCGCTGCTATAAACTGAGCATGAGAACGCCTAGTTTGCCATAGAAAATAGGCAGTCAGAATACTGAGTAAAATCAAAACAGGTCTCGTAAACCAGAAAATAGTATCTACTGGAATACCCCTAAGTAAGCCTTTGAAGTCATAAGAACCCATAACAAATCCAATCACACCACCGACCAGACCACCTAGCATCATCCAAGCAAGGAAGCGTAAGACCCTTTTTGGTGTGCTTATTTGTTTCCCATTTTTCATTCTTCTACCTCCACTAATCGAAAGACATTTTCCAAGGGCTCGTGAAAAACTTGAGCAATTTTCATAGCAATGACGACAGATGGAGTATACTCTCCTCGCTCGATCAAACTAATGGTCTGACGCGAAACTCCCGCCAACTTAGCCATCTCTGTCTGATTTACCCCATCTCTGGCCCGCAATTCTTTCAGACGATTTTTTAATACCAAAGCCATACTTCTCCCTCCTTATCGAATGACTTGCTTTTGACGTGTCAACCAGACAACAGCCAAGATAGAAGCCACTAACCATAGAAGCAAGAAAAGGAATGATTTATCCGAGAGTTGATAATCAGCTAATTTTTGACTATAAATAAAATAGGAACCGAGGTAGGTAAAGCCGATAATCTTCTCAACTGTCTTATCCAACATCGAAAACATAGGTAAAAGCATCGTCACCATCATAATAGGCATGGCTCCAATAGTCGCACGTGCTTGGGTATCAGATACGAGAGCAAAGCCCATGAAGATGAAGAATACTACCAAGGTGGTGGCTAACATGACTGGGATATATTGCCAGCCTAGTTTATCCCAATCAACTTGCAAGTAGAAAGGTAGAACAATTAGATAGACCAAGTTTACCAGAAAAGGAATCATTAGACTTGCCAGAACATATTCCCAACTCTTAACACCAGCCAAACGCAGGCTGCGCTGGTTGTTTTTTTCTGCTTCTTCTCCTAATACAGTCGGCAAAAGATAACCCAGAAAAGCAGGTACCATCGGCAAAACCATGAAGAGAATCATATTTTCCATCCCTTCTCGTCCCTTGAACATGTACTGGTAAAGAACAACCATCAAGATAGGCATGACAAGATAGATAGAAATCATTTTATTGGCCAAAATCATTTGCATTCGGCTCCAGAGAAGCGCATTGATTCGTCTAAACATGTAAAGTTCCTCCTGTCAGTGAGATAAAGATATCTTCCAAAGTGGGTTCACAAGAGTGGATGGTCTCGATTTCTTCCATGTGGTCTAGCCGAGTCAATTCATCATAGGCTAGTTCTTTCTCCCGTCCATTCTGGTAGCAAATGCGAACCCGCTTATCTGTGTAATACTTCTTCATAAGCTCAGCTGGTTGGCCTGTCTCTACTATTTTTCCTTGATAGAGTAGCGCCACGCGGTCACAAAGAAGTGTTGCTTCCTGCATATCATGAGTTGTTAAGAAAATGGTGATTCCTTGCTCTTTTAGTTCTAACAATAACTTGTGAATCATACGAGAAGTCGACGGGTCTAATCCACTAGTTGGCTCATCCAAAAAGAGAAATTTAGGTTGATGGATGAGAGCACGTGCTAGAAGCATCCGCTGCTTCATCCCAGTGGATAATTTTTCAGCTGGTTTGTGTCGACTATCATAGAGACCAACACGTTTGAGAATAGCATCTACCTGCTGATTGGACACCCCAAACCATTTGCTATAAACTTGGATGTTTTTATACAGGCTCATTTTTTCATAAAAGCCACTGGTATCACTGACTATACCAATCTGAGCAAAATCATCACTGTTCAGAGTAGTCGCTTCCTTGCCAAAAATCTTACTCGTTCCTTCTGTTGCCAAAAGTTGACCTGTCAAAATATTGATGGTAGTAGTTTTACCAGATCCTGAAGGACCTAAAAAACCAAAGATTTCTCCCTCCTCAATATCAAATGCAATCCCATTCAGTGCTACCTGTTTACCAAAATGCTTGACCACATTCTTTACTTCTATCATTTTTACCATAGTATAGTCCTTTCTTATTGGATTGGTTTTAATTCTCTAATACTATCAATGCGAACAATCCGAATCTCTGTCTGCTGTTTTTTATCGACTCTACTGAGTTTGAGCCATTCTTCATCCACATCAACAATCTCATATTCTTCGGTCACTCCACTTTCAAACATGAGCTGACATTTACTTCCCATCAAGTCTTGAATCATCTTGGACATCATGCTCTCTCCTTTTTTTCTATTTATTTTCTCTAATTTTTTCATCCGAAAATGCAATGTTTCTACCTTACTCGATAGGCCTATATTGAAGATAGCCATGATGAACGCCATTACACCAAAAAATTCCATTTTCATCACTGCCTTTCTATGCTTGATAAATAAGAATTCCTGTCTCTGTATCTTCAACGCGAATATCAACTTTGGCAAATTTGACCAAGAGAAGATAAGCGTAATAGAAATCTCCCACACAACTTGCAGCATGAGTAGAGGCCAGTAGAATATAGAAAGGAGCTGATATCCACCCAATCATCAATCCCAAAGTCAAAGCCAAGCTAATCAAAACAAAGGGAGCCAACCCAATGACTATAAATTGTTTCCGATGATAGAGAGAGCCTGGACTCGTCGCGTATGCCATCATTGCATCCCACTTAAAACCATACTTGACAGGATTTTCTGGACTGAAACGTTTGAAGAAGAAACCATGGATACCTTCGTGGATAAATAGCAAGAGAATATAGAACAGCGGGAAATAGAGGATCCATTGTAATTCTATCGTAGCGGAAGTCAGTTGACCTGCTAAAACCAGATTGGTCATAAAAGTAAACAGTGGTACAAAAAGAATCAGCAATATAAAAGCACCTAGATTAAGCCTCCAAATAAGCTTTTTATTCTCTAAAATATTGATTTCATATATTTTTTTCATAATAAACCTCCTTGCACTGAGTATTTTTTTCACCTTTATTGTAACACTTCTTTTTCTTTTTGACAACTATTATTGTCAAAAAAGATACATTTGTTGTCAAAATGTTTATAAACTTTGTCAATTTTCCAATAGTAATCGGCAATATGAAAAGAAGAAATTTCAATATTCCTTATTCATTGATATAAAACATGAGTGTTTCCTATAAAAAGTAGCTTCCTTGTACTTGATATCAATTGTATTTGCCCTTTTTAAACCACCATATCCATGCAAGTTCTATTTTAAATATATATATAATTGGTTCCTGTTGTACAAAAAAGCCCCGGATATCTTACTCCGAGGCTGGTTAGATAACCTAATCATAATAAATTTTTGCTCCAAAAGGAAAGAGACTGATACCTGCCAGCTTTATTGCTTGGAAGGCAAAGGGAATTCCGATAATCGTGATACACAGAAGAAGAGCACTAGCTAGATGCATCAGAGCTAGCTCCCAGCCAAAGAGAATAATCCAGATGATATTCAGTAAAAGACTTCCCAGACTGCCTCCACTTTCGATTTGCTTACCAAAGGGAAAGAGTCCGAAACTACCTATTTTAAAGCACTGAAGACCAAAGGGAATCCCAATCACGGTGATACAAAGTAAAATCCCCACCAAGCTCCAGCTGAGCCAGGCCCAGAAACCTGCAAAAATAAACCAGATTATATTGCCAAGTGTTTTCATCATGATCCCTCCTATGATTTTCCTTCAAACTTACAAGTCAATTTAGCAATAAATTTATAGAGTCCCGAATAACGTCCACGATAATTGGTCTTCCAAGGCTTGTCCCGTCCAGCAAAATGCAGAAAGACAGTATGATCAATCACCCAATCCAAATTCCATTTACCTTGACTCTTAGCTTGATAAATCAGACTATAACGGGCATCATAATTGTAAATTTCATCTGGAATAGAGATAACTTGATCAGCATAGAGTCCATTGAGGACATCCTGGTCTGGTAAAATCAACCAATTTCGATTCTTTTCGATAAAGTCTAAAATATCCTCCCGCTTAACTTGTAGACGGATGGCTTCAAGATTCATCAATAAGATTCCTGTGTTGAAATAGGAAGAATCCATTTCAAAGTTCTTGAGACGAAGTTTATTGACATAATCCAAGAGACGACCATCTTCGTTGTGACTAGCAGCAGCGTACAGTTTTTGCCCCATCTCCATATGATAGAATTTCTTAAAGTCGTTTAGACAGAGGATGTCAGCATCAAGATAGAGGATTTTATCGACTGTTGCTGGTAAATATTCATGTGCCAAGAGTCTGTAATAAATAGTATCTGGATAGCGGTCTGTTGTTGGAGCAGTAGCAAAAGCATCCTCTCCCACCACCACTGGATGATAGACCATGCCTAATTTTTCAACAAAATACCTAATTTCAGCATCTTTCTTCAAAAGGACCTTTTGCATCAGATAAACCTGAAAAGCTTGATTTGGCATCTGTTGCACAATGGAGTAGAGCACAACCTTAAATTGCTCCACATAAGCATCATCAATCACAAATAATAGATTCATTTCACTTATCTCCTTTTATAATGTCTCTATCCTACCACAAATCAGATAAAAAACCAAACTCTTCTTGAGTTTGGTTTTTTCATTTACACATATTCAGCTACTGCTACTAGTAACTCTTGAATCTTGCTCGCATCCGAACCGCCAGCCATAGCCATATCTGGCTTACCGCCTCCACGGCCTGAAACGATTGGTGCTAGATTTTTGATAATATTTCCTGCATGTGCATCCTTGGATTTGCTTGCTACTAGGACATTTACTTTCTCTCCGATAGTCGCAACCAGAACCAAGACATCCGAATAGTCTTTTTGTTTCCAATTATCTGCAAAGGTGCGAAGGGCACCAGCATCCGATACTGATACTTGGCTTGCGATGTAGCGAAGACCATTTGCCTCCTTAATATCCTTGAAGAGATCGCCAGCTGCAGCCGCAGCCGCTTTTTCTTTCAGTTCAGCAACTTCTTTTTGTAGGTCACGTACTTGCTCCACTAAGGCTACCACCTTGCCAGGGGCATCCTTTAGCTGTGGAGACTTAACAGCCTTAGCAACTTCCTTAAGTGCATCCTCTTGGGTTCGATAAGCTTCGAAGGCTTGTTTTCCAGTCACTGCAAACAGACGACGGGTACCTGAACCAATCCCTTCTTCCTTAACAATCTTAAAGAGTCCAATTTCAGAGGTATTGGCTAAGTGAGTGCCACCACAGAGTTCGATTGAGTAATCCCCAATTTTGACAACACGAACATGCTTGCCGTATTTTTCGCCAAAGAGAGCCATTGCCCCCATAGCTTTTGCAGTTTCAATGTCAGTTTCCACTGTCTCAATTGGGATGGCATTCCAAATTTGTTGGTTGACTTCTTCTTCGATCTGACGAAGCTCATCAGCAGTCACTGCTTCAAAATGAGTAAAGTCAAAGCGTAGAACTTCCTCATCATTGAGGGAACCAGCTTGTGTTGCATGTTCACCAATGATATTGTGAAGAGCGGCATGTAGCAAATGAGTCGCTGTGTGGTTTTTCTCAACAGAGCGACGGCGTTGGCTGTCAATTTCAAGAGTATAGTTTGTTCCAACTGCCAAACTTGCAAGGACCTCTACCGTATGCAAAGCTTGTCCATTTGGTGCTTTTTGCACATCAGTAACACGCGCCACAATATCACCCTTGGTATTCTTGATTACTCCGTGGTCAGCAACTTGTCCACCCATTTCAGCATAGAATGGTGTTTGAGCAAAAACGAGAAGAGCTTGACCTTCTGAAACTACTTCTGAACGCTCATTATCCGTGATGATAACTGAAAGGGTACTATCCAGAACCTCGTTTTCATAATCAAAAGTAGATGGCTCAACAATTCCAGCTAAGGTTTCATTTTGCATACCCATAGAACCACCCTTGACCACACTGGCACGGGCGCGTTCTTGCTGTTCCTTCATAGCAACCTTGAAGCCTTCGTGGTCAATCTTGAAGCCCTGATCTTCTGCCATTTCTTCTGTCAATTCGACTGGGAAGCCATATGTATCATAGAGTTTGAAAATATCTTTGCCTTCTAAGGTATCTTTTCCTGCTTCCTTCAACTGAGCCAACAGATGATCCAAATGACCTGAACCCGCATCGATGGTACGCTCAAAAGTTTCTTCCTCGCGCTTGATGATTTTCTCGATAAATGCACGTTTTTCAAGAACTTCTGGATAGTAAGATTCCATAATTTGACCAACAGTCGCAACTAGCTTGTAAAGGAAGGTCTCATTGACACCCAAGCGACGGCCATGCATGACTGCTCGACGCAAAAGACGACGGAGAACATAGCCACGTCCCTCATTTCCTGGTAAGGCTCCGTCACCGATGGCAAAGGAGAGAGCACGGATATGGTCTGCAATGACCTTGAAGCTCATATTGTCACCGTCTGGGTCATAGGTCTTGCCAGAGATTTTTTCTACTTCCCGAATGATAGGCATGAACAGATCTGTTTCAAAATTGGTTTTTGCCCCTTGGATAACGGCAGCAAAACGTTCCAAACCGGCTCCCGTATCGATGTTCTTATTTGGTAATTCCTTGTACTCCGAACGTGGAACTGCTGGATCAGCATTGAACTGGGATAAGACAATATTCCAAATTTCGATATAGCGGTCATTTTCCAAATCTTCTTCTAGAAGGCGGATACCAATATTTTCAGGGTCAAATTCTGGACCTCGGTCAAAAAAGATTTCTGTATCTGGACCAGAAGGACCCGCACCGATTTCCCAGAAATTCCCTTCTAAAGGAATGAGATGACTTGGATCTACACCACAAGCAATCCAGCGGTTATAGGACTCTGTGTCATCTGGATAGTAGGTCATATAGAGTTTGTCTTTTGGAAAGGCAAACCAGTCTGGGCTGGTCAAAAGCTCGTAGCCCCACTCAATAGCCTCATCACGGAAATAATCTCCGATGGAGAAATTTCCCAGCATTTCAAACATGGTATGGTGGCGAGCCGTTTTACCAACATTCTCAATATCATTGGTACGAATCGACTTTTGTGCATTGGTAATCCGTGGATTTTCAGGAATAACAGATCCATCGAAATATTTCTTGAGGGTCGCAACCCCAGAATTGATCCACAAGAGAGTTGGATCATTGACAGGAACAAGATTGGCAGAAGGTTCCACAGAGTGACCTTTTGATTTCCAGAAATCCAACCACATTTGGCGGATTTGGGCAGAAGACATTTGTTTCATAGTATAAGATATTAGAGCATGAAGCGCAAAGTAAAAATGAGGATAGTGCTATCAAGAGTTCAGTATCTCAAAACACAAGCTGTAGCGAAGATATAGCTTGTGACAAGGAGAGAATAGTAAGCTACTGGAACTCAAAGAATGCTATCTTTTCACTAGACATTTTGCTCAGGTTCAGTTGGGAAAACTTGAACCCTTTCCTTTCTTTTAGATTAAATAGTAAATATAGGAATTCAGAATCCACTCATTCTATCATAGGAAGAATGCAATTCCTTTTCCGTATTAGGTTGTTTTTATTAGTATCAACTAACTGCCATTGGTAGAGCTAGCTTCCATAGCCTTGACATAGTCGATAGCCACTACTAAGGAGATGACCAAATCAGCATAACTGTCATCGTAGACTTCAATATTATAAGTAGAGGTCAGACGGAACCATTCTTGAGAGATTCGTGCTACCAGTTGACCGTCTCGCACCAAATCAAAGTCCATATCCCAAAAATCGCCCTGAATCACCATGTTCAGATTGTCTATTCGGTAACGGGGCTTGAAGAGCGTCCATTCTTTACGAACAAAAAACGATTCTCCACAAGCTAAGTTTACCTTGAATTTGGGTAAAAAAGTTAAAAACTCCTTTTCAATCTGACTAACCAGATTTCCCTGCATATCTGTAATTGTAAATCGTTTAGGGACGCGAAATAAGCTTCCCTCACACTGATAGTAGGGCATTCCTGTTTCATCACTAATATTGAACCGGCCACCAAGTGACCACAATTCCTGTTTCAGTTGAAAAGTCTTCACATCCACCTCCAAAAAACAAAGACAAGCCCAATCAACGAAGGGCGATTTGAACCGCGGTACCACCTTCATTTCATGAACTTGTCATTCTCGTTTAATCTATTTGATTGTAACCATTGAGTAGCCGGTTTTTCTGATTGTCCATGGCTCGCATCAACCGCCATTTTCCTGTATCCAATCCTCGAAAAACACATCTCAACACTTTATTATACTGATTTTTAAAATCTAGGTCAAGTCTTACTTGTCAGATTTTTCTGTTGTGGCAGTCTCTGTTGTCACTTGTTCTGTTGTATCAGATGAGCTTGTAGTTGTGATATATTGAGAAAGCACATTTTGGAAGGCTTCGTCTTTCACTTTTACATTGGCATCTTGGAGAGCTTTAGAAACAACACCTGTGATAAAGGCAGCATCGTTTTGTTTAGCTGATAAGATTGATTCTTTCAAAACATCTTTGTAGTCTTCCCACTTGTCAGACTTCTTAGTCTTAGTATTCAACTTCACGATGTAATAGTTAGAAGTGTAGGTTGACATATCCACTACAGGTACGAGAGCTGCGCCAACTTGACCTTCATCCAAGGCAAAGATAGCCGCTTGGACTTCTGCTGGTACTTGTGCAGATGTTGAATCAAAGGTAACTTTACCACCGTCTTCAGCTGTCGCATCTGTTGAGTTTTCTTTGGCCAATTTTGCAAAGTCTGCACCATCAGCCTGAGCGCTGGCAAGAACTTCTTTGGCCTTAGCTTCATCAGCCATCTTGATAACTTGCGCAGTTACTTCTGGTGTATAGCTTTCATAGGCTGCCTTATAAGCTTCATCGGTCAACTCTTTCTTAGCTGCTTGCGCTACAGCATACTCAACCAATTTATTAGTACGAATTTGATCCTTATAGGTTTCTTTGGTCAAGCCTGCTGAAGATAGAGCTTGGTCAAATGAATTGCCATATTGGTCAGCCATCTTATTATAGGCTTCGTCCACTTCCTTGGCAGTCACTTTCTTGCCATATTTTGCTTCAAAAACATCCTTGATAACCATCTGAAGCAAAACTTGCTGTGCAGCGGTATTGGTTTTTACTTCTTTGTAAAATTCAGAAACAGTAATGGTACCACCCTTCATCGAGATGATATCTTTATCAGCTGCATTTGAACAAGCTGCCAGAGTTGCTGCTGCTAGGAGGGTTACTGCTCCTGCAATGATTTTTTTAGTCTTCATTTTAAGATAGGACTCCTTTTTCATTAACTTTAACTTTCTTATTATATCACAAAAACTTAAAACTTGCTTAAATTTCTTCTATTTCTAAGTGAACATTTTCTACATTTTTCCGCAGCATCAGCAGGCCATCACTGATGGAAAGTAAACTGGCCGTCAGATGAGGATTGTCCAGTGTTGCATCAAAAAGTTTTTGTAAACCGCGATAAATCGTTCTTTGACCACGACGGATCTCGCTAATATCCTTGACCACATCCCCACCTTGGAAAACATCATCTATCACTATCAAACCACCCACCTTGACCTTTTTCAATACCTCCGGTAAGAAAACGATATACTTGGATTTAGCAGAATCCATAAAAACAAAATCGAAATGGTCATCTGGTAGTTCCGGTAGGATTTCCAACGCCTCTCCTTCTAAGAGATTAATTTGTTTACGTCTGTCAAACTGTTTCAAATTTTCTCTGGCCAAACTCAACATTTCTGGATTGCGCTCAATAGTAGAAATCTGAGAATGAGGGCTATTTTCAGCCATTAGAAGAGCAGAATAACCGATGGCAGCTCCAATTTCGAGGATATGCTGAGGTTGCAAGGTCTGCATCAGTAAGCGAAAATAAGCTACTGTCTCATGAGGGATGATGGGAATATTTTCCCTGCGGGCAAAATCTTCTAATTCTTTTAAAAATCCCTTATTTTGCGCCTGACGTGTTCGCATCATCTCTACAATATCTTCCTTAACAACAGGACGGCGCATATTGTGGTTTGCGTTTTGACTATATGATTCAACCATGCTTACTATTATAACCCGATTTCTTTTCTTTTTCAAAATATTTTCTCCCCATACAGCACTTTTCACTCTACATGCGAATTTGATTGATTTATGATATGATGGTAGCAAAGAAGGAGACTACTATGAACGCAAGCCAACGTAGGAAAAGTATTTTAAATATTTTAAGTCGAACCAATCAGCCAATTTCAGCTAGCCAACTGGCTAATCAGCTATCTGTTAGTCGACAGGTCATTGTCGGAGATGTGGCCCTCTTACGAGCTAGTAACCACGATATCCTCTCTACTCCAAGAGGCTATCTCCTATCTGATAACCTCGGATCTCACTACTTCAAAGGAAAGTTAGCTTGCTGTCATAGTGCCAAAGATACAGAGACTGAACTTCTCTTGATTACCAACAAGGGAGGGATGATTCTAGATGTCGAAATTGAGCACCCAGTTTACGGTATGCTAACAGCAAACCTCAATATAAAAAATAGCGATGATGTGGCTAATTTTATAGAGAAGATGCAACATTATCAAGCTAGTCTACTCTCTACTCTGACCCAAGGCGTTCATCTCCATACCATCTCTTGTCCTTCCAAGGAAGCATTTGAAGAAATCAAGGAAGATTTAGGTAAGCATGGCTTTCTATTCCAGTCTAAATAAGTATTGCCGCTAAAGGCGAACAAACATTACAGGTGTCTTGACACCTGTAATGTTTTCTTTTATAATAAGAAACACAAAAGGAGGCTATGATGAAAAAGAAACAAACTAAATCCCTAGCATATACAGCTATACTAGTTGCTTTTGGTATCTTGATTCCGATGATTATGCCTATCAAACTGGTCATTGGACCAGCTTCTTACACCTTGGCTAGCCATGTGCCAATCTTTATAGCTATGTTTATTTCCCTCCCTGTTGGTCTCCTAGTAGCTTTGGGGACAACACTGGGTTTTCTCTTAGCTGGTTTTCCAATTGTCATTGTTCTTAGAGCTCTGAGTCATCTGGTTTTTGCCTTAGTAGGTGGGCTGATTTTGAAAAAATCTCCTGGACTATTGGAACAACCTAGTACTACTGCTATCTTTGCTCTAAGTATCAATATCCTTCATGGCGTGGCAGAGTTTATCGTTGTTTATTTGATGACTGTAGGCCCTGCGACAGAAGCTAGCTACATCTGGTCGCTGTTTGGTCTGGTTGGACTTGGTACTATCGTTCATGGTTTGATTGACTTTTACCTAGCCTTATACCTTTTTCGCTTTTTATCTCATAGGGTTGGCATCCATTTCTCAATCAAATAGAAAATCAGCACTATGCGTGCTGATTTTTTTACATATGAACACCCTTTTCAACCAGGGATTCTAGCTCTGTCAAGCGGGCTTCAAAGACCTTGAAGGCATCGTTGAGATAGTCTTCCTTAGCCATATCAACACCAGCTTTTTTCATCACTTCTAGCGGATAGTCAGAGCTACCTGCCTTGAGGTAATCGAGGTATTTTTCTTTATCTTCTGCACTACCATTGATAATCTTATCTGCCAAGGCTGAAGCAGCCGCAAAACCAGTTGCATACTGGAAGACATAGTAATTATAGTAAAAATGTGGGATACGAGCCCATTCAAACTGGATAAAATAATTGTCCTCAGCTGAGAGACCGTAATATTTCTCATTGATACTAGCGTAGAGGCTGTTGAGGAAGTCTGCTGTCAAGACTTGACCTTCCTGATCTGCTTGGTACATGGCATGCTCAAACTCGGCAAACTGGGTTTGACGGAAGACTGTACCACGGAAACCATCTAGGTAATGATTGAGGATAGCGAAGCGAACCTTTTCGTCTTTGACTTCTGACAAGAGCTTCTCTGTTAGGAGATTTTCATTGGTAGTAGAAGCAATTTCAGCTAGAAAAATAGGATAATGTCCATAGACATACGGTTGATTTTCTCGTGTATACATAGAGTGCATGGAATGACCAGTCTCATGGATTAGGGTGTAGAGGTTATCTAGGGTATCTTGCCAGTTGAGGAGCATAAAGGCATTGGTATCGTACGAACCACCTGAATATGCGCCAGAACGTTTGCCCTCATTTTCGTGAACATCAATCCATCGCTCAGAAAAGGCACGTTTTACTTTCTGACTATAATCATCTCCAAAGATTGTCAGTGTTTCGGCTGCTTTGTCAAGAGCCTCCTCATAGCTGAATTTATAGTCTGTTGAAGATAATGGTGTATACATATCGTACATTTTGAGGTCATCAATACCCAAAATCTGCTTACGGAGTTTGATATAGCGATGCAAGAGTGGCAAATGCTTATTGACTGCTGATACTAGGGTGTCATAGACAGCTTCAGGGACAAAGTTCTTAGATAGAGCTGCATCACGCGCACTATTGTATTTACGCAAACGGGCCTGCAAGTTATTGACTTTGACATTTGATTGCAGGGTTTTAGCATAGGTATGTTGAAATTGTTCATAAGTACTATACATAGCTTCATAAGCTTCTTGGCGAACTTCACGGTTTTTAGATTCCATAAATGAGATATAATTTCCGTGCGATAGGGGAACCAAGTGCCCATCCTCATCCGTGATTTCAGGGAAACGCAGGCTGGCATTGTCCAAGATAGAAAATGTCTCAGATGGTGCTTCAAACACCTCACTGGCTGCAGCCAAAACTTCTTCTAATTCCTGAGAGAGGATATGCTCACGAGTTGCTAAGAGTTTTTGCAACTGGAAGCTATACTGTTTCAAGCTTGGTTCTTCTTCGTAGAAAGCTACTAATTGCTCATCTGTGATGGCCAAAAATTCTGGTTCATAGAATGAGAAGACCTGTGAAAAAAGGGAATAAAGAGCAATAGCCTTAGCTTGAAATTCCTGATAAAGTCCCTCACGGGTATCTTGGTCATTTTTCATCGAAGCGTAGACATAGAGCTTCTCCACACGCTGGCTTAAAGCCAATTGAGTTTCGCTGATTTCCAAGAATGTCTTAGCTGAGTCTAAAAGATGGCCAGCAAACTCCTTGGATTTTTCTATTTCAGATGTGAGGTCAGCCAACTCGGCTTCCCAAGCTTCATCTGTCGGGAAAATTGTGGTCAAATCCCACTGGTATTTTTCTTCGATTTCATTTCGTTGTTTAGACATAATCGTTCCTCCATGCCTCCTATTCTATCATAAAAGCGCTTTTTTTCCAATAATGGATTGGGTCGCTTCCTTGTAAAAAGCAGGTGAATAAAGTTTTTGAACCTGCTTATTTTTCTGAAGCTTGTAATAATTGGAAAAGTCTTGATAGTAGCACTCGAGGTTTTCTCGTATCTGTGCAAACCCGATGGATGACTCGGGTAAGTGGATCTGGGGATAAAAATCATGTATGGACTTGGTTAGGAGGTTTTCTCCTTTTTCATAAGCCTGACCTTGCATGTCCATCCACTTGGGAGACTGATAATAGAGTTGTTGAGCGATGTAGGACTTTAAATGAGAGTCTAGCTTTCCTTGAAAAGAGGCTACCCTTTGCTGAGTATAGGGTTGACGAAAAATCTCTAAAAGGTTGCCTTGACCAAAAGGATACACCTTGGTCAAGCATTGAACCCGTCCATGCCAATCTTCATGGATCAGGTAGCGCAACCGTACCATCTGCTTGTCTAAATCTAGCTCCCAGAGATAAAAGCCCATATTTTGACTGAAGCGCAAAAATTGCTTTTGCAAAGAGGTCAATCGTTCCTTGAGCCAAAGTTTTTTACCTAGTAGCCACAGAACTTCAAATCCCTTTTCATGATAAGCCTTGGTGCGTTCCTGTAGGCGCTGGATGGGAAGACTGGAACACTGGATTTCCAGAGCTAATGTCTCATTGACGAGCACATCCGCAATCTGTCCTAGTTCGGATAAACTAGCTTCAATCTCTACGGTAGTTTCTTGTTTTAACCAACGGTAGAGATTAGCCTTCAGTTCCAAGTGTTGAGCTGATTCATTTTCATGAAAGTACCTACAATTTTTGAGACTCACATGGGCAAAGTGGCTACGCATGACTCTTCCTTGTTTGAGTCGAACTTTGCCAAAGCAACATGGGCAGATAAATGTGTCCTTTTTATCTGGCCTTTCTGTCACAAGATTGATTAGTTTATGGTCCTGATTTAAGGCTGTTAACATCACTTCTCCTTCTAACATAGTAATTCGCAAAAAGGAAAGCAATGAATCTAACCAGCAAATCGGTTGGGTATTTTGTTACTACTAACGAATTAGATAATCAAAGGCTCAAAGGGCTACAGTGGCCCCTGAAACTATGGAAATGATACATAGAACATTTCTCTGGCAAATCTTCATTTGAAATAGTGATAAACTTAGCGTTTTGATAAACATTTGCTGAGAATTCAATAATAGATTCTTCAATCAATGCTATCAGATGCCACTTTTTTAGTTTCATCATAAATAAGTTCTGCAAAAATGTACGATAAAATCTGTACAGGTCCTATTTTATACAAAAAAATCAGCAGGAAAAATCTGCTGATTCTAATCTAATTCTATTAGCCAATCTGACTGCCATTTGGTACAGAAGGGTCAACTGTTAAAAGAGTTAAGTTTCCTTGGTGTTCTGCTGAGAGAATCATACCCTGACTAAGCAAGCCCATCATCTTGCGGGGTTTGAGGTTTGCCACGATTTGAACTTTGAGCCCGACCAATTCCTGCTCGTTTGGATAATAGTTGGCAATACCAGAGAGGATTTGACGGTCCTTTCCATCACCAGCATCCAGTCGGAACTGGAGCAACTTATCAGACCCCTCTACCTTTTTAACTGCCTTCACTTCTGCCACACGGATTTCTACAGCATCAAAGGCTTCAAATTTGATAGCTGCCTTTTCATTTTTGAGTTCAACGTCAGCAGGATTCCATTCTTTTTCTTCCTCTTGGGAAAGAGCCACATGACCACCCATTTGGTCTTTTATATAGGTGATTTCCTCTTCCATATCTAAACGTGGGAAGATAGGGGTACCTTTTTCCACAACCTTCAAACCAGTTGGCAATGCAGCAAAGTTCAAGCCCTCCAGAGAAGAGACCTTTTCCATGCCCAATTGCGCCATGATGGCATCTGAAGTAGTCATCATGAACGGTTGGATGAGATGAGCTACTACACGCAAACCTGCAGCCAAGTGTGCCATCACAGCTGCTAACTTGTCTCGGTCTCCTTCTTCTTTTGCCAAAATCCAAGGTGCTGTTTCATCAATGTACTTGTTGGTACGAGAAATAATGTTCCAGACTGATTCTAGCGCTCGTGGATAATCCACCGCCTCCATCTGCTTCTGGTACTCAGCAATATTTTTAGCAACTACCTCGGCCAAGTCTGCATCAAAATCAGTTGCTTGAGCAAAAGTTGGTACTTGACCTCCAAAGTACTTATTGATCATGGCAACGGTACGATTGAGGAGATTGCCAAGGTCATTGGCCAATTCATAGTTGATACGGCCTACATAGTCTTCTGGTGTAAAGGTCCCGTCAGAACCCACTGGAAGACTACGCATGAGATAGTAGCGAAGCGGATCCAATCCAAAGCGCTCCACCAGCATTTCTGGATAGACCACATTGCCCTTAGATTTGGACATCTTACCGTCTTTCATGACAAACCAACCATGAGCAATAAGGCGGTCTGGCAACTTCATATCCAGCATCATGAGCATGATTGGCCAGTAGATGGAGTGGAAACGCAGAATGTCTTTTCCTACCATGTGAAAGACTGTTCCGTTCCAGAATGTATCATAATTGGCATGGTCTTCTTGACCGTAGCCAAGTGCTGTTGCATAATTGAGAAGAGCATCAATCCAGACATAGATAACGTGCTTAGGGTTGGATGGTACTGGTACTCCCCATGTAAAGGAAGTCCGTGAAACAGCCAAATCCTCCAAGCCAGGTTCGATAAAGTTTCTCATAATTTCATTCATTCGACCATCTGGCTGGATAAAATCAGGATGCGCCTTGAAAAAGTCCACCAGCTTGTCCTGGTATTTGCTAAGGCGAAGGAAGTAGGATTCTTCTGATACCCAGGCAACCTCATGACCGCTCGGAGCGATACCACCTGTTACCTTGCCGTTTTCATCTCGGAAGACTTCTTCAAGCTGGCTCTCTGTGAAAAATTCCTCATCCGAAACCGAGTACCAACCAGAATATTCTCCCAGGTAAATATCATCCTGAGCCAGCAATTTTTCAAAAACTGCTGCAACGACTTCTTCATGGTAAGCATCGGTCGTCCGGATAAATTTGTCATAGGAAATATCCAGCAGTTGCCAGAGTTCCTTAACCCCAACTGCCATCCCATCGACATAGGCTTGTGGCGTCAAACCAGCTTCCTTGGCCTTGGTTTCAATCTTTTGACCATGCTCATCAAGACCAGTCAGATAATACACTTCATGCCCCATCAGTCGCTTGTAGCGGGCCAGTACATCACAGGCAATAGTCGTGTAAGCAGAACCGATATGGAGTTTACCAGATGGATAATAAATCGGGGTGGTAATGTAAAAGGGTTGTTTCTTTGTCATTCTATTTCCTTTCCGCGCTAATGGAACGCGTTTTTGATAACAGTTTATTATACCAAAAAAACATGCTTGGCGCATGTTTTTTGGTATTCAGCTTTCAATGGAGGTTTCAAGTATCATGACAGGCCCCTAAACACCTCAACTTGAATTCGACTGCTGTCTATTCCCTTGGCTGAAAGAAAGACTTTCAAGCCTTCCACATCATCGGGCTGTCCGGCCAGAAGGTAAGTGGCTTGAGTCCCATAATGGTCAATAGCTTGCGCTAACTGTTCTTGGCTTTGGGAAAAGCTGGCGCTAGTTTGGTAAGTCAGCAGCTCTTGGTTAGCAACCAGCTCTGCCAGTTCCCCATCAAAAACCAGCACCCCTTTATCTAGGTGACTGAGGACAAGCTCGCGCTTACCAGCCCATTCTGTGATAATGGGGCGTATAGCAGCGATGCCAACATCAGAGGAAAAGCAGACCAGCGGACTAGCATCCTCTTTCACTTTTAAGGTTGAGGACAGCCAGCTCATCTGGATTTTCTCCCCCTTATGCAAAGAAGTCAGGGCTTTCTTGAAAGCACTGCCGCTAGTGTGAGTGAGAATCAACATTTCATTCTCATCAGGCGTTGAGGCGATGGTCAGCCAGCGGCTCTCCTTGCTGTCAGGCAAGGTAAACTTGGCATAGGAACCTGGATCCCAGACCAGATTTTCAGGTTTTGTCAGGTGAATGAGAAAAAGGTCGTCAATCAGATTCTCAATGGATTTGACCGACAAATCAAGGCTTCGGTCAAGATAGGCATAGACTCCCCAGCAGGCAAAAAGCCCCACTGCAAGAATGGATAGAATAAGGATGAGCATAACTGTCTCCTTTCGTCACTCTAGCGCCAAAACTTTAGGCTCAGCCATAGCGCAAGCCCAAGGACTGGCACAAAACCAATCAGCTTGATCATCAGGTCCGTGTCAGGCAGGCTGTAAATGTAGAGCATGGTCGCCACCGCTGCTAGCCAAATTCCTACAATCTGCACGATAGCGGGCAGGCCAGTCACCATACAAAGTCCCATGGCCACTAAGAACAAGCCGCCAGTCGCAAATGTCATAAAATCAGGGCTCAGCAAATGGACAGGATATAAGTTCATTCCCCAAATTACCACTAAGATTCCTGTAACTGCAAGCGCCATTCCGGCAATCGTTAATCCACTCATTTGATGTCCTTTCTGTGTGTTCATAATCGTTCTCCTTTATTATATTTTGAATGAATATAATTTGTAATTCATTCATTTTTGCTTAAAAAATAAAGAATAAAGCTTCTTTATTTAAAAATTCCTTTGACAAAGTTGGTCGCCAGAGTCTCAATGGTCTGGCCAATGGCCGGAAAATCATTTTCCGTGATGCGCATATCCATGTAATAGAATAGTTGGTAAACCTGCAGGATTTCCTGGATTTTTTCTTGGGAAAAGCCTTCAGCCAGCATACGCTCTGTAAAATGCTGGATCAAAAACTGATGAAAGGTGTTCTCCTTCTTGCCGTTTTCGGAGGTATAATAGGTACGTAGATAGCCCGAGATGGATGGGTTGTACCATTCCGACAGGATTTTATTGGGGGAAATCAGCCTCCTAGACCAGGCAAAGAGCTGCGTCACTAGGTCAACGGCTTCCCCCTGCCAATCGATCTCCTCCATCATCTTCTGGCGAGTCCGCTTGTTCTCCTCTATGTAAACATCCAGAAAAATGGCTTCCTTGGAATCATAGTAGTTATAAAAAGAACCAACGGCCACCTTGGCCTGCCGAGCAATTTCAGAAATCCCTGTTGCCTTGTAACCCTTTTGACCAAAAATATCCAGGGCTGCGGCTTTGAGAGCTGCTTTCTTATCTTCTGTCATTGGATTCTCCTTTCTTTTTGATAGTGAATGAATATAGTATTTTATTCATTCAGATTGTAGCGCTTTTGAAATCCGATGTCAAGTATTTTCTCAAAATTAGATTTCTTCCCTTCATTTTTCCTTGGTCTCAAAGTTTGTGGTATACTAGCATGTAACGATTTGAAAGAAAGAGGTGCCCGATGTTTACAAAGAAAAATATCTTGATTCATCTGTTTTTCCTGACCATTTCCGCTGGCTTGTACTACTATAACTTGAGACAGCCCGATTTGGTTTGGAACATGTTTTTGGCCTTGGTAGCCTTAGATTTCGCAATCTTGGTCCGCTCTAGTAAAAATTGGACTATCAAAATCTTAGCTGGCTTACTTTGGCTCTTCTTTTATCCCAATACCTTTTACATGGTGACAGATATTGTCCATATGCACTTTACCAGCACCGTTCTCTGGGAGCGCGAAAGTATGATTCTCTTCATGCTTTATGTTCCTAGCATTTTCTTCGGAGTTATGGCTGGTGTGGAGAGTCTACGTCAAATTTTTGCAGGTTTTGACATTAAGCCGTATTGGTTAAGACTCTTCATCATTAGTGGCTTATCCTTACTCTCTAGTTTTGCCATCCATATCGGTCGCTACGCCAGACTCAACTCCTGGGATATTTTCACCAGACCCATGGTCGTCATCCAAGAAATGTTGGAGGTCATCTCTTGGTCAGCCCTGCCCTTTATCCTAGGCTTCACCTTTATCCAGATTATGGTCTTGGTTTTTTCAGAAGAAGAATAAAAAATAAGGAAACAGTTTCAAGGCTGTTTCCTTTTTGCTTGCAATGCAAACATTCCTATCGGACAAGTTTCAGTAATTCCTCTTCTAGGTCAATCTGATAGAGAGCACCATCGTAAATGTTTCCCAATATCTTCTCAACTGCCACCTCATTGCCTGTACGGACTACCCTAATTTATACAACATACATACAAAATGACAAATGTCACGCTATGTCATGACATTCTGGGCTAATGCTTTTTGAGCGCTTTCTGTATAATGAATGCAGAAATAAAGAAATGGAGAAACTGTATGAAAAAAGCACTCACATCTGGAATCATGAGCTTCGTCTTCATCTACGCTACTTGTATCCTCTTTGGTCCTGCCAGTCAGAATCTAGCAACTACAAGCTTCCAATACCTCTCTTGGTCATTGCCAGCCAGTGTCATCATTGGTATCTTGACCTATAGGGAGATTTGCAAAGATACCACTCGTTAAGAAAGGAGTCACACCATGACCAAAGTGATTGAAGTTAAGAACCTCAGTAAGCATTTCAAGGATAAAAAAGCCTTGTCTGGCATATCCTTTGAGGTCTATCAGGGAGACTGTCTGGCCTTGATTGGACCAAATGGTTCGGGAAAAACAACCCTCTTTAACTGCCTGTTGGGTGACTACCATCCCAGTACTGGGGATATTGCCCTACTAGGTATGGAGGCACGCTCGGCAGAACTCAAGAAAAAGGTAGGCATACTCTTTCAGGAAAATGTGACCGAGCAAAAAATGAAGGTCAAGGAACTCTTGGATTTTCAGAAGGCCATCTATCCCAACCCCTTGACTGACCAGCAAATTGATAATCTCCTGCAATTTAGTGACCAGCAGAAAAACCAATTTGCAGAAAAATTGTCAGGTGGCCAACGCCGTCTCTTGGCCTTTGTGCAAGTCTTGATTGGGCAACCAGATATTATTTTCCTTGATGAGCCGACTGCTGGAATGGACACATCCACTCGGATTCGTTTCTGGGAAATTGTCGGGGATTTAAAAAAGGCTGGTAAAACTATTATCTACTCTAGCCACTATATCGAGGAAGTCGAGCATACAGCTGATCGGATTTTAGTCCTCCACCAAGGACAGCTTTTGCGGGACACTACTCCTTACCTTATGCGATCCGAGGAAAAGGTTAAGGTCTTTACCTTGCCAGTGGATTACTTGCCTTTCTTTGAAGACCTAGAAATCGAAAATTTGCAAAGCAAGGCAGATACAGTTTCCTTTAGCAGCAAAAAACCACAGATGATTTGGGACTTGTTAGTAGAAGCCCATTGTCCGATCGAAGATATTGAGATGACCAATCGGACGCTCTTGGATACTATTTTTGAAAATGAAAAAGAGATGGAAAACAGTAATGCTACTTGAAAAAATAAAGCAACCTAGTTGCTTCATTCCTTTTCCACATTCACTTCATCATAAAGGAGACCTATCATGAAAACATTTCAAGCGATTTTGAAACAAGAGTACTTAATCAACAAGCGGTCAATTTCCAATTTACTGATGGCCATCGGTATGCCTGTTGCTTTTTTCTTACTCTTCACTACTATCTGGGCCAGTGATGAAACCATGCCTGCCGAAGTGGCCAAAATCTGGATTCGTCAGTATATGATGCAGATGACAGCCTTTTCTAGTCTCAGTTTTGCTTTCTTCTCTCTACCATTTGCCTTTCAAGAAGACAGGAATGGCAATCGCCTGCGGACCATTCAACACAGTCCCATCCCTATCTGGCAGTACTATGTCAGCAAAATTCTCGGCATTTTGGTCCACTTTCTTCTGGCCATCTTAGTTGTTTTTGCTGTTGGGTATTTCCTAAAAGGAGTGGAAATGCCTGCTGCTGACTGGTTGATAAGTGGATTCATCTTATTTGCTGGTGCTATCTGCTTCATGCCTTTTGGCGCCCTCTTTGCCCATATTAAATCAAGTCAGACCCTTTCCGTTATTGCCAATATTTTTTATATGGGAATGGCTGTGTTAGGTGGGCTTTGGATGCCAGTTCAAACCTTTCCTGATATCATGCAAAAAATAGCCAAGCTAACTCCAACTTATCATTTCAACAACCTTTTAATTTCTTATTTTGAAAAGGATTTTTCCAGCCAATCCCTGCTAATTCTTCTCGGATATGCTATCATAGTTTTAGTAATAGCTCTAGCAATCGGAAAAAAACTTGAGGTAAACTAATGTTTCGTGCTTTTCAAAAAACGGATCCTCTTTATTATGTTGGTCTCGTCTTTATGGTGTTTCCTCTAGGTGGCGTGGCCTGGTTTGGCTATCCAACTTATAGCCTTCTACCTTCCTTTCTATTTGTCATAGCCTATATCGCTATCATTCACCTCAAGGAGAATTACCGTAAAACCATCGCTCTACTTTGGTTTTATCTGCTTTTTTACATCATCTGGATATCGACAACCATAGAAGGAAGTATGATGTGGTTCTTCTTTTATTTGGGAAATCTCGTGACCTACCGATTTGAAGATTCTAACAGAAGCTACCGCTTTATTTCTTTTCTAATCGGCTTATTTGGAACGGCTTCATTTGGCATTTTCTTTGTAGATATTCTGACAGTCAAGCTAATGAGTATTGTTATTTGCTTGTTTATCCTTGCTATGGTTTATTTCCAGCGCAAATCCTTGATGGAGGACCGGATACAGCAGAAACTCTACCAACAAAATAAAACAATCAACCTGCTGGCTGCGGAAAATGAGCGCAATCGGATTGGACGTGATTTGCATGATACGCTAGGACACACTTTTGCCATGATAACCCTAAAGACGGAATTGGCCCTCAAACAGTTGGACAAAGAAAATCTAACAGCCGTCCGAAAGGAACTGAACGAGCTCAATCAAATCAGTCAAAAATCCATGAAGGATGTTCGTCAACTAGTCAACAACCTCAAGTATCGAACGGTTACAGAAGAATTGGAAAATATCCGTGATATGTTTGCGTTATCCGATATTTTGTTAGAAATTGAAAACACCGTCAATACCGACCAACTATCTCCCGTCATCCAGTCCAGTATAACCATGATTCTACGAGAATTAACTACCAACATCATCAAGCATGCCAAGGCCAACTATTGCAAGATTAGCTTAAAACAGAATAACAAGATTACCATCCTAGTCAGTGATAATGGCCAAGGATTTCCACCATTGACAGGTCAAGAACTACATTCCATCAAGGAACGGTTGCAGTTGGTGAAAGGCGAAGTGGACATCCTATCCCCAGCAAATCCGACAACCATTCGTGTTGTACTAAAAGAAGGAGAAATGCCATGAAATTATTAGTTGCTGAAGACCAATCCATGCTACGTGATGCCATGTGTCAACTCCTTCTCATGGAAGAGGACGTTGAGGAGATTTACCAGGCCAACAATGGGCAGGAAGCCATTGACCTCTTACAAGAAAAGGAGATTGACGTGGCCATCCTAGATATCGAAATGCCTCAAAAAACTGGTCTAGATGTCCTAGAATGGGTACGCGCCCACCATCTAACAGTCAAGATTGTCATCGTGACCACCTTTAAGAGACTTGGTTACTTCCAGCGAGCTGTCAAGTCTGGCGTAGATGCCTATGTCCTCAAAGATCGCTCCATCTCCGATCTCATGAGCACCATTCATATAGTCCTTTCTGGTGGCAAGGAGTATTCGCCTGAGCTCATGGAAACAATCCTCGCTCACGAAAATCCTCTCAGCCCTCAGGAACAAAAAGTATTAGAATTGATTGCACTTGGAAAAACCAGTAAGGAAATCGCTCAGCAGCTCTTCTTGTCCGATGGTACTGTGCGCAACTATACAACTTCCATCTTCAACAAGATCAACGCCAACAACCGTGTCGAAGCCATTAACATTGCCCAAGAAAATGGATGGATTTAAAAACAAACTGGATTACTTAACACCCAGTTTGTTTTTCTTTATTCCGATTTTTCTACTTCAATCTTAAAATTTTTGAGGTAGTTGTTCTTATTCAATTCACCAGAGAATCGATCTCCTACTTTTAGGAACGGTAGCTGATCTGTGGAATCTTCTGTCGCCTTGACCTTGTAAATCTTTCCTGAGGAAGAAATATAGTACACTGTAGACCCTGAAATCATCTGGCTACCCAGTTGTTCCACGACACCTTTGATGATCTCTATATCTTGGTCTGTCTGAGGTGATCCAGAGCCAGAACCAGATAGGACAGAGGTATCCAAGTCTGTAAACTGCGAAATCAGAGTTTCGATGTCATTATTGACGGTTACCTGCTGGTAGTCTTCCGCATCCACGGCTGCATAGGATTTGACCAGACCAGCGTCATCCTTGAGAGAAACGATATAATAAGCTTTGTCATTGAGTTTTGCTAGAGTTGGGGCAGTAGCTCGGTATTTCTTCTCTTGGACCTCTCCTTCTGCGGAGGCCATAGCAGCTGATTCGGTAGCAGAAGCTAGCTTATAGTTAGTCACTTCACGCGTTCGCATATTGACCAAGATAAAGCCAAGATTGGAAGAATCAGCAGTCGCCGATGTAATCCCCGTATAAAGGTAGATATCTGAACCGATGGAAATATAATTATAGCTGTCAGTTGTTTTCTTAACACCTGTCTGGCTAAAAACTGTATTCCAGAAACCATCTTGATAGGTATAATAATCGTCAACACGAGTGATGACATTGTTGGCAGAAAAGACACGGTCTACCCATTCAGGAATATCATCTAAAGCATATTCCTTGGTCTCGCCAGTAGCGGCATTGAGCAAGATAACACCGACAGGATCCTTGGATGCCAGCATGAATTTTGGCTGATAAATGGTCGCTACATAATAAGGATTGCCTTCGTCATCAACTTCAAAAGAAGGATCGCCAAAAATAGTAAAAGGATACTGAAAGCGCAAGTATCGAAGAGTATCACGGAATAAAAACTCTGAATCAGAATACTTCATCGGCTCAGATAGACGGACCAATTCAGCCTTGCCCGTAGTTTGGTTGACCTTAACATAATAGCTAATCCCATCTTTCCGATTCGACAACCATTTCCAGAAGTTTTTGTACTCAAGTGGAGAAACTCGATACGGTTGCTGGCCAATGGTAATCTGGCGGTAATCATTAGAAATCCCAAATTGAGAAACCTTATCAATCGTACCCAAATAGGTATCACCGATTTTTTCTGCTGAAGCCCGGTCCAAAAGAGCTAGAGTGGAAATATTTGTCTCTGGGAAATCCTTGTTAAAATCTGCTTCTTTGACCGAGATAACATTCGCGTAGCTCTTAGCACGAAAGATACGCGAATTAAGCAGGTTCAATCCAAATAATAAGACAAGAATCAACAAGATTCCTCCACCCAAACGTCTGATGTTCTGTGCATCAACCACTTTCAAGGGCGTAACTTCTTTACGACCACGAAATGTGCTACCAGTTTGGCCCTCCACCGAGTCTGCCATAGCAAGGATGAAAACAGCAAAGAAAACGAGAATCAACCCCTCTAAGACAAACATCCAAAAGCCTACATCCAACGGATTGAGAGGCGGTAAAAATACCCAGTAGCTACTGACCATTGCCACAAACCATAATAGCACCAAAAATCGCCTAATCATCTTTTTCATGAAAAACCTCCTTCTAATCCATCACTATATGAACTATATCCTATTATATCATAGAACTGCTTCTTCCAATAAAAAAAGCGAGAACTTTATCTTCTCGCTACATCTTTATTCCAAACGGCTAATCCAGTATGAATAAACGACTGGTGCCAAAGTCATGATGAATAAGACTCCAAGAGATATATAGACGATAGGACCAGCAAAAAAGCTATTAAAAATAATCACAATACCCCCTATAACCCAGAGTTTCCCCGCCAGACGATGGGTTTTATTCCAATTTTCTTCATTGTCCAAAGTCCAAGGTAGACGAAGACCGATGGTATAGTTTTGCTTGGTCTTAGGTAGGTAATTGCCTACAATGAGAAAAACACTTCCCATTATCCCCAGTCCGATACGAGTGGTGTTACTGATAAATCCAAAAGCCACCCCATAGATAGATAGTTGGACAAGACCGTTGATAATCGGAATAATCCAATATACCAACTGCTTCATCTTGGTGTGTACATTGCGAGCTTTCGGATCCAAAGTGGTGACAACAATCGTAAAGATATGAATCAGCAACATCAGTAGTGGAAACAGAAAGACCACTTCCCCCTTGTTAGAAAAACCATCAGCCTGACCATCTAGACCAAAATGACTAGGTAAGGTTGCTGGTAATTCCTTAAAGAGAATAGCTCCTATTAGCATGGGTACAAGCGTCAACACAGATGTGAAGACCAGTAATTTAACATTTATTTTTTTCATCATTGCTACCTCGTAGATCTGCAAACCAGACCATTATCTCCTCTAAAACTGAGGCGTTTAAATCATAATAGATATAATTTTTTTCCCTTGTTTCCATAATCAACTCAGCCTTCTTTAAAATACTAAGATGATGAGAAATGGTGGCGGCTGTCATCTCAAACTGACCAGCAATCTCACCCGCTGACATTCGACTATTTTTAAGCAAATTCAGTATCTCTCGTCGTACAGGATGCGACAAGGCCTTGAAGGTATCAGCAAAAGTCATCGTTGACTGTCCTTTCTTTTAAAGAGAATGAGAAATGCCACCATCAAGATAGGCAATCCCGCCAATAGTCCGACTGGAGAAGGGCCAAGAAACCTCATTGCTAGTGCTTGGTCAGATGGTACTTGAAATAAAATCCCAATACCTGCACTAGCATTAACAGCACCATGCAGGAGAGCAGGCGCCCAAAGGGAGCCCGTCTTTTCCATTACAAAACTTAGAAACACTCCAATGCTGAAACAAAAAACAAACATAGCTACAAGTCCAAGCCAAGGTGCTCCCCAATAAGCCAAACCAAAATTGTAGCCCTGAAGGTTGAGCGGAAAGTGCCAAAAACTCCAGATGATACCTGTGAGGAGATGACTCTGCAAAGTAGGAAACTTTGTTCTCAGCGCTGGATACAAATAGCCTCGCCAGCCGATTTCTTCACCCAAAGCAAAGAAGGTGTTTAATAAGGGGGCGAACGTCATAGATGAAATGATTTGTACCATAGCTACTACTTTTAAAGGGACAGCAATAAGTTTTTGTCCAGTATTCGGCAACATTTGTTCTAAACCTTTAAAATGAAGGCTGAACTGGTTTTTAAAAATCAAAAAATAAAGACTCGCACCGAAACATGTTAGGATAGTTGGTCCCCACATGGCTAGGAGGTAATATTTCCAATTTTTCTTAAAATGTAGTCTGAAATCTGCCCTCAATTGATATTGCTCAGGTTGCCATTTTTTTACAATAAAGTAAGATAGGGCAGGTATCCACATAGCCACAACCGTACCGATTTGACTGATTGGCTCGCCCAACTGAATACCAAACAACCAGATGACCAGCCAGATCCACCAAGTCAAACCATAACTAAGAAGGATATAGTTTCTTATTGTACTCATTGCTCTCACCTGTTTCTATTTAGATAACTTTCTAAATAGATTCTACCATTTCTTGACATATCTTTCAAGAGCTATTTAGATTTTTTTCTAAATAGATTTAAAACCCCAAAGTCGCGAAGGGACTATATTTTTGATAAAATAGAGTTATAAGAACGAATAGGAAAGGTTACTACTACTACATGAAACTCATTTCTTGGAACATTGATTCTCTCAACGCTGCCTTAACCAGCGAATCTCCACGTGCCCTTTTATCCCGTGCAGTGATTGATACCTTGGTTGCTGAAGATGCAGATATTATTGCCATTCAAGAGACCAAGTTATCTGCTACTGGTCCGACCAAAAAACATCTGGAAGTTCTTCATAGCTACTTCCCTGATTACCTCACAACTTGGCGCTCATCTGTCGAACCAGCTCGTAAGGGCTATGCTGGAACCATGTTTCTCTATAAGAAGACCTTACCAGAACCACAGATTACCTATCCAGAGATTGGTGCACCATCTACTATGGATAGCGAAGGCCGTATCATCACCTTAGAATTTGAACATTTTTTTGTCACCCAAGTTTACACCCCAAATGCTGGCGATGGGCTCAAACGCCTCGCCGAACGCCAAGGCTGGGATGAAAAATATGCCCTCTACTTGGCTCAGTTGGACAGTCAAAAACCAGTTCTTGCCACAGGTGATTACAATGTTGCCCACAAGGAAATCGACTTGGCCAACCCAGCTAGCAACCGCCAGTCACCAGGCTTCACAGATGAGGAACGCCAAGGATTCACCAATCTCTTAGCAAAAGGCTTCACAGATACCTTCCGCCACCTGCACGGAGATGTTCCACATGCTTATACTTGGTGGGCACAACGGAGCAAAACGAGTAAAATCAACAATACAGGCTGGAGAATTGACTACTGGCTCACTTCTGAACGCTTGGCTGACAAGGTCAGCAAGTCAGACATGATCGATTCTGGCAGTCGCCAAGACCATACTCCTATTGTCTTAGAAATCAATCTATAATCCTATTCATCATCTCAATAGCTAGTACGCTATTGAGATGTTTTTGATCCAGTCTCTTACATACTATGGCCATGGATGGGCAATTTGAAAACGATGTCATTTTCTGGTATAATATAAATATAAATTGTTTCAGGAGGAAAGATGAATAGAAAAATTATCGAACGTCAGTCGCTCATTGTATCTGTTGCTGTGAATTTCATCATTGGTATATCTGGGCTACTAATCTACATCGTCACCAACCTAAACGCCCTCCTACTGGATGGTGTTTTTTCCCTCATTGCTTTTGTTTCTTCATTAGCTGCTCTCTTTATTTCTAGAAATAGTCATCGGACAACAGAGAGTTTCCCAAATGGCATGTACTTTTTAGAGCCCCTCTATGGTATTCTAAAATCAATTGCAACCCTACTACTTTTAATTATTACCTTGTTGGAAACAAGTGCTTCAGCTTATGCCTACTTTATTCACAATGAGGGACAAGCCATGGTTACAGGACCTGTCCTCCCCTATACTATTGCTATGGTTATCCTCTGTTTTGGACTCGGCACCTATAACAGTGCTCAAAATAAAAAAATCAATAATATGAGCACTATGTTAGCAGCAGAAAGTCGCGGAAATTATATCGATGGTCTTATTTCTGCTGGTGTTGGGGTCGCTATTATTGCCCTATCATTAGTCGATATCAACGGTCCACTAGGATTTCTCCATTACACAGGAGACTTCTTTATCACCCTAGTTTTAGTTGCTATTTCTCTAAAAGATCCCCTCACAGTTCTTTCTTATTCCTTTAAAGAATTTGCTCGCTCAACTGTTCAAAGCGACGATATCTATGATACCGTTTTAGAGATTTTCCATCAGGTCCTCAATTCCCAAGCAGACAAGTTGGATATCCTCATTTTCAAACAAGGTATGTATATCAAAGTTAAAATCCACATACTAACACCAGAAGATTTGCAGCTAGTTGATACTCTAGCCTCCAAGAAAAGTGAATTTGCCGACCTTCTGGCTCAAGAGTTTGACCACTGTAGTCTTGAGTTTTCATTTTAAATAAAAAATTAAAAATACAGGTCTGAATCATCAGCCTGTATTTTACTTTTGAGTAAAAGACTATAACTTTAAATCTTTATAAGCTGTGCGGTAACCAATTTGTAAGATTTTGCCATCCTTGATTAGGATAGGACGTTTGATCAACATGCCATCCGCTGATAAAAGTGCCAAAGCCTCGTCAACCGTCAACTGATCAAACTTATCTTTCAATCCTAGAGCTCGGTAGGAATTCCCCGAGGTGTTAAAAAACTTTTTCAAATCCAGATTCGATTTTTCCATCAAGTCACGCAGTATTTCAACTTGAGGGGGATTGGTCTTGATATCAATAGCCTCAAAGTCCAGACCCAAGTCTTTCAACTCTGCCTTGGCTTGTTTACAGGTGCTACACTTTGGATATTCATAGAAAGTATACATTTATTTTCTCCTTTTTCTTTCATGATCTAACAACCAACTTTTTCGCTCCAGTCCTCCGGCATAGCCTGTCAGACTACCATCTACTCCTAGGATACGATGACAGGGGATAAAGATAGATAGGGGATTTTTTCCAACAGCTCCACCCACCGCCTGTGCCGATAGACAGCGCAAATCCTTAGCCAGCTGGCCATAGGTGCTAGTTTGACCAAACGGAATTTTTAACAGTTCTTGCCAGACCCGCTTTTGAAAAGTCGTTCCCCTCGGAGCTAGTGGCGGAATTATCAGTAATTTCTGGCCTGAAAAATAAGCATCCAGCCAACGGAACGCTTCCTCTAAAACTGGCTGATGTTCAGTTAGAAAAGTAGCTTTTTCAAAGCCTCTTTTTTCATATTTTTGTCCTTCAAACCAAGCACCCAGAAGGGAATCTTGATCTGTAACGAGATGTATCGTACCTAGCGGACTAACATACTGCTGACAATATAAAACTTCTCCCATGCCTTCCTCCATGAAAAAGGTCAATCTACTCGACCGACCTATCTTTCTTATTGTTTACCAGTAATGAGACGAACCTTGACAATCTGATCGCTACTGTCAAATAGCCGAACAAGCTGATCAATTTTTGTTCGGTCCGTTTCATCTAAATCAAGAAGGGTATAAGCATAGTCCCCTTTAGAACGGTTCAAGATATTAGCGATATTGATATCCAAATCGGAGACAGCCGTGGAAATAGCCGCCACGATATTGGGTACATTCTTATTGATGAGAGTAATGCGGTAAGGTGCATCTAAGACCTGATGCATGTTGGGAAAATTGACGGAGTTGGTAATTTCCCCTGTCTTTAAAAAACGACGAATCGTTTGACTGGCCATAATAGCACAATTCAACTCTGCTTCCTCTGTTGAACCACCTACGTGTGGGAAGACTGTAATACCTTTCTTATTGAGCAATTCCTCTGTACCAAAATCTGTCACATAGCGCTTAATCACTCCTGCTTCAATGGCGTCAAAGAGAGCTTCATTGTCTACCAGCTCTGCTCGAGCAAAGTTAATCAAGGTTGTTCCCTTTGGCATGAGTGCAAATGCTTCCGCATTAAAGGTCTCTTTTGTATCTGGTGTCAGAGGTACATGTACAGTAATGTAATCACAAGTGGCAAAGATTTCTTTCAAATCATTGACCCGCTTGACATGGCTTGAAATACTCCACGCTGCCTCAATAGAAACATAAGGGTCATAACCCAGTACATGCATACCCAAACGACGAGCATCATTTGCAATTCGAGCACCAATAGCACCTAGACCAATCACACCGAGGGTCTTGCCAGAAATCTCTGTCCCTGCAAATTGTGATTTTCCTGCCTCAATCTGCTTGGGAACATCCTCGCCCGAAAGGGTACTAGCCCAGTTAGCTGCTGCAAAATAATCACGCGCTGACAACAAGATAGAGGTAATCACAGCTTCTTTTACGGCATTAGCATTAGCACCTGGAGTATTGAAAACAACAACTCCAGCAGCAGATGCAGCATCAATTGGAATATTATTGGTTCCTGCACCGGCACGCGCAATGGCTTTCAAGTTTGCAGGAAAATCTACTCCATGCAAATTTTGGCTCCGGATAATGTAGGCATCTGGATTGTCTGCCTTATCCCCATCTATTTGAAACTGATTGCCCAGCTCCTTCAAGCCGATCTGGTTAATATTATTAAAGGTTTTTACACTATATACCATATTGTACACAAAGGCAGCCCTGCCGCCCCTTTCTATATCTTTTGAAAAAATAATGCTAAAATCTACTAAATTTCTTGATAGAGACTGGTTTCAGACTGATGCTTGATTTTCTGATAAGCTAGACGTTCTCCATCAATCGGAACCTTGCCACAATACACAAAGCCCAACTTTTCCAAAATATGTTGCATGACTTGATTTTTCTCATGTGTATCACAGCGAAAATCTGGTCCCTTGTGACCCTCAATCAATCCTTGGAGAAAGGTCTGAATCAACTTCTGACCACGAAACTCCGCTGCTATAGCAATCCGATGGAAAGTCACATAGAGGTAATTGTCATGTTTCCACTTGCCATCATAAATTGCACTGTACTCGGGTTGATTCCCTAGATAGACAGCTGTATAAGCGACAATTTTCCCATCCACTAGACCAACATAAGCCCGATTTTCTAGAATGTCGTCAATGACATCATCCTGATTAGGATAACCATTTTCTCCCTGCCACTGATTAGAACCAGAATCTGCTAAGAATGCCTTAGCTTCCTCCAAGATACATGTGATTTGTCCCACTTCATTGGGATGTGCGAGACGAATTTCCATTGCATACCTTTCTAATCAAGATGTTATGATTTATTTTCTGCTTCAAACTTCTTCATGAAGTCAATGAGATCTAGGACTCCCTGAATCGGGAAGGCATTGTAGAGACTAGCCCGCATGCCACCTACTGAGCGGTGACCTTTGATATTTTTAAAACCAATCTCATCTGCTTCTTTAACAAACTTAGCATCCAAATCCTTACTTGGTGTAACAAAGGGAATGTTGCAAACAGAGCGATCTTTAGCAAATTTTACAGGACTAGTATAAAAATTAGATTGTTCAATAAAATCATAGAGCAGACCTGATTTTTCACGTTCCATTGCTGCCATCTTGTCTACACCACCAATATCATTTTTAACCCAGTCAAAGACAAGTTTTGAAATATAAATATTGTATGCTGGAGGAGTATTGTAGAGGGAATCATTATCAGCATGGATACGGTAATCCAACATAGCAGATAATTGAGGCTGATCATTGAGAAAGTCCTCACGGATAATCACAACAGTCACACCCGCTGGTCCGATATTTTTCTGCGCACCAGCATAGATAAGAGCAAAATCTTCTACATTATAACGAGCTGCCAAGATATTTGAAGACATATCTGCTACGATTGGCACGCCATTAGTATCTGGCAAATCATAGATGGCTGTTCCTTCAATGGTATTATTTGTCGTCAGATGAACATAGGCCGCTTCTGGGTCAATGGTAGACGGGTCAAAGGAAGGAATATGGTCGTAAACTGTTTCTTCTGAAGAAGCTAGAAGAATCGGTTCAAAAGGAACCGTCTCGGACAACTTAACTGCTTCTGTATAAGCTTTTTTACCCCAGGAGCCAGCCACCAAATAATAGGCTTTTTTCCCTTGTGCCAGATTCAGTGGCACCATGGTAAATTGCAAGGAAGCTCCGCCTTGCAAAAAGAGAACCTTGTAATTCTCTGGAATGGCCATCAATTCACGTAACGTTTTTTCTGCATCCTTGATGATCTTGTCAAATTCTGGAGAGCGATGGGACATTTCCAGCACGGACATGCCAGAACCTTGGTAATCCAGCATTTCATCACGAGCTGTTTCTAGCACAGCTTTAGGCAAGGTAGCAGGACCTGCTGAAAAATTATAAATTGTCATCAGTGACACCTCCAAAATAGTTTAAGTGAATTATAGCATAATTTTCTGAATTTTGTAAAGATTGAGTGTCATTAGCCGACTTATCTAGATTAAAAAACGAACGTTGACCTAATTTAAAAATTATTTACATGTTTATAGCGAACATTTCACCAAAAGAAAGACGGGATAAAGTCTATCACCGTCATTTTTAGCATGTATAAATAGTTTATTACCCATCTTTTTTCATCGAGCGGATAAAAATCAACAAACTAGGTATCAAAATAGCAACACTCCCAATCCAAGCTGCTGGATTAGCTGCTGCGACACCTGCATAACCATACAAGTGAGCACCTACGATGGCTACAAAAGCCCGCATGATCAACTCTGCAAAACCAGCCAAGGTCGGTATAAAGCCATTTCCCAGTCCTTGGATAAAGGACCTCGTCACAAAGAGAATAGATAAGATCCAATAACAAAGACCGTTGATGATATAGTAAACAAGCGCTAAATCAAGCACCTGCTGAGAGGGCTTCATCAAAAAGAGGGTTGAAAATTGAGTATGGAAGACAATCAAAATCCCTGCAAAGAAAAGAGCCCATACAACTGTCAATACCAAGGTCTGCTTTAATCCCTCTAATAAACGACGAACTTTCCTTGCTCCATAATTCTGAGCAGTAAAAGTAGAAATAGCAAGCCCAAGATTAACCATTGGTAGCATAGCTAACTGGTCTGTTTTACTAGCGATAGACTGAGCTGCGATTGCATCTGTTCCGAGCTGGTTGAGAACAACCTGTAAAGTGATAGCTCCAATAGCAATGATACTGGCCTGAAATCCCATGGGAAAAGCAAGTTTGGCATGGACCCATAGTTCTTTTTTATCCAGATGAAGACGACTCTTGTAGAGTTTGAAATAAGGGATTTTCTGCTGACTATACAGCCCCAAATAAAGGACAGAAAAAGCCTGAGCAATGATGGTTGCAAGCCCAGCTCCGAATACCCCCATTTTTAGATTTAAAATAAAGAAAAAATCCAGCAGAACATTGATGATACTAGCTACAATCAACGCATAAAGGGGAGTCTTGGAATCTCCTAAAGCCCTAATGGCACTGGAAAAATAATTATAAAGAACCGTAAACACCATTCCCCCAAAAATAGCAGTCAGAAACCGTTGAGAACTATCAATTAGCTCTGATGGCATCTGCATGACTTCAAGTAAGGTCCGCAAGAAAAGTAGGGAGGAGACACTCAAGACCAGACTTATCAAAAGAGAGTAAAAAAGACCATGGATAAAACTCCGCCCTATCCCTTCTGCGTCATCTGCCCCAAAACGCTGAGAAATAATGATAGAAAGCCCAGTTGTCATCCCTTGGGCAAAGCCTAGAATTAAAAAGATAATGCTCCCTGTTGCTCCAACGCTGGCAAATGCTGACTGTCCTAGAGTTTGTCCTACAATCATGGCATCTGCAAAATTATAGGCCAGCTGAAAAAAACTTCCAATCACCAATGGAAGTGTAAACTGCAATATGACCTTAAGTGGTTTACCTTGTGTTAAATCCTGCATATTTTCTGCTCTCCATTCATTCCCTGTTTATTGTATCTGTTTACAAAAACTTTCGCAACTATTTACCATAGATTAGGACATAGTTTTGACAGATTTTGCAAGTAAGATTTTCCATGATATAATAAAAGAAAAAAAGGGGTACATCATGTTAATCAAAGAATTTTGTGCTGAAAATCTAACCGATCTAGCCAGTCTTACTGCTCCAGAAATTAGCCGCGTAGAACTGTGCGATAACTTAGCGGCTGGTGGCACTACGCCATCCTATGGAGTTCTCAAAGAAGCAGCCAGCTATCTACATGATAAAGGGATTAGTCTAGCTACTATGATTCGCCCACGAGGGGGCAACTTTGTGTACAACGATATTGAACTACGTGCCATGGAAGAAGATATTTTAAGGGCTGTAGAATTAGAATCGGATAGCTTGGTTTTGGGACTTCTGACTCCAGATAACCAACTAGATACAGAAGCTATCGAACAGCTTCTACCTGCCACTCAGGGCCTCCCGCTAGTCTTTCACATGGCTTTTGACTTGATTCCAGCAGACCAACAAAAGGCAGCCATGGACCAGTTGATTGACTATGGTTTTGTTCGCATTCTCCTGCATGGATCAGCTGAGCGGCACGATATCTTTGATAATGTCAATCATATCAAAGACTTAATTGATTATGCCGCAGGTCGCATCGAAATCATGATTGGCGGTGGTGTCACGGCTGATAACTGTCAAAAACTCGCTAGTCTAACAGGTACCAATATTGTGCATGGAACGAAGATTATGAGATAAAAATGATGCCCGAATAGAGCATCATTTTTATGATATACTGTCACTTAACCAACTGGTTTCTCATCCCAGTCCGTGATAAGCATTATATAATTCTTGACGATTGAGACCGCTCTCCTTGGCTACTTTTTTGATAGCCTGATTGGGCTTATAGCCTGCATCAAGAAGTTCTTGTACTCGATCCAACGGATTCTGATTTACATGCTCTTCAATGGAAGACTGCCCATCAAAACCGGATACAATAATGAGGCATTCTCCCTTGAGTGGGTGGTCAGCGATATAGGCCAAAATTTCTGAAATTAGACCTCGTTGGTATTCCTCATAAAGCTTGGTCAACTCCCTCACCACTACTACCTGACGATCTCCATAAACAGGTAACATATTCTTCAGCGTATCTGCTACCCGATAAGGGGATTCATAAAAAATTTGCGTTTCTGGATAACTTTTCTTACTCTCAAAAAACTCTCTTTGCTGACCTGCCTTTCGAGGGAGAAAACCATAGAAAACATGAGGCTGAGCCGCTAACCCTGATGCAATCAAAGCTGTAATACCAGCCGAAGCTCCAGGTGTTGATACTACAGGGATACCTGACGCAATAGCAGCCTTGACCAAATCATGGCCGGGGTCAGAAATAGATGGCAAACCTGCATCCGATACCTGAGCTAAGGACTGTCCTGAGAGTAAGAGGTCAATCAAACCAGGAATTTTTTCAAAAGCATTGTGCTCATGGAAGGAAATCTGCTTCGTATCAATGTTAAAGTGCTTCAACAACAAACCTGTATTGCGCGTATCTTCCGCACAGATAGCATCTACTGACTTCAGAATATCTATCGCGCGAAAAGTCATATCTTGTAAATTGCCTATGGGAGTTGCAACTAAGTAAAGGGTACCTGTCTTTATCTCTCCCTTAAATGATTTTTGTACGTGCATTCTAATCTCGATTCAATAATTCTAGGCAAAACATGCAGGGTTCGTCATTATCACGACGCTGACCATAGGAAAAAGTACAGATATGAAAACCATCTTCATAAATATTTTCCAGATTTTCCTTACCATAGTTGGATGTTTTAGCATCCTCTTTTTCCTCTCGCGATAAACGATCTCGTAATTTCGAATTTTCAAGACGCAGAGCCGTATTTTCATCAATAACCCCTTGTAAATGCTTCTTGATAGCATCCACTTCTGCCAAAGTCATCAACAAATTTTGCGAGAAGCCATCTAGTGCATCAAAAATTTCTCTCTTATCCATCTCTTTTATCTCATTTCTCTTTTAAAATCATGTACTCAAGAGCATTTTGCAAACTGACATTGCTTTGCCACATCTGCCTCACCTCTAACAAATCTTCCAATCTCTGCAAGGCTTTTGGCTCTTCTTTTTTTGCGGCCAAAAGAAGTGTCAGCAAGTCCAACAAACGTTCCTGTTCTGCTTTCTCAGTGGTTAAGTTGACCAACTGGGGCACCATCAGGTAGGCCCGTTCTGTTTCTACCAAGAGAGCTGCCAGAAACTTGGGACCCAAGGTCAATAATTCTTGAAAAGACTTAGTTTTTAGGAGCTCCACTGCTGCCTCTTTGCTCGATACCAAGTCAACCAAAATCTGGGCATGAGACTTGAGGATACCTTCTTTCTCCAGTTGCCGACTTAGCACCTCCCTATTCTTTGGAAAATGCACTATCTGAGTCCGACTTTTGATAGTAGATAACATAGCCTCCTCGTGATTGGTAAGAAGAAATACTGTTACATCTGACTGCGGTTCCTCAATAACTTTAAGTAGTGAATTGGCAGCATTGACATGCATTTTTTCTGCATCGCAAATAATAAAGACCTGCTTAGAGGATTCAAAGCCTGATTGGGAAAAATCCCTGACTAGCTCACGCACCGTTTCTATCTTAATCAGGTTACCTCTGGGACGAATGATGGATACATCAGAAAATTCTTCCTGAGCAATCAGACGGCAATTTCGGCAAATGCCGCAAGGTAAACCAGCTTGCTCATTCTCACAAAAACGGGCCTGACTGAGAAAGATAGCCATATCAAAACTAGCAGCATCACCTGAAAACAGATAGGCATGTGCCAACTTATTCTGGGCTAAGATTTTCTTAAATCGACTAAAAACAGTCGGTTGTAATTCTTGTAGTACTTGATAATTCATCTTTTCTTAGTTCTTAAAAAATCGCTCAGTAATGATAGCTAAAGCATCTGCGATGACAAGTTCCAATTCTTGGCTAGCATCTACCTTGACAATACGATCAGGATACCGATCCAACATGGAGAGGTAGCCCTGACGAACGCGCTCATGCATGTCAACCGTCTCCATATCAAGGCGGTCCACATCATGGTGACGATTTTTTGCAATACGAGCCAAGCCCTCTTCAACTTCGATATCAAAGTAAAGAGTCAAATCAGGCACCAAGCCGTCAGTCGCGTAAGTATTGAGCCAGTTGATATCTTCCACATTAAGACCACGACCAAATCCTTGATAGGCAACAGAAGAGTCGATGAAGCGGTCTACTAATAACAACTTTCCATCTTCCAAGGCTGGCAAAATCCTCTCTTTCAGATGCTGACGACGTGCTGCTATGTAAAGGAGCAACTCTGTCTTATCGTCCATGGTTGTATTTTCAGGATTCAATATAAGGGAGCGAATACTCTCTGCAATAGCTACTCCACCAGGCTCCCGTGTCGTCTCCAAATCCATTCCAAATGTAGCCAACTTAGGCAATAGCCCCTGCAAAACCGATGTTTTTCCAGCTCCGTCTGGTCCTTCAAAACTGATAAAGAGTCCCTTTTTCATGTCATTCCTCATTTCTCATACTTCCCTTCATTTTACCAAAAACTGGGTAAAAAAGCACCCTTTATTTTATTTTCTCTTCTGACTGTGTTAGAATGTTTAAGAGAAATTTTCAAGGAGAGAATTGATGCGCTTAAAGAATATTCTTATGATTATCATAGGAGCTGGTTTATTTTCATTTGGACTGAATTATTTGGTTATGCCTAATGGACTCTATGAAGGTGGGGCAACTGGTCTGACCCTCATTCTCTATTACCTATTTAAAATTCAGCCCTGGGTGATGAATATCATTATCAACATTCCGCTGTTTATCTTGGGATGGAAGATTTTAGGAAAACGCATGCTGCATCTCAGCCTTTTGGGGACTTTTGCAGTGACTTTCTGGCTGGCCATTTTTGAAAGAGTACCCTTGGTGATTGACCTAGACCATGACCTGATGATTGTATCCATGTTTGCGGGTATCCTATCTGGAATGGGCCTAGGCATCATCTTCAAAGCTGGAGGTACAACAGGTGGGAGTGATATTGTCGCTCGTATTGGACACCAGTACACTCACTATAGTATCGGTCAAATCATTTTGGCTATTGACATCCTAGTCTTGGTACTGACAGCTATCGTTTCCCAAGACTTGCGGGTTGTACTCTACACTATGCTGCAGGTAACTGTTGCTTCACGGGTCATTGATATCATCAGTGATGGTGGATATGGTAGTAAAGGACTGATGATTATTAGCCAAAAATCTGAAGAAATTGCTACAGCTATTGATAGTCAAATCGAGCGTGGTGTCACACTTATCAAGGCCCAAGGCTTTTATACTAGAGCTGATGTCAATATGATCTATTCAGTAATCTATAAAAGTCAACTCCAAGAAACCAAGGACCTGATCCACCGTATCGACCCCCACGCTTTCATTACAATCACCGATGCCCATGAGGTTCTCGGTGAAGGTTTTACTCTAGACAAAAATAAACAACCTATTGAGAACTAAAAAGACTTGGATAATATCCAAGTCTTTTAAATTTTCTTAGCCACTGTTGGGAGAATACTTTCTACCTCAATACCTGCTACTTCTAACTTTTCTTGTAAATCTTCCATATTTACCTGTCCATCAATTTGAACTTCAATGATTGCAAAACCAGGCTCAGCTTCAATTTGTACCGTATGTGCTACATTACAGCCTTGATTAGTGATAATCTGGAGAACCTTACTGAGGATACCCACCTCGTCCTTAACTAAGCAACGAACGCGGACTCCATTTTCCCCATACCCTGAAATATGGAGGAAAGCCTTAAAAACATCACGATCTGTGATAACACCAAATAGCTGCCCAAAATCTATTACAGGTAAAATCCCAACCTTATTTTTGAACATGAGATAAACCGCATCTTCAAGACTGGCAAACTGAGAAACTGTGATGACATCGCGAATCATAACATCCTTTACCTTGGTCTTATTGAGCAAATAATTCATTTCATAAATCGACAAACTGGTCGCCTTTGAAGGACTAGCCTCTGCTATCGTTCCTTCTGTCACCAATCCCACTAACTTATCATTTTCAATGACTGGCAAACGATGCAAGTCCTGCTCTCGCATGATATCCGCCGCATGAGCTATCGTCGTATCTGGTGAAATATACACAACCTTGCGGGTCATAAAATCTTTAACTGCCATCCATCTGCCTCCTATATTTAATACTATTATTATAACATATTTATCTGAAAATGCTTCCAAAAAAAGAATGAAAGCATGTAAAAGTTTTTTAATCTTCTTTATAAAGCAAAACGCTTAAACATATCCCACCATTTTTGATTTCGACTAGCTACAGAAGAGATAAAGAAAACTGCCTTGTGGCAGTTTCTAATTCATCAATAAGTTTTTAATTATCCACCTAGGTAAGCTTTTCTGACTTCATCAGATTCAAGGAGCTCTTGCCCTGTACCTGAGAGAACGATTTTTCCTGTTTCAAGGACGTAGCCACGGTCTGCGATAGAGAGAGCTTTCTTGGCATTTTGCTCAATCAAGAGCACGGTTGTACCTTGCTTTTGGATATCTTGAATGATGTCAAAAATTTCCTGAATAAAAATTGGAGCCAAGCCCATAGAGGGCTCATCCAAGAGTAAGAGTTTTGGCTTACTCATCAACGCACGACCCATAGCCAACATCTGCTGCTCACCACCTGAAAGCGTTGCAGCATCCTGATTCTTGCGCTCTTCTAGACGTGGGAATCGTTCAAACACCCGTTTAAGGTTTTTTTGATTCTCATCGCGATTCCTGTGAAGAAAGGCTCCCATTTCCAAGTTTTCCATCACAGTCAGACCTGAAAAGACATGACGCCCTTCCGGTACTTGAGATAATCCACTAGCCACAATCTTTCGAGCAGGGGCTTTTTGAATTTCTTGACCAAGAAACTCTATTTTACCACCACTTGGGCGGACCAAGCCAGAAATAGTTCGAAGAATAGATGTCTTTCCAGCACCATTGGCCCCGATAAGGGAAACAACTTCTCCTTCATTGACCTCAAAAGAAACATTTTTCACAGCTTGGATGATGCCATAATGAACGGACAAATCATCCACTTTTAACATACTTGTCATTAGGCTTCACCTCCAAGATAGGCTTCAATGACCCGTTTATTATTTTTTATCTCTTCTGGAGTACCATGGGCAATCAAGCGACCATACTCTAAGACATAGATTCGTTCAGTGACATCCATGACCAAACTCATATCATGTTCAATCAACATGATGGTAATGTTAAATTGTTGCTTAATTTGGCGAATCAACTGAGTCAACTCAGCTGTTTCTTGAGGATTCATGCCCGCTGCTGGTTCATCTAAGAAGAGAATTTTAGGTTCAGTGGCTAAAGCCCGAACGATTTCCAAACGGCGTTGTTGGCCATAAGGAAGATTCTTAGCGAGGGTGTCTGCATCCTTTTCTAGATTGAAAATAGCCAACAACTCCAAAGCTTTAGCTTTTAAGTCAGCTTCACTCTGATAAAATGTTGGTAGTCGGAAAAAAGATGCAAAGAGATGGTTTTTGTGCCAATTGGCAAATCCTACTAGTACATTTTCCAACACTGTCATATCCTTAAATAGACGGATATTTTGGAAAGTACGAGACAGTCCAAGCGAGGCAATCTTGTAAGGTGCCTTGCCATTGAGAAGATTACTATCCAGAGTGACAGTCCCTTCACTAGGCTCATAAACACCCGTCAAAAGATTGAAAAGGGTTGTCTTACCTGCACCATTTGGTCCAATCAAGCCGACCAACTCTCCTTCATGGAGTTCCATTGTGACATCACCAACAGCAGTCAAACCACCAAAGTGTTTGGTCAATTTTTTTACTTCAAGAAGTGCCATTACTTGCCCTCCTTCATTTTTTTCTTAAAGAATGATGAGAAAGTCAACTCCCAGGTCCCCAAAAGTCCACCCGGGCGGAAGACCATGACCAAAATGAGGGCCAGAGAATAGATAATCATTCGTAGATCTGAAAAATTTTGTAGGAACATATTGAGGAAACCTAGGGCAATAGCTGCCAAAATCGTTCCAGTCATAGAGCCCAAACCACCCAACACAGCGATAATCAGATAATCAATCGAGCGCATAATCGTAAAATCTTTTGGTACAACAGTTCCAATATAACCTACATAAAGAGAACCTGCGATACTCGACACAATAGCTCCAATAACAAAAACAGTTACCTTGATTTGAGTAGTATTAACACCCATGGATTCAGCTGCAATTTCATTTTCACGCACAGCAATGACCTGACGACCAAAAGAACTGCGTAAAAAATTGAGAAGCAAAATGGTTATTGCCACAACAAAGAAGAAAACGAGACTCCAGGTTGTATAAGGTAAAATACCCGTCAAACCAGCTGCGCCATTGGTCAAGTCTCCACCATTGATAATAGCAATACGGATGATTTCAGAAACACCCAGAGTTGCAATAGCCAAGTAATCTCCCTTGAGACGAAGAGTCGGAATCCCAACCACCAGAGCGACCAAAGCTGCTACCAAGCAACCAACAATAATGGAGAGATAGAAACCACCGTAAGTTGGATTGGATTTGGTCATGATAGCTGTTGCATAAGCTCCGATAGCCATAAAACCGGCCTGACCTAGAGAAAATTGACCTGAAAAACCAAGAATCAAGTTCGTTCCTAGGGCCATGATAATGGCAATCCCAATCCCCATCAGGATTTGGACATAGTAGAGGCCAATCATACCTGAGTTGATTAGAGTGGATAAAATACCAAAAACAATAAGGACTAGAGCAAGCCAAGCTAAAATGGATTTCATATTATGTTTCATATGCTTACACTTTCTCCTTTACATTTTTACCTAAAATACCGGCTGGTCGAACTAGAAGGATAACAATCAAAATTCCGTAAACGACCGCATCTCGGTAGCTAGAGAGGCCAATAGTAACGGCCAATGTTTCCAAAAGACCGATGATAAAGCCACCTAGAGCTGCACCAGGAATAATACCGATACCACCCAATACTGCAGCGACAAAGGCCTTAATACCTGGCGCCATCCCCATAAGGGGTTCAACCGAATTGTAGTAAAGACCAATCAGAACACCAGCTGCACCTGCCAAGGCTGACCCTAAGGCAAAGGTAAAGCTGATGGTCGAATTTACATTGATTCCCATGAGCTGAGCTGCATCACTATCAACCGATACTGCCCGCATGGCTTTCCCCATCTTTGTTTTTTGAACGATAAACTGAAGAGCAACCATTAGGAAAATAGAAACCCCTAGAATAGTAAGCTGAACATTTGTTACTGTAATGGGACCAAGATTGTATTTGACGGTTTCAAGAGCTTGAGGAAAGGCACGGGTATTAGCACCAAATAGGTATACCATACCATACTCAAGGAAGAAGGATACTCCGATAGCAGTAATCAATGCTGCAATTTTCGTAGAATGACGAAGTGGACGATAGGCCAAAAATTCAATCAACACACCTAGACACGCTGTCAAAATCATCGTTAAAATCAGAGCGACAAAGAAATTGAGTTGGAAGTTATTGATTAAATAATAACCAATAAAAGCCCCCATCATATAAAGGTCTCCGTGGGCAAAGTTAATCAACTTGATAATACCATAAACCATGGTATAACCTAGAGCAATCAAAGCATAGACACTCCCTAAAATGAGACCATTCACCAACTGTTGGAGCATAAAATCACCAAACTTTCTATAACATAATAATATCTGGGAAGGTATCTGCCTCCCCAGATTCATTTCATGTAGATGTTAAAATTTATTTTGCAGTAACAGCTTCTGCTGAAACTTCCTGTCCATTGTCCAGTTTCACGATAATAGCAGATTTAACAGGGTTGTGGTCTTTATCGATAGAGATTGGACCAGTCACACCTTCGAAATCTTTCAAGTTAGCAAGGTTGGCAGCAACATCTTTTGAAGTTTTTGCATCCTTAGCTGCTGCTGCTGCCATGTAAACTGCATCGTAAGACAGGGCAGCAAACATGTTTGGTTCTTCACCATACTTCTTGGTATAAGCTTCAACAAAGGCTGTAGCTTTTTCTGACAAAGCTACTTTTGTTGAGTAACCTGATACATAATAAACATTTGAAGCGTTCTTTGCACCAGCACCTTCGATAAACTTAGCATCTGCAAAACCATCAGGACCTAGGATTGGCTTATCCAGACCCATTTCACGTGCTTGCTTGGTAATCAAGCCAGCTTCAGTGTAATAACCTGGGATAACAATAACATCAAATTCCTTATCTTTGAGCTTCGTCAAGGCAGCTTGGAAATCTTTATCACCAGATTGATATGTTTCTTCTACTACGATGTCGCCTTTATATGCTTCTTTGAAGGATTTTGTGATTCCTTTTGCATATTCACTTGAGTTATCTGAGTACAGAACGACTTTCTTAGCAGACAGACTATCGCTGACATAGGTTGCAAGTACTTGGCCTTGGAAGCTATCTTGGAAGGTTGAACGGAAGATAAACTCTTCTACTTGCCCATTTTTCACTGTCAAGTCATCTTGTGTTCCAGAAGGTGTAATCAATGGAACACCTGCCTGAGTTGCACTTGGTGTAGCAGCTGCTACAGCACCAGAGGTCGCTGGGCCAATGATGGCTGCAACTTTCTCTTCCGTTCCAAGGTTTGTTGAAACGGTCGCTGCCTCAGAGTTGTCTGACTTGTTGTCTTTTGAAACAACTTCGATTTTCTTACCATCAACACCGCCGGCTGCATTGATTTCCTCTACCGCTAGGTCGGCACCGTTTTTCTCTGCTTGACCGTAAGCCGCTACAGGTCCGGATAATTCTAAGTTGTAGCCAAGTTTGATGGTTTTACCAATTTCATTCCCAGTTGCTGCTGAACCATTACTTACTGGAGCTGATCCACAGGCTGCTAAAAGAGCTGCTGAGGCCATACTAACAATGGCGAGTGCGATTTTTTTATGTTTCATAATATCTCCTTAAAACAAACTAAAAAAATGATATGTTAGTAATATACTGAATTATCTGAAAATTGTCAACAAAAAAGAATTACTTTTTTTCAGTAAATCTCTTTTTCAGCTTCACGCCATAAGCTACCTACAAAATTTTGGTCAATATCCTTCATATAGGAAGGGACAACATCCTTTACAAAACGCTCTTTTTTCAGGTTGCTCATAATATCTGTACTCTGTGGTTGGTCCACATAAAGAAGGACATAACGCATACGGCGAGAATGGTAAATCATATCCCCGTATTTATTTAACTTTCGGGCATCGCGATTATAGTGTAGGTAAATTGTCAAACAGAGACGTTCTTTTTTCTCAAACATAGTTTTTCTCTTTCATCTCAAGATTTTTTCTTTTTCCATTATAGCAAATTTTGAGTCATGTTGATAGCTTTATAGTAAAAAAAGAGAGCCTTAGGGGCTCTCTTCATACTTACTTCTTATTTGGATCCATGATTTTATCGATAAATCCATAGGCTAGAGTTTCTTCAGCAGTCATCCAATAATCACGTTCCGCATCTTTGTGAACTTGTTTGACTGTCTTGCCAGAATTATCTGCCAGGATTTGCTCTAACTTGTTACGGGTTTTGAGCAAGTGTTCTGCTGCAATAGCCATATCAGTCTGCTGGGTGCCACCACCTGTACCACCCATCGGTTGGTGAATCATGTATTCTGCATTTGGCAACATGAAACGTTTGCCCTTAGCACCAGAGGAAGCAATAATCGTTCCCATAGATGCTGCTGTTCCCATAACGATGGTTTGCACATCTGCCTTGATAAAGTTCATAGTATCAACGATCGCTAAACCTGCAGAAACAGAGCCACCAGGTGTGTTGACATAGAGGTAGATGTCTTTGGTCGGATCTTGGGCGTCTAAGAAAAGTAATTGAGCGATGATAGAGTTAGCCATGTTGTCTTCAACAGGACCTGTCAACATCACGATACGGTCCTTTAATAGGCGAGAGTAAATATCGTAAGAACGCTCGCCTCGACTAGTTTGTTCAATAACTACTGGAATCATAAGAGTCTCCATTTCATTTGATTTTTTCTACTGAATCTATTATAGTGTTTTGGTCAAAAAAGGTCAAATAAAAAGTTCAAATAGAAAGAGGTAGCTCGAAAGCTCCTCTATCTTTTCTTTATTTGGTTCCAAAGAGGCGATCTCCTGCATCACCAAGACCTGGTACAATGTAACCTTGCTCATTGAGGTGGTCATCTAGGGCAGCTGTGTAGATATCAATGTCTGGGTGAGCTTCTTGTAAAGCTTTGACCCCTTCTGGTGCAGAAACGAGAGCTACAAACTTGATATTTGAAGCACCACGTTTTTTCAAAGAATCGATAGCCAAGATAGCTGACCCCCCTGTCGCCAACATAGGGTCCACTACAAAGATATGACGACGGTCAATATCATCTGGCAATTTGACCAAGTATTCCACTGGTGTCAATGTTTCTTCGTCACGGTACATACCAATATGGCCAACCTTAGCAGAAGGCACCAAGCTCAACAGTCCATCTACAAGGCCGATACCCGCACGAAGGATAGGAACGATAGCCAATTTTTTACCAGCAATTTGTTTTTGCACAGTTTTGGTAATTGGTGTTTCGATTTCTACATCTTCAAGCGGTAAATCACGTAAGACTTCATAGCCCATGAGAAGAGCAATCTCGTCCACCAACTCGCGAAAATCTTTGGTTGAAGTATCTTTGCGACGTAAAATGGACAATTTATGCTGAATGAGTGGATGTGAAATGACTTGGAATTTTCCCATGATGAAACCTCTCTTAATTAATTTTCTCTATTTTACCAGAAAAATAGAAAAATTGCTTGTGAAAATATCTTTTATTCTATTTCCTTAATAATCCGTGCAGGATTGCCGGCAATAACCACATTATCGCCAAAAGACTTAGTGACGACAGATCCGGCACCGACCACAACGTTATTGCCCAGAGTGACTCCTGCCAAAATCATAGCACCGCCACCAATCCAGACATTGTCTCCAATGGTAATGGGAGCTCCGTATTCTGGACCAGCAATCCTCTCTTCGGCCCTAATCGGATGGAGGGCAGTATAAAATTGGACATTTGGTCCCAGCATAGCATTGTCACCAATGGTAACTGGGCAGGTATCCAGAACTGTCCAGTTAAAGTTAGCAAAAAACTTTTCTCCCACTGAGATATGGCATCCGTAGTCCAGAGTAACGGGTGTCTCGATATAGATCTGGTCTCCTGTTTTTCCCAGCCATTCTTTCATGAGCTGACTGCGCTTGGTACTATCCATCTCCTGATTGACTTTTTCACGATAGATACGGGCTTGCTGTCGTAAGGTGACTAATTCTGGATCTGACGCGTCATACAGCTGACCAGCTAACATTTTTTCTTTTTCTGTCATAGCGTTCTCCTTTTGGTTTATTATATCATGGATATATGAGATAATGAAAAGGTAAAGGAGAACTACAATGCGAAATCTTCAAAAAGATTGGGCTTATCATAAGTATTGGGTGATGGGGCACTCACAGGCTCACTACAATGCGCTACGTCTACTCTTTAAGGGTAATGATTGGTCAGAAGAAAAAACACAGCGCTACCAACAACTTCTTGATGAAGCAGGAACCATTCGTCCTAGCAAGGCAACCTTGACTACTAGCTACCAACACATGTGGGGCTATTTTAAAAAAAGGGCAACTGATTCAGAAAAAGAGCGCTACAAGCTACTCATCTCTCAGGTAACACCCGAAGATGACTGTCTAGGCCCTTTCTTGTTAGAGCTGATAGAGACCTACCAGCCACCTTATCTCTTACACTCAAAGTTTTATAATGAAAAAGGATTTTAAAAAGATTGAGACCGCTGAGTGTCTCAATCTTTTCTTCTTATTTTCCAAATACACGTGCTATTCGCTGACAAGCTTCTTGTACTGTAGACAATGGTGCCGCGGTATTGAAACGGGCATGAAAAAGCCCCTCCTTACCAAAGCTAGCACCGTCATTGAGAACCACTTTGGCCTCCTTGATGAGTTTTTCTTGGATTTGCTTATGGCTCAGTCCATAGGCAGAAAAATCCAGCCAAACCAGATAGGTACCTTGGGGTTTCATCACCTTAATGTTGGTGTGTTCTGTCAAAAAATCTACTGTGTAGTTGATATTTTCTTCTAAAACTTGCTTGAGTTGGCACAACCACTCCTTGCCATGTCGAAGAGCTGCTTCTGTTGCAATGAGACCAACCGTTGGAATTTCAGAATGGTTATCGGCTAACTGTTGTTGGCTGAAAGCCTTGCGTAGATTCGGATTTTCAATAATCGCAAAGCTATTTTTAGTCCCTGCAATATTAAAAGTCTTGGTGGCTGAAGTGAGGATAATAGTAAAATCCTTGAAATCTGGAGAAAGCGTGTTGAAACTATGGTGCTTGTTGCCAAAGAGAGCTAGATCTTGGTGGATTTCATCCGAAACTAGGATAACACCATATTTTTGACAAATACGACCAATTTTTAAGAGTTCATCCTTGGTCCAAACACGACCTCCTGGATTGTGAGGACTACATAAAATATAAAGCTTAACCTGATGTTCTACAATATCTTTCTCTAACTGTTCAAGATTAATGACAAATTGTCCATCCTTTTCTTGCAAAGAATTGCTGACAAGTTTTCTCTTTTGAAGACGAACCGTACGAGCAAAGGGCGGATAGACTGGTGTATTGATAAGAATGGCATCCCCTTCCTTGGTTAGAGCTTGAATGGCTACTGAAATAGCTGGTACGACTCCCTCAATCAGGACAATCGCTTCCTTATTGATGGTATAGCCATGCTGATTTTTCTCCCAGTCAATAATGGACTGATAAAGGCTATGGCTCGCTGTGGCATAACCATAGACATGGTCTTGGACATAAGCTAGCAAAGCTGCTTGAATATCGGGATGTGGTACAAAATCCATATCTGCCACCCACATCTGTAGAAGCTCTGGGTCTTCTTTGCTAGTCTGCCACTTTAGGCTCCCTTGACCCAGACGATGGGGCCGAGTGGTAAAATCATATTGAGTCATGTTACACCTCCAAAGCTCTCTGTAAATCAACTATTAAATCACTCACATCTTCGATACCAATGGACAATCGCAATAGATCATCAGTCAAGCCATACGATTGTCGAATGACTGCGGGAATATCTAGATGAGTCTGAGTAGACGGATAAGTAATAAGGGATTCCACTCCACCCAGACTTTCTGCAAAGGTGAAGACTTTTAGCTTATTGATGATGAAAGGGATCTTGCTTGCATCCACTACCTTAAAGGAAATCATGCCACCCTTTCCTGTATAAAACACTTCCTTGACAGCCGAGTGTTCGTTGAGGAAACGGACAATTTGTAGCGCATTTTGCGTGGAGCGCCCCATACGTAGAGACAAGGTTTTGAGTCCGCGCATCAGAAGATAACTATCTAATGGAGACAAGCTTGGACCTGTCGTATTTTGGTCGTAGAAAAGCTTATCGTAGATGGCTTGATCATTGGTTATGAGAACGCCGGCCAGTACATCATTGTGCCCAGAAAGATACTTGGTTGCCGAATGCAAAACAATGTCTGCTCCTAAAGAAATGGGATTTTGATAAATCGGGCTATAGAAGGTATTGTCTACAATAAGTTTTGCCCCATGAGCGTGGGCCTTATCTGCAATCTTGGCAATGTCAAACTCCACCATCAGAGGGTTGGTGGGGGTTTCGATGAAGACATAGTCTATTTCATCTGTGATAGCTGCTAGTAGTGCTTCCTCAGTATGGGGATAGGTGAAGAAATAGCGCCCCTTTTTTTCCTGCTCGTTGAACCAGCGAAAAGACCCTCCGTAAAGATCACGAGTAGCAACAATCTTAGATTTTTCTGGAAAACTATTGAATAAGAGGACAAGAGCAGCCATACCAGAACTTGTGACTAGGGCGTAGTCAGCCTTTTCAATCTTGGCTAGAGTCTTTTCCAAAGTCAGACGGGTCGGATTTCTGGTTCGCGTATAGTCAAAACCAGTTGATTGACCAAACTCTGGATGCTGGTAGGTAGTTGATAGGTAGATAGGAGCAATCAAAGCACCTGTTTTTTCATCCGTATTAATACCGGCATGGGCTAGAATTGTATCCAATTTGTAATCTGACATATCTCATCCTCCATAGTATTTCTTTCATTTTATCATTTTTCCAAAGTCTTTTCTTTGCTTTTTCCTATATAATTTTCAAAAGAGAATCTTAGTTATAGTCTATCAGTCAGATGATAAATGGCTATTTTCACTTGTCATTCTGTTCTAATCGGTTTACAATAGAGATATGATAAAAATAGAAACTGTATTAAGTATTTTAAGGGAAGATGATAATCTCTTGAACGAAGCTGGAGGCCTTAGCAAGCTCAGTTTTAGACACATCAGCTATGATAGCCGTCAAGCTACCTCTGATACACTCTTTTTCGTCAAGGGGGCAGCCTTTAAAAAAGAGTTTTTAGAAAAGGCAGTGGCTACTGGCTTACAGGTCTATGTTAGTCAAATCGACTATCAGGTGGGTATCCCAGTAATTTTAGTGAAGGATGTCAAGCAAGCCATGAGCCTAATTGCTATGGAATTTTACGATCACCCTGAACGAAAACTAAAACTCCTAGCTTTTACAGGAACCAAGGGCAAGACAACGGCTGCTTATTTTGCCTACCATATATTAAAACAAAGCCACAAACCAGCTATGCTATCCACTATGAATACTACCCTAGATGGTCAGACCTTTTTCAAATCCAATTTGACCACACCTGAAAGTCTAGACCTCTTCAAGATGATGGCGGAGGCTGTAGGGAATGGCATGACCCATCTCATCATGGAAGTCTCCAGCCAAGCTTACCTAGTCAAGCGAGTCTATGGCTTAACTTTTGATGTTGGTGTCTTTCTCAATATCAGCCCTGATCATATCGGACCGATAGAACACCCTAATTTCGAAGATTATTTCTATCATAAAAGACTCTTGATGGACAATAGTCAAGCTGTCATAGTCAATGCAGGTATGGATAACTTCGAGGTCGTGGCGGAGCAGGTTGCTCAAAAAGACCATGATTTTTATGGGACCCATACGGAAAATGAGATTCTCTCCAGTCGTGCTTTTTCTTTTGAGGTATCTGGAAAAATGGCCGGTCATTATGATATTCAGCTGATTGGGTATTTCAATCAGGAAAATGCTACAGCAGCAGGACTTGCTTGTCTCCGTCTAGGAGCTAGTCATACAGATATTCAGGCAGGTATTGCCCAGACTTCTGTACCGGGTCGCATGGAAGTATTGACCCAGAAAAATGGGGCCAAGGTCTTTGTGGATTACGCTCATAACGGGGACAGCCTAGAGAAACTGTTGTCCGTCGTATCCGAGCATCAAACAGGAAAGAATATTCTCGTTCTTGGATCAACTGGCAATAAGGCAGAGAGCCGGCGAGCTGATTTTGGTCGTGTCATTCAAAATAGGCCTGACTTGCAGGTAATTTTGACTGCAGATGACCCAAACCGTGAAGATCCACAGCACATTGCTGAGGAAATCGCTTCTTATGTTGACCGCCAGTTGACAATCATTGTCGATCGAGAACAAGCAATCAGGAAGGCCTTATCCTTGACTACTGCACCTTCTGATGCAGTCATCATTGCTGGAAAAGGTGCTGATGCCTATCAAATCGTTCACGATGAAAAGGTAGCTTATCCGGGAGATCGTCAAGTAGCTTCCCTTTATTTATAAGTTTGAACCAGGTTTTCCTGGTTTTAATTTTTGCCAAATTGTCAGAAAACTATTGTTTTATGAGAAAGTTTTGATATAATAATAATTGAAAACTCTAGAAGTTAGACACATCCTATGGATTGTGTATCGATAGGAAAGGAGGACTTTTGTGACATCCATTCGAGCTGAAGCCATTCGAGTCGCTTATGAGAGCCAGACTATTATTGATGAACTGTCGACAACGATTCCCAAGGGAAAAATTACTACGATTATTGGTTCTAACGGTTGTGGTAAGTCGACTTTACTCAAAGCCTTAACAAGGATTCTTCCTATTCAAAAGGGAATGGTCTACTTGGATGGCCTAGCTATCAACCAACTCCCTACCAAAAAGGTGGCTAAAAAGTTGGCTCTTCTTCCCCAAGTCTTAGAAGCAACCGAAGGGATTTCCGTCTATGAGTTGGTATCCTACGGTCGCTTTCCTCATCAAAATGGCTTGGGACATCTCTCCAATCAGGACCGAGAAAAAATCAACTGGGCTATGGAAGTGACTCAAACTACATCTTATGCTCGGCTACCTGTGGATGACTTGTCCGGCGGACAGAGGCAGCGAGTCTGGATTGCCATGGCTTTGGCTCAAGATACAGATATCATTTTTCTGGATGAACCAACCACCTACTTAGACCTCAACCACCAGTTAGAAGTCTTAGAACTCTTGAAACATTTAAATGAGACTAAACAGAAAACCATTGTTATGGTGCTACATGATGTCAATTTGTCAGCTCGTTTTTCAGATTATATGATTGCCATGAAAAAGGGGCAGATTTATCATCATGGGTCTGTTTCTGATATTATGACAGCCGACATCCTCAAGGAAATCTTTGATATTGAGGGGCAACTGGTACAGGCTCCGGGAAAAGATTACCCCATTTTGCTCACCTATGATTTATTACAGTAAAAGGAGAAAAAATGAAAAAGTTTCTAACATCACTCAGTTTATTCGTTGCCGTTGTCTTTTTAGTAGCTTGCTCAGCTGGACAAAGCGCAAAAAAAGCGGAGCTATCGAGCATGCCCACGATAGAAGGCATCGCTTATCATGGTGATATTCCGAAAAACCCTAAAAAAGTTGTTAATTTTACCTATTCTTACACTGGTTATTTGCTACAGTTGGGAATTGATGTAGCTAGCTATAGCCTAGATTTGGAAAAGGATAGCCCTGCTTTTGGCAACAAACTTAAAGATGCTATACAACTGACTACTGCTGATACTGAGGCTATCGCAGCTCAAGAACCAGATCTGATTCTAGTTTTTGCAGGCGATGAGAACTTGGAGACCTTGAAAAAAATTGCTCCTGTCATTGAGATTACTTATGGCAAGAGTGACTACCTACAAATGCTGAGCGATTTGGGACAAATCTTTGGTAAAGAAAAAGAAGCTCAAGCATGGTTAAGTCAGTGGGAAGAAAAAGTAGATTTGGCTAAGAATGAGCTAAGCGGACTTATCGATGAAAAGACAACTTTCACTGTGATGGATTTCTTTGATAAGAATATCTATCTGTACGGTGATAACTTTGGTCGCGGTGGAGAGTTGGTCTACAAATCACTTGGCTTTGCAGCTCCTGCCAAGGTTCAAGAAGATATCATCAGTAAAGATGGCTGGTTTGGTGTATCACAAGAAGCCTTGCCTGATTATATTGGAGACTATGCTCTAGTCAATGTGAATTCGAAAACGACAGAGGCTGCTGCTTCCCTTAAAGAAAGTGACATCTGGAAGAATTTACCTGCTGTTCAAGCGAACCATATCATCGAAGTAGACTATAACCTTTTCTACTTCTCTGACCCTATGTCCCTAGACCAACAAATTGAAGCCTTTATTAAGGCTGTAAAAGAGGTCAAGTAAAAAGGAAATAAACACATGAACCAAGAAGAACTTCTTCTTTATCGATTAACGAAGCCAAAGAAAATTTGGCTTGTTTTTTTAACCATCGCCTCATTCTTTCTGCTGGGCTGCTACTTGGGCCTGCGGTTTGGTGCTGTCTCTTATAGCCATGAACAACTCATGACTGTACTTCAGCACCCATTGAGAGATTCTGCGGTCCAAGATGTTATCTTCGATCTTCGTTTTCCTAGAATAATAGCTGCCATCATGATTGGAGCTTCTATGGCCCAAGCTGGGGCTATGATGCAAGGTATCACGCGCAATGCTATTGCTGATCCTGGCTTGCTAGGTATCAATGCGGGAGCAGGTCTGGCTCTCATCTTGGCTTATGCCACTGTGGGAAATTTGCATTACAGTCAGATTTTGTTGATCTGTCTACTCGGCTCTTTTCTATCAGCTATTCTCGTTTTTGGTCTCTCATACCAATCTCAAAAGGGCTATCATCAGCTGCGTTTAATCCTATCTGGTGCTATGGTTGCTACCCTTTTTTCAGCCATTGGTCAGGCTATAACCATCTACTTTGACCTATCGACTACAGTCATCGGCTGGCAGGCGGGAGGACTAGTACAAGTCAACTGGAAAATGATAACTATTATTTCTCCTTTTATCATACTAGGTCTCATTTTAGCCCAAATATTTGCTCATCAGTTGACCATTCTCAATCTCAATGAAACAGTGGCAAAGAACTTGGGACAAAGAACCCTGTTGATGACGCTAGTTTTGCTAGGAATTGTTCTTTTACAATCAGCTGCGGCAGTAGCCTTAGTAGGATCGCTTTCATTTGTCGGTCTGATTATCCCTCACTTTATTCGTATGTTTATTGGAAAAAACTATCGGCTACTTCTCCCTCTAACAGCTTTTGCAGGAGCTAGCTTCCTTCTCTGGGTAGACTTGATTTGTCGGATTATCAATCCACCGGTAGAAACTCCTATCAGTGCCATCATCAGTATCATTGGTCTACCCTGCTTCCTCTGGCTCATCCGAAAGGGGGAACACATATGATGAAGAAGAAGCATTTCCTAGGTATCTTCTCTTTTCTGATTATTCTACTCTTAGTTGGTGGGACACTTTCTCTATCTACTGGTTATTCTCATTCCTCTTTTTTAGATATTCTAGATATGGTAGCAGGACGTTCGAATCAATCTACTTTATTCATTGTCAGTCAGATTCGTTTGCCACGTATTTTAGCGACAGTTGTTGGTGGGGCTTCTCTAGCTCTAGCTGGCTTTCTCTTACAAACTCTGACGCGCAATCCTCTAGCAGATTCAGGCATCTTGGGGATCAATACTGGTGCTGGATTGGCAGTGGCCATTCTAGTTGGCTTATCTAATCATATCCATCCTACTCTCTTGGCCTTTATGCCCCTCTTTGCTATGCTGGGTGGAGCTTTGACCACTTTAATAGTTTACCTCATTGCAAAAAAGAAGCATTATGGTATCCACCCAACCCGATTGATTATCACAGGCGTAGGGATTTCCAGTATGCTTGCTGGAATCATGGTCAGTATCATCAGTCGCTTGAACGACTTCAAAATGGAGTATATAGTACAGTGGCTCAGTGGTAGGGTCAATGGTGGTGACTGGACAACTTTAGCTATCTATGCTCCTCTTCTGGTTTTGATTTGGGTACTTTCGTTTAGTCGCAGTCGTGCTCTCAATATCATGAATCTAAATGACCAAACAGCCATGGCTCTTGGACTTCAGCTACAAAAGGAGCGAATGATTGTCCTAATGTTGGCGACTGCTCTTGCAGCATTGAGTGTCGTCTTAGTTGGAAACATCACTTTTGTCGGTCTGATTGCAGGGCATATCACTCGTCATTGGTTAGGTAATGACCACCGAATTAGTCTCCCAGCTAGTATGCTAATTGGTAGTAGCCTCCTACTCTTAGCAGATACTATCGGTCGTGTACTCCTAGTAGGAACTGGGATCCCAACCGGTATTATCGTCTCCCTTATCGGAGCTCCCTACTTCCTCTATCTTTTGAAACAAACACAGCCCAGTTGAGTACCAACTGGGCTCTTTCTATCTCCTAATCAAAATACGTCATCAAAATCGGAATCTCATCATCTGTTAGCTCCCGATAAGTTCCTGATGATAGAGAATCTTCTAAGATAAAGCCTCCAAATGAGATTCGTTTGAGATACGTAACCTTGACTCCGTAGGCTAAAAACATCTTTTTAACCTGATGAAACTTCCCTTCTGAAATAGTGATGCGTGCCTTACTATGACCTTTTTGACGCGAGAGAACTTCCAGCTGGGCAGGTTTGCAAGTCGTTCCATCTAAAAAAGTCACTCCTTGTTGAAAAAAGTCTGGTGCATCAGAATCTAAAACATCATTCACCTCTACGTAGTAGACTTTGTTCACATGATGCTTAGGATGCAACATACGAAATCCAAGTGGTCCATTATTAGTCAGGAGGAGTAGTCCCTCGGTATCTCGGTCCAATCGTCCGATAGGATACACACCAGCAACTCTATCTGTTTCTTGCAACAGATCCAAAACCGTCTGATGCTGATGATCAACACAAGCAGATAGAACACCAGCTGGTTTATTAAGAATAAAATACCGTTCCTTTTCTGTCCGCAACCTCTCTCCTGCTACTCGAATATCCTGTAGATGGCTATCAATAATTAAGCCCGGCTTTGTGACAGTTTGCCCATCAACTGTGATTTGTTTGCTTCGCAATAAGCGTCTCACTTGTTTGCGACTGGCCAAGCCAGTACTGATGATTGCATTATCTAGTCTCATGTCTTTATTGTATCATAAAAAGAAAAAGAACCCCGAGGCAATCAGGGTTCAAAGGAGGGGAGGTTATAGTTTTGAAGCAGCAGCTTCATCAGCGATAACGATAACATCAGCATGCTGTTGCAATACGCTAGCTGGCAGTTCTTCTGTAATAGGACCATTGACCATCTGGGCTATTGCATCGGACTTCTCCTCTCCAAAAGCCAACAAGAGAATGGTTTTGGAGTTCATGATAGAAGCAATCCCCATGGAAATAGCTTGTTTTGGCACATCATCAATAGTATCAAAGAAGCGACTATTGGCTTGAATGGTATCCTGAGCCAAGTCTACAACATGAGTAGTAATATCAAAGGATGTTCCTGGCTCGTTAAAGCCAATATGACCATTGCGACCAATCCCCAAAATCTGCAGGTCAACAGGATGGCTATCAATAACTGCGTCATAGCGTTTGATCTCTTCCTGCAAATCCTCCGCTAAACCATTTGGCAAAAAACTCTGCTTGAAAGGCTTGGCATTAAATAAATGCTCTCTCATAAAATAATCATAGCTCTGCTCATTTTCCACCGGTAAACCCACATATTCATCCAGATTTACGCTGGTTACATCGGAAAAATCAAGATTACTCTTGACAATCTCTTGGTAGAGTGGAATAGGGGTGCTACCAGTAGCTAGACCAAGAACCTTGGCACCAGCTGCCAGCTTTTCTGACAGAATTTCAAAGGCTACTTTTCCACCCGCTTGGGCATCTTTTACAGTTATGATTTTCATATTGTTGTCCTCCTAGAGTTGTCATATTCATTATATGGTATATACCAATTTTTGTCAACCCCTTTCCCCTAATGCCAAGAAAAAGTATGGTATAATAAAAGCATGTTGTACCAATTATTGATTCTGTTTTTTATCGGTTTTGGACTGTGTCTGAGTGCCTACTTTCTCCGCAGTCAAAAAGGCCTCAAGTACACCCTGACCCTTATCGGAGGTCTTCTTATGGCCACTCCCTTTGCTCTACTCATTTACTTTTTATTTATTATTTTTTCTCACTAAGGACAACTATGAATACTACAGATTTTGACTTTGATTTACCTGAAGAGCTGATTGCTCAAACCCCTTTGGAAGTACGTGATTCCTCCCGCCTACTCATCTTGGACAAAAAACAAAAGACTCTGACAGACAGCCATTTCGATGCTATCTTGGACCAGCTAAAGCCCGGTGATGCACTGGTCATGAATAACACCCGAGTATTACCTGCTCGTCTCTATGGCGAAAAACCAGACACACATGGACATGTAGAATTGCTTCTGTTGAAAAATACCCAAGCTGATCAGTGGGAAGTCTTAGCCAAACCTGCTAAGCGCCTACGTGTTGGTGCCAGGATTTCCTTTGGAGATGGTCGTCTCATGGCTACTGTTTTAGAGGAACTAGAGCATGGCGGAAGAATTGTTGAATTTAGCTATGATGGAATTTTTCTTGAAGTCTTGGAAAGTCTAGGCGAGATGCCTTTGCCACCCTACATTCATGAAAAGCTAGAGGACCGCGAGCGATACCAGACTGTCTACGCTAAAGAAAACGGCTCTGCCGCTGCTCCGACTGCCGGCCTTCATTTCACAAAAGAGTTGTTGGAGCAAATCGAAGCCAAAGGAGTTCATTTGGTTTACTTAACCCTTCATGTCGGCCTAGGAACCTTCCGCCCTGTGTCAGTAGACAATGTGGAGGAACATGAGATGCATTCTGAATATTACCAACTCAGCCAAGAAGCTGCCGATACCCTCAACCACGTCAAGAAAAATGGAGGACGAGTGGTAGCTGTCGGTACGACTTCTATCCGCACCTTAGAGACCATTGGCAATAAATTTGATGGTCAACTAGAAGCCGATAGCGGCTGGACCAATATCTTTATCAAGCCAGGTTATGAGTTCAAAGTAGTGGATGCTTTTTCTACTAACTTTCATCTACCCAAATCAACCCTCGTCATGCTTGTAGCTGCCTTTGCCGGGCGTGAATTCGTCTTAGAAGCCTACCGTCATGCTGTGGAAGAACGTTACCGCTTCTTCAGCTTTGGCGATGCCATGTTTCTTTCTTAGAAGGTTAAACTATGAATAAAATTGAAAGCCGTCACCAACTTATCCGCTCGCTGGTCATGGAAAATAAAATCCATACCCAACAAGAGCTACAGGAATTGCTCCAACTCAATGGGGTTGAAGTGACCCAGTCTACCCTGTCCCGGGATATTAAACTGCTTAATCTGGTCAAGATTAGTGAGGCTGGTACTAGCTACTATGTCATCAACAGCATCGCTCCTTCACGCTGGGAGAAACGCCTACGCTTCTACATGGAAGATGCCCTAGTCATGCTCAAGCCCGTCCAACACCAAGTCGTTCTCAAAACCCTACCTGGTCTGGCTCAGTCTTTTGGATCCATCCTAGATGCCCTAGAAATCCCACAGGTTGTCGCAACTGTCTGCGGAGACGATGTCTGCCTGATTATCTGCGAAGATAAGGAGGCAGCCCTAGACTGCTTTGAAACCCTCAAACAATTCACACCACCCTTCTTCTTTAGCAAACGGTAACATAATTTCCTATTGATGCTAGAAAAGAAGGTCATAAATGATAAAAGGCTTGGAACCACTATTTCTTAGAAACATGGTTCCAGGCCTTTTTGAATACTTGTTTGTCAAGTATTGTTCTATATAGTGAATGGCTGTCAGTCTCTTTTTTGTTTATAAATCGAAACTTGGGTCCCTTGTTCGACCTCACTGTCCACACTGATAGCCAAATCCAGCTTATCTAGGACTTGCTTGGTCATGTAAAGACCGAGACCTGTTGCTTTCTTATGTTCATGGCCATTATAGCCAGTGAAACCTTCTTCAAAGAGCCGAGGCAGATCTTCTGGTAAAATCCCGATTCCTGTATCCGAAATGGTCAATCCTTTCTCATCCAACTGAATATGGATGCTCCCCCCTTCTCTAGAATACTTGATGGCATTGTCTAAAACTTGAGATATGGCAAAAGAAAGCCATTTTTTATCGGATTTGAGTTGCCAGTCACCTGTTAGATTCACTGACAAGCCTTTAGTGAGAAAGGAGATACGATATTTCTTGACCAGTTCCGATACAATTTCCCGGACTGAGCAAAACTCAAAGCGAAAATCATCCTTCTTATCCGAAAACTTAAGATAGGTTAGTAAGGTATCTAGATAATTTTCCACACGCAGTAATTGCTGACGGACTTCCTGTCGTTCAAGTTGGTCCGTCTGGGCCATCAGTGAGAGGGCTGATAAGGGAACCTTCATCTGGTGACTCCACATCTTGACCAAGTCCTGCAAATCTTGATTCTGACTTTTTAAGTCTAATAAACGCTCTGCCTCATTGATTTGTATCTCTTCTAGAACAGAACGAAAAGCTAACTCCGAAGGTGAATTTAGACCCTCCAACTCTTCTAGTGATATAATGTCTTGCCATAGACGCATCTTTCTTCGAAAATCAAGGTAAAACCAAATAGTCGCCCCTAACAACAAGGATAGATTGAAACTCAGACTAGTCAAAAAATAAGCTGCCGGTAAATGAAAAAGGAAAAAACTGAGAAAATAGAGGGCTGACATGCAGACATAGAGCAGATACCACCTGCCATATTCTTTAAAATATGCTCCAATCATTTCAGTAAATAACCAACTCCTCTCACTGTATGAATACGATCAAAACCCAACGGTAAAATTTTCTTGCGCAGACGAGTCATATTGACATTAAGAGTGTTTTGGTCAATGAAACTCTCATTTTCCCATAATCTCTCAAGTAGCTCTTCCTTAGATACTACTTGATTATGGTGACTAAAGAGAACCATCAAAATCTTGTTTTCTGTCGGTGTTAAGGAAATTTGTTCGGACCCATTTGACAACATACCATCTCGGGTCAGAGTAAAATGATCCAACTGAAAATCGTCCTGACTAAACTGATGACTCCGGCGCAAAAAAGCGGCAATCTTAGCATCCAAAAGTGGGAGGGAAAAAGGTTTGGAAATAAAGTCATCACCTCCCATATTGAGGGCCATCACCGCATCCATCTCATCATCACTAGAAGAAATAAAAATGATAGGCACTGTCAGCTGCTTACGGATTTCTGTCGTCCAGTAAAAACCATTAAAATAAGGTAGAGTGATATCCATGAGAATAACTGCTGGCTTGAGCTCTGCCACTTCTTGGGCTACAGCCCTGAAATTGGTCACACTGACCACTTGATAAGAATGACTAAGATGATTTTTCAAGAGGTTGACGATGGTCTGGTCATCCTCCACAATATAGATTATCTCTTTTTTCATACTCTTATTTTATCAAAAAAAGTAGCGAAAATCGCTACTTGGAGTTAGAAAATAAGTATTTTATGTTCTTGGAAACTATTAGCGCTCAATCATCCGGTAATAAGCCCGGCTAGTCAAACGGTAAATGCCGTAGTACAAAATACTAATCACAACCATAGTTCCCCCTGCTACCAGATAGACAAGGTTACTACTAGATACACCAAAGAAAAGAAGCATCTGTCTTAGCATAGGAATAGCAACTAGATAATGGAGGGCTGCAATTCCCAAGGGCATAAAGAAGACCAATAATGTTTGAGAAGAGATAGTCTTTTTGACCTGTTCTTTTGACATTCCGACTTCCTGCAGAATCTTATAGGATTTTTTATCCTCCTGTCCTTCAGAATATTGCTTGTAATAGATGATGAGTGCTGCTCCGAGTAGAAAACTGAGACCTAGGAGAACACCTGTGAAGAGAAGACCACCATACATGGCATAGGCTTCTTCGAAAAAGCCCTGACGAAGTTGGACAAAACCAATCTCCATTCCCGATTCATCGCTGAGGAGGTTATTGTGGGTCACACCTAATTTTTCTTGCTCTGCCTCCGTCAAATCAATGTTGATGGTAAAACTTGTCGGAGCGAAAGTCACATGTTCACCCATCGTTTCAGAAAAAGCCATTCGCAAATCATCTGCTACTTGGGCATTAGCCACAACCAGAGCTGCTCCATTGTAGGTAATATCAATTTCAGGCATGCGAACTGACTTAAGGTTTTCGATTACCTGGAATTCTTTTCCTAGAATATTCATCCGCTTAAAATGACTGTTCCCTTTTTGCTTGTAAAAAGCGACTTGGTTGTCCTGCAACTGAGGAAGCTCGTTACCCAATCCTCGGAAATCATCTTGGGTGATGATATAGACAAAACCGGAATCAAGATTTACCGTTGGCATGGATTCCTTGGTAACAGTGATTTCATCTACTAAATCAAGTGGTAAATTGATAAGGCTAGTCGTATAGCCATACAGTTCATGATCCGCTCCTAATTGCTGGTGCAGATAGTCTTCAACCTGTTGACTTCCTGTAGCAAAACTTTCTGTCATCCCAGTGAGTTTTGTATTCATCGGAAAGTTTAGATCCGCATGATTTTGCGTATTTAAATAAAGAGCCGAGGTTGTTCCAATTGACACAAAAGCCATGACTGCTAAAAGAGTAATACTAGCCAAACCTGTAGCATGCTGCTTCATACGGAAAATCATCTGGGATGTCGTTATAAAATGCTTGGGCTGGTAAAAATAATTCTTATTGGAACGTCGTTTCTTCAAATACCAAGCTATAAAGCTAACGTAAAAAAGATAGGTCCCCATAATCACTAGTAAAACAGCGATAAAGAAATAAAGGAGCACTGTGATAGCGGATAAATCTTTTGAATAGATAGAAATGCCATAGCCTCCTCCAATAAAGATTAGACTAAGAAAAGCGAGAACGAGATTACCTCGTGGCTCTTTTTCACCTTTTTCTTGACTCCTAAAGAGACTCAAAGGTGAGGTTTTTCCAACCTGATGCAGGCCAACTAAGGCAAGCACTAGGAAAATCCCAGAAAAAATCAAAGCATTAAGGATAAAAGCTAAGGGTGATATGGTCAGAATCAACTGATCATAGTTAATGACATTGACAAAAATCAAATATAGAAAATTCGCAAAAATAGATGAAAAAGCAGAACCCAATACAATCAGGATAAGAAAGATAAGGGTTAATTCCAGAGTGGATACAAAGCCCACTTGCTGCTTATTCATCCCCAAAATATTGTAGAGACCGAACTCACGACTGCGTTGCTTGAGCAGGACCCTGTAGCTATAAATCTCCATAATCAGAGACAAGATAGCTAGTACGAACAAACCAAGGGGTAAGACCATGGCACCAGTGCTCATTCCCTCGCGCAATGGACTAAGTAAGATTAGCAAAATCGAACAAGTCAAACTATAAAGGATAAAGCTGGCGAGGACAAAAGGAGCATAATCTTTTTTGGCTGTTTTGATATTGTTCCAAGCGAGTTTGAGATAAAACATCCTATTCACCTCCCAACAAGGCACTCATGCTAAGAGAGATATCCTTACTAAACTCACCATTGGACTTATTTCCACGGTAAAGCTGGTGGAAAATCCGACCATCCTTAATAAAGAGAACACGATTGGCATGACTGGCTGCATTAGCAGAGTGAGTTACCATGAGAATCGTTTGTCCATCCAGATTGATATCCTCAAAGAGGTTAAGTAAATCTTCTGAATTTCGATAATCGAGAGCTGCAGTCGGTTCATCTGCTAGTAGGATTTGAGGGTGGGTAATCAGACTACGGGCAATGGCCACGCGCTGCTTTTGTCCACCTGACAACTCGAACGGGCGCTTATTGAGCAAGTTTTCAATCCGCAACTTCTTGGCAACACTTGTCAGTCGACTTTCCATTTCCTGATATTTTTTTCGATCCAGCACCAACGGTAAAAAGATATTGTCTCGGACATTGAGGGTATCAAGGAGATTGAAGTCCTGGAAAACAAATCCCAAGTTTTTCAGACGAAAGCTTGCTAGATCCTTTTCCTTGATCTTCGTAATGTCTTTTCCATCCAAAATGACTGAACCATTGCTGGGTTTGTCCAAGGTTGCCAAAATATTGAGAAGGGTTGTTTTACCAGAACCAGATTCTCCCATGATGGCAATAAACTCACCCTTATCTACCTTAAAATCGACATCTTGTAGGGCATTGGTCACTTCTTTTGAAAAGCGAGTGCGGTAAACTTTTTCCAAATGATTGATTTCTAATAACATGTTAAACTCCTGTTTTTATTATAACTTAAAATATGGTTTTGCCATAGTGGGTTGGCCAGACAACGCAGGTTGTTTAAGAGGTCTTCTTCCTATCCAATACCAGAACGCTAGACTAGCTATGCCACCGACAAAGAGTAAGAAGATAGTCACAAGGCTATATAGATTAAGACTTGACATGATCAAAACCTCCTTTTATAACGAGTTGTGAAAACAGATAGACGAGAACACTGATGATAGCCATTGTTCCCAAAACCAGAATGGCCAAGATACTTTTGAATACTCTCATGAACTTCCCTCCTTCTACTTTATCCAAAGTTGTCTGAATTTCTTTATACTCTTAGTATAACGAAAACATGACTTGGTAACCTTACAAGGATAAGCTGTCAACTTACAGTTTTGTAAGATAGGCAAAATACTGATTTCAACCTAAAAATTCTGTTTAACTATGACTGTTTTCCTCAACCTTTTTCTTCCCCTCCTAGGAATCATACACATCTATTTACAAAAAAACACACCCCGCAGGATGTGTTTCATTTTGTTTGATTAATCTTTTATTTCCAAAAGCATATCTTTATGTGGGATATTGTCCTCCAAATACATTTCTGATACAGGTTGGAAGCCAAAGGATTTGTAAAAATCTTCCAGATAAGTTTGACCAGATAATTGGATTCGTTTTTCTCCTTGTTCTTCCACCAAAAAGGCCAGGGAGCGGGCCATGAGTTGTTGGGCCAATCCTTGACCCCGATGGGATTTAGCCACTAAGACTCGGCCAATAGAAGCTTCTGGAAAACTAATTCCTGCAGGCAAAATCCGAGCATAGGCGACAATTTCTCCATTGTCTTGACCGAACAGATGATAAGACACCTGATCCTTATGATCCACTTCTTGATAGGGGCATTCTTGCTCCACAACAAAGATCGCTGTTCTAAGATATAAAATAGTATAAAGCTCATCTATACCTAGTTCGTTAAATGACTTGATGGTCCATTCCATACAATTCCTCCTTTGTCTATTCTTTTAATCTTAGTATAGCACAAAGCCTAGAGTGGGTAGGACACTCTAGGCAATATTCTCATTCCTACTGGTTTTGCGAAATGTGAGTCATGGGGTGATTATTGGTCAGCTTTTGATTTCTTTTGGGAATAAATAAAACCTGCTAAACCAAGGACAACGATTGCCCCCAATCCAAAAATAAGGAGGTTATTGCTGGAGGAAGTAGTTGTATCAGCTTTTTTATCATCTGATTTATCATCTGCTGATAATGCTTCTACTCTTTCTTCCAAGGAAGCTTCAATTTCTTTGAGACGAGCAAAGGTTTCTTCTGCCCGTTTCATGCTATCTTGTGTTGCTTTTTGGCTTGCTTTTTCTGGATCACTGGCAACTAAACTGATCATTTCCTCGTCCACAGTTTCTTGCTGCTTCATCCACTCAGCCTCCAAACTTTTCACTTCATCGATAACCTCTGTTCCAAATTCTTCTGGATGCTGAGCTACCATGTCATTGATATGGGAGATGACCCAGTACCAAGAATCAGGGCTATACTCTGTACTCTTATCTTGATAAGCTTTATAAGTATCTGTAATATTACCATAGTAAGGTAAATATGGAGCATTGCGTGGGCTACCCATAGCCAGCCACATAATACCTCCACCTATTTCCTTTGGTAGATTGTCTTTTAGTTGGAAGATATGAGCTTCCATGACATTCTGATTGGAGATAGGATAAGCATAGCCATCGACAGCTTTCTTACCATCTGGTTTGCCTTTTCCATCCAATTCCATTTGGTCAAGAGGTTTTAAATCCAAACCTTCAAAGCGATTCCGTTGAAGGGCCATCGCATCTGCTAGGCTATATTTTTTATCACTTGAATGCAATAGTTCATAATATTCGTCCTCATAGGTGATATCGGCATCTGGTTTGAGTGCCTTTACACCTGAGAAATAACGGGAACGATTGCCATCTGATTGAGGTGGATTATAGGATTGTGCAACGTGGAAGGCTCCATCTACTTCCTGATAGGTTCCAGCTTTTTTAGCCAAATCCATCACTCCACTAGATGCGATAACATTATTAGTATCTGTAAAATCTACATGACCTAGGTAGAAGGTATTTGGAAAAACAGCGAATTTATCTGCTGGGAACTTAATCGCTACATACTGGTGGCCAGATAGGATTTCCATATACCAGATTCCTTCCTTATCAGCTAGAATCACGATATTTCCTTCTGCCGAACCTTTTTCAGTTACGATTTTTCCTAGTAAATCAACTCCCTCACGCGCTGTTTTTGCATTTTGCAAGACAACGCTAGTCATTGAAGACTCTGCTAGTCCATTTTCAACATAAGGGTCTAGTTCCAAAATCTTATCATTGGCAGTAGCTGAAACGGTAGCTGAAATAGATAGTCCATGCTCATTGAAACCAGCCTCATCGTATACACCGTACTCAGGTGTCACATCTGGAACAGCTGTATATTTGTGAGAAGTTGCTGGAAGGGGATATTCAAATCCATTTGACTGATCCTTCCATGTTGCACCTTCTGGATTGTCAGTCCGAGGGTAGACAACAAAGGTTTTATTATGATCTGGTTCCAAATCTTCTGTACGTCCATAAAGCCAGGAACCATCCTGAGTCAAGTCTTTCCCAATGATGAAGCCTGTACAAGCCATGACAGTTGGCTCAAGAACAAATAGACTGGCACACATCAATAGAAAAAGTGCTAAACATTTTTTTCTCATATAGATCCTCCTATTTGTGATAATAGTTTAAAAAGCCTCTATCAGCCTGAGATTCTTTCAGTCCGATAACAGGCTTGCATTTAGTTATTCTACAACTGCTAAACGATAGAGAGCCTCTGCATAAATGTCCATAGCCTTGTAAAGATCATCTAGGGAAATCCGTTCGTTTTCCTGATGCTCAGTTTGGAGAGAGCCTGGGAAGCAAGCACCAAAGGCTACACAGTTGGGCATGGTTCTAGCAAAGGTGGCACCACCTGATGATTTAGCTGGAGTCATATCCCCAGTTTTGTCTTGATAAACACTCATCAAGGTTGAAACCAACTCACTATCTAGTGGAACATAAAGGGAAGCTAAGTAGTCAAATTCTTCATAATGGAGATGATAAGCTTCTGCTTTCTTGGACAGCTGTTGCACCAGTTCTTCTTTGTTGGCTAAAACTGGAATCCGAATATCTAACCGAATTTCAGAAAAATCTTGGTTGAGAGTCAGACCGGCAATATTGAAGCTCAAATCACCTGAAGGTTCGTCTGTGATAGGACCAAAAAGACTAGAGCCCGTCGCATCTTCTCCCACAACATCTGCAATAAAGCGTAGGGTTGGATGATCAGAGTATTTTCTCAAAGCCTTGGTTAAACGGACAATAGCATTGACACCTTTAGCAGCATCCTTTGCATGGCGAGAAAGCCCTAATACTGTCAAGGAATCATCTGCTAATTCGTAATCAAAGCCAAGCTTCTCAAGCTCCACTTGTATATCTGCCAAAAGTGGCCCTTGGTAGCTAGCCTTGGCAGGAACGACATTGTAAGCCTGACCTGCTTCTAGTTTTAGCTCCTTATCACCTATTCCAATAAGTTTGGCTTGCAAAAGACCTTTTTCTGCATAAGTCAATGGAAAACTTGAATCAGGCGCAAATCCCATGTCCGCTACTTCTTCTAGTTGATTGTAGCGACCCATGCAACGCCAGAGTGTTTCTTCATCCGTTCCAAAAATGAAACGCACCCTTTTACGGAGACTTAGACCAGCATCAAGTAAAGCTTTGAGGGCAAAGAGCGCCATCATAGAAGGCCCTTTATCATCCTGAACTCCTCGGCCATGTAAGTGTCCATCCTTGATAACTGCTTCAAAGGGAGGGGTCTCCCAGTTGGCCAAATCACCAGCTGGGACCACATCCAAATGACAGAGAACAGCTAGCAATCTCTCTCCCTGACCAATTTCTGCGTATCCATAGTAACCTTCTGGATCCAAATAAGTTGAAAAACCAAGTTTTTCTGTCAATTTTAAAGTATGTTCCAGAACATCTTGAATAGCTTGTCCAAAAGGGGTCACCCCCTGATTTTCATTCAATACAGAAGGAAAGGAGACCAACTCTTGAATGGCTGCCACACAATCCCTTTTGTGTTCCTCTGTGATAAATGTTTTTACCATCATCGTTTCTCCTTTTCAAAAAGGAATCACTTCTTTACAGCTATTTCTTAGAAGAATGTTGCAATGACCAAGATAGCAATAGAAGCAAGCAGAATGCCTACAATCAATTTACCTACAAACTTGTACCAAGTACCAATCTCAACACGACCAAGTGCCAAAGCACCCATAACAATACCTGATGTTGGAGCTACCAAGTTCAAGAGACCAGACGCTGCTTGAAAGGCTGTGATAACCAAGCTAGCTGGTACGTTAACAAATTCGCCAAGAGGAGCCATGATACCCATAGATGCTCCAGCAAGTCCTGAGGTTGATGGGATCAAGAAGGACATTGGCAAGTAGAAGAGATAGGTTAATACGATAAATACTTGAGAAGAGAGACCTTTCAATCCTTCTTCACCCATATGAAGAATGGTTGCTGTAATCATACCATCATTCATGATAACTTGAATACCACGCGCAATAGCACAAATCAACGCTACGCTAAAGATATCAGCTGCACCAAACATGAAGGATTTCACTAGACGCTCTTCGCTCATGCCATATACCAAGCCGATTACAATCGCTGCAATACCAAAGAGCATCGCACCTTCTGGGAAGTACCAAGTACCTAGTGCAGCAGTAGATGAACCAATAATATTTCCTACAACTGGAATACCCAAGATAGCTTCGTTAAACTGGGCGAATACTGTAATACCTAAGTCTTCCCATGGAATGAAACTACAAATCATGAGAACAAAGGTTAACACAAAGACCCAAAGGACACGTTTTTGTGCTGGTGACAATTCTGCTTTTACTTCCTGAGTTGCAGCTACATTAAAGTGCTCCATATCCGCTTCACGTTGTTTGTATACCAAGGATTTAGTTGGATCTTTTTTAACTTTTTCAGCATAGCTAGCGACATAGGCCATTCCCATTGCTAATATTACAACAAAGAAGACCAAGCGCCAAACCATACCATCTGCCACACTGACACCAGCCGCATCAGAAGCCACTACTGTCGCAAATGGGTTTACTGTTGAAGCCAAACATCCGATTTGAGAACCAAGCAAGATAATAGCTACACCAGTAATACTGTCATATCCCACTGCCATCATAACAGGTACAATGAGTGGGAAGAAAGCCATGGTTTCCTCACCCATACCATAGGTAGAACCACCTAGGGCAAAGAGGAACATGAGGACATAAATCAACCATTTTTCACGACCCTTGAATCTTTTTACGATAGAAGCAATTCCTACATCAAGTGCACCTGTTTCATTTACAACGCCCAAGAAGGCACCAACCATGATGATAAAGAATGCCACACTAATCGCTGCATCTGTCGCACCATGACCTAGCATCGCACGGACTGGCGCCATAAAGACATCGTAGATACCTTGTGGGTTTTGTGATACTTTTTCATAAGTACCAGCTATTAAATTCCCAGCATCATCAACTTGGTATTGTCCAGCTGGGATAACCCATGTCATCACTGCCATAAAGGCAATAATAAGCATCAATATAGTATAAGACGAAGGCAATTTAAAGCCTTTTTTTGTTTTTTGGTCCATAATAAAACCTCCTAAATGTATTGTTGTTTCTATTTCCTACCACAGAAACAAACTTTTCTCCGAAAATAAATAATAGTGAAGCGAAAGCTCTTACTCTTTTACAATAATTGTTCCGCTATTGGATTCAATCAAGGCACCCAAATTTTCAAGCGATGTAATAACTGCCTGTGAGTCTGACTTGTGGTTGACAAAGGCCATCGCAGCCTCAACTTTTGGTAACATAGAGCCTGGAGCAAATTGATTCTGCTGAATATAGTCTTTCAATTCAGACACTGTGACGGTTTCCAACTTCTGTTGATTTGGCTTATTATAATTGATGTAAACATAGTCTACACCTGTCAAGACGATAAAGAGATCAGCATCCACCAACTCAGCTAGAGTTTGAGAAGCGAAATCTTTGTCGATCACAGCTTCCACACCTGTCAAGGTACCATCTGCTTCTTGGAAAACAGGGATACCACCGCCTCCAGCCGCTACTACGATAGTACCGGAATGAAGAAGATTGCGGATAGTACCTATTTCCTTGATACCAATTGGTTTTGGAGAAGCAACTACCTTACGCCAGCCACGGCCAGCATCTTCTTTAAAGGTCGCTCCTGTTTTTTCACTTTCAATCTTAGCTTCTTCTTCTGTATAAAATGGACCGATTGGCTTGCTGAGGTTTTCAAAGGCTGCATCGTCCTTATCCACGATAACTTGAGTTACGAGAGAAGCGACTTCCTTATCAATTCCCTCTTTTACCAATTCATTTTCGAGAGCATTTTTCAACCAGAAGCCGATAGAGCCTTCTGTCATAGCTACGAGTGAGTCCAATGGAAAGGCTGGATTTTTTTCAGAATCCGCAGCCAAATTTTGCAAGAGCAAGTTACCAACCTGTGGACCATTACCATGGGTGATAATCAAATCATCTCCATTTTTAATCAGTTTGACCAGATGCTTGGCTGTTTCTACCAAGGCTGCCTTTTGGGCTTTTGCGGATGGATCCGAGGAGAGGATGGCATTGCCACCCAAAGCTACTACAATTTTACGATTGGACATACTTCCTACCTTCTTTTTCTATCTTTTTTTCTCATTCTATCTTTACTCAAAAAATGGAGGGCCGGCCAAGTGTTTTGGCTCAGCCCTCACAAACTTATAAAAGGAGCGAATATCGAACTCAAAGAAATAGTATCTTTTCAAAGAGTTTAAACTTTTGGAATAAAGAGATTGCCTAATGTCGCTGCCATGACAGCTTTGATGGTGTGCATGCGGTTTTCAGCTTGGTCAAAGTGACGAGCATACTTACTGCGGAATACTTCGTCTGTTACTTCCATTTCTTCAACACCAAATTTTTCTGCAACATCTTTACCATAAACTGTATTGGTATCATGGAAGGCAGGCAAGCAGTGAAGGAAAATCAAGTTGTCATTTCCAGCTTTCTTAACCAAATCCATATTGACTTGGAATGGTGTCAGCATTTTCACACGTTCTTCAAATTTATCTTCTTCTCCCATCGATACCCAAACGTCTGTGTAAAGTACATCTGCGCCTTTCACAGCTTCATCAGCATTGTCAGTGATGAGGACATGAGCACCTGATTCTTTAGCATAGCCTTCAGCCAAAGCTACAATATCATCTGCTGGGAAGAGTTCTTTTGGTGAGAAGATATGAACATTGACACCCAAGATTGCACCTGTAACTAAGAGTGAGTTGGCTACGTTATTGCGACCATCACCACAGTAGACAAGAGTTAATCCTTCTAACTTACCAAAGTTTTCCTTGACAGTCAGATAGTCTGCTAGCATTTGAGTTGGATGCCATTCATCAGTCAAGCCATTCCACACAGGTACACCTGAATGTTCTGCCAATTCTTCTACCATGCGTTGGCTAAAACCACGAAACTCAATTCCATCAAACATGCGACCCAACACTTTTGCAGTATCTTCGGTAGATTCTTTCTTACCAAGCTGAATATCGTTAGCTCCAAGGTATTCTGGATGAGCTCCCAAATCAATCGCAGCAGTTGTGAAAGCAGCCCGTGTTCTGGTTGATGTTTTTTCAAAAAGAAGAGCGATATTTTTGCCTTCTAAGTAGTGGTGAGGAACACCACGTTTTTTCAAATCTTTCAAATGAGCTGAAAAATCAATCAGGTATTCTAATTCAGCTCGGCTAAAATCTTTTTCTGCAAGAAAACTACGTCCCTGAAATACTTGTGTCATTATTTTCTCCTCTTTCTTTTTCTTAAATTTCTTCACGCTCAAACGGCATGGACATGCAACGTGGTCCACCACGGCCACGAACCAATTCACTACCATCAATCTTAATCAAACGCAATCCTTTGGATTCCAAAATAGCGTTCGTGATGGTATTTCGTTTGTAAACAACTACCACACCAGGTGAGATAGTCAAGGTGTTGGAACCGTCATTCCACTGCTCCCGACCAGAAGCAACAATATTGTCACCACCGCATCGGATAAGCTCAACTTTTTCCAAACCGAGGTTAGCTGCCAATAGCTCTGCTAAATCACCAAGTTCTTCCACAATGCGCAATTCTTGATTTTCATAGGTCACTGAGAAGACACGCAGACCACTTTCAATTTCTGGATGAATAGTGAATTTGTCATAATCCACCATGGTAAAGACAGTGTCTAGGTGCATGAATTTACGATTGTTTGCAAATTCGAAAGCCAAAACTTTTTTGAAACCGATATTTTTTTCGAAAATATTGACCAAAAGCTTTTCAATAGACGCTGCATCTGTCCGTTGAGAAATTCCTACAGCCAACACATCTTTTGACAAAATCAGCTCATCACCACCTTCAATGCGAGTGGTTTCATCACGATCATAGACCAAAGGAACTTTGCCAGCATAGTCTGGATGGTATTTAAAGATATATTTGCCATAGATTGTTTCGCGGTTACGGGTTTCTGCATACATCCGGTTGAGGGAAACTGCATTTCCGACGGTAGCAAATGGATCTCGTGTAAAGTAGAGATTCGGCATTGGATCAATGGCGAATGGATAACTGGATTCCACCAAGTCTGTCAAACCTTTTTCCTGCTCTGAAATTGCTGGAATTTCACTCTTTTGTACACCAGCCATTGTTTTCTCAATCATTTCTTGATTGTCTTCGATTTCTAACAAGAGCTTACGAATAGCTTTCTTGGTTGCACGACCACGAATATTTGCTTCTGATAGATATTCATCAACGAAAGCTTCTCGAATTTCAGGAGTGGTGAGGGATTCAGCTGCTAGTTTCTCTAAGTACAGTACTTCAACTCCTTCATCACGTAAAGCCTGAGCAAAAGCATCATGCTCTCTTTGTGCTTCTTCCAAAAATGGAATGTCATCAAACAAGAGACGTTCAAGATAGTCAGGCATCAAGTTTTCAATTTCTTTGCCCGGACGATGCAGCATAACTTTTTTTAGTTTGCCGATTTCTGAAAAGACTTGAATTGGATGTTGTGACATCACAATACCTCCTTAATTTTTCTTTGGAGTAGGAAACCTACCTCTTATTCTTGAACTTAGTATATCATTCTATGAAATCCCTTTCATGAAAAAATCGACATCTGTTATGCCAAAAATTTCACATTTTACACCCGAGAAATAAATATTTATTGATATTTAAGCGCTTTCTATAAATATTTTGTAGGTTATAGCCATTTTACGAATAAATATTTTTTTATTATTTTAGTAAAAAAATTTTAAAAGACCCTCAGTGGGCCTCTGTTAGATTTTCTAAGAAAAAGTCGATATCCAAAAAGGTCAATTTTTTATGAGAATAGTTAATCCGCTTATCCTGTCTTAACTTTTTAAGGACATGACTTGTTGTCTCTCTGGTTGTTGCTGCCAGACGAGAAATCTCCTGAATATGAATACAAAAAGGAATAGCCGTCAGTTGATCTTGTTGGCACAAATCCCAGTAAAGGAGAGCCAAGACTTGGACTACTCGCTCACTGGCAGAAGAAATCATCGCATTGCGCAGTCGAAGCTCCTGAAATTTTAAAATTCGTGTCAATTTTTGATTCAGAAAAAGCATCTGGTTACTATTTTTTTTAGAGAGCGATTCGTACAGATCCATAGGAACCATGATATAGGAAAGATCTGTCACTGCTATAGCCGAATAATGATAGAGAGGATCGACAAACATCCCCCCAAAAGGAAAGGCCGTTCCTTCTCGAATATAATCTAAATAGGAATAGGTATCTGTTTGGTCAAATTGCTCAATCCTAGCATACCCCTTTTGCAGAACAAAGAGATATTCCCTGCGATCGCCAGCAAAGAAAAAGAGCTGATCCTTGGGAATTTTCCGAAAACGAGCCGCTTGTGCCAATTGGTCGAACTGCTCAATCGTAAATTGGCAAAAGGCAGACTGGTTTCTTAGAAAATAGTACTGTTCCTTGCTAATCATCACTCCTCCTCATCTCATTTCCTTTTTATATTATTATATCATACTAGTCCAAAAAGGAAAACGGTTGCTGGAACCCACAAGACTTTCCATAAAAAATGAAGAAGCCCTTCACTCCTTCATTTTATTACCTAATCCACCAACTGTTCATCCAAGGGATGCTCAATGACTTCAGCTAACTTAGGCTCCACTTCTGTTTTCCGATAAATCTTACCATCGCGGTCCGTAATCAAGATATCGTCAACATCAGAAGACTGATTCGCATCCAATGTCAGATAAAGCAACTCCTTAAAACCTGATGCAGTCAATTCATAAACAGCATTGACCATTTTACCATCATAACTAGCCTGATCCAGACGAAGGCGATTATTTTTATAGAGCGCAAGGAAGGAATCGCTGTCCTTTTTTAAAATATCCTTGGTCAAGTCAACAACCTTTCCATCAACTAGACCATAAATAGCCACATAAACAGTCAGATCACCGTCTCCTGTTGGGCTTGTTGTTCCAATCAACAGCTCATCTTGCTTGTCCTGGTTCAAATCAAGCACTTTGGAGGTCATCTGGACATTCCCCTCTCCACTATAGCGCTGAGCCATATCCAGACTAACTGGGTTGACCAGTGGAAAATCAGATTCCTTAACATCCGTCACCTGAATAGCTTTTTCATACTGCGAAACAATGTCTTGATAGGCTTTGTCCAAAGACTTGCTTTCCTGACTCTGTTCCGTAGTGGAGGACGATGACTGACTTGTCTTTGCTGGGCTACTGCAAGCCGTTAACAAGAGTAGACTAGCAATCAGATAGAGAAACATTTTCATAGGCAACCTCCTTTTTCTAAAACAATGTAAGCGCTTTTCTATATTGTAAATCAATGCTCCATAAATCACAAGGAAAAACTGTTTTAGACTAAAAAAATTCCCAGCAAGAACTGGGAAATGGATATTCGATATTTGCCATAGCTAGGCCAAGCCATTTTCATTGACTCGATGCCACTGATTAATGACATAGGTCAAGCCTGTTAGCTGCATATAACCATAACCATTGACCTCATTACTATACTCGGTTGAACCGCCCAGATAGCGGGTATAAAGAGCAATCAGATAGGGACTCTCCTCAAAGACCATAGCATCTACATTGAGAGCCTCACCGACATAGCCAGGTTTTTGCACTACACGCAGATGAGTCAGATAAGTCTCATAGTATTTCCCAGGAAACGACATGTCCATATAGTAGATGATGTCCGCATACTTTTCTTGATTGCGATAGAGATGTTCTAATACCTGGATGTAAAAATCTGTTGTGGTTTTATTGTCCTCGCTCCGAATAGTCGGAATTTCTCCCTTGGATTGACCATACTTGTCCATCATAGCAAAAGCTGCGTCTAGACCACCCAGACGCTCTGCTAAGGCATAAGCAGGTGTATTTTCTGAATAAACTAGAGAATATTCCTGCATATCAGGTATGGTCATCGCTCCACCAAATTGATTGACATAGGCATCATGTTCAAACTTATATTCATAATCTGTTTTAGTAATATCAAATCGTTCTGTCAAGGTAAATTGTCCTTCAACGACCGCATCCACTACCAGCATGTTGAGAGGCAACTTGTAGGTAGAACCAGCTGTCATCGGCTGGGTTTCATTTATAGAAAATGTGTGACCGGTAGCTGGATTTTTATAAGAAAAAGCTACTTGTGATGGGTCGATGCCAGCATCTGCTAGATAGGCTTCCACAACCTGCACTAGACTCATATGAGCATAGTCATAGGCTAAACCCATGGCTTCCATCGAAGGCCGATCGGCCTCCATTACAGCTTGTTTTGCCTCTTCCGACTTAAGGAGTTCTTTGGGAAGAGAAGGTGAGATTTCTGCCTTTTCTGGGCTAATATCGGACATCTTCTTGGCTACAGTAGACGACTTGGAAGGCTTGTCTTCCACATTTTGACTGCCATATAAGGACCTAGCTACAAAATAGACTAAAAAAGGAACTGCCAGCAGGGCAATCATTCCTAGACTATAAAGATACTGTTTATTTCTTTCTTTTTTCTTTTTTAATCTCCGCATAGTTCTATTCTATCTTATTTGTGGAAGAATTCAATGAAAATCCAAATATATTTTATTGTTGTTCGGCATTTCTGAATGATAGCCCCTTTTCTACACAGAAAAAGGCCTGACAAATCAGACCTTTCTATTTTTATTTTGCTGCTGCATAAAGCTCGTTTACCTTATTCCAGTTAATGATTTCAAAGAAGGCTTTGATGTAGTTTGGACGAACGTTGCGGTAGTTGAGATAGTAAGCGTGTTCCCATACATCTAAGGCTAAAATTGGTTTCAAACCTTGCATAAGTGGTGAATCTTGGTTAGCTGTTGAGATGACTTCCAATTGACCTTCCTTGTTGACAACCAGCCAAGCCCATCCTGAGCCAAAACGAGTCGTTGCTGCTGCTGTAAAGGCATCCTTAAAGGCTTCAAACGAACCAAATGTTGCATCGATGTCCGCTGCCAACTCAGGAGAAATTTCAGATTGTTCAGTTGAAAGCAATTCCCAGAAAAGGGCATGATTAAGGTGACCGCCACCATTGTTAATCAAGGCTTGACGAATATCAGTTGGAATTTTTTCCACATCAGCCAAGAGGCTTTCCAAGTCCTCACCAATTTCAGGGTGTTTTTCCAATGCTGCATTGGCATTTGCAACATAGGCTGCATGGTGCTTGTCATGGTGAAGTGTCATAGTCTCCGCATCAATATGTGGCTCAAGTGCATCATAAGCATATGGAAGTTCTGGTAAAATAATTGCCATTAGTAGTCCCTCTTTTCCTTTGTTTTCCTATATTCTATCTGAAAATAAAACCGATTTCAAGTTTTTTGTCTTATAGAAAACTGACCATCTTGAGCAAGGCTACATCAAAGAGATAAGCCTTGTCCATACGCCCTGTCTTGATTTGGTAATCTGTTTCAATCAGTAGTGAAACTATTTTTTTGAGATAAGAAAGAGGAAGGTTTCTCGAATCCCTTAGGGCAAACTTCACCTGATAGGGATTGACCTTTCGTCCTAGGATATCCGATAAATCAGTGACAATCTGACTTTCCGACCGTCCTTGACTGTAGAGAACTTTGACCTGTAAAAACATTCGAAACTGAGTCAAAAGGATGGCAATAAGCTTAATCTCGTCCTCGCCCTGAAGCCTCAAGTCACGCACCAAACTATTGGCTGCATCTATCTGACCAGACAAGATTAGCTTAGAGAGGTCAAAGACATTATCTTGCAAGGACTTTGGAATAGCCACTTCAACATCCTGCATCTCGATCTGACCAGATGCTTTGTATGATTTGAGAAAGGCTAGATTCTTGGTCATCTCAGAAAAGTCAAAATTCGATTTGAGCAAAAGTTCCTCATAGGCCGCATCTCCCATCTGCAATCCTTCTTGAGCTAAGACTTTCTTGAAATAAAGACGGATATCCGCTTCCTTGAGGGAATTGGTCTCCAGATTGAGTGCATCACGTTTGAGAAGTTTGACCAGTCGACGCTTGCTATCTAGCTTACCTGGAACCAAGATAATCAAGCGGGTCGTCTCACTAGGATTGGACAAATATGCTTCAAATTGCTTGAGTTCTTCATCAGTTAAATACCGTTTTTTATCTGTTGAAAGATCCGAAAAATAATCTAGAATGACAATTTTTTCATCCGCAAAAAAGGGAAGAGATACTAGATCCAAATCGACCTGAGCATAGTCTACCTCTGACATATCAAAATAGGCAAAGTTCAAATCAGCCGATTCAAAGCCAATTTGTTCTAACAAAACTTCTTTAGCTATCTGGTATTGACCAGTATCCTCGCCTGATAAGACTGTGACTAAACCCAATTGGTCCTTTTTTAGTTTTTGAATTTCTTCGATTGCTAACATAGGCCTATTATACCATGTTTGCGCAGAAAAACTGCTAGAAAATTTCTAGCAGTTGAATTTCTTATTTGCGTCTACGACGACTGCGACTGTATGTCCCGGTAGCTTCTGTTCTATGATTTACTCTTCTTTGACCACCACGGCTTAGGATGACCGCTCCAATCACCAGTACAAGAAGGACTGGCACGAGGAGGTAGATTATCATGGGAACACTTGAAAAGAAAGAAGTCTTTTTAGAATGATCAGAACCTTTAGGAATAAGGAGACCGCTAGAGTGATCGGTAGCAGTAAACCCTGTCTTGACAAGAACCCCACTCATGGGATCAATACTGCCAGCCACTTGTAAACGGTCATTGGCCACTGTCAGTTGAGGAATAATGCCATCTTTGACCATAGCATAAAGGTCTTGTTCTGTAGTCCACTTTTGCCCATCGATTTCTTGTTTGCCCGCGGGAGCTACTACTTGACGTTGATAGTTCGCAAAGGTATGCTCTAAGAGCGTATTGACAAAATAATGACGGTAGTATTCTCCATCTTGGTCTGCCCAGTTTCCTACACCCAACACAACTGTAATCAAGCGAGTATCTCCACGTTTAGCCGTTATGATTGAATTGAAACCAGCCTGAGGACTAGAACCAGTTTTGAGGCCATCTACACCTTCAATACCATACTTGCCTCCTGGCAAGGAGTAATTATAGGCTTTAAAGGTTTCTTCAAGAAGAGTTCCAGCCTTAACAGTAACCTCAGTATCTTTTGTAAATTCCAAAACTTCTGGATGTTTCTTGATGAGATGATAGGCTAAAATGGCCAAATCTTTCGCTGTTACTTCATTGCTGGCTGTTGGATCTGAACCAGCTGGTGAATAGTAACCTTCAAAGGCTCCAAATACAGCACCCGTTGCATTATAAAAATGAGTATTACTCATGCCGAGGCCCTTAGCTGTATCATTCATCAGTTGCAAGAAAGATGCAGCATCTCCATCGTGGATTAAATTAGCCAACATTAGGGTTGCAACATTGGAAGAAGGAACGAGCGTCATGGTCAAAAGCTCACTCACAGTATAGGTCTCACCAGCTACAATCTTGTTATTACTGAGGGCATAAATACCTGCGATAGCTTGATCTGTCTCTGTCGCTACTACTTCTGTATCCAGTGAAATCTTTCCTTGACTGATTGCTTCAAAGGTCAAATAGATGACCATAGTTTTGGTCGTACTAGCTGGATCCCATTTCAAGTCAATATTTTCACCCCAAAGAACCTGACCAGAATCCGCATCAATCACGATAGAAGCCTTTGGAAGCATATCTGCTGTTGCTGGATAGCCTGCTTTTTGTGCCATCGTCAACAAATCATCCTCTGCTACCACTGACCAACTACCACCAAACAAAACCAGAAGAATACTAGACAAACTTAAGAGAAACTTTTTCATTTTACCATCCTTTTAACATGATCTGTACCATTATACCATAAGATAGGGTCTTGAAAAAAGACTATTTTGTTATTTTCTAAGTTTTTCATTTCCCGTATATGGGAATATCTCCTGCTTTTTGCTGACTATGCTATAATCAATTTATGAATAGTAAACATCTTGGTCAAACCTTTAAAATTTTGCGGAAAAACCGCCATATCCCTCTCAAACAAGTAGCCAATCACCAGGTTTCTCTATCTCAGTTATCCCGTTTTGAGAGAGGTGAGTCAGAACTTTCGATTTCAAAATTTTTAGTTGCCCTTGAAAACATCCATGTGGAAGTCAAGGAATTTATGGATGCCCTTTCTGGATACCAACATTCAGAGCAGATTGCCTTTATGAGTAAGCTCATTGACTTGGAATACCTTCGTGATATTGAAGGCTTTCGTCAGATGCAGGCGGAAGAAAATCAAAAGTTCAAGGAATATCCTGACCGCCAACGCTACCAGCTCAACAGTATTTTACTGCAAGGTTTCATCTGCAAATGTGATGATACCATTCCCTTCCCAAAGGAAGATTTAGAGCTGGTGATCGACTACCTATTTGCTACTGACGATTGGAATATTTATGAACTGATTCTGATTGGGAATCTCTACCTCTTCATTGAAATTCCGCTTCTTCATTTGATGGGACAGGAAATTCTCAAACGTAGACATTTTTACAAAGAAATTGCCACTCATCGCCATCTAGTTCTCATGACCATGCTCAATATATGGGAAACTTGTCTCCACCGCAATGCTCTGGAAGTAGCAGACTATTACCAACAGGAAGTACAAAAACTTATCAAGAATGAAACGAAACTCTATGAAAAGACCATCTTCCTCTTTCTCAAAGGCCTGCAGGCCTACAAGTCAGGACAGATCTTGACTGGTATTGATGAGATGAAACAAGCTATCCAAATCTGTGACTGGCTGGATTCGCCCCATATCGCCAAAAACTTCAAAATAGATTTTGAAAAATTTGTTAAATAAAAGCATATTTGCAAAACTTTATAAATCTTTAAGAATTTGATGTATCCTATATTTCATCAAATCTTGGAGGTTTTTTATGAAAAAAAATGAAATCAAACTGCTAACTAGTCGAGCGGTCAATAAAATTGGGAATGTCGTCTATGATTATGGGAATAGTAGTTGGATTGTCAGTCTCGGAGCCATGGGACAGCACTATCTGGGATATTACCAGCTAGCTGAAAACCTGATCTCCCTTCTACTCAATCCCATTGGTGGAGCTGTGGCAGATCGTTTTAAGCGACGAAAAATTTTGCTGTTGACAGACTTTATAGGAGGCTTCATGTGTTTACTTTTAGCCTTAATCGGAACAGACCAGATGATGCTGTATGGACTTATCACTGTCAATGCTGTCCTAGCAATCTCCCATGTCTTCTCAGGGACATCATTTCGATCCTATGTAGTGACCTTGGTTGACAAGGAGTCTTTAGTAGATTTTAATGCCAAACTGGAAATCATTTCACGGGTTATCAGCATATCATCACCACTTCTGGCTTTTTTATTTGTCGATCGTTTTGGACTCAAACCAACCTTACTACTGGATAGTCTAACCTTCTTCCTATCCTTTATTCTACTTTTTTCTATCCGACAAGAAGAGCAACATGTTAGTGTTCAAAAAGAACCGGCTAGTATTTCGACTATTTTCAGGGATATCAAGGTAGGGTTGGACTTTATTCTTCATGAAAAAGAGGTCTTCTTTTTGCTAGCTATCGCAGCCTTAGTCAATTTTTTTATCGCAGCCTTTAATTACCTTCTGCCTTTTAGCAATCAACTCTTTGCAGATAATTCTAGCTATGCCATGCTCTTATCCATGGGAGCAACAGGTTCTATCTTAGGAGCCGTTTTTGCCAAACACCTTTTCAAGCATTCCCATTTCAGCATTCTCCTATCGCTGGCGCTAAGTGGTGTTGGATTAACTCTTATCACTCCACTGTCATTCTTTGGCCTGCCAGTCATCCTTATCACATCTGGCAATCTTATTTTCGAGTTTTTCCTGACTATTTTTAATATTCATTTCTTTTCCATGGTTCAAAAGAAAGTACCAAATGAATTATTAGGCCGAGTTTTCAGTTCTATTTTTACTGTAGCTGTTCTCTTCATGCCTTTGGCTACAACACTGATGACAACTTTGTCTTTTTCTATCCACATCCTAACCTTTGCAGTCATTGGATTGGGAATCCTGACCATGTCAGGCATGGCCTATCTGTATGCTAAATTCAAACTACACTAAAAGAGAGCTTGCGAAATGCAAGCTCTCTACTGTTTTCTGAAGATTCTCTCTGAAACTTCAGCAACGGGAAGACCAATGATGGTATGGATATCGCCTGTAACAGATCTAATGAGGCGGGGGTCCAATTCTTGAAAACCATAGGCGCCAGCCTTGTCCAGAGGTTGCTTGAACGTGATGTAATCATCTACCACCTGGGCTAGCTCTGGGTAAAAATCAACAAAATCAATCTGAGCCACAGTGTAGAAGACTTCCAGATATCCTCGCATCCGCAAGCAAACAGAGGTCACGACATAGTGGCTTTTACCAAAATAAGATAAAAGCATTTCTTTGGCTTCTGTCGGATTCTCTGGTTTGTTGAAAATCTGGTTATCAGCCACGACGATGGTGTCCGCAGAAATGTAGAGGGTATCTTCATCTAGTATCTGATCTGATTTGGCCTTGGAGATCTCGCAGCAAACCTTGGCAGCCCGTGTCAGGAAATCATCCTGCTTGAAAGTTTCCATATAACGCTCTTCCAAAGAACGCTCATCCACCTCCACCCTCGTGATAATAGGCTTTAAAAAGGCCAATAAATCTTTGCGACGTGGCGAAGTTGATAAAAGAACAAAGTTCTCGATTTTTCCCTTTTTACCAATCTTTTCATATTCAAAAACAGTTTGCATAGAGGGTCTCCTTGCTGTATTTATTTCTAGCATAGCAGATTTTTTCCAAAATGAAAATTGGTAACCTCACTTCACAGTCTCTACTCTCCAGTTCTTCCAACCTATAAATCGTATTGCGCCTTGCTGATCTGTTCTAAGACTGGCAATCTTGCGCTCACTCAAGCGATCCAGCGTTTCCTGATGAGGGTGTTTGTATCGATTGCCACGTCCAGCTGATAAGAGGGCTAGTTTGGGTTGGATATGGTCCAAAAAAACTTCAGTGGAAGAGCCCTTTGATCCATGGTGTCCCGCCTTGAGGACATCGACAGGTAGTTTGGGATAAGTGACTATCAAGGCTTCCTCGCCTGCTTCCTCTAAGTCACCTGTAAAGAGAAAGTTTTTGTTGAGGAGTTGGCCATAGAGGATGATGGAATCATTGTTTCCCCCATCGCCAGGACCAAAAGGATAAAGGACATGGAGTCGACTGCCCATAATGGTTAACTGTTCACCTGCCTGTATGGCCCTAACAGGCACTCGCAAGTCCCTGAGCCGTTGGACAAAAGTTCTATCGGTCAGACTACCTGGGCTAACTAGGATTTCTCCAATATGGATTTCACGCGCCACAACCTCCATATCACCGACATGGTCCGTATCGGTGTGGGTCAGGACCAATTGGTCAATCTTGCCTATACCACGGCTTTTGAGATAGGGAATCAGAGTTCGTTTGGCATTGGCCTCATACCTTCGTTTCTGCCATTGTTCCTTGGCTCCGAATTCAGGCCGACCTCCGACATCAATAAGGATGGTCTTGCCTTGTGCATCCCGCAAGAGGATGCTATCTCCCTGTCCTACATCCACCACCGTCACCTCATTGGTCAGAGGCTGCTTGGTCAAAAAGAGTAACAAAATCGACAGACAAGATAAGCCAATAACTATCTTCTTTCGATGAAAAAAATCATAGATAAGTGCAAAAATCACCATCAACCCTAACAAAACGACAGCTTCTGGTTTACCAAAAACCAGCGAAAAATTGCTTCTGTCTGAAATCCAGACAATCACTTTTTCCAGCCACACAAAAAGAACATTGACCTGAGTCACTGCCACGATGGGCGAAAGGAGAAAGAGGACAGATAAGAGAGGTAACAATACCACATCAAAAATGATAGAAAAAGCAAGAGTCAAGAGAATAGATAAGGGTTGAAAACTATAAAAATAAAAAATCAGAACGGGGAAAATTCCAAAAGAAATAGCCAAACTTTCAACCAGAATCCTCTTGCTCATTGTCAGTTTTTCAAAGTCAAAGACCGACAGTAAAAAGGCATAGGCAAAACTGAGCATACCGCCAGCTGACAGAAGAAAATGTGGCATAAGGACATAGCAAACAGCTAGGGTCATGGCCATATTGTCCAGTCCCCGTAAGCCCATGTTGCCCAGAATCTTCTGGACCAAGGAGCGAATGACCGAAATAGACAAACCTGTCATACCAGCGTAAAAGATGGAAAACAGAATTTGGATCTTATCCACCGTTTCCCGCTTGAGGCCAAAGCGAAGCAAGAGATAACGTAGCTTGTCAATAAAAAAACCAACCTGCATACCTGACAGAGCAAAGAGATGAATAATCCCCAAACTGGAATAAATATCCTCCATCTCCTCAAAATCCGTATCCAACTCTCCAAAAAGTAAACCGCTCATATAATGCCGCATGGGGGCAGGAAAAGTATTGGCAATATATAAAAGTGACTTGCGTCTAGCTAGCAAAATCCAGTCCATAGGATACCTACTCTGACGGACCTGAATCGATAGGATGTCAGAAATCTCCACTAAGGCATAAATTTCTCTTGTCTGCAAATAAGCTCGATAGTCAAAACCGTTGAAGTTTCGAGCTGTCTCAGCTTGGCTCACTTCCGCTTTCACAGTCAATACGACCAAGTCATCCATTTTTTGAAAATAGTTCTGCTCTTCCTGACTTTTAAGCTGATAAAAGGCCTGATACTTTCTACCATCTGATGTAGCCTGAAAGGATAGCCTATCTCCCTTGATACGAAGGCTGTCTGGAATGAGCTCCAACTTGGAAATGTTGGATGGTATACTCTTCTCATCCAATCTAGTTTTGATGACATGGCCCACAAAAAGTACTAGAAACATCAGTAAGATCGGCAGTATTTTCAGTGCTACTTTTTTCCCATACTGATGAAACAATCGAAACCATAAGAAAAAAAAGATGAGCCCTGTCAAGACTGATAGGCGGTAGATAAGGAAATAACTAGCTAAGACCAGAATGGCCAACTGAATAGCTGGAATAGGACTTTTCTTAATCCACTGTGACATAAGGACGAATATTTTCTAATGTCTTGTCGCCGATGCCAGAAACATTGTTGAGGTCATCAACGGAGCTGAAACCGCCATTACTATCTCGATAGGCCAAAATGTCATTGGCCCTCTTTTCCCCGATACCAGAAATGGTGGTCAAGTCTGCGACCGTTGCAGTGTTAAGATTGATTTTTTTTGTAGCATCACCACTTGTGCCTTCAGTAGCTGAGTTGCTTGTGACAGCCTGAATGACACTGACATTTTCTCCCTGACTGGCTACATAGACTACTGCTTCATCATTCAGTTTCTGAGCTAGATTGACCGATTTTTTATCAGCTTGTTCGGAGAAACCACCAGCCGCCTGAATCGCATCATGAACGCGGGCCGACGCATCCAATTCATAGAGTCCCTCGTTTTTAACCGCCCCCTTGACATCGACTACAATCTGGATGACTTCTGGACTTTCAACGGTAGTTTCTTCGAGATTTTTTTCTGTTACTGTCGTGGTCGACAACTCTGGAAAATCTGCAATCTCCTCTGGTTTTTTCTGCAAGAAAAAGAAGGTTCCAAGAAGTAGAATCAAAGCCGAAATAACCGACATTGTCAACTTGTATTTTTTAAATAAACGAATCAATTCTTCAACCATAATATCCTCCTACTTGATTATTCGAAAAAAGCTCCTCAAAGGGAGCCTCATCAGAAAATATTATGCTTGACTTTCTTTCATACGACGAATACCTTCTTCCAGAATTTCTATCTGACGGATGGTCTCTTCATCTTTTATCATTTTTTCAGCGCCGCGGATGATAGAATCATGGATGGCTTGATACACTCGACTATAATCTCCCACTTCCGACACAACCTTTTCTTCATGATAAATACCTTGGTCATCTAGATAGGTCAAGACACCATAATGCTCTGGCAAATCTCGCCCGAAATCCAGCTGATTTGGCATATAGAACTTTTTCAAATCTTCTTCTTGCCGGTCCTTGGTGATAGCATAATAAAAAGCTAAATAAAAGTAGGCGTTCCTCCTATTTGGTCCCAGTAATTGTCGGACATCATAGTGCACATGATCTGGCATTCCAAAATAAGAAATAATCTGATCGATGGTGTGACAGACCTTTTCTCCCCTATTCATTTAGAATAGCAAAGAAAGCCGACAAAGCGGCTTCTTTTTCTCAATAATACTGCTTTTTGTTGTTCATCTCTATGCCATAAACAATCAATGTAGTTATGAACAAAAAATCGAAGCTTGAACAAGAATTCATCAAAGCAAGCTTAGAAAAGTTCACTTTGATGACCAAATTGTCTTAGAGAATAGCTCCATTTGAAGCAGTAACCTGCTTGTACCAATCGTAAGAGTCTTTCTTAGAACGCTCCAGCGTACCATTACCTTCATTGTCACGGTCCACATAGATAAAGCCGTAGCGCTTCTTCATCTCGCCAGTCGTAAAGGATACACAGTCGATACAACCCCAAGGAGTATAGCCCCAAAGCTCGACGCCGTCCTCATTGATGGCTTTTTCCATTTCTTGAATATGGCTACGCAGGTAGTCGATGCGGTATTGGTCGTGGACTGAGCCATCTTCCTCCTTGACATCGATGGCACCAAAGCCATTTTCTACGATAAAGAGTGGCAACTCATAGCGCTCATAGAAGGCATTTAAAGCATAACGGAGACCAACAGGGTCAATGGCCCAACCCCAGTCAGATTCCTTGATATAAGGATTTTTTACAGAATAAGGACTGGAGGCTTCAATGACTTCTGACACATCACGGAAGGCTTGCGAATCCACCACATTACTCATGTAGTAGCTAAAGCCGATGTAATCCACAGTCCCCTCTGCCAAGATTTGCTGGTCTTCTTCCGTAATTGGAATCTTAAATCCTTTGCGCTCAAACATTTTGAGGGCATAGGCTGGGTAGTGACCACGTACCTGCACATCACAGAAGAACCAGCGATCGTGCATGGCTTGATTGGCCAAAAGAACATCTTCTGGACGGCAAGAGTAAGGATAAATCGGCACCATAGCAATCATATTACCAATTTTGAAGTCTGGATTGATAGCCTTACCAATCTTAACGGCTAGAGCAGATGCAACCAAGGTATGATGACCACAGATGTACATGGCCTCTTCTGGATTGTCATAGTCTCCGAAATGTGCACCAGAGTTGGTCCAGCCAAAGATGTCATTGGAATAGTTCATCTGATTGTTAATTTCATTAAAGGTCATCCAGTATTTGACCTTATTTTTATAACGCTTGAAGACAACTTCTGCAAACTTGACGAAGGCATCAACCGTATCACGACTCATGAAACCACCATTTTTCTTGGCTAGCTCATAAGGCATCTCAAAGTGTGATAGGGTGATGACAGGCTCGATACCATATTTCAAAAGCTCATCAAAGACATCATCATAGAACTGCAAACCCTCTTCATTTGGCTCTGCTTCAAATCCTGTCGGGAAAATCCGTGACCAGGCGATAGAAGTTCGGAAACATTTAAAACCAAGGTCCGCAAACATGGCTATGTCTTCCTTATAGCGGTGGTAAAAATCAATCCCCACATGGTTCGGGTAATAATTTCCCTCTACCACACCATCTGTAATAACACGGGGCACACCGTGGGCACCAGCAGTCATGACATCGGCTACAGATAGACCCTTAGAAGTTTCCAAGACTCCACCCTCAAATTGGTGGGCAGCCAAAGCTCCACCCCACAAAAAATTCTTCGGAAATGTCATAAACGTTCTCCTTTATGTATGTTTATTTTTTACAAAAATGAAAGTATCCATCCTGGCAGAATTCCTCCCTAAGGAAAGCTGACAGTAGATGAGGATGATGAGTCTGAGATGCAATGCCTCTGAACAGTTTAACAAAGGCATAGATACCTTGTCTCTTATAAAGAGCATGGCATTCCTCTCATATTTCAACGATTTATTTGAACCAAACTTCTCTGATTGAATATATTCTACCATTTGCTATAATGACATAAAAGAGATTTATCAAATTTGGTCTGGTATTTTATGATTTGCTACCAATTCAGATAAAATATTAAAACATCGTTTCAGGGAGCGTCATCGTGTTTTTAATTGAAAAAATGGAGCTATACCCCTTCTCACCCAACGAGAAGGTGCTTGCTGACTATCTTATGAGAGAAAAATATGCCATTCGAAAGAAATCCACAGCTGATATTGCAGAGGCAGTCTTTGCATCCAAATCAGCTTTGGTACGCTTTGCTAAAAAAATGGACTTTACAGGTTGGGTGGACTTTAAAGAAGCCTTTCTGGAGGAATTGGCCTACCTAGATCAACACCAAAAAGGAATCGATGCTAATCTCCCCTTTGAGTCTAAGGATGATGTTGGAACCATTCTCGCAAGGCTAGCTAGCCTGAAAAAAGAAGCCATTGACGATACCCTCTCCTTAAATAAACAAGAAACCTTATCAGCCTGTATCAAAACACTGTCTCAAGCCGAGACCACCCATATCTTTGCTGTCAGCAACAATCTCTTGAATGCTCAAGAATTTGCACTGCAAATGTCTCGAATTCAAAAAGATGTTCGGATTCATCAATTACAAGGTGAAGTTATGTTCAACGCTTATTTGGCGAAGAAAAATAGCTGTGCTATCATCATTTCATACTCAGGAGAGACGCCTCGGTTGATCCAAATCATGAAGATTCTTAAAAGGCAAGCCATTCCTATCATCCTTTTGACCAGTGTTGGCGATAGCACATCCACTCCCCTCGCTAGCCACATCCTTCGCTTAGCGACACGAGAAAAGCTCTACTCCAAGATTGGTACCTTCTCCACAGACACCTCTATTACCTTCCTACTAGAATGCCTCTATGCTGGTGTTTTTGCCAAGGATTATGAGAAAAATCTTGCCCTACGCAAACACGCCTCCAAATTTATTGAGTTTGAGCGAAGTTCCAGCTCTACTATCTTAAAAGAAGAGTGAAAAAGACTTTCTTGATTCTATTCAAGAAAGTCTTTTAAGCTATTTTCCGCTATTCCACGTACCAAGCAACACCTTCGTACCTCCAGCCTATCTTGGAGATTATGTTCTTCTCATTTGCATCTGTTGTATAAAGATGTTTTTTAATACCTGCGTGATAGAGACGATAAACAGGGATTTCTCCTGTAGAGCGATAAGCTACACCCTCTTGACTCCAGCCCCTTGTTCCTAATACTTGATATTCATTAGGGTCCTTTGTGTAATGGTGCACTTTTAAGACAGGATGATAGAGACGATAGACTGCCTCACCTGTTACACTACGGCTAGTCCAAGCCACACCTTCTAACTTCCAGCCCCTATACATCAATTCATTTCGTTCATTGGTGTCTGCTGTGTAGAGATGTGTCTGTAATGCAGGATAATAAAGCCTCTCTACTCGAACAAGGTTGTCATCTGAAATCTCTATGTGAAAAATCTTTGGTGAGTAGGCTACTGTTGGCTCGTAAGGGGCTCTCTGGATCCCCAAAGCATCCAATTCATCTTCAAAGTTCTGGATCTGTCCACTAGCTGGGAATTTTATCTCTAAGGTTACAGAGCCAGCTTTCAAAGCTTGCCAATTTCCCTTCTCATCAACAGCCAAAATAGAAGGATCAGATACGATATAGAGAAAGGCATACTGAGTATCTTTGATGATGCTATCTTGAAGTGGACGAATCTGACCTGAACTTCCTGTTACAATGACACCTTGTGGTACTGTTGCAGTATCCAAATAAGCTCCACCATTATTGTATGTATAATAGCCTGCATCTCCTGTCTCTGCTTGAGCAGGACTACTCCAGACAACAGTCAGGATAGACAAGATGATGGACAAACCAGTCATTAGTGCACGTTTCATGATAGTCTCCTTATTCTAACTTTCATATACTATTTTCTATCTTACATTGTAGCATATTCACATCACTTCTCCAACTATTTTTGAAAGCGGAATCAAACAACTTACAAATCAGGATTTCCATGGGTGACTAACTTGGCTATTCATCACAAGCAACAAAGAATAGCATGACATATATAAAATGACTTCCGATTGGAAATCATTTTCTTTGCTATTCGCTAATATCAGTTTTGGGTTGCCAGAAAAAGCTAGCCAAAAAGCTAAATAGGTAGGTCAATATGAGAATCAAACCAACGACTAGAAGGATAGGAAAACGGTAAATAAGTGTCCAATATGGAGTCCTGGTTTTCTTGACTTGAAAGGACCTATTCAATTCATCAAGGCGGTTAAATTCTGCTTCAATCCGACGGGTCACTTCTGCTAAGCCAGTATCATCCAATCGCTTAATATCGGAGATATCAATCGGATCACCAAATGCCACATCAATACGCTGACCAGATAAGAGACCTTTAATCTTGAGGGGACCAATGTAGGATGCCGGCATCATCTTGACGCGAGCAGTTTTGGCGATAACAGCCACTCCTCCCTTTACATCAGTAGAATGACGGCTACCAGATGGGAACATCACCAAGGAGCGATCGCTCTTTTTGAGCATTTTGACAGGATACTTAATAGCTGCTGTTCCTGGATTTTCACGATCAATCGGAAAAGCGCCACATTTGCTAATCCACCAGCCAAATCCACGATCCTTGAAAAGTTCTTTCTTAGCCATAAAAATGAATTGTTTAGGTGCTGCCGCATAGCCCAAAAAGACAGGATCCCAAAAGGTCCTATGGGGTGAAATCAGGATATAATTTTCTTCCTTGGGTAGCATTTTTTCTCGGTCATGGTAATGAATGTTACCATTGATTGCCCATAAAAGGACTGTCAACAGATTGCGTAAGTATGAATAAAACATGCATGTCTCCTAAAAATGATTCTATCTATTATATCATATTTTTATCCTATTCTGATGAATTTTCTATCCACCGTCACAGTGGCTTGTGCTATAATAAGAACATGACAAACTCACTTTTAAAAACAGGAGAGCGTATTGACCAGCTCTTTTCCTCTCCTATTAAAATTATCCAAAATAAGGCTGTTTTCAGTTTTTCAGTTGACAGTGTTCTGCTCTCTCGCTTTCCAAATATTCCTGCTAAAAAAGGGTTGATTGTCGATCTCTGTAGCGGAAATGGTGCTGTGGGTCTCTTTGTAGCGAGCCAAACAAAGGCTCAAATTCTCCAAGTAGAATTACAAGAAAGATTGGCGGATATGAATCGGCGCTCTATCCAACTCAATGAGCTAGACCAACAAGTATCGGTCATCCAAGATGACTTAGCCAACCTCACAAATCATATCGGTCGCTCAAAGGTAGACCTGATGCTCTGCAATCCGCCCTATTTCAAAGTAGAACCAACATCTAACCTGAACGAAAGTGAGCACTATCTTCTGGCCCGCCACGAAATAGCCACCAATCTAGACAGTATCTGTCAGGTAGCACAACAAACCCTCAAATCCAACGGTCGACTGGCCATGGTCCACCGTCCCGACCGATTCTTTGATATTCTGGATACCTTACGTCGTTACAAATTAGCACCAAAACGCATCCAATTTGTCTATCCCAAATCAGGAAAAGAGGCAAACATGCTGTTGATTGAAGCTATCAAAGATGGATCGGTGGCAGGTCTTAAAATCCTTCCGCCCCTCGTTATCCATCAAGAATCTGGTGAATATACCGATGAGATTCGGGAGATTTATTATGGTAAATAAAGCCTATATGTATGTGGTCGAGTGTGCAGATGGTACCCTTTACACAGGCTATACAACCGATGTAGATAGACGCATCCAAACTCATAATGCTGGTAAAGGTGCAAAGTATACTCGAAACCGTCTGCCTGTCACTCTCCTCTATCAAGAAGAATTTGATAGCAAGCAAGAAGCCATGTCTGCAGAAGCCCTTTTTAAAAGGCGCCTCAATAGACAGCAAAAACTAGATTATATAAAAGAGCACAGAGAAAACTAAGTCCTGTGCTCTATTTTTTAACGAAAGATTTCCTACTCTATCTCTCACCCTTGTTACGGATAACAAAGCCTGTTTTCTTCTCACTAGAAGTATTTTTATGAGGTTTCTTATTTTCCTGACGGCGGGTATCTTTTTTAAACCGATCATCACGACGTTTGAAGTCACGGCGACTACCATCGCGCTCATCTCGTCTACGGTCTCCACGATAACCACTACGGCGCCCACGTTCGCCCTCACGGCGATTACGGTCATTGCGACCACGGCCACCCTTACCACCAAAGCCACCTCCGGCTGGCTTAAATGGCAATGGTTTTTCATTTGCAATCTCAACTTTAGGCATATCTGCTGGATCTTGCACGGTTAAGTTGAGGACATAAAGTGCCAATTCTTCTGGTGTGAACTCGGCAGCTAATTTGATAGCATCTGCTTTAAACTTATCAAAACGAGCCCGCAATTCTTCATCTGCAAAATCACGTTCAATCTTCTTGAGAGCCACTTTTTTCTTGGCTTCAAAGGCTTCCTGTGCAGTAGCTGGTTTCATACCTGTCATACGTTTTTTCGTCAAGTTCTCAATAATAGAGAGGTAGCCCATCTCATTTGGGGAAACAAAAGTAATAGACTGACCTGACTTACCAGCGCGACCGGTACGACCAATACGGTGAACATAGCTTTCAGGATCCTGTGGAATATCGTAGTTGTATACGTGAGTAACACCTGAAATATCCAAACCACGCGCCGCAACATCTGTTGCAACTAAAATATCAATGTGGTCATTTTTAAAGTCGCGAATGACACGTAGGCGTTTCCCTTGGTCCAAATCACCGTGGATACCTTCTGCACGGAAACCACGTAATTTCAGACCTCGAGTCAACTCATCAACTCGGCGTTTGGTACGGCCAAAAACAATGGACAACTCTGGTTGATCCACATCCATGAGACGAGTCATCGTGTCAAACTTTTCACTTTCTTTGACACGAATATAAAACTGCTCCACATTGACATTGGTCAATTCTGTTGCCTTGATTTTAACATGCTCTGGGTCCTTCATGAACTTGATGCCAATCTGTTTAATCGGATCAGGCATGGTTGCTGAAAAGAGGAGAGTTTGACGCTCTTCAGGTACTCGGCTAATAATGGCCTCAATATCCTCTAAGAAGCCCATATTGAGCATTTCATCTGCTTCATCCAAAATCAAGGTTTCAACTTTATCTAGACGAAGAGCCTTGCGCTTAATTAAGTCCAACAGGCGACCAGGTGTCCCCACTACAACATGGGCACCGGATTTGAGAGCCTTAATTTGTTTTTCAATGCTAGACCCCCCATAAACAGAGCGAACCTTCACTCCCTTATCCCGCCCAAAACGGAAAAGTTCTTCTTGACTTTGGACCGCTAACTCACGAGTGGGTGCAATAACTAGAGCCTGCACATGAGGATTAGTTGTATCAATTTTATGTAAAGTTGGTAAGCCAAAAGCGGCCGTTTTACCAGTTCCTGTTTGGGCTTGTCCAATGACATCCTTACCCTCTAATGCCAAGGGAATCGTTAATTCCTGAATAGGCGATGGGGTTTCAAATCCTGCCGTTACAACCGTTGATTGAATATCAGGCGATAAATTAAATTCTGTAAATTTCAATGTTTTCTCTTTTCTAAGAAGACAGTGCGAAGCTGCCTTATCACGCTTTATTTTGTTGTTATAGACAACTTCATTATTATAACACAATGAGAATAAATAGATAGGAATAACCATTAAAGTATAGAATAATACGTTTTCATAGATATTTTAAAAGTCAGACGACGCATCGACTGACTACTAATATTGTCAAGATTGGCTGAAATCAATTGTAAAACGCATCATACTGTCATCAACAGCTTCAAATTGATACGTAAAACCATGTTGGTCTAAGACCTGCTGAACAAGATAGAGCCCAATGCCCGTACCACCATCCTTCTTGGATCGACTATAATCTGGTCGATAAAATGGCTGAAAGATTTGTTCAAGCTCTTCCAAACGTAATAGCCTCTCAGCCTGATTTTCCACTAACAGTTGATGGTCTTTCAAGATAATGCGAACTCGTCCACCTTCAACTGTATAACGAATCGCATTATCGACAATATTTTTGATAGCCTTCAGCAGAAATAGCTGATTGGCTCTGACTACCACAGGCTCCAACTCCAAATCTAGCTGTAACTGCTTGAGGTTAGCCAAATGAAGCGAGGAGCTTAATTCTTTCCTGACTGCTTCTGCCAAGTCAAACTCAAACTCTCGTTTCTCACCTATATCCAATGTAGTAGCTTCTAAAACAGACTGGACAAGGTGAGACTGCTCCTGCAAAATTTCGCGACATTGCTTCAGGTATTTTTCATGATTCTTAAAATCTCCAACATTGTAAATCATACCATCAATTAGACCCAACATGCTCGCAATAGGCGTTTTTAATTCATGAGAAGTCATGCGAACAAAGTCTGCTTCCTGCTTTCTTCTAGCCTGAGTACGCTCATTTTCTCGCTTCAACTCTTCCATATTGCCTAGTAAATGCTGATAGAGTACATTGATATCTTTGGCTAAGTGAGCCACTTCATCATGACCTTCAACTGGACAGGAAAGTCCAGGCTCTAGACTTTGCATCTGACGAGTTACCTCAGATATTGCTGTAATCCGACGATTGGATAGGCGACTGTAAATCAAAGCAACTATACTGACTAGGAGAAAAACCAACACTAAAACAAAGGGAAATAAAAAAAGTAAGGTCCTGTTGATGACAAACAATGACTGAAAGCCATACTCTCCTTGAAGAGTAAAGGTTTGACCTTCTTGAGAGGTAATTCGATTCGTCCAAATTCCAACTTGGTCATGATTGTCACTTTGAGCATAAGTAGCTGCTATGGGTTCATCTGGATAGAGGATCTCCCCCTCCTCATCTTCAAGAAGTAAATAGAGATTGGGCTCTATCTTGTCAAGCTCGATCATCTTGGTACGAATGTCAGCCTCCGACTGACCATCTAATTCTTTCACAATGGACAGATAAGACTGTTTAATCTCTTGCTCTTTGGTCTGATTGTAATAAACAGGTAGCAAAAAGTAGAGAAATCCTAAAATCAGCAAAAAAGTTCCCACCATCATGCTAGTTACAATTAAAAAATGTTTCCGAACAATACCCATATCAAACCTCCTCAAGTTGATAACCTCTACCAACCAACGTTTTCAAGGGAAGACTTGGCAATTTCTTCCGAATATTTTTGATATGATTATCTAATACCCGACTGTCCAATTCAGTATAACCCCAAATGCCCATCATGAGTTGATCACGACTGACAATCTGCCCTATGTGCTTTGCTAAATAGTCGAGTACTTCATACTCTTTCTTGGTCAAGTTTATCTCTTCATGACCTAGATAAACCAGACCTTTATCTATCTCTATGGTCACCTCACCAATCCTGATAGTTGTATGATCAGAACTATTTCTTAGGATATTTTCTACACGCTTGACTAAAATAAGTGGAGAAAAGGGTTTGACTACATAGTCGCTAATGAGGTGATTGAAGCTGACGAGCTGAGTGTATTCATCTGCTACCGCTGTCAGCATCATGACAGGTACCTTAGAAGTCTTACGAATCTCCTGTAGTACCTCTAGACCAGACAGAAACGGAATCATGATGTCTAATATAATTAGATCGAACTCTTGCTGATGAAATTGTTCGAGAGCCACTTTTCCATCAAAAACTGAAGTTACTTCATAGCCACGATCACTTAAAAACTCTGTGATGACTTGATTGATAACTTGCTCATCTTCCACAACTAAAATCTTGTGCATATTTTCTCACTCCCATCATATTTCTATCCTTATTATAGGGGGAAAGTGAAAATTTGACAAGTTTTTAAAAATAGAGCAAAAAAATGTCAAACCATTGATACTCTAAGGTTTTCTTCATGTTATACTATCTACTTTCTCCAAAAAACAGATAAAAAACAGATAGAGAGTAGGTGACCTGTAGATGTTTTTGATACACTATGATTGAAAATAATTATCTTTTACAAACGAAAGGAGTTCTTTTATGAACAAGGAAAAAATAACTACACTCAAATGGTTTGATATCGCCATCTTAAGCTTGATATTGACAGGACACGGAATCATCTATTCCACCATCCAATATTTGGATATGCTCAAAAATCCTGTTATTCCCTATCCTGACCTTGGTTTTTCACCAATAGAAAACTACCAAGCATTGGCATTTTTACTGGTATGGCTCTTTGTAGCCTTCCTGTACCTCCTCTGGCGGAATTTTGATTTTTCTGTATGGCTCAGGAAAATTCGCCTGACTCCATGGGTACCCTTGCAAGCTCTAGGTTTCTTTTTGTTGGCTGCCTTGGTTATGGATGTCTTTCATCTTCTATCCTATGAATTTGCTATACCAGCTATTCCTAGTTTCTTGCCTATCGTTGCAGATTTCGATTTATCCCTAGTCCTCTATTCTCTCTTAAATGGTTTCTATGAAGAAATCTTCTTCTTAGGTATCTGCTTGACTGTCAAACCAGAACACCAAAAATGGGCCTTCCTATACTCCTTAATGATTCGCTTCGCCTTCCATACCTATCAAGGATTAGGAGCAGCCTTTGGGATCGGTATTCTAGTAGGTTCTCTCTTCTTCTTCCTCTATCAAAAAATGAACAAAAAAAATCTCCTGCCTTTCTTTCTAGCACATAGTATCGCAGATATGATTGGACTATCTGTTCTCTACTACTTCTGGCAATAGGACTAATATTATACAGAAAACTTACCGCACTACACATCATGTAAAAAATGAGCCCAGGATTTTATCCTAGACTCATTTTTTTACTTTTATTTACTATATTCTGCTGATTGGGTACCAGCTTGACGACCAAAGATGATGATATCTGCTACAGCATTACCACCGATTCGGTTGCTACCATGGACACCACCAGTTACTTCACCTGCTGCATAAAGACCTGGAATAACTGAACCATCTTTCTTCAAGACTTCTGTCTTAGTATTGATTTTCAGACCACCCATAGTGTGGTGGATACCAGGTGCGATTTTAATAGCGTAGTAAGGTGCTTTTGTCAAATCGTGTTCCATACCTGTTGTACGACCAAATTCTGTATCATTCTTTTCAGATGCATACTTGTTCCATGCTTCCATAGTGGCCACAAGATTTTCCTCAGGCACTCCGATAGCCTTAGCTAGTTCGGCAACTGTTTCTCCCTTGACAACCATGCCCAACTTATCATACTGTTCAATAGCTGTAGCACGTTCACGAAGAGCTTGATCAAAGACAACATAAGCAGAGCGTTCAGGAAGAGCATTGATTGCTGCAGAAACATTATCACGTGTTTCCATTTCATTATAGAAACGTTTACCTTCGCTATTTACCAGGATAGCTCCCTCACCACGGACTGCTTCTGATACAAGATAAGATGTTTCTTGATAAACAGTTGGATGGATTTGGATTTGATCCATTTGAACCGTATCAGCATCTTCTGCTTCCGCTAAAGCGATTCCATCACCAGTTGCACCTTCATGGTTGGTTGTAACATAACCTTCTAGCTCAGGTTTAAACTTGGTAATCATCTTCATATTAGAACCAAAACCACCTGTTGCAAGAACGACTGATTTGGCTTTAATAGTTTTTTCCTTTCCACCAATCTTGACTTTTACACCCGTCACACTACCATCTTTATCTGTCAAGTCTGTCACATCGGCATTGACAAAAATGGGCACTTCACGTTCTTTCAAGTTATAATACAAACCATTTACAAGATAACCACCAACAGCTGAACCATCTTCAGGACGGTGAATACGTGCTACTGAGAAACCTCCAGAGAAAGTAATCTTATTCAAGCGAATACCCATACTGTCTAGCCAGTCAATAGCATCTGCAGAATGATCTACCATGTAGCGGAGCAATTCTGGATTATTGGTTCCTTTTCCACCTTTAAGAGTCTCTTCGTAGAACAAGTCATTGCTATCTTCAATACTTTGTTCTTTTTGGAACTTAGTTTCCGAAGCATTCATACCACCAGAAGACTTGGAAGTATTCCCACCAATAACCGGCATCTTTTCAAAAATAGCAACATCTGCACCTGCATCCTTAGCTGAGATTGCCGCTGCCATCCCTGCACCACCAGAACCAACAACAACAACATCGTAGCTATCTTTTAATTCGGATGGATCCGTATATTCTCTTTCTGTGGCACCAGACACAACTTCCTCAGTCGTAGTAGCTTCCTTGCTCTCTTCAGTCGTCTTTGAACTACCACAAGCGACTAAAAAGAGAGCGAACAAACCTGCCAGCAGGCCAAACCAAAATTTCTTGTTCATTCTTATTCTCCTTTTTTTAATGAATGTTACAAATATATTGTACTTTATTTCACAAACCATTGCAAGCGTTTTTTTTATATTGAAGACAAAAAAACTCTTCGATTTTTGAAGAGATTTTTCATTTTTTTAGCACTGCCGCTGCCAAGGCTTTTTGAATGGCGATAACGCTCTTATCACTCTTAAATTGCAAAATTTCAGCTGGTTCTACTGCAGAAGAAATCCAAATTTTTAGCTCCGCATCCAAATCAAAATGACCTGAAGTTTCGACTGTAAAACGTGAAATAGATCCATATGGAATGGACTTATAGGAGACTTTCTTGCCAGTGACACCCTGCTTATCCACCAAAATCAAGCGGCTTTCTGTAAAGACAATCAAGTCCCTAACCAAACTAAAGGCCATTTCCACCCGCTCTTGCTCCAACAAAACATCTTGTAAATCTTGTTCTACTTTATCATTGTCTTTTTGTGAGGCATTGCCCATCAAACCTGAAAATAAACCCATATTAGCACTCCTTTTGACTTTTTTAACATTATATCTTATTTTACCAAGGTTGACAAAAATTACCAACTCAACCGAGCTGGCAATTTAAAATATAAAATGAAATAAACATTCTTTTTTCTTTTTACGTAAATACCCTAAAAAGAGTAGTTTCCATTTCTCTGAATTTCTTGAAGCGCTCCAAATGTGGAATCGTGGAAATACTGGTCATTCCAGTCAGCACTTACATCTTTTCTTCCAACTCTACCTCTGGGTACTTGTCTGCAAACCAACGAAGTGCAAAGTCGTTTTCGAAAAGGAAGACTGGTTGGTCAAAACGGTCACGGGCCAAGATATTGCGGCTAGAGCTCATTCGCTCATCCAAATCTTCTGGCTTAATCCAACGAACCGTTTTTTTGCCCATAGGGGTCATAACCACTTCCGCATTGTATTCGCCTTCCATACGGTGTTTGAAGACTTCAAACTGGAGCTGGCCAACTGCTCCCAACATGTATTCACCAGTCTGGTAGTTTTTATAGAGCTGGATAGCCCCTTCCTGCACCAACTGCTCAATCCCTTTGTGGAAGGACTTTTGCTTCATCACATTTTTGGCGGACACTTTCATAAAAAGTTCTGGCGTGAAGGTTGGGAGAGGTTCAAACTCAAATTTATTTTTCCCAACAGTCAGAGTGTCTCCCACCTGATAAGTCCCTGTGTCATAAACACCGATAATATCACCCGCTACGGCATTATCCACATTTTCACGTGATTCTGCCATAAATTGCGTCACATTGGAGAGCTTAGCTGATTTACCAGTCCGAGGTAGATGAACACCCATACCGCGTTCAAACTCACCTGAAACGACGCGGACAAAGGCGATTCGGTCACGGTGGCGTGGATCCATGTTGGCCTGAATTTTAAAGACAAAGCCTGAAAAGTCCTGATTGAACGGGTCAATCATGTCGCCTTCCATTGTCTTATGCCCATGTGGCTCAGGGGCAAATTCCAAGAAGGTATCAAGGAAGGTCTGCACTCCAAAATTGGTCAAAGCTGATCCGAAGAAGACAGGCGTCAGATTTCCTTCTAAAATCGCCTCCCTAGAAAACTCATTCCCTGCTTCCTGCAGAAGTTCGATATCCTCTAGGACTTGTGCATAGAAAGGATTTGCTCCAAAGAGCTTATCCCCATCTTCAAGATTGGCAAATCGTTCTTCACCACGATACAGTTCCAAACGTTCATTGTGCAAATCGTAGAGACCTTCAAAAGATTTCCCCATACCAATCGGCCAGTTCATAGGGTAGCTAGCAATGCCCAATACTTCTTCCAATTCTTCCAACAAATCAAGTGGCTCGCGCCCGTCACGGTCCAATTTATTGATAAAGGTAAAAACGGGGATATTGCGGTGTTTCACAACCTCAAAGAGCTTTTTAGTCTGGGCCTCGATACCTTTAGCAGAGTCAACAACCATCACGGCTGCATCTACCGCCATCAGGGTACGATAGGTATCCTCAGAGAAATCCTCGTGTCCAGGTGTATCCAAGATATTGACCCGCTTGCCTGCATAATCAAACTGCATGACAGAGGAAGTCACAGAGATACCACGCTGTTTCTCAATATCCATCCAGTCGGACTTGGCAAAGGTTCCTGTCTTTTTACCCTTGACTGTACCAGCTTCACGGAGTTCACCGCCAAAAAAGAGCAACTGTTCGGTAATAGTCGTTTTACCAGCATCTGGGTGACTGATGATGGCAAATGTTCGGCGTTTTTTAATTTCGTCTTGTAGTGACATTGTATTTCCTTTTCATATTTTTTTATATAATTAATAACTAATCGTCTTATATTTGCAATTCTACATCGGATGACTCCTACTGTTCCTTGATTTACTCCAGAAGAAAAGAGCTGTTTCTACAACTCTTAATTATATCTGATTTTCGTTGATTTGGCAAAGCCACCAATTCATTTACAGAATTTTCCTCAAAAAAGAAGATGGATCTACAAGTAGTCAAACACTCAGTCACATGAGCCTAGCTAGCAAAACGACGCTCATCAAGCAAAAGTAGTAGTCCACATATCTGATATCACTAATAGATAAAAAGCCACTATCCCCTGTTAAAAGCTATAGGCAGATGGCTTAGCCTAACAAGTCCATTTTCTATAATAATAAAGAAGTTACCTGCACATAACTCCTTTACCATTGTTTAAAAGATTCTTTTTTAAAAGAATCTTATTAAAATTCCTGACTAGCATAGTCTATGACTGCTTCTCCTTTCGTCGCAAAGAACCAATCCACACTGGAAACCAAGAAGGACAAAACGAGTGTGACAGCCCAAAAACGAATTGGTGCTGGTTGATGACCAATCAAAGGCGTAACCTGAAGAAAACCATAGTTGCCACCAGTTAGCATATTAACCACTAATAAGAAGAAGTTGAGGGTGAAAGTCTTGAAAACAACATCCTTCTTCTCCATTCTTTCCCCATGAAAGCGCAAAAGGTAGATAAGGCAGTTGACAAAGAGTGCAAAATGCCCTACTACATAACTAAAAATGGTCACATGTCCAATAGGATAGTGGTCAAACACTGGGTAAACAAAACTGAGGATAGAACCTGCAAAGCCAATTAACACAAAGTAGCGTTTCCATGGATGTTTGTCTGGTAACAATAAAAAGGAAAACATGGCCATTCGGCAATGGTAAAAAGGTAGACTTTCCCTTAATGAAAAGGCCATCAACATATACCAACTATACAATAGAGTCATCTGCAGAATCTGTAGCCCCTTAAAAAAGGATTGATAGCCCTTATGTTGATAAAATCGCAAAGTCGTATAGGTCAAGCTCAAGAGGACAGCAAAGAAGAAAAGAAAAACGAAAGGATTGAGACCAGGTGGTCTTGTCTCCTGATTGGAAAAAAAGAAACTCAACCACTTCATCTTATCTGCTCCAATTCCTCTACTACCTTAGCTAAATTCATAGAATTTGATCCCTTGAGTAGAATTTGATCGACTGGTTGCAGGATGTTCTTAATGTAGACTAACATATCCTCAAACTGATCCTCTGTTGCTGTCTTTTTGAAATAAGCGACTTGATTTGCTGGAAAAGCCTGACTGGCAAGTGTGGCCAGATCTGCAATATCCTCACCGTAAAATACAAGGTGGTCAATGGCATTTGGCGATAAACTGCTCATCATACCTGTATGCATCTGTACCGATTCTGAGCCTAGTTCTTTCATGTCAGCTAAAACCGCTATTTTCTTACCTGTTTTGCTAGCTGGGATAGTAGAGAAAGTCTCTAAAATTAGCTTCATAGCTGTTGGGTTAGCATTATAAACATCCGATAGAATATCTGCTCCGTTGGCTGCTTTTTTCCATTGAGTCCGATTTCCTGTCAACTCCAGATTGGCTAGAGCGTCCACAATATCCTCTTCTTCCACAGCCAAGAGTTTTCCGACACAGGCTGCCACTACTGCATTGGTAGCATTGTATTTTCCAGGGACAGGTAAATAAATAGGCAGACTCAAAATAGAGGTACGGAAGGTCAAGGAGTCCTTTTCTTCCTGCAAATCTTGAACGCTGATTTCTTCATTGTCCCCAAAGCGGATGACCATCATATTATCAGGCAAATAGTCTTCGATAATCGGATCGTCCGGGACAATCAAAATACCGTCAGAGTTCATCCCTTCTGTGATCTGCATCTTGCCTTTGGCAATCTTGTCTCGACTGCCAAAGAATTCCAAATGAGCCTCACCAATCAGAGTGACTACTGATATGTGAGGTTTGGCAATCTTGGATAACAGCTCAATATCCCCCATATGGTCTTGACCCATTTCCAAGACGATTTTTTCTGTATCATCTGGCATATGGAGGGATGTATAGGGTAGGCCAATTTCATTGTTGTAATTGCCTTGGGTCTTGTAAGTCTTATAAGTTGTTGACAGAATGGTTGCAATCATGTCTTTGGTCGTTGTCTTACCATTGGAGCCTGTAACAGCAATCACATCTACACCAAGTTTGTCTAAATAATACTGGGCTAGCATTTGAAAGGCTACCAAACAATCATCTACCAGAACGTAAGGATACCCCTCGATTTCTTTTTCAGAAAGAGTTGCCACTGCCCCATTGGCAAAGGCTGTCTCAATAAACTCATGACCATCCCGAGCCCCTTTGAGAGGCACAAAGAGATCTCCTACTGCTATTTTTCGGCTGTCAAATTCAGCCTGTCGCAGGGGAACGTCATCAAATTCAGCTACTGTATTCTTAGCGCCAACTACCTTGGCCACTTCGTGTAAAGTTAGTTTCATTTTGCTTCCTTCTTTGTTTCTGACATTTTGTCAGTATCTAGTCTATTATAGCATATTTTATAACAATTGGCTCTATTTTTCTGATGAAATTTATGGTAGAATAAAAGCGCAGGTTAACTGCACAGAGTAAGTGATTCGCGTTAAGTGTGTGTGAATGGGATGTCGTCACACAACGAAGCCTTGTGCGCGGTGAATCATTGCATCCGCTGTTATCAAGAATACTTGAAAAACAGCTCCAAATTTCCTAAAGGAGCCTTTTTTATGAAAAATATCTTTGCCATGCCCAAACTGACCACCCAACGTTTGGCAACTATCGGAATGCTGATTGCCCTATCCATTGTGGTGGATAAGTTTAAACTGATTATTATTCCCAACCAGTTGGTCCTTAGTTTTAGTTTTATTGTCAATGCAATCATGGGGGCAATCACAGGTCCGGTCTATGCCTTTTTGACAGGAGCTGTAGAGGATATCATCACCATGTTGCTCTCTTCAAATGCAGCCAGTTTTATCCCGCTTTGGACCCTAATGGATGCTTTTATCTCAAGTCTCTATGGGCTCTTCTTCTATGGTCGTGAAATCTCTCACCAAAAGAAAAAGGACTGGGTTTATGTCTCTATCACCGTAACTATCATTACGGTCCTAGGTTCACTTATCCTGACCCCACTCTTAATTCAAATTTATTTAAAAACTCCATTTATCGCCCAATATATCGCAGGCCGTTGGATTAAGATTTTTGAAATCCCCCTACGCATCTTTGTTCTTATGTTGATATTACCACAAGTACAGCGCATTCCTGAACTTCGTAAGCTCATGGGTATAAAAAAATAAACCTACAAAAAAATCGGAAAGCTCACATCCACTTTCCGATTTTTCTTTGCTTAAATCAAATGACTTTCACGTTTTACAAACATTTCTTGTCCTAAATTGACCAACTCTTCAATTAAGTTAGAGTATGTTAGGCCCATATTTTCCCAAAGAAGTGGATACATGGACCATTGAGTAAATCCTGGCATGGTGTTGAGCTCATTGAGGTAAATCTGACCATCCGCTGTATAAAAGAAGTCACACCGAGCTAAACCACTGCCACCCAGTGCACGAAAGGCCTGGCTAGCATAATTCCGCATGGTTTCCATATCTGCTGCATCCATCTTCGCTGGAATATCCATTGTAATCTTATTGTCAATATACTTGGCTTGGTAATCGTAAAATTCCACATCCTTGACGACTTCACCAGGAAGAGTGGTTTTGATATCCTGATTTCCCAAGATACCCACTTCAATTTCACGGGCTACTACACCTTGCTCTATCAAGATACGGCTGTCGTATTTGAGGGCCAGATCAATAGCCTCACGCAGTTGAACTTCGTTTTCTGCCTTGGAAATACCGACAGATGAGCCCATATTAGCTGGCTTGACAAAGACTGGATAGGCCAGTTTAGTAGCTGTTTCTGCAAGACACGCCTCCAAATCTTCTCCCTCAATATAAACAGTATAGGCAACCTGAGGAACACCCGCCGATTCCAGAATACGCTTGGTACTAATTTTATCCATGGCCACACTGGAGGCCAAGACATTAGTACCGACATATGGCATTTTAAGAACCTCTAAGAAACCTTGGATAGAGCCATCCTCACCCATTGGTCCATGGAGAACTGGAAAAACAACCGCCCCCTCTTCATAGATATCACTCGGCTTGATTTTCTGTCTAGAATCCAAAGTGTCATTGGTCATCAACTTTTCATCTACTCCAGGTTGGCTGACAAATTCCTGGGTCTTAATAAAATCACCTGTCTGGCTGATAAAATAAGTTTTTACAAAAAAACGATCGTAGTTGATCGCCCGCATGACACTTTCAGCTGAGAGGACTGATACCTCACGCTCTGCAGACCGACCACCATATAGTAAAATCAGGGTTTGTTTTGACATATTCTTGTTCCTTGTATTAAATTCTTGTCATGGATTATCATATCATAATTTGATATAAGATTCAAAAAGGAATGCCATTGCCGCAAATGAGTTGACAAAAGAAAGTAGACAGTGTATACTTAAGTTAGAAATAAGTAAACAGTGTATACTTTCTGCATTGCCTAAAAAGGAGAAGAAATGAAACGAAATACGGCAGAACTGAAAGAAAAATTGATCCAAACTGGAATTGAGGAAATCAACATCCATGGTATTGAACAGCTATCGCTTCGAACGGTTGCAGCAGCTTGTGGTGTGACCCATGGCAGTCCCTATAAACATTTTGGCAACAAGGATGGTTATTTGAAGGTTGTCTTGGCCAGGCTGACCCAGCTCTTTTATGAAGAGGTGACAAAGGATTTGGATAAGGGCCTGTCCGCTCGTCACCAATTGCTCCAGATGGGCCAAGCCTTTGTCCTCTTTGCCCAGACCAATCCCCATATCTTTGAAGCCCTTTTCATTAAGTTCCCCTTCAAATACATGGATGTCACTTCTGAAACCATTCTGACAAACGTTGATTTGCCAGGTTTCAATCACTTCAAGAATCTGGTTGTCCGCTTGATTCAGGAAGAAAATCTGATAGGAAAGGAGATTGATGTTCTGATTCATTTATGGAGTTTTATTTTAGGACTGAGTATCCTAGCCATGGGCCAAATCGGTGAGAATTTTTCACCAAGGACCATTCAGGAAACGATCGATGGAATGTTAGAACGATACATCAAAGGAGGTCAATCATGAATATCTTAATCATATACGCTCATCCCAATCACAAAAGTTTTAATGGCGCTATTTTCCGGCAAGTAAAGAATCACCTGAATTCCAAACACCAAGTTCGAATCTTGGACCTCTATGCAGAAAAGTTTGATCCTCTCCTGCACTTTGATGAAGACCACCTTCGCCGCGATTTGTACAAGGATCCTGAAATGGAAAAATACCGCCAACTCATTTCCTGGGCAGACCACCTTATTTGGATCTTCCCAATTTGGTGGGGCGGTATGCCTGCCATTCTCAAGGGCTTTATCGACCGTGTCTTTGCTTCCGGTTTTGCTTATTCCTACAAGGGAATGGGCATGCAGGGCCACCTGATGGGCAAAACTGCCTGGATCATTAGCACCCATAATACCCCTGGTTTTGTTACGGCATTCCTACAAGATTATGGAAGGGTATTAAAAAATCAAGTTCTGGGTATGTGCGGCATCAAACCATGTCAACTGACATCACTGGCTTATCTAAGAGGAACAAGCTACGAAAAACGACAAAAAATGTTAGCAACTATTGCCCAACAAGCTCAGAAAATATAAAAGAGTCTGAGACAAAACTTCCCAGATATAACAAAAAGCAACGGTATCAATTCCGTTGCTTTTTTGATAGAATCGAAGCACTATTGCCCCACTCTCATAATTCCGTCCGGTTTTCAATAGCCCGAAGGAGGGTCAATTCGTCAGCATATTCAATATCAGCGCCTACTGCTAGTCCTCGAGCCAGACGAGTGACCTTAATCCCAGCAGGCTTGAGGACTCGGGAGATGTACATGGAAGTTGCCTCTCCATCCGCCGTAGCATTAGTAGCCACAATGACCTCGCTGACTTCGCTATCCATTAAGCGCGTAAGCAAACTCTTGAGATTGATATCATCTGGGCCAATTCCATTCATGGGTGAAATAAGTCCATGCAAGACATGATAAAGCCCGTGATACTCTTGGATATTTTCCATGGCAGAAACGTCGCGACTATCTTCAACGATGAGGATAGTAAACTTATCCCTTGTATCATCTTGACAGATAGCACAAGGGTCCTGATCAGTCAGGTTACCACAAATAGAACAGTAAGAGAGTTCACGCTTTGCAGCTAGGAGGTTCTTGGCAAATTCATTGACCACTTCATCTTCCATCCCGATGGTGTAAAAAGCTAGGCGGGTTGCAGTTTTGACACCGATACCGGGTAATTTGGAATAGGATTCAATCAATTTTGCGATAGGGGTTGGGTATAACATAATTTTCCTTAATTCATGGGATAAAGTGAGTGATAAAGATTAACGATGTCTGTCATAATGTTTTGACTGGTTTTTGACTGCAAGTCAGTCAGATTAGGCAGGACTACCGCAACTGCAATCTGAGGATTATTGCTTGGTGCATAGGCTACGATATTGGTATTTACTGCATTTTGAACTTGACCATCATTTTTTGTAACAAAGGTTTCAGCAGTACCTGTTTTGGCACTGATGGATACATTGGAGTTGGCCATGGGTTTCCCAGTTGAAAAGCCACTGACGCCATGAACAACTTGATAAAAACCTTCTTGAACAATCTTCATATTTTCAGGAGAAATATTGACTTGATTCAGCTGACTACCTGCCACTTCCTCTAGCTTGTCCCCTAATGTTCCATCTTCTCTATTGCCATAGATTCCTTCTACTAAGTGTGGAGCAATCCGAGTCCCGCCATTCGCTACTGTCGCTGCATATTGGGCCATCTGAAGTGGAGTATAATTGTCAAATTGTCCAAAAGCGTTGGTCAGATAATTACTGATGGTATATTCTTCTGGAATATAACCTGTCGACTCTAACGGTAGATCAATACCTGTTGGCACACCAAGACCGTATTCACCAAATGTCGTTCGAAGTTGTTTCATCGCTACTTGAAGTTGGTCTGTTTGGCTTAGAACCATATTAGGGGTATAGGGCTGCCCCAACATATTGAGAGCGATTTGGACCATGTAGGTATTGGAAGAGTATTGGAGTGCTTCAACTGCTGTGATACTGCGATTGCCAAAGACAGTAAACCAAGAGGTAATCGGTGCTGATCCAGCAAACTGGATAGGCTGATCTGTCAAAGATTGGTTGCCCTGAATAGCTCCTGACTCCCATCCTGCTGTGAGCGTCGCCCCTTTGACAATAGAGCCTGGTACAAAGGTATCTGTGATTGTTCCCAGAGCATTTTCCTGAAGATTTTGGGTGCCTTTTTCATGCTTGTAACCTGCCATAGCTAGAATAGCTCCTGTATGCGGGTTGAGTACCACTGCATAAACACCGTCCGAATACAGAGCGCTCCCATTAGCCAAATCACTATCAAAATGTCGTTTTAAAATTGCATTGACCTGATCTTGAAAATGAAGGTCAATGGTCAACTTGATATTGTTACCCTTACTGCCTTCTTGAGTAGTTTTTATATTTTCTACATTTCCATGACGATCCAGACTGACTTCCTTAATTTCACGTTGACCTTGCAAGATATCCTCATATTGCTTTTCCAGATAAGCCGTTCCGACCCGGTCATTCAGGGAATATCCCTTGGCTAAGTAAGCATCGGCTTCTTCCTCAGGAATCCCAGCCTGCTCAGATGTCACCGTCCCAATGATAGAGGCCAAAGAGGTAGGTAGGACCACACGATTCCAGTTACTGCTAGTTGAAATGCCCGGCAGATTTTTTTCATTAGCCGCAATGAGGGCAATTTGTTGTGCTGACAGAGGTTCTGTTACCAGATGAACCGTTTCAAAATAAGCAGCACTATTCATCTGACTAAAGAGCTCCGCTGCCTTCTCATCCTCCTGAGAATAAACCAACTGATCCTCCGATAGACTGGCAACTGCATTGGCATAAATCTCGTGCTCAGGCAGTAAGTTTCCATCTGTATCATAGCGCTGATCTTTCGGTAAAGACTTGACAACCTGACTATAGATAGCACTGTCTGCCAAATAGTAGTCCGCCTTATCACGCTTTGACAGACTGACTTCAGAAATATTGACATATTGGAGTAGCTGCTGGGCGATGTTCTTGATTCCACTCGCAGTGATTCGGTTACTCCTCGTAAAAGACACCACCTGAATGACCTGATTTTCTACCAAAGCCTGACCCTTAGCATCGTAAATTTGACCACGTACAGAGCTGGTTTGAATGGTTTTCTGACTAGCTGTCGCTAGTTTCCTTGTGTAAAAATCCTTGTTGATAATCTGCATATAGGCCAGACGAGCTAGTAATACAGAAAGGAGCAAAATTACAATGGCAAATAAAATATTGAGTCGACGCGGGATAAAATTATCTTCTCTACCCACGCGCGAACGCGAATAGGGTTTCTTCGTCACTTTCACAACCTCATTCTAGAAAATTTCCTATCTATTATATCACAGATAACTCGTTTTCTCCTGATTTGAGGGTAGGAAAATACAGCTAGATTCTTTAAACTGAAAAGCACATCCTGAATCGATTCAGGATGTACTAGTTTCTATATTTCTGCCAACGGAGTAGCTGAGTCTGGAGAGGTATCGTAAATTTGAAAATCTACCCCAACACCCAAATCTGCTTGAGCCAGTTCATTAACCATGGTCATGTGGGCTAGCTCCTTAATATTATTTTCTTTGGACAAATGCCCCAAATAAATCTTCTTGGTCCGATTGCCCAACGTCCGAATCATAGCATCAGCCCCATCTTCATTACACAGATGACCCTTGTCAGATAGGATTCGTTGCTTGAGGCTCCAAGAATAAGAACCCGCACGTAAAATCTCCACATCATGATTGGACTCAATCAAGTAGGCATCGGCATTTTCCACAATCCCTGCCAAGCGATCACTGACATAACCTGTATCTGTCAAGATAACAAAGCTTTTGTCATCCTTCATAAAGCGGTAAAATTGCGGGTCAGCCGCATCATGGCTGACACCAAAGGACTCGACATCTAAGTCCCCAAAAGTCAATACTTTTCCTCGTTCAAAGATATGCTTTTGCGCCACATCTATTTTGCCCAACTTAGCATCCATAGCCTGCCAAGTAGCCTCATTGGCATAAATATCCAAATGGTACTTTCGAGCCAGTACTCCGATACCATGAATGTGATCACTGTGCTCATGAGTCACAAAGATAGCATCCAAATCTTCCGGTTTTCGGCCAATCTCTGCCAAAAGGCTGGTGATTTTTTTGCCAGAAAGACCCGCATCAACTAAGATTTTTTTCTTATCAGTCTCCAAGTAGAAAGAATTACCGCTGGAGCCTGATGCTAATATACTATACTGAAATCCTGTTCTCATTTACTCCTGTTCTTCCTCTACTTCCTCTTCCCAATCATCTACCGTTACATCCTTAGCATATGGCAGGACAATGGTAAAAGTCGATCCATATCCATACTCACTCTTGGCCCAGATAAAGCCATTGTGCTGCTTGACAATTTCCTTGGCGATGGCCAAGCCTAATCCGGTGCCACCTTGAGCACGCGAACGCGCCTTATCTACTCGGTAGAAACGGTCAAAAATCTTAGGTAGGTCTTCCTTTGGAATCCCCAGACCCTCATCTGAAATAGAGACGATAAGCTGTGTTTCTGTTGTTTTCATACTGAAGGTAATCTTGCCTCCATCTGGCGAATACTTAATAGCATTGTTGAGGATATTATCCAATACCTGAGTCATTTTATCGGTATCAATTTCCACCCAGACTGGCGCAATTTTGTAGTCGCGCACAATCTCATATTCCTTATCTATATTTTGACTCTTCATCTGGTCAAAACGGTTGAGGATAAAGGTCACAAAAGCGGTAAAGTTAATCAGCTCCAACTCCATCGTCTTGACCTGATTGTCAATCCGAGAGAGGCTAAGTAAATCTGAAATCATCCGCATCATCCGATTGGTTTCATCTAGTGAGACCTTGACGAAACTTGGTGCAACTGGATCTGTCAAGGCTCCCTCATCTAGAGCTTCCAAATAAGACTTAACCGAAGTCAAGGGCGTCCTTAACTCGTGACTGACATTGGATACAAAAAGTCGACGCTCCCGCTCTTCTTTGGCTTGTTCAGTCATATCATGTAAAACCACAACCAAACCAGAAATCAGACCACTCTCACTACGGATGGTAGCAAAATTAGCGCGTAGGTGGGAATACTCTCCATTGGCATCCGCATGATCGATGACCACCTCAGGTGTCTGAGCCAACAGGTCACGAAATCTATACTGGTCTTGTAGATCGAGTAAATCCAACAATTTTTCCTGCTCAGCTGACTTGGATGAAATACCCAGTTGCTTTTGGGCCATGTCATTAATCATGATGACCCGCCCCATCCGGTCCGTCGCAATCACCCCATCACTCATATAAGAAAGGATTGAGCTTAACCGAGTTTTCTCCTGCTCCAGACTATCATGGGTCAGACGAATCACTTCCGACAGATCGTTTAGAGAATTGGTCATATCGGTGATTTCGGGACTCCCCCGCATATCCAGAACGTCGGAATAATCTCCTGCAATCAAGTCCTTGACTTTCTGGTTTAAGACTTTAATCTGCTTACTGTCCCGATGGTTTTCAAGGACCATAAAAGATAAGGCAATGACAAAGCCGATGATAATGATGACAAACCAAAACTCAGCTGTTGTCAATAAGTAACGTAGTTGATTAATCATTTGCTTTTATATAATACCCAACACCACGTCTAGTCAGAATGTATTCTGGACGACTTGGAAGATCTTCAATCTTTTCACGCAAGCGGCGGATTGTCACATCAACCGTCCGAACATCACCAAAATAATCATAGCCCCAAACCGTTTCCAAAAGATGGTCCCGGGTCATAACTTGGCCCAAATGGTTAGCTAAATGGTGAAGCAGCTCAAATTCACGATGAGTCAGATCCAATTCCTTACCGTGTTTTTTTGCGACAAAGGCATCTGGCAAAATGACCAAATCCCCAATGACTATTTCTTTGCTACCCTGTAGCTCCAAATCGACCTGTGTTTCAGAAAGTTCGCTACGACGCAAGAGAGCCTTGACCCGAGCTTGCAATTCACGGTTGGAGAAAGGCTTGGTGACATAATCATCTGCACCAATTTCAAGACCGATAACCTTGTCAAACTCACTGTCCTTCGCCGATAGCATCAGAATGGGAACATTGCTTGTTTTTCGGATGTTACGAGCCACTTCTAGACCATCAATTTCTGGCAACATCCAATCTAAAATAACAATATCTGGCATCTCCGCTTCAAAAATTTCTAGAGCTTCTCGGCCATCAAAGGCTGTTACAACCTCATAGCCTTCACGGGTCATATTGAATTTGATAATATCTGAAATCGGTTTTTCATCATCTACGATAAGAATTTTTTTCATGGCTATCTTTTCCTTTGTTTTTCTTGAAGCTTATTATACCAAATCTTTTAGGTTTTTTCATGATTGAGATGTACTTCTTCCAGATGTCACATTTATTTTTAAGAAATCACAAGTATTCTCTTTTATTTTCCTCTTTTTTTTCATATAATAAAAGGGAAATTATTTGCATCGGGAGAGGTTATGAAATACAGTAAACACTGGAAACTGGAAGTTTTTATCACAGTGGTTTCATTTGTTTTGATTCCGCTCATCTATCTCTTATTTTCACCCTTTTTTGGGCAAATCTTATTTGTGCCCCTGATGTTTGGAATGTTGCCGATATTTCTCATCAAACGCTACCACTATCTTTTTTACTACCCACTTGGTGTTAGCCTGGTCTACTCAATTTTTTTGCTGACTTTTTCTTGGTCTTGGCCTCCTGATTTAAGCCTCATTCCCTTTGCTTTCATCTCCATACTCTTGCCAACTCTCTTTGGTTATACCATCGGTTTCTTCAACCTCAAGTATGGCAGTCCCAGTCACAAGTGGCTAATGCCTATCCATTGTGTCACTACTTTTGCTATAGTATATATCGTCACTGCTCAAACTGTCTACTTTTATTCTGGAAATTCACTGGCCCACCTTATCACTTATCTCTTCTTACCACTGATTTTCATCGGCTCGCAGGCTCTAATAAGCTACCTCTATCCTAGTAACCGTCTGAGTCCCTTGGCCACAGCCCTCGTTTTTCAACTAATCCATGGATTTGCTGGACATGGTTACCTCAGTTGGACCACCTTCCTCTACCTAGCGCTGGCCTATGGTGCCATGTATCTTGTAACCACCAACTTCAAGCAATAGTAGATTTTGTTAGTGAACGACTATTGCTTCTTTTTTTGTTTAAATTTTTTCCCGTAAAAAGACCTGCATATCTTCTTAAAGCTATATTTGATCCTACGGTATCTAGGATGTAACCAGCTGTCACCATGACCATGAGCTTTTATTTGTCGTTTGAAGTTCTGTCCTTCTCGTTGAACCCATTCAAAATAGCTATAGCCATCTTTGGCATACAGCCCTGACTGGTTAAAATAACTATGTTCAGCCTCATCGACCAATTTATGAGTGAGTTGTTTTTTTATATATTTGGGACTGCGATATTTTGTAGTCCACTTTTTTCGAAAGGCTGGATCATGGAGCGCAACAGGTTTCACATCCAACGCCCAATGCTGGCGACCACGACCATAATTGAAACTAGCTCCATTGACAATGCCGGCTTCCGTCACCTCTTCTGCATCCAACTCATTAAGAAAATTTCCCTGACTGGATAGGATAAATTCTGTATGGGATCGATTCAGCAGTACTTTGATATTGAAAGACTCCTGACCACCTGGATAGACAACTGCACCTTGAGCAATGGCAACCTTGTTGTGGAGGCGAGCAGACGCATTGAGGGAGTAGGAAAAGCGAGATCTACTCCCAAGATACACGGCTAGAGCTTGAGTATCTGTCATACCTGGTTTTTTATAATACTTACGGATATACTGGGCCTGCTGGCTAGAAATCACATAACGAAACTGGTGGATTTGACGCTCCAATTTTCCCATCTGACTTAAACTATTCTTGGGAAAAGCCTGAGTGACTAATTGAGCCAAGTCCCGCCAGAAGGTATGGTGGGGTGGCAAATTATCCGCAAATCGTGAGATTAACCACTGGTTTTCATTCAAGCTACCAGATAATTCATCTGGCATATGAGCCAGGTGCATCAGGTCAGACAGAACCTGTCTGGCCTTTTCTTTATCTAATTTTCTTCTGGATTTTTTCCAAAACCTCCAGAAATCTTTATCACCAATCTTCATAATTTTAGTATAACACCAATCCTCGCAAAAGAAAAACACCTGTATTCCATCTCGCCTTAGCACCCTCTCTTTAAACTATCTAGTATATATAGATATCCTGTAATATGTCCTATCCACAAAAAACTTAAAAAGGAAGCTTCGGCTTCCTTTTTTTACTTTATTCAGCATCTGGTCGTGATTTTCTGGCAATATCTGCTAGGATATTTTCCACAAATTCATTGATTGACTCGGTATGGGTTTCCTTGCTACCGTAACGGCGTACGTTGACAGATTTAGACTCCATTTCCTTGTCACCAACGATGAGCTGATATGGAATTTTCTGAGTTTGACTAGCTCGAATCTTGTACTGCATCTTCTCGTTGCGGTCATCAACGTCGGCACGAATTCCTTTATCTTTAAGGATTTTAGCTACTTCCCAAGCGTAGTCAATGTGGGCTTCATTGGAGATGGGAATCACGGTCACTTGGTGTGGTGCTAACCAAGTTGGGAAAGCTCCTTTGTAGTTTTCAATCAGGATAGCTGTGAAGCGTTCCATTGTTGAGATAACACCACGGTGGATCATAACCGGACGGTGCTCCTCACCATCTGCGCCAACATAGGAGAGATCAAAGCGTTCTGGCAAGAGGAAGTCCAGCTGGATGGTCGAGAGGGTCTCTTCGTTACCAAGGGCGGTCTTCACTTGGATGTCTAGTTTTGGTCCATAGAAGGCCGCTTCCCCTTCAGCTTCAAAATAATCAACTCCCATTTCATCCAGAGCTGCTTTCAGCATGCTTTGAGCATTTTCCCACATTTCATCATTGTCGTAGTATTTTTCTTTGTCTTCAGGATCACGGTATGACAGGCGGAAACGATAATCCGTCAAGTTAAAGTCCTCATAGACATCAATGATGAGCTGGAGAGCTTTTTGGAATTCCTCCTGAATCTGTTCTGGCATCACAAAGAGATGTCCGTCATTGAGAGACATTTCGCGAACACGCTGAAGTCCAGAGAGAGCACCTGATTTTTCATAGCGGTGCATCATACCAATCTCTGCGATACGGATTGGCAATTCGCGATAAGAATGAACATGGTGCTTGTAAACTTGGATGTGATGCGGACAGTTCATCGGACGTAGGACAAACTCCTCACCATCCCCCATATCCATGACAGGAAACATATCCTCTTGATAATGCTCCCAGTGGCCTGAAGTTTTGTAGAGCTCCACAGAAGCCATTGGTGGTGTGTAAACATGGAGATAACCAGAGGCCAACTCCTTGTCCACAATGTAGCGCTCTAATTCACGACGAATAGTGGCACCATTTGGCAACCAGAAAGGCAGACCTTGACCAACCTCCTGTGAAATCATGAATAAATCAAGCTCTTTTCCGAGTTTACGGTGATCGCGTTCCTTGGCTTCTTCTCGCATTTGTAGATAGGCTTTTAGGTCTTTTTTGTCAAACCATGCTGTACCATAAATCCGTTGCATCATAGCATTATCACTATTTCCGCGCCAGTAGGCACCTGCTACATTGAGAAGCTGGAAGACTTGGATACGGCCAGTAGAGGGTACATGAGGACCACGACAAAGGTCTACAAATTCACCCTGACGATAGATGGTCAAGCCCGCTGCATCATCCGCATGCTCAGTAATCAACTCAACCTTATAAGGATCGTCCTTGAAAAGCTCCAAGGCCTCTTCCTTGGTCACTTCTTCACGGATACATGGGAAGTTTTCTTTGACAATTTTTCTCATTTCCTCTTCAATTCGAGGGAGATCTTCGTTGGAAATTTGACCATCGGCATTGTCTGTATCATAGTAAAAACCATTCTCAATGGCTGGACCAACTCCCAGATGAAGATTTGGGAAGAGGCGTTTGGCTGCTTGGGCAAAGAGGTGGGCTGCTGAATGGCGAAGCACCTCAAAAGCATCCTCATGGTCAGGTGTGACGATTTCCAAACTACCATCTTCTGTCAGAGGGCGAACTGTATCCACCAAGGTTCCATTGAATTTACCAGCCAAAGCTTTTTTTGCTAGAGAATTGCTGATGGATTGGGCAATGTCAAAGGTTGTGCTACCGGATTCGTACTCACGTACAGCACCATCTGGGAATGTAATGTTAATCATAATTTCTCCTTTTTATTTTTATCCCTCATAGCTCTTTTTTTCAGCTATCAGGTTTCCATTTCTTCTTGAATATCCATGTCAAGGTGGTCAGTTGAAGCTAGTTTTTCTCACGAGAAAGGCTAAAGATTTGAGCAACTTTCTCTGTCATCTCTTCAATCCTTCGGCTGCCATCGGTTAGCAACTGTGGATAGGATAGGCTTTCTGACTCCCTGCGACACCATTGAGCAAAGAGAATATCTCGATTCATCCAGTTGTCAAAAGCTAGCTGAGGATTGGAGGAGTTTTGTAAGACATAGGGAACCCATTCTCTCTTAGCATACTGCTCCTTCTGAAAGTCAGCAGAGGGAGTAATACATAAATAGGAAACATCCAAATCAAGTGACGAAATCAGGTGGGGCAACAAGCCTGCACCCTCTAAAATCATTGGTTTATCTTGATTCTCTACTAGGTATTGCCGCAGGTAGGGAAAGATTTCCTCATAAAAGGACCATTCTTCCTCGGCCATAGCGGCAGGCTCTCTCAACCAGATTTGATCCGTTGTTCTCTTCTCCCTAAGAGTTGAAATGGGGGCACCATCCCTTCTAGCTGCTTGGGTAAAACCCTCCACCAAATCATCCAATTTGACTGGAATCAGTTGATAGGACTCCGCTAAATGGGCTGCGATGGTTGATTTCCCACTGCAAGGTGAACCTCCGATGAGATAAAGCATCTTCTCACCTCCTCCAAAAGTAAAACGACGCCCTATAAAAGGACGTCGTAACGTGGTTCCACCTTCATTTATCCATAGCAAAGAGCCATGAACCTCATGCTTGGTGATAAGGGAACCACCCTTTTATGTTTGCATAAAATCAGAACGAGTAGTGTCAATCCTATCCTCTATGCGCTTTCCAGCAACCGCGCACTCTCTCAAAGATTTCCTAGAATTGATAAGTCTCTAAGGCATATTATAGCATAGGATAGACAAATTTCAAGTCTTTTTTGTTTATTTAATCTAAATTATCTCGGATAGACTTTATCTTGGTCAAGGAGAGTCTGGCCATTTTACGGGTTTGCTGGGTCGTTGTGACTAAGATTCTCTTTGGTAAATTGCTAGCTGTTCTGGCAATCACAAAGGGAATCTGACTGGCCTTGACAACAAAGGATTCCTCATGGAGGTATTCTCGACTGAAATCATTGGAAATTTTCAAATCCAAGTAGTACTCATAGGCTCTTTTTCCAAAATTTTCGGCTGAAATCTCATACAGTTTTTCCTTGAGAGCAGCTTCTTCCATCTCCGGTGTAGCCAGTATAGCGTCAATAATGGCATCTGCTAGTTCAGGTTCGTGATAGAAAAGAGTGCCAAACATCTTCTTGTCAATCACATTGTCCAAATAAAGGTTCCCATGAGCAATAATAGGCGTTCCTGAGGCTAAACTTTCCAGATAGGTCAGACCTTGGGTTTCACTGGTAGAAGCCGAGATGAAAAAGTCGGCCGCCTTATAATAAAGTGCTGTCTCTGATGGGGCAATCATGCCTGTCATCACAACAGACTCGCCAACTCCAAGTTTTGCAATCAGTTTCTCTAGTTCAGAAACATAGGGACCTCCACCTGCAATAATGAGTTTAACATCTGGATTTTCTGCCAGTACAGCTGGCATAGCTTGAATGACAGCCTGAATATTCTTCTCATAGGAAATTCGTGACAGACTAAGGAGCATCGTTTGGTGAGGCTCAACCCCCAATTTTTCCCGTAACTCAACCACATCTTCCTTCTGAATTTCTGGACGTTCAAACTTATCCAAATCAATTCCTGTCGGAATTACACGTAGTTCTTGCTGCACACCATAGGATTGAAGAAGATGCTCCACAATTTCACTTGGACAGACAATCCCATCTACATCTTTAAAGAATCCGCGCATCAGATACTTGACCATCTTCGGACGAATAATCAGGCCCTTAGCGATGTAGCGTACATAATCCTCATAGTGCGTATGGTAAGTATGTACCACTGGAATATGAAGAGCATGTGCAATTTCTACCCCTAAGATCCCCAAAGAAAACTCTGTATGGGTGTGGATGATGTCTAGCTGATAGCGTCTCGCAATTTTGAGAGCATCCGAAAAACCTGCATAAGCCACCCGACGGTCTTTAAAGGCAAAAAAGGGAACAGAAGGAAGGCGGATAATATCCCAGTCTTCATAACGATTGACATCCTTGTCTGTCGTGGTAAAGATAAAAACGGTATGTCCTAACTTTTCCAGTTCTGTTTTCAGAGTCTTAATAGAGGTCGCCACTCCCGATACTTGTGGAAAATAGGTATCTGTAAAAAATCCAATTCTCATTTTACAACTCCATAACTTGGCGATAAGCATCAGCTAGCTGGTGAGAGACCTTATCGATGGACCGACTCGAAGCTACCTGATAACCTGCCTCACGCTTATCAACTTTTTTATCTAATATTTTCTGGATAGATGCTACAAAATCATCCACAGTCTGTCCCAGTTCAGCACAGGATTCATCTACCCAACCTTCATAGACGGGGATATCACGCAGAACCACATGCTGATGGCTAGCAAAGGCTTCTAGGACAACAATGCCTTCTGTTTCCTCATGCGATGGGAAGAAAAAGGCACTGGCTCCTGACATAGCTCCTTGAAAAACAGCTCCCTTGAAAAATCCAGGAAAGGAGACATTTGCAGGATGGTCGCCATTGACAATCTTGCGGATGGATGATGGAATCATCCACTTGGCGATACTCCCCAACCAGATAAAGCGAACATGAGGCATTTTTTCAGCCACCTTCACAAAATCTTCAATTCCCTTACGACGGAAATAAAGACCCGCACAGATGACCACAGGCTGATCTTTTTCGAGACCAAAATGCTCACGAAAAACCGCTTCTTTTTTCTCATCTTTTCCGTACTTGGTCAAGTCAATTCCATTAGAAACTGCAACGATGGGAGTTTTTACACCATAGGATTCAATCAGTTTTTTCGAATAAGCTGACGGGGTAATGATAAAATCAGCTTTCTTGTACATGTGAGTCAGATACTTACCGACAAAAGGGGCTATTGCGTTAGATCCGATAAAGGAATTTTGGAAATCTTCCCGTGTTGAGTGTCCGTGCATGATAACCTTCTTGCCTCGCCGCTTAGCAGCATGTAGCAGCATGAGAGAGCTTGGACCATAGGTATTGATATGAACGACATCATAATCACTCAATACATCTGTCGTATAGGGAATCCCTGCCAAATCAAGGGCTTCCATCTGATGGTGAAGGGCTCGACCAATACCCGATTTTTGCAGAACAGTCTTTCCTTCAAGGTAGAGTAAAACTTTCATGTTCCTATTATATCGTTTTTATCAAAAAAAAGACACCATCGACAGTGTCTTTCTCATTTTTACTTCAAAATGGTAGCCTATTTAGTGGACTGGCGTTCCTTGATGCCGTGGTTGAGAATGACCTCACGATTTTCCAGATCCTCTTTGTGCATAATCTTTGTGAGCATCCGCATAGCAATCGCACCGATATCATAGAGCGGCTGACTGATGGAAGTCAGATTTGGACGAGTAAACTTGGTCACCACAGAATCATCGCTGGTAATCACTTCAAATTCTTCAGGAACCTTAACACCCTTATCCGCAATACCATTCAATAGACCAGCAGCAATCTCATCTTCTGCTACATATGCTGCAGTTGCTCCTGCGTTCAAAAGACGATCTGCGAGGGCATATCCTTCTTCATATTTGTACTTGGATTCAAATACAAGACCTTCATTAAATTCAAGACCATTGGCCTTTAAACCTTCTTTGTAGCCAGAAAGACGGATTTTACCATTGATATCGTCCACCAGAGGGCCTGAGACGAAGGCAATCTTTTGGTTGTGCTTGGCCAAAAGTTGTACAGCATCTGCAGTAGCTTGCGCATAGTCAATATTGACACTTGGCAGCTGATGTTCTAAGTCAACAGTTCCTGCCAAAACAATTGGTGTTCTGGAGCGAGAGAATTCTGCCCGGATCTTATCTGTTAGATGGTAGCCCATAAAGACAATTCCATCTACTTGCTTTGAAAAGAGGGTATTGACAACATTAATCTCTTTTTCATCGTTTTCATCGCTATTAGCAAGGACGATATTGTATTTATACATATCCGCAATATCATCGATACCCTTAGCTAAAGTTGCAAAATAGGCATTTGCAATATTCGGTATCACAACACCCACAGTGGTTGTTTTCTTACTGGCAAGACCACGAGCAACCGCATTTGGACGATAATCCAAGCGATCAATCACTTCTAAGACTTTCTTACGTGTGTTTTCCTTGACATTTTTATTGCCGTTAACAACGCGACTAACAGTAGCCATGGAAACGCCCGCTTCTCGAGCGACATCATAAATGGTTACTGTATCATCTGTATTCATCATGGTTATTGGTTTCCTTTCATTTTATTAGTTGTCTGATTGAAGAAGGAGTCAGCTCCACAAAGCAAGTTTACAAAGACAGAAACTTTTCAAGAGACTTTTTATGAAAATTACGCTTTCACTCCACTATAGTTTATCATTTTTTGAAACCACTTTCAAGAGAAAAATCTGATTTTTCTTTTCTTCTTGCAATTTTTTTCATTTTTTGGAAAAATAAGGGTATAGAAAGAGGTGTTTTATGTCAAAAATCACGTCTGTACAGACCTATCTTGACCAAGAAAAAATGGATTTGGCTATCTTTTCCAATCCTACTACTATTCATTACCTGACTGGTTTTGCCAGTGATCCGCACGAGCGTCATATGCTACTCTTTGTTTTCCCCAATAAGGAATCGCTACTTTTTTTACCAGCCCTAGATATGGATCGGGCACGACTAAGGGTCGATTTTCCTGTGGTGGGATATCTGGATGCGGAAAATCCATGGCAAGTCATCAAAAAATCTTTACCAAGCAAGACCTATCGCAAAATTGGGGCAGAATTTGATAATCTTAACCTGACTCGTTTTTATGGACTGAAAACTATCTTTGAGCGAGACTTTATAGATTTGACGCCTCTCATCAACCGTATGAAACTCATCAAATCTCGTGATGAGATTGATAAGATGCTAGTAGCCGGGGAGTTTGCGGACAAGGCTATGCAAATCGGGTTTGACAATATTTCTCTAAGCCATACAGAAACTGACATTATTGCCCAAATTGAATTTGGTATGAAAAAAGAAGGCATTTCCAAAATGAGTTTTGAAACCATGGTCTTAACCGGCACTAACGCAGCCAATCCCCATGGCATACCTGGTACCAATCTGATCGAAAATAATGCCCTACTACTCTTTGACCTAGGAGTGGAGACTCTGGGCTACACTTCTGATATGACACGAACAGTGGCAGTTGGTCAGCCTGACCAGTTTAAAAAGGATATCTATGAGATTGTCTTGGAGGCCCAGCTCACTGCTCAGGACTTCATCAAACCAGGCGTTACAGCCAGCCAAGTAGACGCTGCGGCTCGCCAAGTCATTGAAAAAGCTGGTTACGGTGAATACTTCAACCACCGCCTGGGGCACGGTTTGGGCATGGATGTCCATGAGTTCCCTTCTATCATGGCAGGCAATGACATGATGATCGAAGAAGGCATGTGTTTTTCGGTTGAGCCAGGTATCTACATACCTGATAAAGTTGGCGTCCGCATTGAAGACTGTGGCTATGTCACTAAATCAGGCTTCGAAGTCTTTACCAAAACACCTAAGGAATTACTTTATTTTGATGCTTAAAATACAAAGCAAGGAAATTTATAATAACTGCTTCTCCCCAACGGATGTCATAGCAGAAAAATAACCAGTAGACAATAGCTACTGGTTATTTTTTACTTTTCTTCTTCTCTTCTTCGGCATGCTTATCTGGATAGCCATGGGCAATTCGACTGGCCGCAGCTGCAGCAATAGCTCCGACAATATCATCTAGGAAGGTGTTGCAACTCTTCCCGTCCTTATTATCCAACTGCTGAATAATGCCAGGTTTAACCTTGTCTAGGTATCCATAATTGGTAAACCCAATCGAGCCAAAAACATTGACGATGGACAAGGCCAATATTTCATCAATACCATACAAGCCCTCATCTGCTGTCAAAATATCATTAAGGGGCTGAGAGAGAAGCTCTTTCTCAGCTAACATATCTAACTCAATACCCGTAATAATGGTATTTTGTACCTCACGCTTAGCCAGAACCTGCTCAATACTTTCGATACATTCTTCTAACGTCAAGTCGGGGATATACTTGATTTGAAGGTGCATCACTAGATCCGCAATGTCTTCGATTTCAATGCCACGTTCCCTCAAAAGAGCATGTGCCTTAACATTTAATTCTTTATCTGATTTCATAAAAAATCCTTTCTTAAACTCTTACTTCTATCATATTTTAACAAAAAATATAGCCAGCGTCAGCCTTTTAACCCTCAACTGAAATGCTACTTTCTCTACAACACATGACGAACAACATTTTGCTATAATAGAGATAACATTAAGGAGATGCATATGAGAAGTTTGACACGAGAAGAAATCCTATCCCAACGCTTGACTAAGAATGGGCTGACTCAGCCTTTTACCCATTTACATCACCTCTTACCTGCAGCTCTAGGCATCCAATCTCAATACCTTCACCATGGCCTCTTTAATATAGCTTCACGGATTGATTTATCCAATAATCAAGATATTTCCAATTGTCTTTCAGATGCTATTTTAGCTTGGGGACAACGACAAACCTATCATTTTTATGATAAGGAAACCTGGCAGAAGATGTGCCATTTCCTAGCTGAGGAGAGGCTGTGGGTACCCAGTTATTTTGATTCAGAAAATTTAGACCTAGCAGCTGCTAGCCAAGATTTAAAAAAACGACTCAACCAGCCTCGCCTGCGTTCTCAGCTAGTCCAAGATTATGGAGCAGCTTGGTCAAAATTATTTCTATGGAGCGCGCTCTTTCTCTACCATTCCAGACAAGGTCAACTCTACCACAGATGGCTACCTCACGATCGCATGGTCGAATGGCAAAGTGAAGCCCTACCAGTTCCAGAAAATCTTTCCAAGGAATTACTGGAGAGCTATTTTTCCTTTTATGGTCCTGCCAGTCTGGCTGATGCTGCTCATTTCTTTGGTATCAGACAGCACAAAATTGCTCCTTCAGATTTAGTGGATCTCGATGTTTTTGAATACCAGGGTAAAACCTACTATGCTAAGGATTGGCAAGACAATGCTAAGATTCCAGAAGTTGTCCTACTGGGAAAATTTGATCCCCTGCTCGTTTCTTACAAGCATAAAGATATTTTGATTGATCCGAATCAACAATCTGCTGTGTGGAAAAAAGCTGGACAGATTTCAGCTTTGATACTCATTCGAGGAAAAATGCGGGGTACCTGGACCATGTCAGTTAATGGACAAAATATCAGCTTCAAGGTGGTAACAAATCAGAAACTTTCTCAGCGCCAGCAAGCCAGAACACGTCGAATCTTTCGAGATTATGCTCGATGGATTCATAAAACAATCAAAATTATTTCTTTTGAATTGGCTTGATGGTAGAGACCGGGTTTATTTTTCTCTAAAAAAGATGCTATCTCATGTTTATACACAAAGGATGACATGTATAGGTAGTTGATTTGCAATACGGAATACAGTTCGTTGAGGTACCACTTCACACAAATACCACGATTCAAAGGTGCTGGCTTCTCGTTGGATGAATCACTCTTTCCCCTTGTTTCAGCTAGTGTGAACACTGTCATAGGGGTAAGATGTACGACTGTAAAACTATTACGAGTGTAAAATACTAGTCAAAAATAGATAAAAAGTGGCATTTACCAATGCCACTTTTTATAATTGTACCCAATAGCGAGCTAGTTTCTGGCCTGCCATGCGTGGGTCTGGAAAATCATCTTCCAATCTAATGATGGTTTCCAGTTGGCCACCCACTTTCTCAATGGTTTTACGGCTGGGAAGATTATCTGCATGAGCAGTAATGAGGACAGACTCAATGCCCTTGTCTTGGTATTGCTCAAAAGCAAAGTGAAGCAGGGAGGTCATGATACCTTGACGTCTAAATTTCGGGCTCGTTATATAGCCGATATGCCCACCAACACGGGCCAAATCTCCCTTTTCCAGTTGCCAACGACAACTGATTTTACCGGCAATTTCTCCATTTATAAAACCATAATAGCTAGTAACAGTAGACCAGTTGGGATTATCTGTCACCTTCTCCAACTGCCTAGATTTCTTGACAAAACTTGGAAAATCATGCACTTTTTTGCTTTGGATAAACCTATTTCCCATATCTTTTTCTGTTAAAAGAAGGGCTTGAAACTGCTCAAAAGCATCCTGATCGCTCAGCTCCAAAGTCCGAATGTCCATCTTATCCAAGACCTTTCTAGTTAAACATTAGGCATATACTTGCAGATGAGATGGAAGAACCTTAACTTCTACTGGTAGCTCATCTCCTTCATCCCCATCAACATTAACCTTCAAAGTCTCTTCAGAATCTACAACGGAAACCTTGACTTCTTTGACTTGATGGTAACCGACACGATTATTGGATTCGTCGACACCAGTTAGAAGACTTGGTAAGGTCTGCAAGCTCTCTAGCAAATTACTGTCTTTAAGGTAGAGGAAATGTAGTAAACCATCACTAACCTTAGCTTCTGGTAACAACTGCTCAAAGCCCCCAATCGAATTGGTTAAACCAATGAGGACAGTGGAGCTCTCGATCTCTTTTTCAACTCCATCTAACTCTACTTTGAAGTTATAGGACTGGTTAGCTGCTAAATTTTTAAAAGCAGAAATAGCGTAGGCAAACTTACCGAGCTTGGTCTTTTCTTCCACTGTAGTTTCGTTGACTGCCTGAGGAATGGTCCCAACAGCCACAACATTCATAAAGTAGTTGTCGTTGATTTTTCCAATATCTAGAGACTTGGTTTTGGTCAAATCCAGAGATTGGATGGCTTCTTCGGGATCCAAAGGCATGTTGAGTGCTCTTGCCAAATCATTGACTGTTCCAAGGGGGAAGAAACCAAATTTAGGACGGTATTCTTCTTCAGCTAGACCACTGATACCTTCGTTAACTGTGCCATCTCCTCCCATAACAAAAACAGCTTCATAGTGTTCCTTGGCAGCTTCCTTAGCAAAATCGCTAGCATCACCAGCTTTTTCAGTATGTTTGACGATAACTTCTTCAAAATGCTGTGCCAACTTTTCCTTCGCCATTTCTTGAAAATCTTTCGCTTTTTCTCCGCCTGAACTCGGATTGACTACCAATAATACTTTAGTCATATTTACATCTCCTTTTTCTTTTTATTATATCATACTGCAAACGTTTTTACTGTCTAATTCGCTCACCTTATATCCAATTGGTAACGGGCAGACTGCAAGATCTGACCATGATGCTCGATTTCTTCGAGGGCTAGCAACTGACCAACAATAGAATGACTCTTTTTTAAAAGACAAACAAAAAAATAAGATTGACCTAGCCAATCTTATTTTTCTTTTGGAAAGCTGGTAACAATGATGAGAATAGAGAGAAGAGCTTGCACAAGTGTCCCCATTTCAATGCCCAAAAACTCATATACCAACCAGACGACTCTCGGAACAGGTATGCTACTGGACAGACCACCTGTCTGATAGAGAGCAAAAATAAGGATGGCCCCTACCAACCAGAGGACTCCAAAGAAAAGTTGCCCCCAGTGGACTTTACGCTTCGTTTGTTGTACTGACATGATGTTCTCCTTATACATGGATAATAATAGATTGATTATCTAAGTATAATATAGCCCTTCAGGAAAAGTCAAGGAAAAAGGTTAAAAATTACGACCGTTCTTTCCGTATCCATAGCGCTCCATAAAATCTTGGCGGAACTCCAATAGGTTGTCATCCAATATAGCTTGGCGGACCTTGTTCATAAGATTTATGAGGAAATAGAGGTTGTGGTAACTAGTCAGTCGGATACCAAAGGTTTCGTCTGCCTTAAGCAAGTGACGGATATAGGCCCGCGTATAGTTCTTACAGGTGTAGCAATCACAGTCATGGTCTAACGGTGTAAAATCTTCCTCATACTTGGCATTCTTGACAACTAGGCGACCTTCTGAGGTCATACAGGTACCATTTCTAGCGATACGTGTCGGCAGCACACAGTCGAACATATCAACCCCACGGATTACCCCATCAATTAAACTATCTGGAGCTCCTACTCCCATCAGATAACGCGGTTTGTTCTCTGGCAAAAGAGGTGTTGTGAAGTCTAGGACCGCATTCATTTCATCATGTGTCTCCCCAACAGCTAGGCCGCCAATAGAATAGCCTGGGAAATCCATGCTAACCAAGTCAGCAGCTGATTGGCGCCGCAAATCCTCAAATCCAGCCCCTTGCACGATACCAAAGAGACCTTGATCATGAGGTCGACGATGAGCCTTCAGCCCCCTCTCAGCCCAACGGCTAGTCCGTTCAATGGATTTTTTAACATAATCATACGGCTGATAAAACTGTGGGCACTCATCAAAGGACATCATTATATCGGATCCTAGATTGTTCTGGATTGAAATAGCCTTCTCTGGAGACAGAAACATCTTGGAGCCATTCAGATGGTTCTTAAAAGTCACACCTTCCTCAGTGATGTTGCGACTATCAGCTAATGAATACACTTGAAAACCACCCGAATCCGTCAGGATAGCCTGATCCCAGTTCATGAATTTGTGGAGACCACCAGCACGGGCAATCAGCTCATCTCCAGGGCGTAACCAGAGATGGTAGGTATTAGATAGGATGATGCCTGATCCCATTTCTTTCAACTCTTCAGGTGACTGGGTCTTAACCGTAGCCTGAGTTCCGACTGGCATAAACATAGGGGTTGGAAAGGTGCCATGTGGAGTGATAATTTCTCCCAGACGGGCACCTGTGTGCTTTTCTTTTTTGATTAAACGGTACTTGATTGGATAATCTGTCACGATGTTTTCTCCTTTTACTTCAGGAAAGACAGTCCTGAGTATTTTTAGCCTTACTAGTGTACCAAAAAAGCAGGCAACTGTCATCCCGATGTTTTCAATTATTTGTTTTTATGATAAAATCTATGCAGGAGGTTATTATTATGTTTTCCATTAGTCAGATTCGTGCTAAGGCACGCCAAACCATCAACTCAACGCCTGGTATCTTTCTTTTACCTATAATCCCAGTTGGGCTGACTCTTTTGATGAATGCATTCCAATATTTTGGAAATATTAATGCAGTCTACTATGACCCAACTGAAGCATTCCGTCCTTTCTTTAGCACCTTTGCTTTTCCTATCCTCTACAACCTATTGATATCTTTTATCACTATTTCATTAGCTTGGACACTGTTGCAGGTTGTTCGTGGTGTGAAAAAGATGGTGGAAATCAAGGATGTACTGGCCATCTTTAATTCACCTTATCTTGGAAAAATTTTCATTACCTTTTTGCTCAAACAATTCTACCTCTTCCTTTGGGGATTGGTTTTCTATATTGGATTAGGCTTGTCTGTCATTGCTTTTATTCTAGCATTTTTCTACGCATTAGGAGCTGGCTCTTTTGAAGGGATTCCTGAGGAAAGTCTAGCTATTATTGGCGCATTTTTCCTGTTTGGACTGCTTGCCCTAGTCGGTGGTTTAGCTCTCTTGATTCCTCAACATATGGCCTATTCCCAAGTAGAATATATCCTCTATGATCAATTGGAGGAAAACACTTATGTCGGAGCCAATGCAGTCATCAAGGCGAGTCGCCAAATGATGAAAGGCTACAAAGGGAAACGCTTTGTCCTTGATTTAAGTTTCATCGGCTGGTTTATCCTTGTTGGGATTACTATTGGTATAGCTAGTATCTATGTCTTGCCTTACTACTACGCTGCTCAAGTGCATTTCTATGAAGCCCTTAAAACAGACATGCATATACGTCAGGCATCCTACTTTAACCAGTTCAACCAGACTACACAAGAACCAACTACCACTGAAACTGTATCTGAGCATGTTGTAGAAGACACGGTCGCGGATACTTTAGTAGATACTGCTGTTGAAAATACAGCTGAACAACAAATGGACTCAGCTATCGACAGCCCATTGGATCATAAAGAGTAGTATAAAAAGGACCTGGGGTCCTTTTTACTATGCATCCATCATCTTCATGTACTCAATTTTAATACACTTATTCATAATAATATCCTGATGTCCAGCTTGTCGTAGGATTTCTTCAGCTTCTTGACTTTCAAGACCTAGTTGAGCCCAGAAAATATCCGCATCTGTCTGGATAAAATCCCTAGCCACATCTGCCAGATACTCACTACGTCTGAAAACATCGACAATGTCGACATGAAATGGAATATCCTGAAGAGAGGCATAAGTCTCCTCTCCCAGAATAGTTTGGCCGGCTAATTTGGGATTAACTGGGATAATAGTATAGCCTGCTTCTTGCATCAGTTTAGCAACTCTGTAAGCAGCTGTTTCTTCCCGATTGGACAAGCCAACTACTGCAATGGTCTTGGCTTTTTTGAGGTAGTCAAAAATCACCTCTTGACTTGGATTTTGAAAGGAATAGGTCATACACACCTCCTGATATTTTGCTAGTTTTAGTATGGTATACTACGGTTCTACAAAAGAGGAGTAAATCATCCTCTTTCATCAGTCTTATTTCGCCTCATACCAGGTCTGGCCGGTATTTTCATCAGCGATAAGGGGAACAGAGAGCTGGATAGCAGACTCCATCGTTTCTTTGACCAAAACTGTAATTTCTTCCAACTCAGCTTTTGGCACCTCTAATACGATTTCATCATGTACTTGGAGAAGCATGCGGGATTGGAAGTTGCCATCCGTCAATGCCTTGTCCAAATTGATCATGGCTACTTTGAGAATATCCGCAGCCGAACCTTGAATGGGTGAATTGATAGCTGTCCGCTCCGCAAAATTACGGACATTAAAATTCCGAGAATTGATGTCTGGCAAGCCTCTGCGTCGATGGTAGATGGTCTCAACATAGCCCTTATCACGCGCATCTCGAACGATAGATTCCATGTAGGCCTTGATACCTGGGAAACGCTCAAAATAAGTATCAATATAGAATTTAGCAGCTTTTCGAGTAATGCCTAGATTGTTGGCGAGACCAAAGTCTGAAATACCATATACAACTCCAAAGTTAACAGCCTTGGCATTGCGACGGTCATTTGGTGTCACATCGCTTGCATCTTTGATATCAAAGACACGCATGGCAGTCGCTGTATGGATGTCCTCACCCCGCTTGAAAGCCTCAATCAAGTGCTCATCTTGGGAGATATGAGCCAAAACGCGTAGCTCAATTTGTGAATAATCGGAAGCTAGTAATACGCTATCTTCTAAAGATGGGACGAACGCTTTGCGAATCAGGCGCCCCTGCTCCAGTCGAACAGGGATATTTTGCAAGTTTGGGTCTGTCGAGGATAACCGACCCGTCTGGGTCAAATCCTGCACATAGCGGGTGTGAATCTTACCGTCCTCCATGATGGCATCTTGCAAGCCGATGACATAGGTCGATTGAAGCTTGGTGATTTGACGGTATTCCAAGATTTTAGACACAACTGGTGCAATGGGAGCTAGACGTTCCAAAACATCAACAGCTGTGGAATAGCCGGTCTTTGTTTTTTTGGTCAGCTCCAAAGGTAGCCCCATTTTTTCAAAGAGGAGTGCACCCAGTTGCTTAGGTGAATTGATATTAAACTCTTCACCAGCTAGTTCATAGATTTTTTGGGTTAACTCTTCAATAAGGACTTCATTTTCAGCCTGCATGGCTTGGAGAGTCTCTGCTTGGACTTTGATTCCTGCAATTTCCATCTTGGCTAGGACATTGGCTAGGGGCAATTCCATCTCAAAAAGTAGGTCCAACTGCTGGTTTTCTGCCAGACGCTCCAACATAGGTTCTTGTGTTTCCAAGATGATTTGTACCTTGCGGGCTAGATGTTCAAAGAGAACTGTTTCTTCTGGTAGAGCTCGTTTTGCTCCCTTGCCATAAACCACTTCATCTGGTGACAAAGAACTCGTTCCATAGAGGTGGGCAATCGTCGAGAGATCATTGTCTTCAACAGTAGACAGGAGATATTTGGCTAAACGGCTATCAAAGGTAGCCTGAGGCAAATCAATATCTAGATGAGATAGGAGAACCTTACTGCGCTTAAAGTCATAGGTCTTGATAGGTTGTTGGGCTAAAAATTCTCTCAGAACTGGCTGTTCAAGGATGGTTGGATTAGCAACATAAATCTGTCCTGGGCGCCCCCAAGCTAGACCAACTAGTTTTTCCCTATGGTAGTTTTCACCAAGAATTTCAAAATAGAAGGCATCTTCAGCCTGCAACATGTCTGCTGTGACCTCTGTTACTGCTGTAAATTGAATTTCTGTCTCTTCTACTTGTCCGTCTTGTCCTAACTGGGCACGTAGTTGCTTGAAGCCCATTTCATCATAAAAGTTACTGAGCCTATCCACATTTGGACCGTTGTAGAGCAGATCGTCCAGACCAATCTCAATCGGAGCCTGAGTATCAATTGTAGCCAATGTTCGAGAGAGAAAGGCCTGTTCCTTATCGGCAATCAGATTCTCTTTCATCTTGGAGGCTTTCATGCTATCAATATTCTGGTAAATCCCCTCTAGGCTGCCAAACTCTGTTAAAAGCTTGAGTCCAGTCTTTTCTCCAATTTTGGTGACACCTGGAATATTATCCGACTTATCGCCCATGAGTGCCTTGAGATCTATAAACTGACTCGGTGTGATACCCATTTTTTCCATGAGGTAGTCCGGTGTAAACTCTTCAAATTCAGCTACCCCTTTTTTGGAAATCTCTACGATGGTATTGGCATCAGTCAACTGAATCAGGTCCTTATCCCCACTGGCAATGACTACATCATACGGAACTTCTGTTCGTTCCGCCATCTTGTCTAGGGTACCAATGATGTCGTCAGCTTCATAGTTCACTAACTCATAGTGTCGAATCCCCATGGCATCCAGCATTTCACGGATAAAGGGCAGCTGCTCACGGAACTCATCAGGCATTTTGGCACGGCCTGCCTTATAATCCGCAAACATCTCTGTTCGAAAGGTCGTTTTTCCAGCATCAAAAGCGATGAGAATATGACTCGGCTGAACCCGTTCCATCAGATGGTTGAGCATAAGATGAAAACCATAAATGGCATTCGTATGCAGACCAGTCGGACTCTTGAAGCGATCAATCTGATTGTAAAGGGCAAAGAAGGCCCGAAAAGCGACGGAAGAGCCGTCAATGAGTAAAAGTTTATTTTTCATACTTCTATTATAGCATGGTTTGGTGATTTCCAAGGAAAGAAAGATGGTTTTCTAATAAAAAGAGAACCACCCACATTCTGACCATCCCAATCATCAGTACTTATTTTTACCCTATTTATTTAGTAGTTACCTTGTCTACAATCCCCTTGAAAAGCATGGCAGACATGGCCAAAACAAAGGCCATCAAGATAAAGACAGATAAGGTGATATTGGACAATGGACACTTTTTCATCATATTCCTTCTCATCAGTTTTCATTTTTTGTCAGCGTTTACATAAATTATAGTACAACTAGTATAAGTCTTTTAAAGTGCAATAGCAAGCACCAGGAGAATAAAAAGTAAAAAAGTAGCCACTGAGGCTACTTCTTTCATTTAAAAAATAAAGAGCAGGCTACCTGCTAGAATCGCAAGAAGCATTCCCACCAAAACATCTTTGGGATAATGAACTCCTCCCAAGACACGACAGATTGCCAGAATAGCTGATAAGATCAGTAAAACAGCTCCTAAGCAAAGGTTCACACTGAGAAAACACATCGAAATCATGGTGGCAGAAAAGACATGGCGACTGGGCATGGATTGACCAGCTGTTTCCTTTGTCAATAGTGGCTCAATACTCCAAGCCTCGTAAGGGCGAGCTTGATTGAAGCTTTTTCGAATGAACGTGACCACACTAAAACTCAAACCTGGTATCAAAATATAGGGCAGAAGGCGATTGGGTAGGCACCAAGCAATATATATCAATAAAATAGGATAAATGAGGTACATAAGCTTGGTGATACTACTATTAAAGAGATTGAGCAAAAAGAGGCGACTGGGCGATGTACGGAGTGAGGCAGTTATAGCCTCATAATAGCAGGCATAATCTCTCATAACTGATATTTCCCGATAATGTCCGCAACCGACTTACCTTTGGCTAGCCAGTCCACCAAGCGGTCCAGACGACGAATTTCTTGCATAAGGGGCTCTTCTATTGTCTCAATTTGCACACTACAAATTTTACCGGTAATATTGACACGATAAGGGGTGTATTGGGGAGCCTGTCTGAAAAAGTCCCCGTAAGTTATACCTGACCGAAATGCTTGCTCAATCTCCTCCAGATTGTAACCTGTTAACCAACTAGTTAAATCCAGCACATCCTGCCTAGTCTTGCCCTTGCGCTCTGCCTTATCAATCAAGGCCTGAAAGACACTAGCAAAACGCATAGTGTAAATACGATGGCTCATACACTACTCTCTCCTTTGAAAACTCAATCTTTTTCTGTCCTATTTTACCAAAAAAAGACTAGGATGAGTAGTCTTAATTGAATTTCCAAGAAGTAAGTAAATAAACTGACATCAAATAAACCCAGTCCTCAACAGAATGCTATAGAATTTTGCATTTGTTTATCCTCTTTATTCTACTATTTATAGTATAGCATGCGGAAATGGCTCTTTTTTTTGTTTATATAAATAGTAGGCCACTTCATCTAAAAAGAGCACGATTTCTATTTAGCATAGAACAATCACTAAAAAGCATGACAGTTTCAGCTGTCATGCTTTCATCATATTTATTTTGCTTTTTATCTTATTCACATCCTACTCTCCAGACTTGAGTGCTTCCAACATATCCACCTGACGAAGCCTGCGGTTGACCATAATACCAAGAATGGCGAGGATAGATATGACACTGATAACTGGAATCAGATAGCCTTGGATAGGGACTGTTGGATTGAACATGGTCGTAGAGGAACCAAGGAGGCTCAAAATCCATTTGTGAAGGGCGTAGCCTGCACCTAGACCAACCAGGATACCAACGATAGCTAAAACAATGGTTTCTCGATAGATATAAAGCGTCACTTCCCTATTATGGAACCCCAGCACTCGGATCGTAGATAGTTCGCGTATCCGTTCAGCTACATTGATAGTAGTCAGGTTAAAGAGGATGACTACTGCTAGGAGGACCGATAGAATGGTCAAAATGACCATAACGGAGTGGAGAGAGTCTGCTACCTGATTGATAAGAGCAATCAAGGCTGTATGCTTCACCAAAGCTTCGACTCCCTTCATAGCCAAAAATTCTGCTGCTAAATTCTTAATCTGAGATGGTGTTTGATGTTCAGGAATAATCAAATAGCTATTTTTCTTAGATGGTCTTCCTGTTATTTTTTCGTAGTAGGCCGGAGTCATATAAATGAAATGACCGGTATACATCTCGGCAATGGCAGCTACCTGAACATGGATATCCTTATCATCCAGATGAAGAGTCACTGCATCACCAACTTTGACTCCATAAAGACTAGCTAGTTTTTCCGTCAAAACTGCTCCATTATTGGTCAAATTGATCTTGTCTTTGCCTCGCTTACGTAGCTGAACAAATTCTTTTAAATCCTTTTGGTTTGCAACCATCAGGTTGATATAGATTTTGTCATTTTCACCAGCTACTTTTTCAGACAAGTTTCTTGAGTAAATAGAGACCGATTTTTTGACCTTGTCTGATTGAAGGACTTTTTGGATGCTAGCCACTTCTTCAGCACTGGCTTCTTCTTTTTGTAGCAACTGGATATCGTAAGAAATTAGTTCACCAAACTGGGTATCTGCAATACCCGAGACAGAAGACTGTATGCCCAAACCAGCAAAGAGGAGAGCGACTGAGCCAGCTACCCCAAAGATGGTCATAAACATGCGTAGCTTGTAGCGGAAGATATTGCGAGCTGTAACTTTTTGGGTAAAGCTCAACTTTTTCCAGATAAATGGGATTTTTTCCAAAAGGATGGTTGACCCAGCAACTGGTGGTTTTCCTTGTAAGAGCTGAGCTGGTTCATTCTCCAATTCCTTCCGAGCCACCAGATAGGTTGGTAAAACTGCTGCAAGGAGAGCCAAGCCTAAAGCCAGCATGGTCCAAGATGGATAAAAGTAAAGATTGGACTGTCCGATAACCGTTGTTTTGGAGATGATAGTACTAATCATTGGCGAGAGCAGAATATTGCCAAGCAGGATACCAACCAAGGTTCCCACAAAACTGGCTAGCAGTCCATAAATCACAAATTTGGTGATAATCTGTCCCTTGGTGTAGCCTAGAGCTCCCAAAATCCCCAAATTATTGCGCTCCTCATCAACAAAGCGAGTCATGGTCGTAAAGCTCACTAGTGCTGCAACGAGATAGAGGACAACCGGAAAGATATTCCCAACTGATGAGATACTAGTGGTGGATTCACGGTAATTTTCATAGCCATAAGAACCTGGAAGTGTTGAACGGCTGTATACCTGATAAACCGGCGGCTTAAGACCAGCTACTTCTGCTTGGGCTTCTTGCAAATCTGTCTTCGCATCTTGAAGTTTCTTTTGAGCTTGACTGGATTCTTCCTCAAACTTTTCCTTGGAAATAACTAGATCATTGTGAGCTTGGGATAATTCACTTTCTTGGTGAGTAATCGTTTCATCAGCGGCACCTAACTCGGTCTGACTCGTTTGGTATTGATGAAGACCAGCCTGATAGCGAGCTAAACCATCTTGATATTGAGCATAGGCTGATGCATATTGTGCTTGAGCCTCTTGGTATTGAGCCACTCCAGACTCATATTGGGCCTGAGCCTCTTGGTATTGAGCTAGGCCGGCTTCATAGAGCTGCTTACCTGATTGGTATTGCTTTTCTTGTTCTTGGTACTGGCTAAAACTAGCCTGATACTGAGCAAAACCTGCTTCGTAGGACTGCATAGCCTGGGCTAAGCTCGCCTCTTGAGCTTGAATTTCGGCTTGGGCAGCCTGAATTTCGGGCATCGAATACGGATCCTTGCCTTCAAAAATCAGTTGGTTTATCCGCTCTTCTAGGGCTTGCTTAGCAGTCTGAAGTTGAAATTGGGCCTCTGTAATCTGAGCGGCTACCAGATTTAACTCTTGATTCTTAGCATCCAACTGAGATTTGGCACTGGCCAACTGGCTAGCAGCTAAATCCAGTTGATTTTTAGTCCTGTCTAAATTAGCTTTATTACTATCCAACTGCTGCCGTGTATCCTCCAATTCCTGAGCAGTCGTATCTAAGCGAGCCTTGGCTGTATCCAATTCCCGAGCAGTAGCATCTAATGTAGCCTTTGCAGCAACCAGCTCCTGCCAAGAACTAGCTAGCTTACTTTGACCTGGGATTAGCTGTTCTTTGACCCTATCCAACTGACCTTGACCCTCTACAAGCTGGTCTTCACCATCTTTAATCTTTTGTTGGGCATCTGATAAAGCCTTCTCAGATTGGACAATTTCTGCCTGACCATCATCGATTTTTTTCTGCACATCTGCCTTTATGGATTGCAAACGTTGCTGTCCATTATCAGCTAAAATCTTTTCCAAATCTTGCTGGTGTTGGGCCAATATTTCCTCATAGGCAGAACTATAATAGGGAAGAGCGACCAAATCATTGTAGCGAATGCGAGCTAGCGTATAGACATCCGAATCAAAAGCCTCTGAACTCGTAACAGCGTAACCTGCTAGCTCTCCCGTTCCAATAGCTGATGGGCTTATGTTGGTCCTGTCCCAAATTTCCGAAGATTGGACAAAACCTGTGATGACAAATGTTGCATCCTTGAGGAGGGACTTATCCCCCAACTGAAAGGAAATAGTATCACCCAGTTTGTAGTTCTTTTTCAAACTTTCTGATAGGGCGATTTCCTTGGCATTTTTAGGAAATACCCCTGAAACCAATTGAAATTGGGAAATCTGGTTTGGCTTTGAAAAAATCCTTACGGCATCATTCTTTCCTGCAATGGTCACATCGGTTAGATAAGAAAATTCCACCTGAGCATCAGGGATTTCTTTAATCTCTCTTATGTCGGCCTCATCAAGACCATAATCCGCCATCACCGCCAAATCCAACATTTGGCTCTTTTCCACAAAATCCTGGGCTGTTTGCTCCATATTTGGTGTTGTTACTTTGAGCCCGACCAGAGCCATAGATCCGATCATCATAAGACTAAAAATGGAAAAAAAGCGTCCCTTTGACTGATGAATAGACAACCAAATGTCTTTCCAATATATTTTCTTTTTCATAGTCACCTCTAGTATTCCAGAGTCGCAATATCTTGCGGAACTGGGTTGAGCTGGACAGACTGGACAGTTGCATCCCGCATATGGATAATCCGATCAGCGATCGGAGCTAGAGCGGTATTGTGGGTCACGATGATAACTGTCGTACCTTGCTTGCGCGCCATATCCTGCAAAATCTGGAGAACCTGCTTGCCCGTCTGATAATCCAAGGCACCTGTCGGCTCATCGCAGAGTAAAATTTTAGGTTTTTTAGCTACCGCACGCGCAATAGCAACCCTCTGTTGCTCACCACCAGAAAGTTGAGCTGGGAAGTTATTGAGACGATCACCCAATCCCACCTCTTGCAAAATCTGAACTGGCTCCATAGCATCCTTGACAATTTCAGAAGCCAATTCGACATTTTCTTTTGCTGTTAAATTAGCAACTAGATTATAAAATTGAAATACAAATCCCACATCATCTCGACGATAATTGGTCCGTTGGTGGGAGCTAAACTGAGCAATATCCATTCCGTCAATCATAACTTGCCCCTCATCATTGGTATCCATCCCCCCTAAGATATTCAGCAGGGTAGATTTTCCTGCACCTGATGAACCCAAGATGACGACTAATTCACCCTTTTCAATATCAAAGGTCACATCATGATTGGCAAGAATTTGATTGCTACCTGTTCCATAACGTTTGGTAGAATGCTTGACTTCAATATAGGCCATATAATTCCCTTCTTTTCTACTAAATAATCATTTTCTCTACCTTCCATTGTAATCTAAAAAGCCAGATAATTCAAAGACGGGCCGAAATAGTTAGTCATTGTATGACTGCATCTCTTCCTAGAACTGGGGTATTTTGGGGAAAAGACTGAGGAGAAAACAACGAATCCCTCCTGCTCATTGTATCTGACTCAGAGAATGATGAGTACTCTTTATCAAGTGCTAGATGCATCAAATAAAGCCTTTCTCACGAAAGGCTTTTAAATTTATAACTTCTTCCAAAATCCTCGGTAAATAAAGAACTGGAGTCCTGCCATCAAGCATAAAAGAATGATAAAGAGACTGAGATTGACCACTAAAATGCTAGTACGGACAGATAGCATGACTGAAAACATTGTCATAAGACTTCCGATAATCAAAAGACCAAAGGTTCCAAATGCTACTAGAAGATTACTTTTTCCTCGAGAAAAGAGCTGACTGATGTTCTGCCAGTTGAGAGTCAAGAGACGATAATCTCGCCAGTAAACAACCTGACCCATCAACATCGCAGTAAGAACAACCCCCGATAGAAAGACTAGCGTCAGAAGTAAAGGTGGTTTGAGGAAGAAAAAGAGCAATATCATATAGACCATCAGAGGAAAACCATGCTGAAGCAGACTAAGTAACAAGAATTTATCAATCAGAAAACTTTTAAAGTTAATCGGTAGAGTTTTAAGGAAGGTGTAGTTCTCTCGCTCTAGCGAAATGGCTGTCCCTAAAAAACTATTTGGATTACCAAAGAAAAATCCAAAGATAGAGCCAATCAAGAAGCTCACTCCAAAAAAGCCCAGAGGAATATCAGACAAGGAGAATTTACCCTGCAGAAGTGTAGGGATAAAGATGAAACAATAGAGCAAGGGCATAATATAAGTTTGCACTATGAGTGTTCCATCTGCCAAGGTAGAGAGGTGGTGCTTGGTGAGAGTCTGCTTCACAGTCATGCCCTTGCTCGTTCTTGGTTTTCGCTGTCTTTTGCTGGACTGCACATGTTCCATGGCCAAAATTTGTTGGAAATAAGATGGAACCACTCGTCGGCTGACAAAAATAGCCAAAACGACAATCAGCAAGAGAATAAGCCCGAAATTCAGGAATGCTTCTGAACTAAATGGTCGAGCGACCATATCATAATAGCCCCGAATCAGGTAAATATTGGGCATGTCTGTCGGATGCTTACTGAGCATCTGATTTTGACTGCTGAATTGTACAAATAGAATCACACCGACAGCCAATACTGTTGAGATGGCCATCAGACTAGCTGAAATAGCTTTTTTATAAGGACTTCTCACCAGCAATTCACCGATAAAGTGAATCAGTGTCAAGCCCACCAGATTGATAAAAATAACAATCAAACCAAGCATGGGCAAGACCCATAGGAGACCGATGGCAGAGCCTGTCAGTTGCCAGTAACTAATTCCAAGCATGGGGATAATAGGTGATAGATAAGTCAACACCGCCCCTTGAGCTGCAAGCAACTTAGCCATATAGACCTCACTAGCTTTCAAGGGTAAGGGTAGATAAAGCTTAGTGTCATTACTATCGTAAAAAATGGAAAAGAAGCTAGTAAACCCATATACCAAGGAAATAATCATGAACATGGTCAATTGGACAGTAAACATACCAGGCATAAGGGTATAGTCAATCCCCATGAACATATAAGAATAAAGAACCAGCATTATCAGCATACCAAACATCTGCTGGCGCATCATACTTTTATAGGCTGAAATTTTCTTTTCCGGTTTCTTTTCCTTCTTTTTCTTGACGGATGCCAAGACTTGCGGGTTGGAATAAAGAATATTGATTTTGGTTAATTCCCAAACGTTTGACCACTTCATTCATCCTCACCTACCTTTACTTCTGTCTGGCGCCCCGCTAATTCTAGGTAGATGGTTTCCAAATCCTTGTTTGGATACTGATTCTTCAACTCATCCAGCGTTCCCACAAAGATAATTTCCCCTTTTCTTAGAATACCGATACGATCACACAGTTGCTCAGCTACTGATAGTACATGGGTGGAAAAGAGAACAGTATTCCCCTTTTGGGCATGTTCCTTCATCATCTCTTTTAGGTCATAGGACGCCTGCGGGTCCAAGCCAGTCAAAGGTTCGTCCAATACCCAGATATCAGGATTTGGGATTAGCGCTCCGATAATAATCGTCTTCTGCCGCATACCGTGAGAGTAGCTATCGATGGTCTCATACTGACGCTCCTTAATATCAAAGAGTAGGGATAGACTATCTATCCGTTCTTTAGCTGTTTCATGGTCTACACCATAGATCGTTGCCAAAAAGTTCCAGTACTCACGCGCTGTCAAATTGAGGAAAATATCTGGTGAATCTGGTACATAAGCAATCTGTTTTTTTATCTCATCGCGGTGTTGGCTAAGCTCTAACCCATCCACCAAAATACTGCCATTTGTTGGTTCGATAATGGAAGTCAATAAACTAATCGTGGTCGTCTTACCAGCTCCATTATGTCCAATCAGGCCAAAAATCTCCCCATTTTCCAAGGTTAAATTCAAATCCTTAAGGGCTGTAAAGTCTCCATATTGTTTGGAAACATGGTCAAATTGAATCATCTGTTCTCCTCCTTTGTCAGTCATACATAGTAGTAAATGGTTATATATTATTATACTACTTTTAAACCTATTTATCTAAGAAAAACTAAACAAAAAAGAGGTTGGCTTTTAGGCTCTGGGCATAAAACAGTCGTTCATCATAAAAAAACAACCCCAGATTTTCTAAGGGTTGCTTTTCATATTTTTACAATGCTTTGACGGCTGCGATAGCAGCTTCGTAGTCAGGGTGTTCATTCACATTGTCAAGGTATTCAGTATAAGTGATACAATTGTCTTCATCCAAAACTAAGACCGCACGCGCCAAGAGATTCCACTCTTCCATCAAGAGTCCGTAGGCTTTACCAAAGGAATGATCGTAATAATCCGAAAGGGTCACTGCTGCTTCCAACCCTTCTGCACCGCACCAACGAGCCTGAGCAAAGGGTAAGTCACAGGAAACGGTGATAACCACAGTATCCTCAATATCCGTCAAATCTTGGTTGAAACGGCGAGTCTGGGTCGAACAAATCCCCGTATCAATTGATGGAATAACACTGATTACTTTCTTTCCGCTAAAATCAGTCAAGGATTTCTTACTCAAATCCGTTGCCATGATAGTAAAATCTGGAGCCACTTCTCCCACCTGTGGTTGCTTGCCAGTCAGGGTCACTTCTTTTCCGATAAATGTTGTCATATCAATTTCCTCCCTAAAACTCTTTTTCTTTATTGTAAGCATTTCCAGGAAAAAATACCAATCATTTGATTGGGAAATAGAGGAAGAAAAACCTCTGCGCAATGTTTGGCTCGGTCAGTTTGGTAAATCCCCTTCTAACATGGCATAAACATAGCTGTCCGTCCACTCACCTTTGGACCAATAATCCTGGATAAAATGGGCTTCTCTGCGCATGCCAATCCGCTCACACAGTTTGGCTGAAGCCAGATTGCGGGCATCCATATTGGCCTGGATTCGGTGGATGGCATAGTCCCTGAAGAGGCTCCTCACCACTGCTGAAAGAGCCTCACTGGCATAGCCAAAACCAGAATAATTTTTGTTAAAGGCATAGCCAATCTCCACTGTTTCTTTCATATCCGTGTACCAGATGGCGATGTCTCCAATGACCTTGTCATCTGCAAGAACAGCCAGGCTCAGACTGCACTTTTGACCCAGACTCCGCTGGTTTCGTTTTCGCTCAAAATGCCCATCCCTAGCCCTGTCCGTCCAAGGCTCATGAAGCAAAAAGCGACAGGTTTCCTCATCTTCATAAATTTCAAAGATATCTTCTTTATCCTCGACTTCAAAAGGCCGAATGCTCAATCTCTCTGTTTTAAGCTGCATTTTTTCTCTCCCTATTTTATATATGGTTTTATCAACTTTTTCAGATACTAGTTCATCCATATTATTATAGCATGAAAAAGACAAGGTCTCAAACCTTGTCTTTATGATTTTCCTGGTTTAAAGCCCTTCAGGCGTAGGGCGTTGAGAAGGACAGAGACAGAGCTGAGGCTCATGGCTGCACCTGCCAACATAGGATTTAGAAGAGGTCCACCAAAAATGTGGAGAATCCCCATAGCAACTGGAATACCAATGACATTATAGGCAAATGCCCAGAAGAGATTTTGCTGGATATTTCGGATAGTTGCCCGGGAAAGCTGGATGGCAGTTGCGACATCTGTCAGTTTATTGCGCATCAGGACGATATCCGCAGACTCGATGGCCACGTCGGTTCCATTCCCAATAGCCATACCAATGTGGGCCTGAGCTAGGGCAGGGGCATCATTGATACCATCTCCAACCATGGCGACATGGTAGCCAGCTTCTTGGAGTTTCTTGACTTCTCTTGCCTTATCTTCTGGTAAAACCTCACTCAAGACACGGTCTATCCCCACTTGCTTGGCAATGGCTTGGGCAGTGAGGTCATTATCTCCAGTCAACATAATGGTTTCAATCCCCATCTTGTGCAAGAGGGAAATAGCCTCACGACTACTCTCTTTAATCGTATCCGCTACTGCGATGATCCCCAAAAGTTGTTGATGTTGTCCCAGATACATCGGTGTTTTCCCTTGTGCTGCCAAGGCTTGAGCCTCTTGTTCAAAAGCCCCAAGAACGATTCCTTGTTCCAACATCCATTTGCTATTTCCTAGATAAAGGGTCTGACCCTCTATATTGGCTGAAATTCCAAATCCTGATACAGCAGTGAAATCTGATAATTTCGGTAAGTCCAGCTGTTTATCTTTAGCGGATGCGACAATGGCCTCACCCAATGGATGCTCAGAACCTTGTTCGGCTGCAGCAGCCAGCCGCAATAGCTCATCCTCTGTAACATTTCCAGTCACTAGTATGTCTGTCACAACGGGCTTTCCTTCAGTAATCGTACCAGTCTTATCAAAGACAATGGTTTGGATTTTCTTGGCCTCCTCTAGAGCATCACCCGATTTGATGAGGACACCGTACTCAGCACCCTTTCCTGTGCCCACCATGATAGCAGTCGGAGTTGCCAAACCCAAAGCACATGGACAGGCAATGACTAGAACAGAAATCAAGATGGACAGGGAGAAAATCCACGATTCTTGGCCTAGGAAAAACCAAAACAAACCAGATAGGATGGCCAAGCCCATAACAATAGGAACAAAGACTGCTGATACCTGATCGGCTAGTTTGGCAATTGGTGCCTTAGAACCTTGTGCTTCTTGGACTAGTTGGATAATTTGAGAGAGGGTTGTATCTTTTCCGACCTTTGTTGCCATAAACTGGAAAGATCCATTTTTATTGATGGACGCACCCACAACTGGACTCCCTACTTCCTTCAAAACAGGCAAGGATTCACCTGTCAACATGGACTCATCCACAGTCGAACGACCGTCCACTACTTTTCCATCAACAGGGATTTTTTCTCCCGGCTTAACGACTAGTAAGTCCCCTACTATCACTTGTTCCAACGGAATCTGGATTTCTTCATCATTGCGAATGACGCGTGCTGTTTTTGGAGCTAGGCCCATCAACTGTTTGATGGCTTGAGAAGTACGACCCTTGGAGACTAGTTCCATGTATTTTCCAAGGGTGATGAGGGTCAAAATAACTGCCCCCGATTCAAAATAAAGCTCTGGATGGCCACCATGATGCACTGCTACCTTGCCCATATACAAGAGCCCTGTCATGATAATCCCCTGTAATAAAGCTGCACTGGTACCAATGGCAATCAACGAATCCATATTGGGATGGCCGCCCAGAAAGTTCTTAAAACCTCTGACATAAAAAGAGCGACCCAGATAGATAACTGGCAAAGTTAAGGCCAGCTGAGCTATGGCATAGCGGACAGACTCATGGGCAGGATCGAGAAAATCTGGCAAGGGAAGACCTCCCCAGGGAAGCATGGGTCCCATAGCCAAATAGAGTAATGGTAGGGTAAAGACTGCTGACCAAATAAAGCGATGCCAAAGTTCCTTTGTCTGCTTTTCTTGTCTGTCTTCAACTGACTCGGATACAACATTCTCAATTTGAGGTAGGGCTTGATAACCTGCCTTGCTGACTGCTTCTACTACTTGTGATGGGTAAAGATTTTGTGCATCGTAGCGAACTGTCAGCTTTTCTGTTGCCAAATTGACACTAGCTTCTTCAACACCTGCTAGTCGACCAACAACTTTTTCAACAGTTAGGGCACAGGTGGCACAGGTCATGCCCACAACATCAAACGTTTCTGTCTTCATGTCACGGTGAAGTTGGTAACCAGCCTTGTTTACTGTAGCCTCCAAATCGGCATAAGTTAGAGCCTTATCGTCATAATCTAGACTAACAGTCTCATTGGCCAAATTGACGGTTGCTTGATGGACACCTTCTAGTTTTTCCAGAGCCTTTTCCACTGTCAAAGCACAGGTGGCACAGGTCATACCCTCTACCGCATAATTTTCTTTTGCCATCTATTTTCACCTTTCGATTACATTTGTAAACTTATTATACACATTTCGATTACATTTGTAAACAATTTTACTTCAAAAAAGAGACTGGACTGGGTCCAATCTCTGAATTTCTTATTCTTCACGCCCGAGAATCTGGTTAATTTCTTGGCTATACAGGATGGCCTTGCCACCATAGATTGCCTGAATACCATTTTTCACATCCAATACAGCTGTAGCCCCAATTGCTTTGAGGACGTCCTTATCTACCAGAGAACTGTCTTTTAGGGAGACACGAAGACGAGTTGCACAAGCTGTCACATCCTCTATATTCGCATCACCACCCAATGCATCAATGATGTTGATAGAAAGGTCATGAAGGCTATTTCCATTTGCCATCATCTTAGAGGAATGACTAGACTCTGCTTCACCAGTTTCCATACCCGGAATCGCCACTTTAAACTTAGTAATCAGGAATTTAAAGACAAAATAGTACATCGCTGCCCAAAGAGCACCAATAGGAAGAACCAAAATCCAGTTGGTTTGAGCATTGCCTTGAAAAATACCAAAAATGGTAAAGTCAATCAAGCCACCTGAGAAAGAGTTCCCGATACGAATTTGGAGGAGGTCAGCAATGAAGAAAGAGACACCGTCTAAGAAAGCATGCACCACATACAACCATGGTGCTACAAAGAGAAAGGCAAACTCGATAGGTTCAGTAATACCAGTCAAGATAGAGGTAAGTGCACTACTTGAATAAAAACTGCCGAATTTCTTGCGGTTTTCCTTTGGAATAGTATGGTACATAGCTAAGCAGGAAGCTGGCAAACCAAACATCATCGTTGCAAAGCGACCCGCAAAGAAACGAGTACCATAGGTAAAGAGACCAGTATGATTTGGGTCCCCTAGTTGCGCAAAGAAGATATTTTGAGCTCCTTGGATGGTTTCACCAGCTACTACTTCTGAACCGCCTAAAGAAGTATACCAAAACATTGGATAAATGGTATGATGTAGGCCAAAAGCTCCTGTCAAACGTAGGAAGAAACCATATAGAAAAGTACCAAAACTTCCCATATCTGCAATTTTTTCACCAAATACCACTAAGGCATCTTGGACAGGTGGCCAAATGACATAAAAGATCGACCCAATAGCGATAGCTGCAAAGGAAGATACTATCGGAATAAATCTAGAACCACCAAAGAAACTCAAATAAGCTGGTAGCTCGATTTTGCGATAACGATTATGCAGGGCTACGACCACCAAGCCAATGATTAGGGCTCCCAAAACTCCTGTATCAATGCTAGCTCCTTCTTCTGAAAAAATAGTCAAGAAACCGCTAATCGTAGCAGTATAAACTAGATAGGCTACACCAGCAGAGAGACCTGCTGTCCCCTTGTCAGCATCTGCCAAACCAACCGCAACACCGATAGCAAAGATGAGAGCCAAATTTGCAAAGACCGCGCCGCCAGCGGTACTCATAATCTTAAATATCACCTGCAACCACTCTTGGTTTAAAAGCGGGAACTGGGACACAGCGTTGGTATTGGATAAGGCTCCTCCAATTCCGAGCAAGAGACCTGCAACCGGAAGGATGGAAATCGGTAGCATAAAGGCCTGACTGAGTTTTGAAAATTTCTTAAAATCCATTTTTCTTCTCCTTTATGAATATTAGTTTACAAGGCTGAAATAAAACGTTGGGCAATTTCTTTGGGACGAGTAATGGCTCCTCCAACTACAATTCCTGCCACCCCCAACTTCTGAATTTGGCTAGCCTGCTCTGGAGTATGAATTTTCCCTTCAGCAATCACAGGAAGCCCTGCTTTACATAGTTGATCGATGAGTTCCATATCTGGTCCATCTTCTTGTCTGCTATAAGTCGTGTAACCAGAAAGAGTCGTACCAATCAGATCAATCCCTTCCTCATATGCCGCAACTCCTTCTTCAAAAGTTGAAATATCGGCCATAAAGAGTTGTTTAGGATATTTTTTCTTCACTGCTCCAATAAATTCTGAAATGCTCAAGCCATCATGGCGTTCTCTAAAAGTACAATCTAAGGCAATGACTGCGATATCTAGCTCAGCCAGCTCATCTACTTCCTTCATGGTAGCAGTGATAAAAGGCTCCTGCGGTAGATAATCTCGTTTGATAATTCCGATAATAGGCAGTTTGGTTACTGCTTGAATCTCCTTAATATCCCGAACCGAATTGGCCCGAATCCCAACAGCCCCCGCTTCTTCAGCTGCTTTCGCAAAGAGAGGCATAATCCCACCATTTTCGCTGTAAAGCGGTTCTCCTGGCAAGGCCTGACAAGAGACAATAATGCCCCCTTTTATCGCCTCTAAAAATTTCTCTTTTTTCAAAATAATCTAACCTCCTTCATTTATTGATAATTGTACGATTGAAGCGCCTTTCTTTTTCATTCTGATTATTGGCCATAAAATGAGCATAAAGCAAGTCCACCATCAATAATAGTGGAAATTGGGGAGAAATACGATTGCCATAGCTGAGGTTTTTAGCAGATGCCACAAGTAGCACCTCATCTGCTATATCATCCTTTTCGAGCTTCTGCGTTGACATCAAAATCGTATACGCTCCTTTTTGCTTTGCCTTCCTTAACCCTTCTACGACTGCTAACGTTTTCCCAGAAATAGACTGGCCTATAACCAAGCATTCTGAATCAATCACATTATCCATCCACTGCAACATGTGCCCATCTGTCACAGCTTCACAAATCAAGCCTAGCCGCATGAAGCGAATTTTCATTTCTTGTGAAACCAGGCTGGATAAGCCTTTTCCATAAAAATAAACTCGTTTTGCTTTCTCCAATCGTTGACTAATGCGTAAAATCTGAGCTTCATCAACCAAGGAATAGGTCTTGGTCAGGATTTCATCATAGTCAGACAACACTTTCTTAGTTAATTCTTGATGAATGGTAGAAAATTGCCGTTCCCGCTGCTCCCTATAGCGTTGGTATTCAAAGGCAAACTCACGATAGCCCTTAAAGCCACATTTTTGTGCAAATCGTGTCAAGCTAGCTTTTGACACATGTAGAACCTGAGCCACTACCTTGGTAGTAATATCTGCTGGATCTTCATATAAAAAATAATGTGCAATCTCTTTCTCCAATTGTGTCATGCTATCGATAGAGGACTCAATAATCGGAAGAATGATTTGTTTGTTTTTCATAAAGCCTCTTTCTTGGGAATCGCTTACATTTCTAGTTTACCTTATTCAGAAACATTTTTCAATGTTTTTTCGATTTTAGAAACTTGTTTCTATCTTTGTTGAAAATTTAGCTTTTCTGAAAACTATTTCATAAAGTCACTCTGATAAGTTGAAACTCAAAAAGAGACTGGACTAGGCCAATCTCTATTAAACTTATTTTTTCCCTGTCAGCATACCTGTAATCCCTCGCATGAGGATGCGACCAGCTTCTCGGCCAACAGCTGACATAACATTCTTAGTAAAACGATCCATCGGTGAATCCGTTCTACGCGGAGCACTTGCTTTCTTAGCTTCTTTTTTCTCAGTCTTTTCGACTTTATCAGCCATCTTTTGCGCTTTTTGAGCGTTTTCTTTTTCAAGGCGCTCTTGCAAAGCTGCCTCTTTTTCCTGAGCCCAAATCTCGATTTGTTCGTGGGCTGACTCGCGATCAATCGCTTCTGCATACTTGTCCATGAGTTTAGAGTGATTGATAAGAGCATTAACCAAGCTAGGATCGGCAGTTCCCAAAAGGCTCTTAGGCGGATAAATCATCACTCGATCCGCATAAGTTGGTGTGCCATCTGCCCCCAAAACAGAGACAACTGCTTCTCCAACCTTGAGTTCTTGGATGACCTGAGCTAAATCTTGATCCGTTTGTTGGCGGAATGTATCAGCCACCACAGTTACTGTTTTCAATTCCTTAGGAGTAAAGGCACGGAGGCCATGCTGAATACGATTACCCAGCTGACTGGCTATACTATCGGGTATATCGGTTGGGTTCTGGGTGACGAAGAAAACCCCTACACCTTTGGAGCGAATTAGTCGAACAATCAGCTCGATTTTTTCTAGCAACACCTTCGGTGCATCTTTAAAGAGAACATGGGCCTCGTCAAAGAAGAAGACCATTTTAGGCTTATCTAAATCTCCCACTTCTGGCAAGACTTCATAGAGTTCCGATAAGAGGGCAAGAAGAACAGTCGAATACAGAGTCGGTTGACTAAAGAGCTGAGTGGCATTGAGAATGTTGATGATACCTCTCCCATCATCATCTGTACGCATCAGATCCGAAATTTCCAAACTTGGTTCGCCAAAGAATACCCTACCTCCCTGTTGCTCTAGAACCACTAGACTCCGTAGTATAGCCCCGACTGAGCGGGCTGGAATATTGCCATAGTACTGACTCAACTCATCTGCATGTTCTGCTACGAAATTGAGCATAGCACGTAGATCCATCATATCAATCAGCAAAAGACCACGTTCATCGGCCACGCTAAATACGATATGGAGAATACTTGCCTGGGTTTCATTGAGCCCCAAGAGACGGCTCAAGAGTACAGGCCCCATCTCTGAAATAGTTATACGAACAGGAATTCCCTTGTCACCAGCAACATCCCAAAGCTCGACTGGATAGCTGGCTGGCTCATAAAGTCCGTAACGAGTTGCCTCCAGTCGTTCTGGTGAAACAGCTGCTGTATTTTCCTGAGCTAGACTCATCAAATCTCCCTTGATATCCGAAAGAAAGACCGGAATCCCCAGATCACTCATCTGCTCAGCCAAGACCTTCAGAGTCACTGTTTTACCAGTACCTGTTGCTCCTGCGATAATGCCATGACGATTGAGGCGCTTGAGTTGCATTTCAGCAACAAACTGACCATAGCCAAATTGTAATACATCAGACATTTTGAGTCTCCTTGAATAGTTTCTGATTCTATTTTACCATAAAATCCGCAGAAAATAGCGCTCCCAAACTAGGTTGTTGACCACAAACTAAAACTTTTGTAAGATAAGAGAAAATAGATTATTTTCGAGGAAGTTAGTTTTTCTATGAAAGAGTTGTTCTCCAGTTATATTCCCCAACCGATAGGTCAAAAAAAAGTTTACAGTATCCTTTTGCCATTGATTAAAATCAAAGATGAATGGCAAATTCTCTATCAGGTCCGCAGCGAGACCATTTCACAGCCAGGTGAAGTATCCTTTCCTGGTGGTTCTGTGGAGAGTGGCGAGACCCTTTTAGAAGCTGCTATCCGCGAAACCTGTGAGGAGCTACTCCTCCAACCAGAGCAAATCGCAGTTTTTGGTGAGATAGATTATCTTGTCCACCAACATCGGACCATTCACTGCTTTGTTGGTCAACTACTTGTTGAAGATTGGCAAACGATTCAGCCAAATACTGATGAGGTGGCGAAACTATTCACTGTGCCTTTGAAAACAGTATTGGAAGAAGCCCCAACCTATCATTCACTCACCTTAAAAGTTGATAACCAGCAAAACTTTCCTTTTGAGCGCATTCGCAAAGGACCAGATTACCCTTTTAGCAACCGAGATTGGACCATTCCCTTCTACGAGCACGAAGGCGAAACCATCTGGGGGATGACTGCCCTTTTCACCCACCGCTTCACAGAAATTGTAAAAGAAAATGAAAACATGCTTGACCAATAAGGAGCTTAATCGAAAAAGTTGGACATAAAATAAAACAAGAAGACCAGTGGGTCTTCTTTTCTATATCAATCTACATCAACTCTTGAACTTTTTCATCCTTAATGCTGATGCCTTCTGCTTCCAATTTTGCAATTGTCTCTGCAAACTGTGGTAGATAGGCCTTATGGGCAATAAAGAGCTCGTCCATCACCCGCTTCGCTGTTGCTCCAGATGGAATCAATGGGTTGATAGTAAAGGCTTGAAGAGCCAGGGCATAATTACCTGTCACAGCCGCCTCAATAGTCAGCAGTTCCATTGCCTTCATCACCTGTAACCAGCCTCGCTCAGCCGTTGGTAGCGGTCCGAATGCCACATTTCTCGCCCCTTGCGAACCTAGGTAAGCTGTTACTTCAACAGCACAGTCAGCTGGTAAATCCGGAACAGCACCATCATTACGGGTAGAAACCACTATTTCAGTATTTTTGTTGGCATAAATGGACGCGATGGTTTCACACGCTGCATCTGAATAATAGGCTCCGCCCCGCTCTTCCAATTGCTTAGGCTTGTAGTTTAGGGCAGGATCTTTATACAGTTCAAAAAGTTCATGCTCCAAAGCCTTAACTTGCTCCGCTCGGGTACCAACTGTGGCGTAGTCTTCCAAGCCATGAGCCAGCATTTCCTCAGCACGGTAGTAATACTGATGGTAACCACAAGGAATCATGTTCATCTGGTCAAGCTGCTCTCTGTAGAAAGGCACTCCATGGATATTTTTAGGCAGACCATTGTCCTCTTGGTAGAGCTTGTCAATAATCTGAGGTGTAACGTCATTGCCCTCCTTGTCTGCCACCTTATGCCAGTGGAAATGATTCACACCAGCAAATTTATAAATCAAATCCTCTGCTGGACTATCCAGCATAATCGCCTCTGTCATCTTAGCCATAACAGGCACATTGCAAAGACCAATGACACGGTCCCATTTGCCATAGCGCAGAACAGCTTCCGTCACCATACCACTTGGATTGGCAAAGTTAATCAACCAAGCATTGGGACAAAGTCGCTTCATATCTTCTACTACATCTAAAATGACTGGAATAGTCCGAAAAGCCTTAAACATCCCTCCAGCTCCATTTGTTTCCTGTCCCAAAAGTCCATAAGAGAAAGGAATGCGTTCGTCCTTGATACGAGCATTGAGCTGACCTACCCGAAACTGAGTGGTTACAAAGTCTGCATCCTTGAGGGCTTCTTCTCGATTGAGAGTAGTATAAACCTTGACATCATAAGGAGAAGCATCCCACATCCGCTGGGCCATCGCACCAACAATTTCTTGCTTCTCACGGCCCGCTTCGACATCAACTAGCCAGATTTCCTTAATCGGTAGTTCCTCATAGCGCTTGATAAAACCTTCCATCAACTCAGGTGTATAGCTAGAACCACCACCGATGGTTGCAATTTTTAGACCTTTTGTCATAAAAGATACCTCACTTTGTATACTTCTTAGCCTCATTCTAAATCATTCTGTAAACACTTACAAGAGCATTCCTCAAAGTTCGTATTAAAAGCCCAGAACTTAAGAGAATAGTACCAAGATAAGGCCCAATACCGTTGACGTGTCTATCTAACCAGCAGTATAATATAGGTAACAGAGCAATCATATATAGTGTGGAGGTACATGATGGATGCAAAAAAGAAAAAATTTTTTATTGGTAGCATGAGTGCAATCACATGTGAAATACTATACGGGCTCAGTTATATATTTACTAAGCAAGCCACCTCTACTGCCTCAGAATTCGCACTACTAGGATGGCGGTTTCTTTTAGCGACTCTAGTGATGAATTTTTGTATTTTAATTGGCCTCATCAAGATTGACCTTACAGGAAAATCTCTCAAACCTCTCATACTCGTCGCTCTCTTTAGCCCTGTTCTCTATTTTATCGGCGAAACAATCGGCATCAACCACACCACTGCTTCAGAATCCGGTGTCTTCCTAGCTTGCATTCCAGTCGCTTCTCTAATAGCCTCAGCTATCATTCTCAAAAAACCTCCAACCAAACTCCAGACTGCTGGCATCCTCTTTACCCTTTTTGGAGTCCTGGTCACCATCATATCTGTGGGGGCTAGTTCAAGCCTGTCTCTTTCAGGTTATAGTTTCTTATTCCTAGCCATCTTGTCCTACGCACTCTACAGTGTTTTTGTTGAAAAAGCTTCTAACTATAGTAGTGCTGAAATTACCTTTATGATGCTATCAGCAGGGGCTCTTATCTTTGTTTCTTTGGCCTTGCTAGAGGCTATATTCCAAGGAGAAATAACAGCATTATTAACTTTACCACTCACGAACCACCATTTCCTCCTGGCTATACTCTATCAAGCCATCGGCTGTTCCGTCGTTGCTTTCTTCCTCACCAATGTGGCCATCGCCAATATTGGTGTGAATCGGACCTCATCTTATATTGGTGTAGCCACCGTTGTATCCATTCTTGCTGGTTCCATTTTCTTGGAGGAATATTTTTCATACTATCAAGCCATCGGTGTCTTTCTAATTATTACAGGTGTTTATATTGCCAATACTAACAGTCACTGATCAGCAACCACTTATTCCATCAAACATACTACCAATCATTGAAATACCTCTTGATAGCAACTATTAGAACAACAAAAAAATGCTTGACTTGTATCAGGCATTTTTTCTATAAGTAGTGCTCACTGTAAATCTTTGACCATCTGGCCTATGTCAGACTTGGTGATGATACCAGCAATATCTGCTGGTGAATGGATGGATAGATTTTTTCGATGGCAGACAAGCGCCACACGTACCTTAGTACCTGTAAAATGATGTAGAGTCTCAGATAAACTGCTTTCCTTAGAAAGACTGATGACAGTATCGCCATTTTCCTCAAAAGGCAAAATCTCTGCTATCCTTACATCCTGCAAATCCAAGCCAGAAAAACTTCCTTTTTCACTAAGATGAGCCAACCAATTGGCAATGCCATTATTGGAAATCAGACCCACATAACCATCTCCATCAAAGACCGGAAACTGATTGAAATGCTTTTCATGGATAGCTTTCAAAACAGCTGTCAATCGATCCTGAAGCTGGAATGATAAAATCTTTTCCCGCTTCCCTTCTGCCAAAAAATCACCCAGGGTCTTGGGATGTTGGTAATCATGGGTCACTTTTTTTAGGACATCAATGATTTGCTGGGAAGGGGTCGCCACCACAGGCAAATTAGTCCTAGTCTCATGGGCTAGGATATTGCGCAAGCGTCTAGCAATATCCAAAATCTCCCAATTAGCCTTTATTGGATTATTTTCTATTGCATTTTTCTCTCGCTCTAGCAAATCATAAATCGTGTCCATCGTATCATACTTATTCTGCAGGGTCTGCTCCAAATCATTAAAAACCTTGAGAAATTCTTCTTGGGACATGATGCCAAACTCCCTATCTTATTTTTTATATTATAGCACAGATTAGCCAAAGATAAATTTCATATTTTAAAATACAAGAACAAAAGCCCATCATACAAGCTAGAAAGCTTGATATGACGGGCTTTTTAAGTCGCAATTATTTAACAGCGTCTTTAAGGGCTTTACCAGCTTTGAATGCTGGAACTTTTGAAGCTGCAATAGTGATTTCTTCACCTGATTGTGGGTTACGACCTTTGCGAGCTGCGCGTTCGCGAACTTCGAAGTTACCAAAACCGATCAACTGAACTTTTTCACCAGCTGCAAGGTAGTCAGCTACTGCTGCGAATACTGCATCTACAGCTGCTGCTGAATCCTTCTTAGTCAATGAAGTTGCATCTGCAACTTTTGCAATCAAATCTTGTTTGTTAGCCATCTTGCTAAATCCTCCAAAAATTTTCTGAGTTAATACTCACCCCACTATATTACCGAAAAAACTTGAATTGGTCAAGCTTTTTACATGCAAAGCCTATTTTTTCCGGTAAATATCAAAGATAATCTGATCATTGTAGAGATCAATCGTATTAGCCTTTACATAAATTCCCAAATCATTGGTAATTTTGGTTGTATGAATATGGATAGCGCTCTTATTTACATCCACTGTAATAAAATTCGGTAGCTTGTAATTTTTTTTGAGATAGGTTAAAATCTCAGCGCGAGGTAATCCTAAGGTTCCTGCTGAAACTTCAGACACCGTCAGCAGAACGCTACCATCAGCCAATTTACTTGGTTGAAAATAGATATAAAGTGGAATTTTTTGCCCCAAGATCAAATACTCTCCCTCAAATAGGACCAACTGATTACTAGCATATAGCTTATAGGAAAAATCCTTGCTTTGATAGTCTTCCAGATAAGTCGCCACTGTATCGTTGAGTTGATTTCTCGTGGTGGTAAACGTGCCAATCTTTGTCTCTGTCTCTTTTGGGATAGCAATTTGGCTAGTATCTTCTCGAAAAGTCGTCATACGATTGAACAACACTAGCCCTAGTCCCAAAACTGCAGACAATAAAAGAAGAAAAAGCCATTTCCAAATATTAGTTTTTCCAGTCGTCTTTTGTTTCACTCATTTTCTCCAATACTGCTCGTTTCATGATTTCATAACCTGTGTTGTTGGGATGGAAATTATCACCTTGATAAAGGGCATCATTGATAATTTTGGTGTCGTCACCGGATGTCTGGACGACTCCTTCTTGACCGTCAATTCCTTGATAGAGAAGGTCATTGATGGGCACAAAATAAACCTTATCTAGCTTGTCAACGGTTTCCTGCGTTGTCTGGTTCCAATTATCTACGATTACTTGCATATCCGTCATCTCCGGGAAATTCAGGTAAAAAGGATTATAGATTCCTAGCACGTAGATGGGGAGATTTGGATTGTCTTTTCTAGCTAGCTCAATTATTCTTAGAAGCCGCTTGCTATAGGCAATAGAAGGCTTCTTAAAGGTTGTTATTTTTAAGCTGGTAATATTGTCCAAAATCACTTTACGTAAATCATTTCCACCCACAGTCAAGGTCATCAGGTCCGCCTTAGCCAAGGCATCCGCAATTTCTGGATTCTCCTCCATCCGTTTCAGAATCTGATTGCTGGTATTGCCGGCCACTCCAAAATTCTGGGCATCCACTTGGTAACCTTCATCGTTGGTCAAGCTCTGGGCTACTAGGGGGACAAAACCACCTTGGTTGGTTGTATCACCCACTCCTTGAGTTAAAGAATCACCTAAGGCCACATAGGAGAAGCGCTTGATTTTCGATTTTGTATAGTCTGCCTTGGAAAGGACTGGTTGAGCAGACGGCACCAAAAGATGAAAAAAAAGGAGAAAACCAAGAAGGCTAGTAAAAAAGAAGACCAGTCCTTGCAATACTTTCCGACTATTCATAACGCACCAAGATTGCCCATGCATCCTCTCCCGTATGGGTTTGGATAATAGAGCTGGTTTCTAAGACAGAAATGGGAGTGGATACGTAGGGCTGCAACCTCTCCTTCATTTCATAAGCATAGGTAGAAGAGCCAGCATAGGAAATCCCAATTTCTAGAGGCTTTCTTCTATCTAGGTTGGTTACAAATTCATCTAACCATTTTTTAAAGGTTTTATTCCCACGACCCTTGGCTACTGGTTCTAGCTGATGGTCCTTCATAGTCATGACAATACGAATATTGAGCAAGGAACTCAGCAAACCTGTCACACGGCTAATTCGCCCTCCCTTGACTAGATTTTCCAAGGTTGATACACCGATATACAGTTCTGTTTTCTGTTTGATTTCTTCAATAGCTGCTAAGATTTCTTCCTTGCTAGCTCCATCCTTAGCTAAACGAGCGGCCTCAAGCACCTGAAACTTTGTAGCCTGGTCTGTATAACCAGAATCAATAATCGTCACATCTGCACCTGACAGCGTAGCACCTTGCCGAGCAGCTTCTACCGTTCCTGATAGGGCATGAGAAAGATGGATAGCAATAATTTGACTGCCATCACTTGCCAAATCAGAAAAAACTTCTGCAAACAAACCAACTGGAGGTTGGCTGGTTTTAGGAAGAGCTTTGCTGTTTCGCATCAATTCTAAGAATTGCCCTTCTTTTAGATCCAAATCAGAATAGACTACCCCATCAACCATAGTTGTCAAGGGGACAATAGTGATACCCAATTCTCGGGCCACTTCAAGCTCCATAGTATTGCTGGAGTCTGTTACAATTTTCACTGTCATATAGGTTCCTACTTTAAAATTGAATAGTTCTATTATACCAAAAAATGCCCAAAATGGAGCATTTTCTGGTGTGGTAAAAATGGTTAACGCCTACCTTCCCATTCTGCTTCAAATTGCTCTAGGTAGGTTTTCAAAAATTGATGACGCCCTTGAGCAAATTTTTTTGCAGTATCTGTATGCATCAAATTCGTTAATTTTAACAATTTTTCATAAAAATGGGCAATGGCTGTTCCCTGATGACTCCGATATTCCTCCAAGGTCATCTCTTCTCGGATAGTCACAGTTGGATCATGAATAATTCGATTTTTATAACCCGAGTAGGCCATGGTCCTAGCAATCCCGATAGCCCCTATGGCATCGAGGCGATCCGCATCCTGCACAATCTGCCCTTCCAAGCTCAAAACTAGATGATTCTGGGTACCAGCCTTGTAGGAAATACGCTGAATAATAGTCAGAACCTCCTTTATTTGAGGTTGAGGAACACCTTTTCCTGCCAATAAATGACTGACTTCTGCTAAGCCGGCAGCCTCATCCACCACCAACTTATCATCCACCAAATCATGGACTAGGGCAGCCAACTGACAGATAAAAGAGTTTCCACCTTCAATCAGAGCAATCTTCTGGGCCATCTTTTGGACTCGGACGATATGCCACCAATCATGTCCACTCCCTTCGCCCGTCATTTTTTGCTCTACATAGTCGGCTACTGCCTGCAAGATTTCTTCTTGATTCATCTCTTCTTCTTTCTAGTCTGATATAGAACCATTACTCCGGACTTTTCTGCTGTTTACATAGTAATTCCTTAGCCTGAGTCCGGGCTGCTTCCGTCACAATATCTCCAGCTAGCATCTTGGCGATTTCTTCGACACGTTCCTTCTGACTCAAGAGACGTACCTGTGAAACTGTCGAGTTTTCATCTGAAACCTTCTCGATGAAGAACTGATTGTCCGCAATAGCAATGACCTGAGGGAGATGGGAAATGGCTAATACTTGACCAAACTGACCAATCTTATAAATTTTCTGGGCAATAGCCTGGGCCACACGACCAGAAACACCTGTATCCACCTCATCAAAGACAATACTAGTCTTTCCTTCCTTTCTGGCAAAGGCTGATTTGATGGCCAACATCAGACGAGATAGCTCTCCACCAGAAGCCACTTTGACGAGGGGTTTAAAATCTTCACCTGGGTTTGTTGAAATGTAAAACTCGATTTGTTCATTGCCCTGACGACTAAATTTTCCTTTGGTAAAGTTCACACGGAAACAGGACTTGTCCATATATAAATCCTGCAACTCCTGATGAATTTGTTCCTCTAAAATAGTAGCTAAATCATGGCGAGCTTGACTAAGCGCCGCTGCACTTTTAACTAAATCAGCCTCTAAGTGCTTGAGCTGACCTTCTAAATCTTGACTAGATAAGCTAGAACCTGTCAATAACTGGTATTCTTGATTTATTTTAGCAAAATAGTTCAAGACATCATCTACCTGACCACCATATTTTCGAGTCAGGGAATAAATCAAATCCAAACGGTTCTCTACCTGCATGAGGCGGTTGCTATCAAAGTCCAAATCATCTAAGATATCGGCTAATCGCTTGCTAACATCCTCTATGACATAGTAGGATTCTGTCAAGTGTTGGGAAATTTCTTTATAATCTTTATCATAGTCCTCCACAGACTGCATATCATTCATGGCAGTTCGGAGATTAGATAGACAGGACATGTCCTCATTTTCCAGCATAGCATAGGTATTGGTCAAGGTATCGGCAATCTGCTTGTAGTTGAGAAGACGTTCCCTCTCTTGGAGGAGAGCAACATCCTCACCGCTTTGTAAATCCGCCGCCTCAATCTCTGCAATCTGGTATTCCAGCATCTCAATCCTAGCCTTATGCTCTAGCTCATTTTTTTGCTTATCAAGAACCTGTTTACGAAGGTCTCTGTACGCATCGAATGCCTGCTGATAGCGACCTTTCAACTCCTGAAATTCAGCTTGACCAAAGCTATCCAACAAGCCAATATGATGACTTGACTTCATCAATTCTTCCTGATCATGTTGTCCATGAATATCAACTAAAAATTGCCCGACTTCTTTCAAAACAGATAGGTTAACCAGTTGACCATTGATTCGACTGACAGAGCGACCGTTGGCCAGGACTTCCCTACGAATAATCAACTCATCGGTCATCTCCAGACCTTGTTGGGCTAGAAGAGCTTCTAAATCTGTATTTTTCTCCAGCGAAAAAAGCCCCTCTATCTCCGCCTTAGGACTGCCGTGGCGAATGATATCCGTTGTCGCCCGAGCTCCTAACATCAGATTCATGGCATCAATAATGATGGACTTCCCAGCTCCCGTTTCCCCTGTCAAGACCGTCATCCCCCTATCAAATGTCAGAGAAACTTCTTGGATAATCGCGAAATTTTTAATGGAAATCTCTAGTAACATGCCCTACCAAACCCTTATTGTTTGCTCGATTTGCGGAAGAGCCATCTCTTCCTTAACGATGATGAGAATGCTGTCATCATCAGTGATAATGCTAAAAATATGCTCTTTGAAGCGCTCCAAAATCTGGCGTTTCACCACTGCTGTACTACCTGGTACCAGATTCAGATGCAACATCTTATCCATCGAATCAATACTGAGAACATTTTTGGACTGAACCTTGGAAGATCCAGTTTTGGGTAGGCCATAGATATAGCCCTTGCCCACAGGAACCTTGACAATACCTAGTTCCTTAATATCACGTGATACCGTAGCCTGGGTGGCGTGAATACCAACCTCTTTCAAGCGCTCCACCATTTCTTCTTGCGTGTCGATAGGATAGCGGACCACTAAGTCCTTGATAACATTTAACCGTTCTTTTTTATTCATCTTTTGTAAATTCTCCATGTGCTCTAGCCACGACTTCTCCTACTGAAGTCCCTAGGAGATTTTGCGGTGACTGAGTTTTTTCTAAATATACTAAAAATTCAATATTGCCATGTCCTCCCTGAATGGGTGAGAAGTCCAACCCTTTAACTGTAAATCCGTAATCCATGGCAAAACCAATAACCCTTTCCAAAACTTTTTCATGAATAGCTTGGTCTCGGACGATTCCATTTTTTCCGATAGCCTCCCGGCCTGCTTCAAATTGTGGCTTAACCAGAGCTACGACCCGACCACCATCAAGTAGAACTTTCTGCAAGGCTGGTAAAATCAAGTTGAGGGAAATAAAACTAACGTCAATGGAAGCAAAGCTTGGCAACCCTTCAGTAAAATCTTCCTTTTCTGCATAACGGAAATTATACTGCTCCATGGAACGAACCCGCTCATCCTGACGCAATTTCCAAACCAGCTGATTGGTGCCAACATCAACAGCATAGACGAGTTTGGCTCCATTTTGTAGCATGACATCTGTAAAGCCACCGGTAGAGGCTCCAATGTCTATGGTCGTTAAATCGTCTACTGAGAGGTCGAAAACTTGCAAGGCCTTTTCCAGTTTCAGACCACCACGACTAACGTACTTGAGCTTTTCACCCTTGAGTTTGAGCTCGGTATCCTCATCAATCTTTTCGCCTGGCTTATCATAGCGCTCTCCATTGATGACCGAAACCACTAAACCAGCCATGACACCTCTTTTGGCCTGCTCCCTCGTTTCAAAAAGCCCTTGTTTGTAGGCTAAAACATCTACTCTTTCCTTAGGCATCGAGTCGCAACCTTTCTATCATTTCCTGGATTTTTTTAGGCTTAAAACCAACTTGTCGCTCCAAGGTTGCAAAGATGGCTTGAGCTTGGTTGAGAGAATTGTCCAGTATTTCGTAGGATTTCTCTAGACCAAGAAGACCTGGGTAGGTTGATTTTTCAGCCAAGAGATCTTTCATTGGGGTCTTGCCAAGTTCATCAAAACTAGCGGTTACATCTAAAATATCGTCCCGCACCTGAAAAGCATGACCCACCAAATTTCCAGCCAGAGTCAGCTGTTGGAGGACTTCTGTACTCTGCTGAGCAATAATCCCTGCCGCTTCAAAAGGAAAGGCTAGCAAGCATCCCGTCTTATGAGCATGAACAGCAGATAGTTGTTCTAGGTTCAAGCGCTGACCTTCTCCTTGCATATCTAGCATTTGCCCACCAACCATACCAAAAGTTCCAGATGAAATCGACAAACGCCGGATAAGTTCAACTTTAATTTTATCAGATAAGGCTGTTCCAGCAATGAGAGCGAAAGGATCTAGAAAGAGACTGTCACCTGCCAATATGGCTGTCGCTTCATCAAATTTTTTGTGATTGGTCAAACGTCCCCTGCGGTAATCATCATCATCCATAGCTGGCAAGTCATCATGAATCAGACTGCCCGTATGAATCATCTCCAGACTAGCTGCCACATCAAAATGAGCCTCTGTCAAAGCTAGACCAAAGCCTTCTAAGATTTCTAGCAGAATAAGAGGTCGGATGCGCTTGCCTCCAGCATCGACAGAATACAAAATAGCCTCAATCAGTTTCTCTGAAACCACCTGCTTGCTATAATAGCGACGGATGGCCGCATCAATTCCTTGTAACTTGTCCATTAGGCATCCATCTCTATTTCTGTTCCATCTGCCTGCATGACCTTAACCAGAGTTTTTTCAGCTTCTTGCAAGGTTTTTTGCAAGGCCTTTGATAATTTCATCCCCTTTTGGAACTCAGAAAGAGCTTCTTCTAAAGCCACTTCTCCCTGTTCCAACTTGGTCACAACCGCTTCTAATTCTGCTAAATTTTCTTCAAATGTTTTCGTCTCTTTTGACATCCTTAACCTCCACATCTACTTGACCATCCCGCATACGGATCGTCATTTCTTCTTTTTTATCAATCTTAGTCACACTATCAATTACATGACCTTTTTGCTCTACCATAGCATATCCACGCGCTACAATACGACTGGTATCCAGCATGGTCAAGGCCTCCATAAGCTTATCCGCCTTTGCCATCTTCTGATCATAGCTATTGGCCATATTGCTCCTTAATAGACGCTCCTGCTGGTAAATTTTCTCCTTTAGGGTCTTCAAACGCCCCTGTAAGTCCAAGGACACTAGACGCTGACTTAGAATCCTCTCTGCATTCAGATTATCCCTATAAGTCTGGTGCATCACTGTCTGTAGCTTAGTCATCAAACTATCCAATTTTTGTAAATAACCATCGTAGAGACGTTCAGGTTGCCTAAATATGACCGCATGACTTAATTTATCCAAGCGCTCCTGTCTCTGTTGAATGCCTCTGAGAACTACCTGATAAGAGCGATTTTCCCTTTCTGAAATCCATGCCAAAATATCCACTTTGGTCACCGGCGTTGCTAATTCCGCCGCAGCAGTTGGAGTTGCAGCTCGCCTATCGGCCACAAAATCAGCTAAAGTCGTATCTGTTTCATGCCCCACACTGGAAATGACAGGGATACGTGACTCGAAAATAGCCCGTACCACTATCTCTTCATTGAAGGCCCAGAGGTCTTCGATAGACCCACCGCCACGACCAACAATGAGAACATCTAAGTCATCTCTGAAGTTAGCAGCTTGGATATTACTCGCTATCTCCTGGGCTGCCCCATCTCCCTGCACCTTAGTGGGGTAGAGGACAATTTCTACACCTGGAAACCGCCTAGAAACCGTAGTAATTATATCCTTGATGACGGCTCCGCTTGGACTAGTAACTACCCCAATCTTCTGTACAAACTGAGGCAGAGATTGTTTCCACTCTGGATTAAATAGTCCTTCTTTAGTTAGCGCTTTTTTCAACTGCTCAAACTTTATAGCTAACGCACCAATGCCATCAGGCTGAGCCTTTTCAATAATAATGGAATAAGATCCACTGGGCTCATACAGTTGGATACGACCAATAACATTGATTTTCATCCCCTCTTCTAGCTCAAAACCCAACTGTTTGTATACTCCACCCCAAATAGTAGCCTGAATAACAGCTTTTTCATCCTTTAAAGAAAAATATTGATGCGCTGGCCGCCGCCGAAAATTAGATACCTCACCCGTCAGGTAAACCCGCTCCAGATAAGGATCCCGGTCAAATTTTAATTTTAAATACTTGGTCAATTGAGAGACCGATAAATAATCCACCATAAAAACCTTTTCTTCGCTGTATATCTATACAATTATACCATTTTTTGCATAAAATAGGGTAGCGGAAATATAGAAAGCAATCGACTTTTCGATACAAAAACACCAGCCAATCTTGGCTGGTGTTTTTGTGGAGATTATGAAAAATATTTAGGATTGAATACAGTATAACCTAGAAAGTCATTTTGTACATCGGTCTTAGGGCTGATTTTGAAAAGTGAGTGATTGTGGAAAAGAAGCCCTCTTAACTTTTTCTATTATCTATTTATCAAAAACTAATTTACGAACCACTAAACACAAAAATACCAGTCCTTTTTGACTGGTATTTTCAGGAGATTATGAAAAATATTTAGGATTAAATATAGTATAATCTGAAATTCCTTTACGTGCATCGGTCGCAGGACCGATTTTTTATTTTCCTTTGAAGATAGCAAAGACTTGGAGTATCTTAGCTGCTATGGCTGACTTGTAATCTCCTACTAGCTTGATTTGCTCGTCAGCAAATTCTGTTAAAACAGATGAGTCTCCGACCTGGACTGCATAAAGAGAAGCTTTAAAAAGTTCAATATCATTGCGATCATTGCCAAAAACAACCACATCATTGCCAACGTGCTCAATTAGCGTACGAGCCTTGTGGATTTCAGCTGGATTGAGATAGATACATTTCTCCCCATCATCATAGAGAACATCTACACTCTCTTCATTGGCAAATTGTGCCAAGGTTTCCTCAATCAAGTCCTCATGATTTCCCATGTAAATAGCCACCTTGATTGGATGTTTCAAGTCAGAAAGTGGCAAAAAAGTCGCCTGATGAAGGGGATCTACTCTTGAAATAAAGGGGATTCTTTCGAGAATCTGGCCAGAATAATCAAAATGGTTGTCCACAATGAAAGGTAAATTATAGGTTTGACACCAATCTACCAAAATCCGGTATGCCTTCTCATCTATATGGCGCTCAAAAATCGGCTGACCATTTTCATAGACCAAACCACCGTTTAGAGCGACTACCATTTTCTGACTCAACTCCGGTCCAAGAGTAGCTAAGCAGTCTCGATAAGAGCGAGTAGTCGCAAACACCAGTTCATGACCATATTGGGGGGCATTGAGCAAGACCTGCATAATTTCATCATCGATAGTCCTACGGTCAAAACACAGAGTACCATCCAAATCAAAAACGAACTTCATAGGAATTCCTCCTCTACTAAGAAACTAAGAATTTCGCAGGGCAGCCTCATAGGTCTGTTCCATCAGCATCGTAATGGTCATCGGTCCAACACCTCCTGGAACGGGCGTAATCATGCTAGCCACTGGGGCAACTTCATCAAATTTTACATCACCAATCAACTTGCCGTTTTCATCTCGGTTCATGCCGACATCGATGACCACAGCACCTTCCTTGATAAATTCCTTGGTGACAAAGTGTCCGCGACCGATTGCTACTACCAAGATATCTGCTTGGCGAGCCAATTCGGCCAGATTTTTCGTGCGTGAATGAGCAATAGTCACTGTCGCATTGGCATCCATAAGAAGCTGGGCCATCGGTTTGCCAACAATATTGGAACGCCCAATCACCACTGCACTTTTCCCAGTCAAATCCACCTGATATTCCTTGAACATTTCCATAATACCAGCTGGTGTCGAAGGTACCATAACAGCATGTCCAGACCAGAGTTTTCCCATATTTGTCGGATGAAATCCATCTACATCTTTTTCTGGAGAAATGGCAAAAAGAACCTTTTCCTCATCAATATGTTCAGGAAGCGGCAACTGAACCAAAATCCCATGCCAGGCTTCATCCTGATTGTATTTCTCAATTAAATCCAACAGTTCCGCTTCCGTCGTTGTTTCTGGCAAGCGAACTACTTGACTGTTGAAGCCAGCAGCCAAGGCTGAGCGTTCCTTATTGCGGACATAGACCTGACTAGCTGCATCTTCTCCCACCAAAATCACAACCAAACCTGGAATCAGGCCCTTTTCTTCTTTCAATCTTGCTGTCTTTGTCGCTAATTCTGCCTGCATCTTGGTTGCTAAGGCCTTACCATCAATCAGTGTCATCTTTATCTGTCGTCTCCCTTTTCTTTTCTTCTATTATACTAAAATTCCGAGCAAATTCCAAACATTCTACAAATGAAAATGACCAATGTACGGAAAAAAAATGGAAGAATTGTATTTATTTCATGAAAATGATATGAAAAACTTAGATACTTGGCATCTCTACCGTCTTAAACTTGATACAGTCCCTAGTGGTTTGAGTATATCAAAAAAGCCGGCACTAACCACTGATATTAGCGAAAGCTTTGATTTGAATGTGCATAGTCAGTCTCAAAACTAGAGTCTTATTCTCCTGACAACCTCTTCATCCATTTTGGAATTTCTTTACTAATGGCTGTAGGCAGGACTATATAAGCTTCCTGACCGAGTTCATCTGCAATAGCGGAATGAAGATAAGTAGCCGTTGCTGTTGTTGCAAAAAGATTAACAGGGAATTGAGCGACTAAACCAGCAATCAAGCCAGCTAAGGTATCTCCCATACCTCCTATGGCCTGATGAGGACCGCCAACCTCCAGATAAGCGATTTGTTGTCCTTGATAAATCTTAGTTGCATGCGATTTGGCTACTAAGACCGTATTCTCAGGAAATTTAGCTAGGGCGGTCTGAGTACTATTCTCATTTTGTGATGCCACAGCAAGGCCTGACAATCTCTCCCACTCCTTCTGATGAGGGGTCAAAATGAGATTGCCTACCTGCCATTGGTCTCTTTGTGTATCCGCCAATAAGTTCAAAGCTGATCCATCTATAATCAGAGTCTGATGACGTTGTACTCCTTCCAAAACCACTTGAAAGACTTCCCTTGCCTGTCTTGTTTCGCCCAAACCAGAACCAATCAAGATGACATCTGCTATCTCCATCTGCCTTTTCAAGAAGGCAACATCGTAGAGGTCAAAAGCCATAGCTTCTGGTAACTGACTGTGTAGCGAAGAAATATTGTCTTTCTCCGTGGCCACTGTCACCAAACCAGCCCCACTATACACACAAGCTAGAGCCGCCATGATAATAGCCCCTCCATAAGGATAACAGCCACCAATCAACAAAACTCGCCCAAAAGTGCCCTTGTGGCTCATTCTCTGACGAGCTTGAATAACATGACTTGCAAATACATCATTGATCAACATCGCTTGTCCCCTCCATCTCTCATCGGTTAAAAACACGCCGTCTAATGCCCAACATTGTATCAATTTTCGTCCACGATGCTGCTATTCTATTTTTTTACGAGTGCTTTTTTTGCTATTTCGTCCTTGACGGGGCAGGAACATGCACAGTCATTGCAAGAACCTCTTCCCTTCAAAAAACTTTTTAATCCAAAAACAACTCCAATGCTAATTAAAATAGTTAATACGATTGTTGCCATCACAATCCCTCCTGATGTTGGAATAAACCAAGATTGTTCAAATCAATGATCTCTTCTCTTTGTAGAGCAGGTTTTCGCATAACCAGATACAGACAGAGCAACAAGAGCACTCCAGCTACCAATGTCCAGAGAGTAACACTGGAATCTTCTGACATTAAACGACCCAATTGGAAGACGATGAGACTAGCAGCATAAGCCAATCCAGTTTGAAAAGCAATAGCAGCCAAGGTCCACTTGGTATCGTTCATTTCTCGTTTGATGGCTCCAATCGCCGCAAAACAAGGAGCACAAAGTAGATTAAAGGTAAGAAAAGAATAAGCAGCCAAGGCTGAATAATCGGCCTGTAGACCCGAGGCCAATTCTACATTACTAGCATCATGATAGAGAATACCCAAGGTCGCAACAACGGTTTCCTTTGCTAACAAACCAGTTACAACTGCTACTGTGGCTCTCCAGTTTCCAAAGCCCAAAGGCTTAAAAATCCACTCCAATGATTTCCCAAAACTAGCTAATATACTTGCATTCGTATCTACAGGCTGTAAGTGTAGATTGTACGAAGTTGCAAACCAAATCAAGACAGTCAAACTGAAGATGACTGTACCTGCTCGCTTCATGAAACTCAGAGCTTTATTAATAGCATAGCGTAAGACTGTTGCCATTTTTGGTAAATGATATGCAGGCAGCTCCATAATAAAAGGACTCGTGTAACCTCCTAAAACTCTTGTCTTCTTCAAAGCAATACCAGATAAAATAATGGTTATCAAACCAAGAAAATAAGCTGATGGAGCAATGAAGGGATTGTCAGGAAAAAATGCTCCCGCAACTAGGGCAATGATTTCTAGTTTAGCCGAACAAGGCATGAAGGTTGCTGTCATAATCGTTATTTTACGATCACGCTCATTCTCAATCGTTCGGCTAGCCATTATCGCTGGAACACCACAACCTGTCGCAATCAGCATGGGAATGAAAGACTTTCCAGACAAGCCAAACCGTCTAAACATTCGGTCCATCACAAAAGCAATGCGGCTCATATAACCCGTATCTTCTAAAATACCCAAGCAAACAAACAAAACAAAAATCTGTGGTAAAAAGCCAAGAACAGCTCCAATACCCGCCAAAATTCCGTCTAGAATAAGAGACTGTAGCCAGCCTGCCACCTGCATATACTCAAGAGCATTCTGAGTCCATGTTGGAAGTAGTTCTCCAAAAAGAACTTCATTGACCCAATCAGACCACATGACTCCTACCGTTTGGATAGAAAAGAAATAAACAAGAAACATGACCAAAGCGAAGATTGGCAAAGCTAGCACTCGATTGGTCACAATCCTATCAATCTTATCAGAAAGATTCAACTGAAAGTCATTTTCCTCAGATTGAGCCATTTTAGCAATCTCTTCAATGAATTGGTAACGCTGATTGACAACAATTGACTCAGAATCTTCCGTAAATACTTCTTCCGTAATCTGAATAATTTCCTTAATTTCTTGGCGTTGGAAAGGAGATAAATCCAGATCTGCTTCAACCAATTCATCTTTTTCAAATAGTTTGATGGCATAAAAACGAGCAGAAGTACTAGCAACTGTATTTCCTAATGTCTCAATGATTTGTGCAATAGCAGCTTCAAAGCGTTGATCATAAACAGGAAAGATTACCTCTTCCCCTCTTGCTTTCGTATGCTGAGAAGCTTTTTTGATAGCAGTATCTAATCCCTTATTCTTGACCGCACTAGTGACGACAACTGGAACACCCAGAAGATAGGACAATTTTTCTATATTGATGGTCTTGCCTTGTCCATCCAATACATCCATCATATTGAGGGCTACGGTTACAGGAATCCCTGTCTCAATCAATTGGGTTGTCAGATAAAGATTGCGCACCAAGTTTGTCGCGTCGACTACATTAAGAATGGCATCTACACAATGACTCAAAAGATAGTCCCGCGCCACTTTTTCTTCAGGGCTATATGGAGACATCGAGTATATCCCCGGCAAATCCTGAACCTGTACATTCTCTAAGTTTCGCACCATCCCGCTCTTGCGTTCAACCGTCACTCCTGGCCAATTCCCAACACGTTGCTTTCTTCCCGTTAATTGATTAAAAAAAGTTGTTTTTCCACTGTTGGGATTACCGATTAAAGCAATTTCAATTACCATTTTTAACTCCTATCGTAGCCTCCAAATCAGGAATCACACTAATCATCTGTGCTTCTGATTTTCGTAGCGTTAATTCATAGCCACGAAGACAGATTTCAATGGGGTCCCCTAGAGGGGCAACCTTTCTCAGTTGAATCTTCGTATGCTTTGTCAAGCCCATATCCATCAGGCGGCGCTTGGTTTCATTTACTGCATAAATCCCATCCACATAAGCAAAATCTCCAACTTTTAAATCCGAAAGAGGAAGGCTATGTTGATGGTTGTTCTCCTCACTCACATCAATCTTCTGCAAAATGGACTGATCAAAAGCGAGTCGACTAGATTTCACAAGTACAATAGCACTTGTTGGAGTCTTTGAAACAAGCCGAATATTCTGGCCTGGCTTGATACCTAGATTGGACAGATGACGCTGACTTTCCTCACTCAGGTCAATACTGTTAATTCTGTATATCCGATCGATTGTTGCATCCAGCAGAATCATGGCTTACTATCCTTTCTTTTTAATAAAAAAAATATTTTCTGACAATTATAGTATAACATAGCACCCAAAAGTTTGTCTATTTTTTCACAAATTGACATGTCATTTTTGACTATCCAACAAAAAAAGATGGAAAAACCCATCTTTCACCATTATAAGACCTTACTTAAAAAATCCTTCGTTCTCTCTTCTTTGGTATGTTCAAAAATTTGTTCGGGTGTTCCTTGCTCAACAATAACACCTTCATCCATAAAGATAACGCGGTCCGCCACCTCGCGAGCGAATCCCATCTCATGAGTTACGATAACCATCGTCATCCCTGACTTGGCCAAATCCTGCATAACAGCCAATACCTCACCCACCATCTCAGGATCAAGAGCCGAAGTCGGCTCGTCAAAGAGGAGGACATCTGGATCCATAGCCAAGCCCCGCGCAATCGCAATGCGTTGTTGCTGACCACCTGAGAGGCTCTGTGGATAGGCAAGTGCCTTGTCTGGCAATCCTACCTTATCCAGTAAATCACGAGCTTTTTGCTCAGCCTCAGGCTTGGACAATCCCTTTGTTTTTATAGGAGACAAGGTAATATTTTCAAGAACAGACATGTTTGGAAACAGATTGAACTGTTGAAAAACCATTCCCATCTTCTCTCGCATTTTGAAAATATCATTTTTCTTATCTGTTATATCTACTCCCTCAAATGTTACAACACCCATGGTCGGTTCTTCTAAAAGGTTCATGGTTCGTAAGAAGGTGGATTTTCCTGATCCAGAAGGACCGATGATTACAACTACCTCACCCTGTTGGATTTCTAGGTCAATGCCCTTTAAAACCTCATTTTCACCGAAGTACTTATGTAAATTTTTAATAGAAATAATTGACTCAGACACCGGTCTTTCCTCCCTTGTTCAATGTTTTTTCATAGGCCTGAATGGCAAGTGTCAGAACACTAGTCATCAAGAGATAGTAGGCAGCCGCAAATAAGAGAGGCTCCAATGTGATATAAGTAGTAGAAGAAACAGTTGTTGCACCGTTCCACAACTCCATCACTCCAATAGTCGACAAGAGAGAGCTGTCTTTGACAATCGTTACAAACTCATTCCCCAAGGCAGGTAAAATATTCTTGATGGCTTGTGGCATGATGACATAGCGCATGGCTTCTTTCGGACGAATCCCCAGAGAGTATGCTGCTTCCAGTTGACCTTTTGGTACTGCATTGATACCAGCTCGTACAGTCTCACTGACATAAGCACCTGAATTCATCCCAATAATCAAAATTCCTGGAATCAGACGGGTCATATCCACTGTCAAAATTCCGATTTGAAAAGTGGGAGCCACAATGTGCATCATGGCAAAGGCAATCATAATTTGAACAACCATAGGCGTACCACGGAAAATCCAAACATAAATCTTAGCCAACCACACCAAAGGTCGAAATTTGCTACGTTGCGCAAAAGCAAGCAAGACACCCAAAATACTTCCCAAAATCACAACACACGATGCAATAATCAGGGTTATAATGGCTCCATAGTTGAAGTAAGGCCAATACTTAGGCAAAAAAGAAAAATTCATGTGTTTACTCCATTTTTTCATTTAAAGTGTTATTGTACCATAATTTGAATAATCATACAAGATGTACCGAAGTTTTATGCAAAATAAAAAAGGTACCGAAATACCTCCTTCATTTTAGTATAACAATTCGTAAATTTCCATCGCAATCAAGTCAATGCTATCAAAAGTGTATGTTTCACGAGCAACGACATCACGCAAAGTAAATACAGAACCATTCTCTTCGTCATGGCTGTAAGCAACTTCTGCTACAACCACACCATCACGTTCGAAATTACGCTTAAGAGTACCACCATCAGTTGCCATAGCTTCCAATCGGTTGATAATTCTCACCAAATGTGATTCCATGTTCCTTCTCCTATTCGTTTTATAGCCTTATTTTACCATACTTTACCTAAAATGTCTTCCATAAAAGCTAGCTTTCCTAGCCTTTCCATCTTTTTTTGTAAAAAATAGTTCCAAACCGAGTCAGATTCTTGCATTTTCTCTAAATATTGGTATAATGAACTTATATCTGACCTTTTCTGACCAATTATAGGTACATTATAGAAAGAGGAATTACCATGCTTTGTCAAAACTGTAAAATAAATGATGCAACCATTCATCTCTATACAAATCTTAATGGGAAACAACAGCAGGTTGATCTCTGCCACAACTGTTACCAAATTATGAAGACAGACCCTAACAATGCGATTTTGAAAGGGCTGGGTGATTTTGGAAATCCTAATAATATGGATCCTTTTAGCGAATTTTTCAACAATATCGGTGGCTATCCTGGCAAAACACCTGCTGGACGCCAACCGGATCAAACGCCACCTACCCAATCTGGTCGTAATGGTGGTGGGGGCTTCAAACAGCCGCCTCAACAACCGCAACAGGCAAGCGGTTTACTAGAAGAATTTGGTATTAATATCACTGAGATTGCACGCCAAGGAAATATCGATCCAGTCATCGGTCGTGACGAAGAAATCACACGTGTCATCGAAATTCTTAACCGTCGCACCAAGAATAACCCTGTCCTCATCGGAGAACCAGGGGTTGGTAAGACAGCTGTTGTTGAAGGCCTTGCCCAAAAAATTGTTGATGGCTCTGTTCCCCAAAAACTCCAAGGTAAAGAAGTCATCCGTCTAGATGTTGTCAGCCTGGTCCAAGGCACTGGCATTCGTGGACAGTTTGAAGAGCGCATGCAAAAACTAATGGAGGAGATCCGCAACCGCAAAGAAGTCATCCTCTTTATCGATGAAATCCACGAAATTGTAGGTGCAGGTGCAGCGGGCGATGGCAATATGGATGCTGGTAACATTTTAAAACCGGCCTTGGCTCGTGGTGAGTTGCAACTGGTTGGCGCAACCACCTTAAACGAATACCGTATCATTGAAAAAGATGCGGCACTCGAACGGCGGATGCAGCCTGTCCGAGTTGATGAACCATCTGTTGATGAAACAATTACCATCCTAAAGGGCATTCAAGCCAAATACCAGGATTACCATCATGTGCGCTATACCGATGCGGCTATTGAAGCTGCTGCTATCCTTTCCAACCGTTACATTCAAGATCGTTTCTTACCAGATAAGGCTATTGACCTTTTGGATGAAGCTGGATCCAAAATGAATTTGACTCTGAACTTTATCGATCCTAAAGAGATTGATCAGCGCCTTATTGATGCTGAAAATCGTAAGGCTCAAGCTACTCGTGATGAGGACTACGAAAAAGCAGCTTATTTCCGAGATCAAATTGCCAAATACAAGGAAATGCAAAAAACCAGCCTCAATGAAGATGATATTCCGCTTATTACTGAAAAAGAAATCGAAGCTATCATTGAGCAGAAAACCAATATCCCAGTCGGCGAACTTAAGGAAAAAGAGCAATCACAGCTCATTAACCTAGCTGACGATCTCAAAGCCCATGTGATTGGTCAAGACGAAGCTGTTGACAAGATTGCAAAAGCAATCCGCCGTAACCGTGTCGGTCTGGGTGCTCCAAACCGCCCTATCGGCAGCTTCCTCTTTGTCGGACCAACTGGAGTCGGCAAGACGGAGCTTTCCAAACAACTTGCTATTGAACTCTTTGGTTCCGCTGATAGTATGATTCGCTTTGATATGTCCGAATATATGGAGAAACACAGCGTCGCCAAACTAGTCGGAGCACCTCCCGGCTATGTCGGTTATGAGGAAGCTGGCCAGTTAACTGAGAAAGTTCGTCGCAATCCATACTCTCTCATCCTTCTGGATGAGGTCGAAAAAGCTCATCCAGATGTCATGCACATGTTTTTACAAGTCCTGGATGATGGACGCCTGACAGATGGGCAAGGACGTACTGTCAGCTTTAAAGATGCCATTATTATCATGACATCCAATGCTGGTACGGGCAAGATGGAAGCCTCTGTTGGCTTTGGAGCAGCTATGGAGGGTCGTACCTCTTCTGTGTTAGGACACCTTGGTGACTTTTTCAGCCCAGAATTTATGAACCGCTTTGATGGTATTATCGAATTTAAAGCCCTTGACAAATCCCACCTACTCAAAATTGTTAACCTCATGCTAGATGATGTCAATGCCCGCCTCTCTAGCAACGGTATCCACATCCATGTAACAGATAAGGTCAAGGAAAAATTGGTTGATCTAGGCTACGATCCCAAGATGGGAGCGCGGCCACTACGACGTACCATCCAAGATCAAATCGAAGATGCCATTACCGATTACTACCTAGAGCATCCAAATGACAAGGAGCTTCGGGCAGTGATGACCTCAAATGGTCGTATTGTCGTGAAATCTGCTTATAAAGAAAAGGCTGAAGCCCCACTTTAGTCCATAGAAACTAGCTTTTGAGCTAGTTTTTTTGCTTTTAGGGGTAGAATTGTCATATTATTTTTAGTATAATATCTCTAATCAACAAAGAAGGGGATACTTATGACAGTTCCAATTTTTGGAGAAAAGGTTACAGGAGTGGACTATCAGGTTCGTTACGGAGTCTATGCCGTCATCTCCAACCCTGAACAAACAAAAATTATTCTCGTTCAAGCTCCCAATGGAGCCTGGTTCTTGCCAGGTGGTGAAATTGAAGCAGGTGAAAATCATCTGACTGCCCTAGAGAGGGAATTGATTGAGGAATTGGGTTTCACAGCGACTATCGGACAATACTATGGACAGGCAGATGAGTATTTCTACTCCCGTCATCGTGATACCTACTACTACAATCCTGCCTACCTCTACGAAGTAACAAGCTACTTAGAAATTGGACAACCCTTGGAAGATTTTAACAACCTTGCCTGGTTCCCAATCGACCAAGCCATTGAAAAACTCAAACGGGGTAGCCACAAATGGGGGATTGAACAGTGGAAAAATAGAAAAAGTGTATAAAAAAGCTAGAAAAATCACCATAAGCGTGCTATAATAAGTCCAAATAAGAGGAGGTCTAGCATGAAATTAATCAATACGACCAACAGCCATCTGCAACTTGTCCAGAATCAATTAGAAAATACTGATGCATTTTTAGTGGAAACCTATTCAGCTGGAAATACGGATGTTATTTTCACTCAGGCACCCCTTCACTATGAATTGCTCATCACCAACAAATATCGAGCTGTGCTCCCAAGAGAAATTGAAGCTATTCGTGATTTTTTCTTAAAACGTAAAATTGATACAAGTACAATCAATCCTGAAAAAATCCAGACCATCCACACTGAGCGATTGATTGAAATGTCTATTCCGATTGAACCATAAAAAAGTAAGCCAAGACTTACTTTTTTTGCTTAACATAACAAAATTAAAAAATCTTCAATCCATATTCTTTTGGTGTATGGATTGAAGATTTTTTTTATTTTGGGAACTACCATCCCATTCTCATTATTTTATTTGCCATTTCCTTCGAATCCTTCTGCAACAGCTTGAGGGAAGTTTTCTTCCAGAAGGCCGGCACAATAATCACAGATACGGGCATTGTAACTACGTTCTGCTACTGTTTCATCAATGCGGCGGCAACGATCACAAACATCCCCTGCAGCACGATCAACAGTAAAGGCAACACCGTCAAAAACGATAGCTTGTGCTGGAGCAGTGTCCTCTGTGATAGTCAGCTGAGACACAATCAGTAACTGTGCAAGATTACTATCTAAGCTAGCTAAGAGTGTTCGAACTGGTTCCGAAGCGTAAATTGTCATGTGAGCTTCCAGAGACTTACCAATAATTTTCTCGTTGCGGGCTTCCTCCAGAGCTTTTTGAGCTTGAGTCCGAAGAGTCATGAAAGACTCCCATTGTTCAAGAACTGCTTCTTGGTCAGGGAAAGTTTGTACTTCTGGCATCTCTGCCAACTGAACAAAATCCTCTTTCTCAAACTCCAGATAAGACCAGATTTCTTCAGCAGTATGTGGGATAATCGGTGTCAAAAGCTTGGTTATCTTCACTAAAATATCATAGAATACAGTCTGCATCTGGCGACGGGCTACTGCATTTTCAGCCTCAATATAGACAACATCTTTGGCAAAATCCAAATAGAAGGCAGATAAATCAACTGTAATAAAGTTCACAACTGCTTTATAGATAGTCAAGAAATCATAGTTATCATAGGCATTGCTGATTGTTTTGACCAAACCATTAAACTTGATAGTCATGTACTTATCGACTGGGCGAAGGTCTTCATAGGCTACAGTATGAGTTTCTGGATGGAAATCAGATGTATTTGCAATCAAGAAACGAAGGGTGTTGCGAATCTTCCGATAAGTTTCAGAGACCTGACCCAGAATGTCCATGGACACGCGCACATCATTATCCGTATCCACAGAAGCTACCCAAAGCCGGAGGATTTCCGCTCCATATTGCTTGGCAACATCGTTTGGTGAGATGATATTGCCCTTGGATTTTGACATTTTCTCTCCCTTACCATCTAGAACAAATCCTTGTGATAAGATGGATTTGTATGGCGCATGACCGTTAACTGCCACAGAGGTAATCAAAGAAGAATTAAACCATCCACGGTACTGGTCAGATCCCTCCAGATAGAGATCCGCTGGATAGGCTAAACTCTCGCGAGCATTCATAACACCATTCCATGAGCTGCCTGAATCAAACCAGACATCCATGATATCTGTTTCTTTTTCAAAGATACCATTTGGTGAACCTGGATGGCTGAAGCCAGCTGGCAACAAGTCCTTTGCATCACGCTCCCACCAGATAATAGAGCCTTCTTTCTCAAAAAGGTCTGCCACATGATCGGTCACTTCCTTAGTCATGATAGCTGTTCCATCTTCTGCATAGAAGATAGGTAGCGGAACTCCCCAAATACGTTGACGTGAAATCACCCAATCACCACGATCCCGAATCATGTTGTAAAGGCGTGTGTGTCCCCAAGATGGGTAGAATGTTGTATTGTCAATTTCATCCAAAATTTCCTGACGGAATTTAGACACAGAGGCAAACCATTGCGGTACAGCTCGCCAGATGATTGGTTTTTTTGTCCGCCAATCAAAAGGATAGGAATGGTTGATAACTTCCTTAGCCAATAGTAAATCGCCCAGTTTTTCTAGCACAGTTGGTAAGACCTTATCATAAAATTGGCCTTCAAAATCTGGACCAGCTGATTCATTCATGAGACCACGACTATCAACAGTGACTGCTACTTCCAAATTGTACTGAATGCCGACATTGTAGTCATCCTCACCAAAACCTGGAGCCGTATGGACAATACCCGTACCAGAATCTGTGCTGACATGATCGCCCAAAATTACCAACTCTTCCACATGAGTATCCCAAGGGTGCTCGGTAATGATGTATTCTAATTCTGAACCCTTATATTTTCCTACGATATCGAATGATTCCCAACCAAATTTAGGTGCTAAACTATCCAGAAGAGCTTCGGCTAAGATGTATTTGCGGTTAGAACTAGCAGGCTGCACAGCAACATAGTCAACTTCTGCTCCCATTGTCAGACCGCGAGAAGCTGTGATAGTAAAAGGTGTGGTTGTCCAAACAACGATATAGCTGTCTGTATCTAAGATTCCCTTACCGTCCTTGACCTTATTGGCATAGTAGAGGGAGGTCGAATCAATATCATGATACTCTATTTCTGCCTCAGCTAGAGCTGATTCAGATGACCATGACCAATACACTGGCTTCGCACCTCGGTAGATATAACCCTTATCTGCCATAGCACCAAAGACACGAATTTGAGCAGCTTCAAATTCAGGATAGAGGGTCACATAAGGATTTTCCCAATCACCGGAAACCCCTAAACGCTTAAAGTCTTCACGTTGTTTGTCCACCTGAGAAAGTGCATAATCACGACACATCTTCAAGTAGGTCGCACGGTCTAATTCCTTGCGTTTTACTCCTTGCTTAGCCAATACTTGCTCAATAGGAAGACCATGAGTATCCCAACCAGGAACATATGGAGCTAGAAAGCCTGACATAGACTTAGAACGAACGATAATATCCTTTGAAATCTTGTTGAGAGCGTGTCCTACATGGATATTTCCATTTGCATAGGGTGGGCCATCATGTAGGTGAAAGGCTGGTTTCCCAGCATTTAATTCTTGCCGTTTAGCATAAAGATTCGCTTCTTCCCAGCTCTTTTGCCATTGTGGCTCCTTATTAGGGAGACCAGCACGCATCGGGAAATCAGTTTTTCCTAAATTCAGGGTTTCTTTCAGTTTCATTTTTTCTCCTAACTATTTGACATCCAGTGTCATGACAATTTCGTTTCCAGATGGACCAATACTTTTAAATCTCAGTTTATCCAATATCCCACGCATGCGATGATTTCCCATAACATAGCTCACTCGAAGACGGTGACAGTCCTTATCTGCTTTAGCCATCTGAATCACCAAATGCATGGCTTGTTTACCATAACCTAAATTTTGATATTCCTTACCAATCATCAAGCGCCAGACACAGTATTCCTTTTTCGGTTTATCCTTCAGTAGAAGAAGAAACCCAACTACTGCCTCCCCACTCATAATGGCATGAGGGAATACTTGATTTTTTTCTCGCAGAAGCCAAGCTTGCGCCAAAGAATAAACATTGGAAGCAACACGACGTTTGTCTTGCTCTGCCAGAGACAAATCAATCACTTGATCAAAATTAGTCTCATCTACTATTTTTAATTTTATCATAATAAATAAAAAACTCCCGTCAAAAAGGACGAAAGTTCGTGGTACCACCTTAGTTTAGACAGAGTTTCCCCTGTCCCTCAGTAACTCGTAACGAGAGTTAATCGTCTCTCCTTACTAGAAAACTTTCAGGAGAAAAACCAGCAAAAGGATGGCCTTCGATTGAGGAATTGCAGGTCTTCCACCGTCACCTGCTCGCTAAAAATATCATATCAAAGGCGTTTCTTGCTCTTGGTTAGTATTTATTCTGTTTCTTGTTGTTCAACATCCTCATGATGGAAATCAGTATCCATTTCAGATGTATGACGCTGTAACTCTTCAAGCTCTTCTGGAGTCAGCTGACGAGTCATTTCTAAATCTTCTTCTGTCACAGTAGGAGTCTCATCCAAAGCCTTTTCCAAAACTTCACGGAAAGCCTCATCAGATGTTTGTAAATAGGTAGCCGTTGGTCGAAGAATATCTTCCCATTCAGAAGAATTGATAAGTGACAACTGACTCTCCACAGTTGATTTTAGGCGTTGATGGAAAAGACGGGTCTTGTTTTTCAACTCCTCAGTCTCCACAACAATTTTCTTAGCATTATCTGTTGCTGAACGCAGGATAGCATTGGCCTTATCTTTGGCTTCATTAAGAAGATTTTGCGCATCATATTCGGCTTGTTTAATGATATTTTGTGCCTGTTCTTCTGAAGCATGTTTTACTTTTTCAGCTGTATCCTGAGCCAAGATAACAGACTGGCTCAAAGATTCTTTCATCTCATCAAAAACTGAAAGGCGATCTTTCAAAGATTTGATTTCTGTTTCTTGAGCATGATTTTTATGCACGAGGTCCTCATAATCACGAGTAACAATATCCAAAAAATCGTCTACTTCCTCGGCATTATAGCCTCTAAATTTGGTGCTAAACGTTTTATCTTTTAATTCTAATGCTGTAAGTGCCATAGCGTCTCCTACTTTTTAATAATTTCAATATCTAATTTTAACTTGCCTTGCTTAGAGAAACCTAAAAATTCCTTTAATTTCAATCGGCCAAATCCCCGCACGCTGACTAACTGTCCTATTTCCAAGACCTTGCTAGCTTGCTTAGCTTCCTTATAATTAACTTTGACATGACCTGATTCGATAAGTTTAAGCGCATTGGAACGTGAAAGTTTAAATCCAACAGACACCAGCTTATCCAAACGCAGACTGGATAAGAGGACTTGATGACTCTTATAATCCTGGTTTGTCTTTAAAGGAAGCTCTGATAAAATATGTTCTTTCCAAGTGACAGGTACACGGGATATTTTAGAAACTGTACTTTTAGCTAACTCTCCAAATCTTCTTTCGACGAGCACAAAAAGTTGCTCATCACCCACTAAGATATCCCCTATAAATTCTCTTCTGATGCCCAGTTGATTTAAAAGAGTTCCCAAAACCTGGGCGTGGCTTAACTGATGAAACTTCCTAGGATAACAAATTTCAAGTGCCATGATACTAAAATCTTCTTCATTAAGACAGTAATAATCTGGCGCAACGATGACCCTTGTAAATTCTGTTGGAAATAGCTGACGACTAGAGTACATCTTTAAATGGAAGTGACCAGTAAGTGACTGGAGAATCTCCTCCTCTCTTGGATTGAGAAAAGAAGTCAAGTGGTAAGAATATCTTTCATCTACCTGTTGGCATAGCCCAATCATTTTTTCAACAAATGCTTGCTCATCCTGACTAAAATGTTGAAAAAGTCCCTCTATTTTTTTTATCATACACAGCTAGAAGAAAAGGAGCATTCGGAATAAAAATCTGGAAATAATATTTAGGACTATCCAAATAACAAAGATGGTCCAGTCTAAACCAAAAAATTGTAAATTTAGTTTCCGAAAAGGATTCAAGACAGGCCGAACTAGTGAAACAATCAGTTTGCCAAATGCAGTATCATAAAGACTTGGTATCCAAGTGAGGACTACATAAGCCAACAAAATATAGGAGTACAGCTCAATAGCTCTCAAAAGGATGAAAATAATAAAGTGCATAATCGTTACCGTCTCATATCATAGTCAAAATGCGACTCTGACGAAGTTGAACTCGTTGAACGCAACTCTTCTATCTTTACAGTTACATTCACAGGTGTTAAAAGCCACATAGTATTCGATACTTTTTTCAAGTTTCCTGCCAATACCGATCGCGCACCGTCAAGGTAATCTAGACAACGGCGGGCCTGAGTTTCAGACATATATTGGAAGTCAATCAAGATGCTAGCATTTTCCAAAAGTAGATTGACAATCTCGCGTGCTTCTTCATACTTTTTAGGAAACTTGATATCGATTGTTGTTTTTTTTGCATCTACTTCTGATTGCAATTCTTGCTGACGCTCATGCAAACGTTGCAGATTGTTTCTTTCAACAGGAAGTTGGGAACGATTCTGTGTTCGTCTCATTTCCACTGGTTCCTCCCTTTCTGCATGTGCTTGAACAGGAGCTATTCTCATTTTTGGAGCATCATTTTCCATACGATAGCTTTCTTGGTCTTCTCCATCTACAGAGTCATCAATTTCAAAGTAACTAAGTATCCCTTTAAATTTATCTTTCAGTGCCACTCTATTTCCTCACTTAAAAAATGCTGTTCCAATACGAACAAAGGTTGAACCATTTGCAATTGCTTCCTTGTAATCACCACTCATACCCATACTCAATTCTGTAAAAGGCATATTGGGAATTCCAAGTTGTTGTAATTCTTTTTGCAAAGCGTGTGCTTTTGAAAAAATATCATTGAGTTGGGCAACATCCGCTCCGAAGGGGGCCATCGTCATGATGCCAACTAGTTCAATTTTTTCGTATTCTTTGATTGTTTGAACTGCTGAATGGACTTCTTCCACCAACAAGCCATGCTTGCTCTCTTCTCTGGAAATATTTACCTGAAGAAAACATTTGATGGGCTTGGTCGCTCTTTTTTGAATCTCCTCAGCTAATTTAACAGAATCTAGGGCATGAAAATAATCAAGATAATTAATAATATCCTTGACCTTACGCCTCTGAAGGCTTCCAATGAGATGCCAAGTCAGCTTCTGATCTGCCAAAGCCTCATACTTTTCTAGAAATTTATCCACTCGATTTTCACCGATATGCTCAATTCCAGTTTTTATGAGGTCTTTAGTAATAGAGCTGTCAACATATTTTGTGACAGCTATAATATTTACTGATTCTTGTGAGCGATGAGCTTCCTTAGTTGCCTGAGCAACTGCTTGAAAAATCTCATCTCTATTCTTTTGAAGATTCATTTTAACGATTTCTAAAGAATGGTGGGGTATCTAACTCATCTTCGTCCTCTTCAATAGAAAACTTTTCAACAGATACAGCTGAATGTGCTTCTGAATCATGTGTCCGAAGAATATTTTCACGGCGAAGATCCCATTCACCAAAAGCTGATGTTTTTGGTGCTTCTGTGTGTGCCGTATTACTTGCTACAGGAGTTGGAGTATCAAAACGTACTGGACGAGTCAAAGCATTTGAAACTTCACGTTTATGTACAGATTTTTCCACACCATCTTGTCGCACACCAGTGGCAACAACTGTTACACGGATTTCGTCCTTCATAGTATCGTCAATAGAAGTACCTAACCAAATGTTGACGCCTTGACCAGCTGCTTGATGAACAATTTCAGATGCTTCTTCAGCCTCTGTCAAAGTCATGTCATAACCACCTGTTACGTTAACGATAACATCCTCTGCTCCATCAATAGTTGTCTCAAGAAGTGGTGAGTAAATTGCTTTACGTGCTGCTTCAAGAACGCGTTCTTCACCTGTACCGATACCGATACCCATGAGAGCATTTCCTTTGTTCTCCATTACAGACTTCACATCAGCAAAGTCCAAGTTGATAAGACCTGGGTTTGTAATCAAATCTGTAATCCCTTGAACACCCTGACGAAGGACATTGTCCGCTTCGCTCAAAGCTTCAATCAAAGGAGTCTTCTTGTCAACAATTTCAAGTAGGTTGTTGTTTGAGATAATTAAGAGAGTATCGACTTGTTCACGAAGACCTTCGATACCTTCAATAGCAAAGTTCCCACGCTTGTTTCCTTCAAAACCAAATGGGCGAGTAACAACAGCTACTGTCAAAGCTCCAAGTCCCTTAGCAATGCGAGCGATAACAGGTGCAGCACCTGTACCAGAACCTCCGCCCATACCGGCTGTGATAAAGACCATATCCGCACCGGTAAGAACGTTTGTCAAGGCTTCTTCGCTCTCCTCAGCAGCCTTACGACCAACTTCGGGATTACCACCTGCACCCAGACCACGGGTCAACTTAGGACCCAATTGGATAACTGTTTCAGCTTTTGAACTGCTCAAAGCTTGGACATCAGTGTTTGCAGCGATAAATTCAACACCTGCAACACCCTCCTCAATCATGCGGTTGATGGCGTTACCACCACCACCACCGACACCTATTACTTTAATGACAGCACCTTGTGTCGCTGCTGTTTCAAATGAAAATGTCATAGTATCAATCACCTTTTCTTATTTTACTCAAACATACTTCCAAAGATACCGCGAATGCGCTCGCCAATTTTGGTTTTTGGTTCTTCATCATCAGTAGCAACATAAACAGGAGTATCTTCTAAAACGTTCTCTTCTCCTTGCGGTTCCTGCGCTACTACTTTTGGAACGTTCGGTGCAAGAGCGGGACGTTTAGAAGTGACTGGAATATCAACTGGTTTTTGACGAAGATCCGCTTCACCATTCACTGCTACTTGAGCCAGTTTTTCGACTTCATCCAAACCACCTACATACTCAACGATACTGATGACATGGGCAAAGGATGGGTTACGAATGCCAATTTGGTTTGGAACGTATAATTTTGTATTTACACCAAAAATTTCTTGCGCCAATTCTGTAATACCTGGTAAGATAGCACCACCACCAACAAGGACAACGCCTCCTGGTAGTTCCAGAGCACGAGTACGCTCCAAATCTTGTTTTACACGTGTAAAGATTTGACGAAGACGAGCTGCGATAACTTCTGATAGGTAGCGTTCTGTCACTTCAACTGGGTTGCTTTCACCAATTACTTCAACTGTGAACTTCTCTTTGTCAGTTGCTTGTTGCGGATAAGCAACACCATAGTTAAACTTCAAGTTTTCAGCAATGCTTTGTGAAGTTGTCAAAACTTTTGAGATATCCTTGGTGATGTAGTCACCACCTTCTTGGTAGATATTTGTGTACTGCAACTCTTGTCCGCGCATCACAGCAACCGTTGTCTGACCACCACCAAGATCAATGACTGTTGCACCAAACTCTTTTTCCCCTTCGTTAAGGATAGAGCGTGTCAAGGCAAGTGGAGAAATGACAATGTTTTCTACTTGTACACCTGCTCGCTCAACTGTCTTACGAAGATTGTGCAAAATGGTGCGAGGACCAGTGTACAACAAACCACGCATTTCCAAACGAATCCCCATCATACCGCGTGGATCTTTAATTCCTTGGAAACCGTCCACTACGAACTCTTCTGGGATAAACGAAATAACTTCACGTTCTGGTGTCATGCTCTTGGTAAGGGCAGACTTTACAACATTCTCCACATCCACATCTGTAATTTCTTGTGAATTGGTTGTAACCGGAATCATACCTTGGGTTGGCTCAATTTGAAGCAGGTTAGCTGGCAAACCAACATTGACCTTATCAATCCGAATCCCTGCCTTTTCTTCAGCCTGAGCAAGGGCTGCCTTGATAGCATTTGCTGCTACATCAATATTTACAATAATACCGTCTTTAACACCAGCACTTTTGACATTGCTGACGCCAATGACATTCATTTGTCCATCAATATACTCTGCAACCAAAACCTTGATGGTGCTGGTTCCAATATCTAATCCCGTAAAAAAGCCATTTCTAGCCATTCTATCAGTCCTCTCTTACTTCCGACTATTTAAATGATTCTCCTATTTAGGAAAAATAGAATTATTCATTCTTCATTATAACATACAATCTCTTAAAATGGGGAGAATAACCGCTTTTTCCCACAATTTTTTCAATTTTTTTAGATATTTTTCCTAGTTACGGACTAGCATAACTAAAAATGCCGACTTCCATATCAATGATACTGGCCACCTGTAATTTGGAGGCTATTTTTTCATAATACGGAAGCTTATAATCGATATCTGAAAGTGGTACTAAAACTTTATGCCCACTAAACATGGTCAGGGTCAAAAGATCATTGGTGACCTTGCTAGGAGTTAGCTGAATATCTTGTATATCTGACAAAATAGACTGGTTCACTGCTGTCAACTGTAAGACCAATTTCTTAATCAATTCGAGATCCGTCAGGTGAATAGTCGTGTAAATAGGGGGAAGTTGTTCCTGAGAAGTTTCGGTTTCAGATACATCACCACTTGATAAAACAGAATAGTACTTATCACCTTGCTTGACAAAACCAATTTGGTTGTACTCTTGAATAGAAATTGTGAAGGTGTTAGGAAATGCAAATGAAACGGTCACATCCTTAACCCATGGGCTAGAATGCTTGATATTATTCTCATGACCTGACTTGTTGAGAATCGTAGATAAAATATAGTCTTCTTTTCTGATGAGGCTATCTTGTACAATCTTCGAAGACTCAACATGTTCGTTTCCTTCAACAATAATTTGTTTCAGCTTTCCTAAGGGAGAAATGAAATAGAGGCAAATCATAGCAAACGAAAGTGCTATTGAGATAATGGGAACTGTTTTCCAAATGAGTTCTTGAGGAATTTTTTCATTTTGAGAGTCTCTTTCTTGCTTCTCCTCTGAAAAAGAAGTCTCGTCTATGGATAAAGGGTCCATCGTGGGCTGCTTAGCTTTCTTAAAGAAAGAATATTTTTTCTTGCTTTTGATTTCTTTTACTTTTTCTTTTTCTTTTTCTTTTTTAGAATCTGCAGTGGTTCTTTCTATCTCACTTTTTTGAGCCAAAAAAGCTTCATGGCGTTCTTGCCATTTTAGAAAAAACTCACTGGGTTCTGAAGTCGTTTCTTCCTGTTTCTCTTCAACCAGACCATCTTGATTTTCAAGTTCTTCTGCTAGCTCTTCTTTTGTACCTTCATGTAGCAGTCCACTATTCTCTATGCCCCCTTCAAAAGCGGACTCCCCTGTTTGGTCATTGCCTTTCTGAGGAGAAAAATGACGTTTTTCTGAGTCTGTTTCTTCATGTATGTCTTTTTCCGTCATGATGCTCCTTTCCGTCCACATCTGCCCTCAGAAGAGCATAAAAACTATCCACTGACTGGATTTCATTTGTGTGGGTCATTTTTTCTATATACTGTTCTTCTTGGGCAAACACTTCTTGAATAGTCTTCAGTAGATGTTCAAGATTGAGCTGGCTTTCTTCTAGTTGTTTAGCATAGCCTTTTTCTTCAAAGTAACGAGCATTTTCAAGTTGATCTCCTCGGCTGGCTTGTTTTCCTAGAGGGATTATGAGGTGAAGTTTTTTCATGGCCAACAATTCAAATATGGTGTTGGAACCACCACGTGTCACCACCAAATCCGCAACTTCCATCAAGGGTTGATACAAATTTGTCACATAATCCACTCGGTAGAGGTTTTTTGTGAGTTTATTGAGCGAGGAGTTTCCTGTTAAGTTAATAATATTAAATCGCTTAGTTAATTCTTCTTCGTGCTGAGTGATAAAATCATTAAATACCTGAGCACCTCCAGAGCCACCAACAAATAAGAGTGTCTTTAGCTTATGATCAAAATGAGACAAAATATCTGGAAGTTGAATGGGGATAATATTATTTTTAACACCAACCTTGGTTACTGCCCCTACATGCTTAACCTTTATCAAACTGGGGTCCTGTTCAAAGGTAGAGTACATGGTGTTTGCAAATCGATAGGCAATCTTATTGGCCAAGCCCATAGAAAGATCTGACTCGTGTACAAAGACAGGAACATTCAACAATTTAGCTGCAATCACAGCTGGCACAGAAACAAAGCCTCCCTTAGAAAAGAGGGCTTGTGGCCTGATTTTTGCAATAATCAAGAGAGACTGAATAACCCCAAAACCAACTTTAAAAACATCTAAAAGATTCTGCCAAGAAAAATATCGGCGGAGTTTTCCAGTGGCAATCGAATGGAAAGTGATATCCAATCCCGAATTAGTGATTTGCTCATGTTCAATGCCATGTTCATCACCAATATAGTGCACCTCCCAACCGTCCTCAATAAATCGGGGAATCAGAAGGAGATTGAGAGTCACATGACCCACTGTCCCTCCTCCTGTAAAGACTATTTTTTTCATGCTTGTTCCTTTAATTCATCCACGGTGGCCAGAAAAAGATCGCCCCGCACTTCAAAATTAGCATACATATCCCAACTAGCATTAGCTGGGCTTAAAAGTACGATATCTCCTGCTTGGGACAAGGCAAAAGCCTTACGCGTTGCATCAGCAATATCAGTCGCATCAACATAAGATACTCCCGCCTTGTCTGCAGCCCGTTTGATGCGTTCAGCTGATTGACCCAAAATGACCATTTTTTTCAATCCCTGAATATCGGGGATAAGATCATCAAATTCATTTCCTCGATCTAATCCACCAGCAATCAGGATAACCTTGCTATTGTCAAAACCAGAAAGTGCTTTTTGTGTGGCTAATATGTTAGTTGATTTACTGTCATTATAGAAGGAAATATCATTGATTTTCCCTACATATTGGAGACGGTGTTTGACGCCACCAAAATGAGAAAGAGCTTCTTTGATGGCTTGTTTGTCGATACCGAACCATTTAGCTACAGCGATGGTTGCTAAAGCATTTTCAACATTGTGGCTACCAGGAACGCCGATATCACTAACTGTCATGACTGGCTCGCCTTTGAAACAAAGAATCTCTCCTTCTAAATAAGCTCCATCTACTATCTCAGTAGTTGAAAAAGGTATCACGGTTGCTTGCGTGCGAACAGCTAACTCACGGGATTCTGCTTGGTTAAAGTTGAGAATTACAACATCCTCTGGGCCCATCTGACTTTGGATATTCCATTTAGCTTCGATATAAGCTTCTATTGATCCATGATAATCAATATGAGTAGGTATAAGATTGGTCAAAACAGCAATATGGGGTTTAAAATCTTGGACCCCCATAAGCTGGAAGGAGGATAATTCCATCACCAAAACATCTTCTTTGGTAGCTTCTTGAGCCACACTGGAAGCTGGATATCCGATGTTCCCACAAAGTTTTGCAGATTGACCACCTGCATTGAGAACCTCGGCAATCATGGTTGTTGTCGTGGTTTTGCCATTGGAGCCTGTAATCCCGATAATAGGGGCATCTGAAACCAGATAAGCCAATTCAACTTCTGTCCAGACTGGCATCCCTTTTTGGAGAGCCTTTTCTACCATAGGGTTATCGTAACGAATACCTGGATTTTTCACTAATAGGGCAAAATCCTCATCTAATAATTCCAAGGGGTGGCTACCACAGATGACACGGATACCATCCTCTAATAAACTTTGGGCAGTTGGGTTCTCATCAAAGGGCTTACCATCATTGACTGTGACGATAGCTCCTAGTTTATCTAGTAGTCGGGCTGCGGATTCACCAGACTTGGCTAATCCGAGTACCAAAACCTTTTTATCTTTAAAATCTGTTATGTGTTTCATATCCTTGTCCAATCTTTCTAACTCATCTATTTTACCTTGATTTGGCTTGTTTTTCAAGCCGAAGTAAACAGGAGCAAAAAGAAAAAAGAAAGAGTCTAGAAAACCCTTTCTAAAATAGGTATGATTCAATGACTAGTCCAGTCCACCTTTTGGTTGACATATTGGCTCACTAATAACCTTTTTCTTCCGTTCTACGATACTTGTCCATTTTGATTTTAAAGAGCTCAGCATTACTAGGTGGAGTAAAAGTAATGGCGTTAGCACCTGCAGCAATTGTTTCTTCTACACTTTCTAGACTAGGGCCACCAGTAGCCATGATAGGGAAATCAGGATAACTCTTTCGAATATCGGCTACGATAGCAGCTGTTTGACTACCGCCACTGACATTGAGGATATCTACCCCTGCTTCGATTCTGGAGGCAATATCTGCCTTGTCAGAGACAACGGTGTAAATGATGGGGATATCAATCATTTTATTGATAGTGCGAATAGTTTGGACATCCGTTGGGGCATTGACCACGGCAGCAAAGGCTCCTTCTGATTCAGCAAGCTCATATTAGCAGAGCGATCACCTGTTGTCAGTCCGCCCCCTACTCCTGCAAAAACAGGAACAGAAGCAACTTGCATAATACTCTTGAGAATAGCAGGATTGGGTGTAAAAGGATAAACAGCCAGAACTGCATCCGCATTGTTGTTGGCGATGATGGAAACATCTGTGGTAAAGATGACGGACTTGATTCGGCGGCCATATACTTTAATTCCAGAACAATGTTTGATATTTGCTGGTACTTCAACAATCTCATGACGCAAATCTGACATCACAGAAGGAATATACTTTTTCTCCAACATAGGCAAGTCCATTTCGAGTTTATTTAGTCTTTTTATTGTAACATAAAAAGCTTGAGGCTACTAAATGTCCCAAGCTCTTAATCTTATCTTTTTTTGGTAGGGATAGACCGAGGCATACGATAAATATCCCACATCGCCCAGAGACCTACGACAACCATGCTTAGGCATAACCAGATTTCTGGTGGCGATTGGACCACCCTCAAAGTCCCTAGAATCAGGGCGATCACCAGCCCGACTAGAAGGAATACAGAGGCGACTAGGTTCATGGTTCCCTTGATGTTGCGTGGAGCAGCAAAGATATAAAACAAGACTAGCATAATTGCAATAATCAAGTAAAACATGACTAATCCCTCTTTCTGTCATTATTCGGCTGTTTTTTTCTTTTTATTAGCCTTATCACGCTCAGCTTTATTGAGAATTTGTTTGCGAAGGCGAATAGAAATTGGTGTTACTTCCATGTACTCGTCATCATCTAAGAACTCCAAGGACTCTTCTAGTGTCAAGATACGCGGTGTCTTGATAACAGATGTCTGGTCCTTGGTTGCAGACCGAACGTTGGTCATTTGTTTAGCAGTTGTGATGTTCACACCAAGATCGTTTTCACGAGCATTTTCTCCGATAATCATGCCTTCGTATACTTCTGTACCTGGATTAACAAAGATGGTACCACGTTCCTCGATACGCATGATGGAGTATGTAGTTGCCTTACCTTGATCGATGGAAACAAGGGCACCACGGTGTCGACCACCGATTTCGCCTGGAATAACTGGCAGATATTGGTCAAAGGTGTGGTTCATGATACCGTAACCGCGAGTCATTGATAAAAATTCTGTAGAATAGCCAATTAAGCCACGTGCCGGTACTAGGAAGATGAGGCGTGTTTGGCCATTTCCAACCATCTGCATATCCAGCATGTCACCTTTACGTTCTGAAAGGGACTGGATGATAGCTCCTTGGTATTCTTCTGGGGTATCAATTTGCACGCGCTCGAATGGTTCACATTGAACACCGTCGATCTCCTTGATAATCACTTCTGGACGGGATACTTGCAATTCGTAACCTTCACGACGCATGGTTTCAATCAAGATAGAGAGGTGAAGCTCTCCACGACCTGAAACTGTCCATTTATCTGGTGAGTCAGTCGCTTCAACACGCAGAGACACATCCGTCTGCAATTCTGCCAAGAGACGTTCTTCCACCTTACGGGATGTGATCCATTTTCCTTCACGACCAGCAAAAGGTGAGTTATTGACCAAGAAAGTCATCTGTAGAGTCGGTTCATCAATACGGAGAACAGGAAGCGGCTCCACACAGTCCGTTGGTGTAATGGTCTCCCCAACGAAAATGTCTTCCATACCAGACACAGCAATCAGCTCACCAGCCTTTGCTTCCTTAATTTCTTTGCGCTCCAACCCAAAGAAACCAAAGAGTTTGGTGACACGAAAGTTTTTAGTAGTTCCATCTAGTTTAGAGAGGGTTACTTGGTCACCAACCTTGATGGTACCGCGGAAAACCCGACCGATACCAATGCGGCCCACAAAGTCGTTGTAGTCCAAGAGCGATACCTGAAACTGCAAAGGTTCATCTGAATTGTCAACTGGCGCTGGAATGTGCTCAATGATGGTATCAAAAATAGGTGCCATGGTTGTTTCCTGATCAGCTGGATTATCGGATAAAGAAGATGTTCCGTTGATAGCTGAAGCATAGACTACTGGGAAATCCAGTTGATCATCATCTGCTCCAAGCTCAATAAAGAGCTCCAACACTTCATCCACAACTTCAGCCGGACGAGCAGAAGGCTTATCAATTTTGTTGATAACAACGATTGGAGTCAAGTCTTGTTCCAAAGCTTTTTTCAATACAAAGCGGGTCTGAGGCATGGTTCCCTCATACGAATCCACAACCAAGACTACGCCATCCACCATTTTCATGATCCGCTCAACTTCGCCACCGAAGTCCGCGTGCCCTGGAGTGTCCATAATATTGATTCGAGTACCGTTGTAAGCAACAGCTGTATTTTTCGCTAGAATGGTGATACCACGCTCTTTTTCGATATCATTTGAGTCCATGGCACGCTCAGACAGCTCAGTCCGCTCATCTAGGGTTTGAGATTGTTTGAGCAATTCATCCACCAAAGTTGTTTTTCCGTGGTCAACGTGAGCAATAATTGCAACGTTGCGGATATCATTTCTTAATGCAGTCATTTTTTCCTCTTTAATAATTAGTTTTGCTAAAGAATTATAACACAGTTTAGAGCAAAAGGGCAGCATTTAAACAATGTAAATGTTTTCAAATAGTTGACAGAAAGTTGCAACTGAAATGGGGGGAAACAGTTGAATACCTTGATAAAAACCAAGGATTTCTCAACAGCTATTTTCTTTATTGGAAGAGCATGGTACAATTTATCTAAGAAATCAATGACTAGGAAGTAACAATGAAAAAAAATAATCTCTCTACTTTGTTTGTTAACCTTTTCTCTCTTCTTGGGCGCTTGCTCAGAAAAAGCGAATTCTAAAGCTAAGCAAGAATTAACCAGTTACAAAGCCATCCGTCTAGAGGAGGTGGTTGAGAAAATCCAAAACAAGGAGAACTTTTACCTCTATGTTGGAAGACCAACTTGCCACTATTGCGCCAAATTTTCTCCTATATTGGAAGAGGCTATTACCCACACACAGGTGACTGTCTACTATCTTAATACAGATAATGAGGTTCTGACAGAGGCCCAAAATTTTGTAGCAAAGGAAGAAATCCAGACTGTGCCACATTTAGCTTACTACCGAGATGGACAAAGGCAGAGCTATTTGGAAAAAGGAAGTCAGGCCAATTTGGAGGAGATTGAGAGCTTTCTTGAGCAAGATTAAAAGAGCACTCCGTTTGCCTCCCATCACCATTTTCAGGTTAGACGAATCTAATAGACTAGCTTCTCACAAAAACTAGACAACTACTTGCCATTTTTGCACTTAAAACATTGATACATGAAAAGATGATTCATAATGAAAAAGCACCTACTTACTGGGATTAAGAGGTGCTTTCTTGCTTGTTCAATCGTTTGCCATGCGTTAATGTGCCTTCCAATCTAGTTGTTAAACATTAAGAAAACAGCCGAAGCTGTTTTCTACAAGATATTTTCAAAGCTTTCAAGAACATCTGCTGGCCAGACGCTAGAGTGGACTTCTCCAATGTGTTTTTTACGCAGCAGGAACATAGCCAAGCGTGACTGACCGATACCACCACCGATAGAAAGGGGGAATAGACCATGCAAGAGAGCCTTGTGCCATTCATATTCCAAGCGATCTAGGTCTCCAGTAATCGCGCACTGCCGTTTAAGGGCATCTTCATCTACACGGATCCCCATGGATGATAGTTCAAAGGCTGCACCTAGTCGCTCATTCCACACTAGGATATCGCCGTTTAGACCCTTATAACCATTTTCAGATGGACTAGTCCAATCATCATAGTCTGGGGCACGACCGTCATGAGGCTTACCATCAGCTAGCTCGCCACCAATACCAATCAAAAAGACAGCCCCATATTCTTTAGCGATGGCATTCTCACGTTCTTTAGGAGTCAGTTCAGGGTAACGTTCGACCAATTCTTCTGTATGAATAAAGGTAATCTGCTTTGGCAAAACGGAATCAATATCATAGCGAGCTTCCACTGCTAACTCCGTCAGACGAATGGCTTTGTAAATCTGCTCTACTGTTTCTTTCAAATAGGCCAAATCTCGACGCCCATTTGGAATCACCTTTTCCCAATCCCACTGATCCACATAGACAGAATGAATCGGATCAAGCGAATCCTCATCTGGACGTAGAGCTTTCATATGGACGAAGAGCCCTTCCCCTTCATTGAAACCAAAGCGGGCTAGAGTATGACGTTTCCATTTGGCTAGAGAATGAACAACTTCATAGGTATGCTCTGGAATGAGCTTGACCTTAACAGATACTGGATGTTCAACTCCTGACAGGTTATCCTGCATCCCATCTCCTACTCTACTCAAAATAGGACCTTGAACCTCTACGACTTCCAACTTGTCTTTTAAATACTGGGTAAAGGTGTTTTTTACAAAGGAGATTTCTTCTTGTTGGTGAATAAAACTTTTTTTCATAATACCTCTTCTTCAAGCAATGATAGTACCATTATACGCTTTTTTCAGTAGATGTAAAGTTAAACAGGTATCAATATTGAATTTTCTGATATTTTAATATCTGATATTTTGAAAAAGAAAAAGCAGGAATTTCCTGCTTAAATCACTGAGGTGCCACTATGTTATCTTTTGTTGCGGTTGCTTGCCCAATATTGCCGCTGCTAGTAGATAGATTATATACCTCTCCTTCTGTTAATACTTCTGATGAATAGGTTATAGCAGTGAAAGCAACAGGGGATATATAGGTGGCTATTTCATTGCCCGCTGTATCTGTAATGGTTACTGTATCTCCCGCATTTCCAATCAAGCTACCCAAAAGGACATTTTGATGGGCACTAGTAACATTAGAAATACCAAGCGCAATCAAGGTCCCACCGGTTATCTCTGCTTGAGCCGTATAGTTGAAGACAGGCTGGTCAGGAAGACTAGTTAAGAAAGTATTGACCCCACCAGCAAGGCTGATGCTGCCGTTGGCTAGAAGGGGGCTAGAACCAGCAGTAATAGTATTGGTTCCTCCTGTTATGACAATACTAGCCTCTGAAACTTGCCCTTCCTGAATAAATGGATCTCTAGCAGCCAGACCATTTGCGACTGTGGCCACATTGGTTGTTCCTCCATTGATGGTGAGATTTTTTCCAACATAGGCTTCATAGGCAGCCTCAACAGTCACTGTCCCATTGTTGATAGTCAACTGATTGCCAGCAAAAAGAGCAGCACCTTCTTGCTGGGATGAAGAGATAGTTATGTTTCCGCCATTGATTGTTAGATTGCCATGGTCAGCATTTGTTTCATGGAAGGCATAGAGACCCGAACCAGCCGATACAATATTCAGATTCCCAGACTCAACATTCAAATCATCCGTGGTCAAAATTCCATAACGACTGACTTCTGATATAGTGAGGTTTCCTTCCCCTTTTACCGTAACATTCGTCGCTGAAATCCCTACTTCTCCACCTGTCAGGTTATTGCTTGACTCTTGTTCGAGATAAACGATATTGCTACCACTTGAACGGAACTCCAAGGAGGCAAAGCTGGCGTTATTCAATCTAAGGGTCACCTCATCTGATACAGTATCTACTACTTGAATCGTCAGATTGGGTGCTTGACCACTGATGTCATATTGACCAGCCTTTGTGATGATGACTGCATCTTCTGCTATCTGGACATCCTCAGAAGAAGACTTGGCTCCATTTTCTGAGAGCTCAATCTGAATAGTCTTGGAAGTTGGGATGCTGGTTTGTCTTGTCAGAGGGTAAAAATCCCCTTGTAGATAGACTACTGTTCCGATCGAAAGAATTGTTAATAGACTGACCGCACCCGCCAAAAGATACAAACGTTTATTCATGCTATTCCACCTTATGTTTTCTAAGTCCTAGTATATCACAGTTTGTAAAGAGAATACCAGTTTCAATAAAAAAGGTTTGGGCTTCCTCCAAACCATTAGTTACTTTTGACTTTACCATCCCAAGCGTTGAGTCCATAGCTAAGGATGTAGATTTCATTGTAGCCCTGCTTTTTCAAAAACAGAGCTGCACGTGTCACGCGTTGCCCACGATCGTTTTCATAGAGAAGGACCGCCTTGTCTTTACGGAGAGCCCCTAGACTTTGTTTGAGTTGCTCATAGGGAATATTGCGTGCACCCATGATGTGCTTTCTACGGTAATCATTTGGATCACGTAGATCAATCAACTGCCCAGTAAAAATCTTTTCCGCAAATTCTGCATTGTCCAAAACAGTAGCTGCCTGCTTCAAACGCCAGTAATTAAAACCAAACCATACTGCTAAGATGGCTAACATTGCTAGCAAGATATATAAAGTATTCATTTCTCATCTCCTACTTTTTTTCTGATAGTCTGACTCTAAACGATGTTCGTGTCTCAGGACCATAGCTGCTTTGATATAAGTCTCTTGGTCCAAGAGTCCCATCTGATGCAACTGACTCAATTCCAGTTTCATGATCTCGATTTCATAAAGGCGATTGCCCATGTAGACAAAAATACCAAACTGCTTGAGCAATTGTTGCACATCATAGAGTGTCTTCATAGGAAAAGTGTAGCAGAATTTTCATATTTTTTCAAGACTAGGTAGCAAAAAAGGCCAGCTCCGAGAAGCTAACCTGATTTTAAATACTTTCCAACGCCAACCGCAAATCTTCAATTAAATCATCTACATTCTCCAAGCCAATAGATAGTCGAATCTGATTAGGCGTCACACCACAAGCTACCAAAGCCTCATCTGATAATTGACTATGCGTCGTAGTGTAGGGATGAACCACCAAGGATTTAGCATCTGCCACATTGGCCAGATTAGAGAAAATTTCTAGTTGGTCGATGAATACACCTGCATCCTTAGCATCTCCTTTAATATGGAATGTAAAAATAGACCCAGCTCCTTTAGGAAAATATTTCTGTGCTAACTTATAGTAAGGGCTAGATGGTAAGCTTGGATAATTGACCTTTTCTACCTTCGGATGCCCTTCTAGGAAGGCGACTATTTTCTTGGTATTCTCGATATGACGGTCTACACGAAGTGATAGGGTCTCCAAACCTTGTAGTAGCAAGAAAGCATTGAAAGGAGAAATGGCTGCTCCTGTATCGCGTAAGAGCTGGACACGCAAGGCCACAATAAAGGCTGCAGCACCGATGTCTCTAGTATACGAAATATTGTGATAAGATGGATCTTCTTTCACAAACTGTGAAAACTTACCTGAAGCAGCCCAGTCGAATTTTCCACTGTCCACGATGACTCCACCAATGGTGGTTCCATGACCACCAATAAACTTAGTGGCTGAATGGACAGAAATGTCCACTCCGTAGTCAAAGACATTGATAAGATATGGGGTACCAAAGGTATTATCTGCGACTAGAGGAATCTGGTGTGCATGGGCCAATTCTGCTACTTTCTCAATATCTGGAATATTGATGAGCGGATTGCCTAGGGTTTCAATCAAAACTAGCTTGGTATTGTCTTGAATAGCCTCTTCCACCTGCTCTAAGTCTTCTATATCTACAAAGGTTGTGGTGATACCATAGCGAGGGAGGGTCTCCTTGAGTAAATTAAAGGTACCACCATATAGGGTGGTTGCTGCTACTACATGGTCACCTGCATGAGCCAGACCGAGGATCGTGTAAGTGATGGCAGACATACCAGAAGCAGTCGCTAGAGCACCAACACCCTTTTCAAGGGCAGCCATCCGCTCTTCAAAAACTGCCACAGTCGGATTTCCGATACGGGTATAGATATTCCCTGGTTTTCTTAATGCAAAGAGTTCCTCGGCTTCCTGAGCATCCTCAAAGACAAAGGATGTGGTCTGGTAGATAGGAACTGCACGGGATTTTGTTTCAGCATCTGGTGTTTGACCAGCATGCAATTGCAAGGTTTCAAAATTGTATTGGCGTGTCATAAGAATCTCCTTATCTTTCAAGCACTTGATACTATCCCTATTTTACTCCTTTCAGTTTTATTTGACCAATACTTATAAAAAAGAAAAAGATATAGTTCTAAACTATACCTTTCTAATAGGATTCCAACAGGGTTAAGAGTGTCTGGGCAGAACGCTTGCCTGCTTCAACTACAAATTCATCAAAGGTGATATTGGCATCGCCTTGGGCAGTATCACTCATAGCTCGAATGACCAAGAAAGGCTTACCAGCTGCCTGAGCTGCCTGAGCCACAGCCGCTCCCTCCATCTCAACAGCCAATACTTGAGGAAAATGATTCTTAATGACTGCTACCTTATCTTGACCAGCGATAAAGCTATCTCCAGTTGCAATCATTCCTACATGACTGTGAATCCCCTGCTGGGTCAGTACCTTCTGCAAACTATCCATTAAAGCTTGATCAGCTTGGTAGTAGAGTTTTTGACCAGCCATCTGTCCATAAGCATAGCCAAAGGCAGTTACATCTACATCATGGTAGACTAAACTCTCCGCCACCACAACATCTCCAATGGCCAATCCTTCTGCTACAGCACCTGCTGAACCAGTGTTGATGATGGCATCTACTGCAAAGGTCTCTGCCAAAATAGCCACCGACATAGCGGACATAACCTTGCCAATACCTGACTGAACCAGCACCACTTCGTGTTGACCGAGACAACCAACATAGTAGATTTTGCCTAAAACAGTTACTTCTTTTTTATCCCGTAAGGCCAACAGCAGAGTCTTTAGCTCTTCTTCCATGGCCGCGATAATTCCAAATTTCATAATTTCTCCTATAAGTAAAAGACTGCAAGCAAAAAGAGAATGACTAAGAAAACCACACCAAAGAGAATCTTATTGACCTTCGTGCGAAATTCTTCCCGCTTAACGGTCTCAATTCGACGGCTTTTGACAATGGATTGTTCTACTGGAATCCGAACAGTCTGACCTTCCTCATAGCCCTGGTATTCATCATCCCAGTCGTATTCGTAGGGGGCGTATTCATCTTCATCATATTCATCATATTCATCGTACAAGTCTTCATCTTCATATCGGTTGGAATTTGGTGAATAATAACCAAATTCTCCTTCTCTATCTTTATGACGGCGGGCTCTTTCTAGAACTTCATCTGTTAACAAGGGTTTCCCCATCTGCTTTCCTACTTTCTGATAATCTGTAAATACTGGATAGCCATGATAGTCTTAGCATCACAAATATCCCCACTCTCAATTAAGGATACAGCCTCCTCCAAGCTGACTTCGAGTAGTTGAATGACCTCATCCTCATCTTTTGGACGAGGATTCTCCACTTTGACGAGCTCATCTGCTAGGTAGAGGCGTAGCCGCTCATTGCAAAAGCCAATGGCAGAATAAAAATCGTGGAGAAGTGTGAGTTTGGAGCTAGTATAGCCGGTTTCCTCCTCTAATTCTCGTAGGGCTGCTTCTTCCTCGCTACCCGCTTCACCTACTTCCAACTTACCAGCTGGAATCTCTATGCTAAGACGTTCGATAGCCTTACGGTACTGCTTGACCAGGATGATTTTATCCTCAGGTGTAATAGCCAAGATACAGACTGCTCCCTTATGGAAAATCAACTCACGCCTGGCTTGTCCTAAACCGTTGGGCAGCTCCACATCATCTACAGCTACTGTGAAAATATGGCCCTTAAAAATTTCTTGTCGCTTGATGGTTTTTTCTTCAAAATTCATATCATCACCTACTTGTTCCTAGTATCTATTGTAAATTTTACTATATTCAGACTAGAAAAGCGAATGTTACCATTAAGAGATTTTTTTCTGGCTCGAAATGGCTACTGACCAGCATTGAATTTCATACCTAAAAAGATTATAATATAATAAACAAAGAAAGCAGGTAACAATATGGCTGAATTTAGACCTTACATCAAATGGACTGTACTACGTGTTTTGGGAATCCTGTTGGCATTTGGCATCTGCTCCCTCTCGATTTGGAAGTTTAATGACCAGCCCAGTCAAGCTTGGCAAACCCTCTGTGCTGGTTTTATCGCTGCTGGAGTTGCAGGAACGTGGAATATCTATGATATCAACTCTTGGTCACTGAGAAAGCGTACCTTGGTTCACTCCTTCTATATGGCCCTCGTCATTTTCCCGACCCTCTTTATCAGTGGTTGGTTCTCTTTTAGCCTGGCCAATATTGCCTTAGCAGTAGGGATCTTCATCCTGACAGGTTGTATCGCTTGGACCATTGGCTATATCTTCTTTAGAGGAAAGGATACTTAGGGAAAATTCAAAAAGCTTGGTTTTTTATGAAACCAAGCTTTTTATATCACTGTGCATCCTGGATGCGATTAAGAATGTAGAGTTTTGATGTAAAGTCCTTATCCTCTACGATATGGGCTTCATTATGAATAGAAATACCAGCGTGCATCAAGTCAGCACCGTAATAATAAGTACCATCTAACTCATAAAGAGCCTTTTCTTCTAGCCCCTTGAGTCGAAGACGGATAGGTCCAAGATTGGCAGTCACCAATCGGCGGTAGAAACCGACAGCGACTTGCTGACCATCTGGAGATAGGACCTGCCAAGCTACGTCTTCTCCCTCAAATGGACTAAGTAAGCGTGTAAATGTTCCAAACTGGAAGGTAGACCGATGAGCCTTATAAAAGGCGATTTGTTCTTTGATCAACTCTAGTTCAGCTTGATCACACTTGGATAAATCCAGCTCATAGCCAAAACTGCCAAAGAAGGCAACGTTGCCACGAGTGGATAGAGGTGTGATGCGGCCGACTTGTTGATTCGGGGTTTCTGATACATGGCATCCCATACTAATCAGAGGATAGACTAGCGAAGTTCCGTACTGAATTTTCAGGCGTTCAATAGCATCTGTATTGTCGCTCGTCCAGGTCTGCGGAGCATAATAGAGCAATCCAGGATCAAATCGTCCTCCCCCGCTGGAGCATGATTCAAATAATATATGAGGGAAACTAGTGGTCAAGCTATCATAAAGACGGTAGAGATTGAGGATATAACGGTGGAAAATTTCGCCTTGGCGCTCTGCAGGGTAAGCTACACTGTAGACCTCTGTCATATAGCGGTTCATATCCCATTTGATGTAATCAATCTCATGCTCAGCTAGAAGTTTGTACAACTGATCATGGATGTTTTGATAGACCTCTTCCCTTGAAAAATCAAGCGTATATTGATAACGCCCATGAGACTGAGTATGTTTCGGATGATGAAGAATCCAGTCTGGATGTTCCCTATATAGATTGCTATCTTTATTGACCATTTCAGGTTCAATCCAAAGACCAAATTTCATGCCTAAACCATGAACTTGTTTGATAATGCTAGTCAAGCCACCTGGTAATTTGTCTAGATTGACAAACCAATCTCCCAGACCAGCCCGCTCATGATTCCGAGCTCCAAACCAGCCATCATCCATGACAAATAGTTCAACACCGACAGAAGCTGCCTGACGAGCCAGATTCAAAATACCTTCTTCATCAAAATCAAAGGACATGGCCTCCCAGTTATTGAGCAGGATAGGTCGCTCCTGTTTGGCCCAGAATCCCCTCATCAAATGCTCGCGGTAAACCTTATGGAAGGCTTGACTCATCCCGTTTAATCCCTTATCACTATAGACCATCACTACTTCTGGGGTTTGGAAGCTTCCGCCTTTTTCTAGTACCCAACTAAAACGTTCTGGATGAATGCCCAGGCTGATTCGAGCCTGACTATAGGAGGTGACATCGACCTGCCCTAGGAAGTTTCCACTGTAAATTAGAGAGAAGCCCAATACCTCCCCTTGATGTTCATCTGCTGATGGACGTTTTAAAGCTAGGAAAGGATTATGCTCTGAACTGCTCGCTCCCTTGAGGCTATAAATAGATTGGCAGCCTTGATGGAGTGGACTAACTTGGAGATGACGTTCTCTGCCCCATGCTCCATCCAGATGAATCCATTCGTAATCCTTATCCGGCAAATCCAGTGTCATGGATAAGGCTCTCTGAAGTTTGATGGTTTGGTCTCCCAACTGCTCAAAGCGAGCATGACGACTGATGACTGGCTGATCCGGAAAAATCGTGTAGGACAAGGTCAGTTCTGTCTGGGAGTTCGCATCCAGTAAAACGACTTCTAGCGTCTGAGCCTCTTTCGCCTCTTTCACATGAAGTTGAGGAAGACCACTAATCGTTGGCTTTCCATCCAAAATGCGATGGCTCTGGTAAACAAAATGAGAAAGACGACTACCATCTGCCTGCTCCACTTCGAATGCAGGCAGAGCAAAATCTGTCGTTCCATAGCAGGCATATTCTTGCCGTGTATGTTGGAGAGAAAAGGCAGGCTCTTCCTCATAGACATAAGAAGTCAACGGACGATGACCGTACTCTCTCAAGCGAAGATAGGAAGCCTCCTCATTCAAGCGTTTTCCGTAGTAAAGATTCCCCAAATGCCCATTTGGCAATACATGGAAAATATAACTTATATCATCATTAAAAAGGTGAAATTCTTGTGTGGTTTCTTTGTAACTGATTGGCATATCTTCCTCCTATAATTTTCCGCCAGAAGTGGCAATGCCTTGGATAAATTGTTTCTGGAAGATGATATACAGTGCAACCATAGGCCAAATTGCCAATACACTAGCTGCCATCAATTGCGGATAATTCACTGCATAGGCTCCTTGAATCTTGGAAAGAGCACTGGATAGGGTCGCCTTATCGGCGTTAGAATTGATAATCAAAGGCCAGAGCAAATCCTTAAAGGCAAAAAGAGCAGTAAAGATAGCAAGAGCAATCAGACCAGATTTGGCCAAAGGCAACATAATCTTAAAGAAGGTCTGACCAATGTTGCAACCATCTAGCTTAGCAGACTCTTCCAACTCCTTTGGAAGACCCACAAAGAATTGCCGCAACAAGAAGGTTCCAAAGGCACTAACAATACCTGGAAAGACTAGGGCAAAAATGGTATTACGCATACCCAACTGGTCAATCATCAAATATTGAGGAATGACAAAGAGTTGAGGCGGCACCATCATCTGAAAAAGAACAAGTCCAAAGAGAAGGTTTCTTCCTGGAAATTCCAAGCGAGCAAAGGCATAAGCTGCCATAGCTGAGAACATGACGGAGCTAAAAATTCTCCATAACATCATCATGATGGTATTAAAATATAAAATGGGAAAATTGTTGATACGAATGGCTTCCGTATAATTGCTGAAAAGCCAGCGACTAGGGAAAAAATGAAAAGGATTCATCTGAGTGGATTCTGTGACCGACTTAAAAGAGGTCAAAATCATCCATACAAAAGGCACAATCATCCCCAATGCCACAATAATGAGGAAGAGATGAACCCAGAAGGTTTGTTTGATGGTTTGTTGTTTCATAATAGTCTCCTTAATTGTAATGTACCCATTTCTTCTGGGCCTTCATCTGTACAGCGGTAATCAGGAGAATGATGACCAAGAGTAAAATGACAATCGTTGAACCATACCCCTTATCCGAATACTTGAAGGAATTGTTATAAAAAAGGTAGACCAGAGAAACTGTTTTGTCGTAAGCAGGACTACGGATATCTTCCATCATGTAGATAACATCAAAGACCTGCATAGACTGGATAACGCTAGTGACAACGACAAAGAAAAGGGTTGGTGATACTAAAGGTAGCGTAATCTGGAAAAACTGTTTTGCAGGACTTGCACCATCAATCCGAGCAGCTTCGTAATAATCTTTTGGAATTTCCTGTAGACCAGCCAAAATCAAAATCATACTGTAACCCACTGTACTCCAGATACCAATCAGGGCAATAGAATACATGGCAATTTTGGGATCTTCAATCCAGTTAATTCGTCCTATACCCATCTTCCCAAGTACAAAGTTAATCAGTCCAAAATCAGTATTGTACAACCACTTCCAGACCATTGTTACCGCAGCAGGAGCTGCTACCATAGGTAGAAAGAAAATGGTACGATAAAGATGTTTACCTTTGATTTTGGAATTGAGTAAAACTGCTAATAAAATAGCGAGAACAACTGTCGCTGGGACCACCAATAGGGTATACTTAAAGGTATTCCAAGTGGCTTGCCAAACTTGGGCATCACCCAGCATGCGTTGGTAATTTTCAAAACCGACAAAGATATCATTACGTCCAAAATCTCCACTCTTATGAAAGCTCATTTTGAGGGTTTGAAAAATTGGAATAATATTGAGTACTACTAAGCCGATAATAGTTGGGGCCACCATGGCCCATCCCCAAAGAGCTTCGTTCAAACTCCCTTTCTTTTTAAACATGACAGACTCCTTAAATGATAAGGTCTGGAGAAGCTTTATTCTCCTCCAGACCCCACGGTTTTATTTTTCAGAAGCTAATACTTCATTCATCATATCAGCAGTTTTTTCTGCCGCATCTTTTGTTGCTTCTTCTCCCAGATAGGCTGGTTTCAAAAGCTCATACGCCTTGTCTTCCCATTTCAAAGTTGCTTGAGAGTAAGGGCGAATTTGAGCATAATCAAGCATATCTACATAATTTTTAATAGCGAAATCCTTATTGGAATCAACCCAGGTATCTGCTGCACCCTTGTAGGCAGAAATAGCAACACCCAGACTAGCTTGCATTTCTTGCGCTTCTTTGGAGCTGAGGTATTCTACCCATTTCCATGAAGCTTCTGGATTTTCAGTATTAGCTGCAATAGCATTTCCTAGGCCGTTAAAAATAGTTGCACGTGTGCCATCTGGTCCTTTTGGTAGGACAGCAACATCAGCATTTTCACGAATATAGTCATTGGCTGTGAAACCAGATAGATTCCAAGAACCAAACAAACTCATAGCAACTTGTCCATTTTGGAAGGCTTCAGCTCGTTCCTTGTCCACAGTCAGAGATGGAGACAATTTCTCTTTTACAAAACTAAAGTAGTAATCAAGAGCTTCGACTGTTTTTGGATTATCATATCCTGATTTCATGTCGTCTGTGATCACAGTACCACCATTTTGGTAGATGAAATTATAGTAGCCTTCTTGGTTACTTAGGCCTGCACCAAAACCATATTGGCTGCCATCAGACTTGGTCAATTTTTTCGCAACTTCTTTTAGCTTATCCCAATCCCAAGTATCATCTGGGTAGGCAATACCTGCCTCATCAAACATCTTCTTATTGTACCACAGACCAATAGTGTCAAAATCTTTTGGTACAGCGTATTGTTTGCCATTGATATTGTAGATTTCGTTTAAACCATCTGGGAAGTTTTCAAGTTTTGCATCTTTACTCTTCGCTAAATAATCATCCAAAGGCAATAGCATCTCATTGGAGCCATAGCGATAAATTTCATTGGAATGCATCCAAAAAGTATCTGGTAGAGAACCACCTGTTGCTCCAGCTTCTAGCATGGTCCAGTAGTTGTCCCAATCCACTACCTGAATATTAACCTTGATGTCTGGATTTTTTTCTTCAAACTTATCTGCAATCTTACGAATACCCGGCTCTTGACCAGAATCCCAAATTGCATAAGAAATTTCAGTTTTTCCTGAAGTGTTTGAGCTGGACGAAGACGAATCGTTCCCCTTCGAACCTGAACAAGCAGCTAGCAAGGTAGCTGTTGCTAAAACACCCGCATAAAAACGCATTTTTTTCATCGAAATAACTCCTTTTTTTTGATTTCTCCAGCTCCTCAAGCTCGAGATATTCTGATGTTTTTCTGTTTTTAGGATACCAAAAAAACGCTTTCAAAAACATAGGGAAATATGACAACTTCTATATGAATTTGAGATTTTTTGAGTTTTCGACATATAAAATGTCACAAATTCATATAAATATAGTATAATAATATCAAATTCATAAACAACTTCCCACTATCAAAAGATTCAAAGGAGTCATCTACTTTCTATGCCAAACAAGATGGAATTTCATGTCTTTAACAACCGTTCTTATATTGATTTTTACCCCATTCAATTTGGGATGGAAGAGTGTCGCCCCCTTCATTCTTTTGGTCCAACAGCCAAACAACATTATCTCTTTCACTATATCATTTCTGGTTCAGGTCAATTTTTTGATACGCAGGCCCAACGTGCTCATAGACTGACTGCTGGACAAGGTTTTCTGATTTCTCCAGATATGATATGCAGCTATGAGGCGGATGAAAAAGATCCCTGGACCTATATCTGGGTCGAGTTTGATGGTCTAAAGACAGAGCATTTCTTGAAACGGGCTGGACTTTCACGTCAACAACCTATTTTCTCTCAACAAAAGCCAGCAACACTAAGCCCAGTCTATAGAGAAATATCCGCCCTCTTAGAAAATCATCAGGCCAAAAGTGCTGAAATCATTGGTCGCCTCTATCTATTTATATCTGCCATTATTGATGAATCACTCACTAGCCACACAAGCAAACACGATGAAGTCAAAGAATTTTATATCCGAGAAGCAATCAATTTCATCGAGCGAAATTTTGAAAAGCCCATCTCAGTTGAGGATTTAGCCCAGCAGTGCAATCTCAATCGGCATTACTTTAGTAGACTGTTCAAAGAACAAGTCAATATTTCTCCCCAGCAATTTATTATTCAATACCGTCTCAGCGAAGCCTGCGAACTGTTGAAAAATACCAATAAAAATCTACAAGAAATCGCAGAGGCAGTTGGCTACTCCAACCAATTTAATTTTTCAGCTGCCTTCAAACGGCACTACCAACAATCCCCCACCAAATGGAGACGAGAACATCGATAAAAAATATGGAGTCAAACCGACTCCATATTTTTTCTTTATTCCATCAAGCCTTCAAATCTTTTTTCTCCAAAATCATCACAGAAAAGAGAAGTGAGGCAAGAATCACAGCTCCCGCTTTGATGAGCAAAAGTATATCCAAGTCCACCTGACTAAAGACATCCGCTCCACTGGCATAGTAATAGGGGCTCAGGTACTTGAGCTTGTCCAGGTCAGGTACAATACGCACCATCATATCCAGGCTGTAAGTTAGCAGCACCAGGCCCATAGCCAGTCCCGTCTGTTTCTTTGAACTAAGGGCCGAAATTAGAAAACCAAGGCTGGCTAATTCAATCTGCATAAGGAGAGAAAGCAGGTGATAATGGAACATAGACTGGTAGGAAAAGGTCATAGCCAACTGCCAGATTCCTAACAAACTAAGCCCAGTAGCAATGACATTGAAGGCTAGGATGAGGACAAGGACACTGAGGTATTTCCACAAAAGAATGGTCTTGCGTTGATAAGGCAAAGTATAGAGAAATTCACTGGTATGCCCTTCTTCTTCCTTGGACAGGCTGTTAACTCCCAACATGGCCGCAAACATTCCTGACCCCAAGCCAAACATGAGGGCGATTTCTGTAGCATAGTAGCCATCCAAAGTGGCCAGACTAACCTTGTCCAAGCCCAAAGCCTTGGTCATTTCTCCCATATTGGCATAGAGGTCAGCTACTTCGGCCAGCTGTCCTGCCACACTCTTATAGAGTAGGATACAGCCATAACAAATCAAACCAACTGTTACAGACCAAATGAGCAAGCTTTTACGATTTTCTTTTATCTCATGTATCAAGAGTATCATGCCTTCACCTCCTCATAATAGTGCAAAAAGAGTTCCTCCAGCGATGGCTCTTCTACCAAGAAATCCGTAGGCTGCAAGTTCTGTATATGAGCCAGCAACTCCGAACTAGTTCCTGCAAAGTTGAAAGTCTCAGCTTGATCATCCTTCCAAATCGTAACTCGTTTGGTTTGGCTGCGGGTCAAGTTTTCAATGGTGTCAATGGTTAAGAGCTTCCCCTCTCTAATGATGGCTACCCGGTCACAGTAGTTTTTGACTTCTGCCAGATTGTGGGAAGACAAGAAGCAGGTGGTCCCAGCTGCACAAGCCTCTTTAATGAGCTTGAAAAAGCGCTCCTGCATGAGCGGGTCTAAGCCAGAAGTCGGCTCATCCAAAATCAAGAGTTCTGGCTGGTGCTGGAGAGCACAGACAATACTGACCTTCTTGCGATTGCCCAGGGATAAATCCTTGATTTTCTTATCGATTGGCACTTCCAAAATCTGGCAAATCCGCTCGGCCTCTATCCGGCAATCTTTTTTCCTGGCCCTTGCTGCCAAGGCAATGACTTCCTTGACGTTCATATCTGGGTAAAATTGCGACTCAGAGGGCAGGTAGCCAATGTGGGCTAAGTTTTCAGTTAGACTGCCATATTTCCCAGCAAAGAGGCTGATGTCTCCCCCAGTTTTCTTGATAAGGCCCAAGAGACAGCGAATGACCGTTGATTTGCCGGCACCATTGGCTCCCAAGAAACCAAAAATCTCCCCTTTCTGGACGGACAAAGTCAAATCACTGACAGCCAAATGCTTTCCATAATATTTTTCCAGTTCCTGGATATTGATCACGATCTCAGTCATGATGATTCCCCCTTCTTTTCTTGAAGTCTTGCAGCTGTTGGTTGAGCTGCCTGCTATCGATTTGACGCTTGATTTTATTGTTGATGTAAACACCAATGTAGCAAAATAGTTGAAAGAAACCAAAACCAAGGGTGGCGAGTTTATCTCCCTCGAACCAGTTCAAAAGACTGGCTGCAAGAACGTAAAAGATAGAGCAGATGATGGCAGAGAACCACCATTTGACTGAAATCTGATCCGCTTCATCGAAATTATCCCCCAAATAGACTTGAAGATGATTGACAATCCAGGCCAGGAGCACAATCTCTGCCAGCTGGAGCAAACCAATCTGGTTTTTCTGCTGGCTGAGCAGGTAGAGGGCAAAATATAAAAGATGACAGAGGCTATAAATACCTGCTTTATATTTAATGGCAATTTCCTGGCTTAAAACTTCTTCCCACTTAGTCTTCATCAGCCACTCCTTCCCTCAATAATTGTCTCAGTTTGGCAGCATATTTGCGGGAAATCAGCACCTTTTCCCCGTTGTCCAAGGTCGCCTCAATCCGCCCAAAGGATTGGCTCTTAAAGTGGGCAATCCGATAAAGATTGAGAACCAGGGACTTGGCAGCCCGTAAAAACCCTCTGTCCTGATAAGCCTGAACCAAATCCTTGAGACTGTGGTGGACCTGATAGACGGAGTCCTCTGTATAGGCAAAGGTTTTGCCGTCAATGCTTTCAAAATAAAGAAAATCATCTATTAGCATGTACTGTTGATTACCATCACTGCTGACCAAGAGCTTCTTATCCGGCTTCTGAACGAGATCACAGATAGCCTGGATTGTCGCATTCATCTGCCGATAGCGGACAAGAACCTCTTCCTGACCCTCGGAAATTTCTTCTAAATGTAACTTCACAGCTTTTCTCCTTGCCTTATTATAGCAGAATATTTCCTCAGAAATAACTGACAGAAGATAATATGCACTGAATGGAGCTGAGATGCAAAAAGAACCCTTAAACTAACGGCCAAGGGTTCTAGTCTAATCTTATTTTTTCTCTGGATGGTGAGGGCAGTGTTTGGCATAGCCTTCTTTGTTTTCTTGGCGCCCACGACCAATCGCAACAGCATCTGCTGCCACTTCTTTCGTAATAACAGAGCCTGCTGCTGTCAAGGCACGGTCTCCAATCGTCAAAGGAGCAATGATAGTAGAATTGCTACCGATAAAAGCATGGTCCCCAATCATAGTGGTAAACTTGTTCTTACCATCGTAATTGGCCAGAATAGTACCGGCTCCAAAATTGACTTCCTTCCCTACTTGAGCATTGCCAAGATAGGTCAAGTGACCAGCTTTTGTATTTTCTCCGATGGTAGAGGATTTGACCTCGACAAAGTTACCAATATGGACTCCTTTTTGCAGGATGCTACCTGGTCGGATGTGGGCATAAGGACCCACCGTTACCCCTTCTTCGATAATAGATTCTTCAATATCAGATTGAGAGATGATAACATCTGCTGCAATCTGGCTATCCACCACGCGCGTACCATTGGTCAAGACGGTCCGCTCACCGACTGTGGTTTTACCTTTTAGAACGACATTTGCTTCAATAACAGCCTCTGCTCCGATCTCTACATCTACATCAATATAGGTAGACTCAGGATTCGTAAAAGTCACTCCATTGATCATGTGTTTTTCATTGATACGCTTGCGCATCACTTTCTCAGCAGTAGCTAGAGCAATTCGATCGTTAACCCCTAGACTCTCATCAAAATGACGTAAAATATAGGCTCCAACTTTCTCACCAGCCTGGCGGAAGATGGAAATGACATCGGTCAGATAGTACTCTCCTTGAGCATTGTCCGTGTTGATGTCTTTAAGGGCTTCAAAGAGGCGTTTATTCTCAAAAAGATAGGTTCCAGTATTGATTTCCTTGATTTGTTTTTCAAAATCATTGGCATCTTTTTGCTCCACAATCTTGACGACTTCGCCATCTGAGTTGCGGATAATACGACCATAACCAAATGGATCAGCTGCTTGGGCCGTTAAGATCGTCGCCACATTCTTATGACTGACATGGAAATTAACCAAGTTCTTAAGGCTCTCTCCTGTGATTAAGGGGGTGTCCCCAGCAATCACCAAGGTATGCCCTTCCAAACCAGCTAGGCTAGGCTCTGCCATCATCACCGCATGACCTGTCCCCAACTGTTCCGATTGGAGAGCAAAATCTGAGCGTCCGACCAAGACTTTTTCTACCAATTCGGCCTTGTGACCAACAATGGTCTCAATTTTTTCAGGCTCAATTTCAGAGACAGCGCGGAAGACATGCTCCAACATGGAAATACCTGCTACCTTATGAAGAACTTTTGGTAAATCCGACTTCATACGGGTACCTTTCCCTGCTGCTAAAATAATCGCATAATTTGACATAATTTTATTTCCTTTAGGTAGATTAACATAATACCGCTCCATTATATCATATTTTTTGCATCCATATGACAATGAACCTAATCTTACTTGTTACCGCCTTAAGATTTCCTCACTCAATCTACTGAACGAACACAGTGAACCATTTTTTACATGCTCTTCACAGCCTGATCCAAAATCTGCATAACCGCTCGGCTGTGGTCTAGAGCTTCATGGGCACGAGCATAATCCTTCTGAGAAATCATCTCCTCAAAGGCTACAAACTCATCATGCATGCGATGGAACGGACGGTTCATGTCCAAATTTTGACTGTCTTGACCGTTGAGACTGATGTTGATAGCTGGCATCCCACCGGTTGAACCCAAAACGGATATCGATCCTTTGTTTCCTTGAATGGTTGATTTGATTTCCGCACCACAGTCTTTAGCTCCAATACAAACACACTTGAATTGGCCATAGTCCATCACCAACATACCCGAGGTATCTATCCCTCGCTCTATATTCGCCAAGTATTGCACAGTTTTGGGTTGACCAAAGAGCCCGACTACCAGATGGATATTGTAGATATTGAGATCCCTAAGTGCACCTCCTCCCATCTCTGGGTTAAAAGCTGGCGCAATTTCCCCACGTTTGAAAGCATCGTAGCGGGAACTATATTGGGAGTAATTACAAGATACAATTTTAATTTCCCCGAGCTTGGCCAGGTTTTCTTTGATGAAATGGAAGTTCCCCAAATACTGGTTAGTGATTGCTTCAAGTAAGAACAGCTTTTTCTCAGATGCAATACTAACTAAATCTTCCAATTCTGATGCTAGCAAGGTAAAAGGCTTTTCACAAATAACATGTTTTCCAGCCAAAAGAGCCTGCTTGGCGTAGGTGTAATGGGTATGGTTGGGAGTCCCCACATAAATGGTATCTACTTGAGGATTCGCTAAAATATCCTCATAGTTGCTAGTCGCCTGTGGTATCTGATATTGCTCCGCCAAGTGCTGGGCTTTTTCAATAGAGCGTGGCGTAGATAGGATGGCTGCCAGTTCAATCCCATCTATTTCCTGCAAGACTGGCAAGACTTCTGTTACAATCATGCCGGTTCCAAGTAAGGCTAATTTCATCTTGAATCCTCCTGAATTTATTCTTCTTCTATATATAGCTTATATTATAGCTTATTTCTTGTAATTAAAGGACGACGATTTTTTACCCAAATAGTGTCTGAATGATTGACTTTAAAAAGCCCAATAAATTGATTGACTAAGTTTAGGGTATTTTACCTATGCTATAACTAGACTTCTGATGGTTTGTAGATTACCTGAAATTCTTCCAAAACAACCTGACTATCAGGAGTAAAAGTGATGCCGATGTCAGCTAGCCACTTTGTAAACAGTTCTTCATGGACCTGGCGCCAGTAAATTAAGCTACGGTCTCCCTCACCTTCCAGATAAGCATGTGCTGCTGATACCTCCTTGAAAGGGACTACCCTTATTCGTGTCGTCTCAATCATGCAAATGGCATTTCCATGACTATCTAAGACAATGCTCTTCTCGCCTACTCTCCCCAGAGGCTCCTTGTAATAGATGTGTTCGTCATAGGCTGATGCTGTCGCTGTCTTGATGCCTTTTGCAACCAAATCTGCTAGCAGATCTGGCTCAGCTCCAAAAGCCCATGCATCTGGCTCAGCTTCAGTCACTGGATGAGATTTCTTGTATTCATTCCATAATTCTTGTGGTGTCATAAAAACCTCCGATGTAAAACTTAAAATATATACCTTGTGTTGCTCTTCTAAACATTATTCCTATCGCAAATCCAGACAGTCTTTTCCATCATCTTGGTTCCATCAAAATCAAGAGTAAGGTATCTTTTATTTCAAACTCCACCCACCATCCATTTTGATGATTTCACCTTGCATGGCCTGCATGTTACCAGAGGCAAGAATAAGCGTCATCTCTGCAATCTCTTCGGGCTGAATCCAGCGCTTGATGGGAGTTTCTCCTGCTACCCAATCAGCCAATCCATCTGGCTCAAAATCAGCCTGAGTCATGGCTGTCTGAACTGCACCAGGAGCAAGTCCAAACACCTGGATTCCTTGGTCGGCATAATCAAGAGCTAGCTGCTTGGTAAAACCAGCTAAGGCGTGCTTGGAAGATGTGTAGGATGACCCACCACCACCAGCTAGGAAACTAGCGATGGAGCACATGTTAATAATGATGCCAGCTTTTCTTTCTAACATCTTGGGCAAGTAAAAACGACAAATGTTAGTTGGTGCAAACAGATTAACTGCAAAAATTTCTTGCATCTGCGCATCTGTTTGCCTCAATAAAGGATTATAGTCATCCAAAATACCAGCTGTATTGCAAAGGATGTCTACATCAGGTAGCCACTCAAAAAGCGGTACTAGTGTGCCAGTCAAATCCAACTGTAAAAAGTGAAAATCCCCTTTCAAATTGGGATTCTCACTTCTATCTACTCCGTAAACCTGATAACCTTTTTCCAAAAAGAGTTTAGCCTGAGCCAGACCGATGCCACTAGAGACTCCTGTGACTAAGACCCGCCTAGTCATGGACTTCCACCCAGTCTGTCGCAAGTACATCACAAGGGGTTGGGCTCCACATGGAAAAACCTTCTCCCTCACCAGTTACATTAATGAGGAAGTACGGTGTAGCTTCTAGCTTTTGCCCGTGAACCTCAATGGTATCAAAAAGCTGAACGTAGTTCTCTGCTCCGCCCCAACCTGTCCGAACATATTTTTTTTTGGCTTTCAAGCCCGGTAAAATTTCTTCAAATGTCATGATTTCTCTCCTCTTTATTATTGTTTCATTATAGCATATCTCACGGTCTTTTTTAAATAAAGATAAAAGAGCCTCTCCTCCTCACTTTTTCCGTGTTTCTATTTTCCTTCTTTTTGTGGAGATAAGGACGAATGTCCCCAGTAGGAAAATCACTGCTCCTATCAGTACAGCTCCTGCTGGCAACCATCTATTCCAGAAATCACCTGTAATACCGTGGGTTTGAACATAGATTTGCACCAAGCCGCTACAAAGATAAAAAGTAAAGACAGGTAGAAAGAGACCCATTTCCGAGATCATTTCTTTTCATCTTATACCTTCCCTAGCTTGTAAAACAAATTAGTCTGACCATTTTCTACTAGTTTGTAAAGCATAATAGCGTTCTTTGAAATCCTTGAATTTTTCAGTATTTCACGTTATAATGCAGACAGATAATCGATAGAAAGAAGAAGTTATGTCTACCATATTTGAGTACCTAAAAACCAACCAATATGAAAGTTTTTACGATAAAGATTTTACAATTTTAGACGCCCTAGCCCTGACCGAACTGACCTATCTTCCCTTTGAAGATTTAGTCTCTGCAGAAATATCAGCAGAGAGTTACCTCTCACTCCAGCAGTTAGCTAATCAATTCGAGCAAACATTTCACGGTGTATACCCAACACTTGGTATGGTAAATGCCCACAGACTTCGCTTGTTGAGCTACTTGTCAAGTTTTAAACGTTATAAGCATATTCATGCTCTAGCCTTTGCCAGTGACTACAGCTTAGACAGTCAAAAACAGTTTGCAGCCATCACCTACCAAATTCGTCCCAAGGAATATTTAGTTGTCTTTCGAGGAACAGATGACACTCTGATTGGCTGGAAGGAAGATTTTCACATGAGCTATATGAAAGAAATCCCTGCTCAGCTAGCAGCAAAGAACTACCTGAACCAGATCAGCCAGCATTTGGAGGGAAAATTTTGGGTGTCTGGGCACTCGAAGGGAGGAAATCTAGCCACCTATGCAGCAAGCCAAGTAGATAAAGACATCCAGAAAAGAATTCGGACAATCTACAACTTTGATGCTCCTGGTCTCCATACATCCATTCGTCATTCAGAAGGTTTTAAGGCGATTGAAGGAAAACTTCAAACCATCATCCCCGAACATTCTATCGTTGGTATGATGCTAGAAACGCCTGAAATTAACTTCATTGTCAAAAGTCGAACTTTCGGCCTCCTCCAACATCTCACTTTTTCTTGGGAGATCGAAGGTGATGGTTTCAAAGAAGTACCCAAGGTAACAAAAAATAGTCTCCAAGTAGATGAAACTCTGAAAGCTTGGACAGCTAGCCTGACGGAGGAAGAATTACGAGAGTTCTTCGACCTCTTTTTTGGCATTTTTATTGAAGCAGGTATTTACCGATTCGGGGATATTACTGTAGACACACTTGGAAAAGTCCAAAAAATGGTAGAAAATAAAAAAAATCTAAGTCCAGAACAAGCGGACATGATAGACCGATTAAGCCGGCAGCTCATTGACACAAGAGTGCAAGTATGGAAAGAACACCTACCTGATTTGAATAAATTAACCGATTTCAACATCTCAGAGGATTTGCAGAAAAAAATACCCAAGTTAGAAAAGCTACATTTACCCAAAAAAATTCGCTCACTAATGGCAAATAAGAAAAAAGACGACGCCTAAGCCTCGTCTTTTCTCTATGTCTTCTAGCTCCCTTTTCTATGATAAAAAAGAAATTCAAAGTATAATCTGAAGAATTCCACTAAAACATGTGTAGAATGTAACTGACAACTTGGCAGTCACCCATTTGCGTATCTAGTTCTGACTTGTAAAAATCAGACTTTCTTGATCTATATCCATGGTCAAGATATAGGTCTGAGGCGCAACCTCTTCCATGAAGCCGAGAATAATCAGAGCTCGAACAAAGATATCTGGCCGTCGCTGAATGACGCGTTCCTTCCGAGTGAATTTCAAAAGAAAACTGGTCATATATTTAAGAGCATACTCTGGATTAACATCCCCCAAAACAGAATAGAGTTTTTCTTGGTCAAGGGACAATGTTTCTTGGCTCCTCATCTTGTAAAAGTAAGAATTTAAGGTCAGGCGCTCCCGTACCACATCTACTTCTTCCTCAATGATTAAGTGATTGCTGGTATTAGTGGTCTGCTGTTTGACAGTAACTCCTTTGAGTTTTTCAAAAATAGCTGACTCTGTATCCACAAAAATTTCTTGATCTAGAGTGAGATCATCTAAGCTATCCAACAAATGAAATCCGTTGCGATAACGGCGATTTTCACGAACAATATATCCTGCTTTGATATAGGCTTCTAACTGTCTATCTATATTGTTTTCCTCTTCAAACCTCGCTTTGATCTGGCGTAGAGTCACATCCTGATTGTCATGAAGAAAGTTGATAAGAGCCTGAAAAAAGGGCTGACGGGTCAGTTTGTTGGTATGAAAGATTCTAATCATAAAACCATTATAGCACAGGTCAAAAAAAGTACAACCAGCAAGCTGGTCGTACCGTTATTCTATCTTGCCGCCAATAGCCTCTACCTGCTCCAATCCTCCCAAATCATAGACTTGAGTGAAGCCTGCATCACGCAGAATCTTGGTCGCTTCCGCTGATCGAATACCTCTCAGGCAGTGGACATATATCTTGGTGTCTTTTGGGATTTCAGGCAAGGTTCCAGACTGAAGGTCTGAGATGGGAACATTATCTGTAATACCGAAATTTCCAGCATTGAACTCAGCCTCACTGCGGACATCGAAAAATTTTGCCCCCTGTTCCACATCAGCCTTCACATCCATAAAAGAAATCTGATTTTTCTGGGCATCAGGTCCAGCCTGAGACCAGTCTATGCTAGATTGTGAAGAATTTGATTCTTGACCTAAACTTGATGAATGGTCAGACTGACAGGCACCTAAGAGTAGCATAGCTCCCAATAACATGACAAAAGATAGTTTTTTCATTCTTGCTCCTATTGAACGAAAAGTGTTTCAACAAATCTACTCGAAACTTTATGAAGGAGTTATCCACCAAAACTTTCAGTCAACTGTGGCACAACTTGTTTCTTACGAGAGACAGCCCCAGCTAGGAAAGCATGATTGTTTTCTAAAGTAAATGCAAAAGCTGACTCTACCTTGTCCATATTGGCACCTAGAGCCAAGATTTCAGAGTTAGAGTTGACAATATCTGTAATCATCAGTACAAAGTCAGAGTATCCTTCTGCGGTAATGGCTGATTTGATAGCTGTTTCGATTTCTTCCTGGCGCTCCAAGACTTCTGCAATGTCCACGGTGTTGACCTGAGCCACGCGGACATGATTTCCATTGAGTTCAAAAGTCTTAGCATCAATATCAATCAATTCTTCTGCAGATTTGCTTGCCAGATTGGTACCGGCTTTGAGTAGGGCTAAGCCATATTCTTCCAAATTGACTCCTGCTATTTCTGCCAGTTCTGCCGCAACCTGTGGGTCTGATTTATGGGTAGTTGGTGATTTAAGCAAGAGAGTATCCGAAATCAAGCCAGAAAGGAGCATACCTGCGACTTCTTTTGGTAAGGTAATACCTGCTTCTTTAGAAGCACGGTAAACGATAGAAGAAGCTGAACCAACTGGCTCCAAACGCATATAAAGAGGATTGGCCGTTTCAAAATTAGCTACACGGTGGTGATCAATGACAGCCGCAACTTCCACTTCACGAATATCTGAAATTGATTGCTGGAACTCATTGTGGTCAGTCAGGATAACTTGACTCACCCCTTCTGCCACAGCAGATTCTACCACACGTGGCGCAGGGATACCAAAGTAATCCAAGGCGAAGGCTGTTTCTTCATTTGGCTCACCCAGAGCCACTGCTTCTGCATCTCGTCCCCAAGCCTCACGCTCTAGGTAGGCCCAACCATACGAAGATGCGATCGCATCTGTATCAGGATTTTGGTGACCAAAAACTAACAATTTTGCCATATTCTAAAACCTCTTTTTCTATAATCGATTTATTTTATCATATTTTTCAAAACTTGTGAAATCCCGTCTAACTAGATTTGCAAATCGCTTCCATTTGGAGTAAGATAGGTATAGTAAAAATTGGAAGGCAATAAACTTTAGATAGAAAACTTATGAGCCCCGTTCAATCCAGTCTTTCTATGCTGACTTGTATTGTTTTCCATAGATGTTGAAAGGAAATAAAATGAAATTTGCAGATTATCGCTACACTCGTCCCGATTATGAAAGTATCAAAGCCAAGATGGCTGATTTGACAAACAGATTAGCACATGCTGCTTCTGCTGAGGAAACACGCCAAATCGTACAAGATATCACCGCTATCAGCTCAACAGTTGACACTCAGATGAATATCTGGAGTATTCGTCATTCTATCGATATGCAGGATGAGTTTTACAATGAAGAAACTAAATTTTGGAACGAGCACAGCCCACTCTTTAATGAACTCTGGACTAATTACTACCGGGTCATCGTAGAGAGTCCTTACCGCACCAACTTGGCAGATCTCTTACCAGAGACCTTCTTTATGCTGGCTGAAAACCAACTCCAAATCTTCTCATCAGAAGCCATCCCCCTTTTCCAAAAGCAAAATGAGTTGGTGGACCAGTACAATAACCTCATGGCCACTGCCCAACTAAACTTCAATGGGCAAACTTACAACCTCTCTCAGATGGGACCTTTTACCCAGTCAACTGACCGTGCAATCCGCAAGGAAGCGTCGGAAACTGTGACAAGCTTTTTTGAAGAAAAAGAAGCTGATTTTGATTCTGTCTATGATCAACTTGTCAAGGTCCGTCATGAGATTGCAACCACTTTAGGGTTCAAAGACTATGTGGAATATGGCTACAAGATGATGAACCGTTTTGACTACAATCGTGATATGGTCAAAATTTACCGAGAAGAAATCCTCAAGCATGTAGTGCCAGTTGTTGAGAAACTACGCCAGCGTCAAGCCAAACGTATCCAAGTCCCAGAACTCAAATACTATGACCTCTTATTAGAATACCTAGATGGCAATGCCACACCAAAGGGCAGCCCTGAAGAACTAGTCGCCCAAGCTCAAAAGATGTATCAAGAGCTGTCACCGGAAACAGGACAATTTTTTGATTTCATGGTGGAACATGATTTACTCGATTTGCTCGCCAAGGAAGGGAAGGATACCGGTGGTTATTGTACCTACATTGCCGATTACCAGAGTCCTTTCATCTTCGCCAACTTTAACGGTACTAGTGCCGATATTGATGTTTTAACTCATGAAGCCGGCCATGCCTTTCAGGTCTTTCGCTCACGCTGGATACAATGCCCTGAAGTCATCTGGCCAACCTATGAATCTTGTGAGATTCATTCCATGTCTATGGAGTTTATCACTTGGCCTTGGATGAATCATTTCTTCAAGGAGCAAGTGGATAAATACAAGTTTAGCCACCTATCCAGTACCCTCTTCTTCTTGCCTTACGGTGTCTTGGTTGACCACTTCCAACATGAAGTATATGAACATCCTGAGATGACTCCTGCAGAACGCAAAGCTACTTGGAAGCGCCTAGCAGACCTCTATTTGCCTGACCGTGATTATTCAGAATCAGACTTCTTAAGTCGGGGTGGTTTCTGGTTCCGCCAAGGACATATTTTTGCTAGCCCGTTCTACTATATTGACTATACTTTGGCTCAAGTCTGCGCTCTCCAATTCTGGAAACGTACGCAGGTTGATCACGATGCAACAGCTTGGGAAGATTACTTGCGTATCTGTGACTTAGGTGGCAGTAAATCCTTCCTACAAATCGTCGAAGCAGCAAATCTCCAATCTCCTTTCAAAGAAGGGGCTCTTGAAGCCACTGTCAAAGCGGCAAATGACTGGTTGAATGCCATTGATGACAAGGCTTTGTAAGCCTATTATGTAAAAGTTGTGAGAATCTCTCACAGCTTTTTTAATTGCCTATCTTAAATCATTTTATTCTCCACAAAGCAGGCAAACAAAGATCAGAAAAAGGAGAACATCACCAAAAACTGAACCACCTCCTGAGATGTTTGTGTGCGACTATACAACAGACACTGAATACTCAATATGAATGAGTATAGAAAAACTCCTCCCATTGTTTCGAATGAATATTTGTCTATTCACTATCCACTATAGGAGGAGCATGTTCTAATACTTCTGTTTCTGATTGTTAACTACGTATTCGATTTAGGTAATCCTGATAAGTCTCTGTTTCCATCAGTCTTTTTGCATTTTCAACTCGTTCTTTCGTTGGCGGCTTGGTGCCTTCTAGTGGGTAAGGTTTGCCTAGTTCCCTCCACTTAAATTCCCCTAAGTTGTGGTAGGGCAACACTTCAAAGCGCTCGACGTTCTTCAATGTCTTGACATATTCGCCTAATTTGATTAAATCTTCATCGCGGTCTGTTAGCCCAGGCACCAACACATGTCGAATCCAGACAGGCTTACCTATCTCAGATAGGTACTCTGCACAGGCCAGGATATTTTTATTGCTGTGACCTGTCACGATACGGTGTTGCTCTGGATTGATTTCCTTAATATCCAATAGAACCAAATCGGTGACTTCCATCAGACGATTGTATTTTTCCAGATAGCGGGGAGTATTGCGGAAAGTCAGAGCACAGGTATCTAGTGTTGTATGAATTCCCTTTTCCTTAGCCAATGTAAAGAGGGCAATCAAAAAATCTATCTGAATGGTCGCTTCCCCACCAGATACAGTGATTCCTCCATCCCTGCCCCAAAACATCTTGAAACGAAGCGCTTCATTGAGTACATCCTCAGCCGTCCGCTCCCTAGCATTGGGATTGACCAACTCCCAAGTGTCTGGATTGTGGCAATATTGACAGCGCATATGACAACCCTGCATAAAGACCACAAAGCGAATACCTGGTCCATCTACAGCTCCAAAGCTTTCTGTTGAATGAACCAAACCTGTTACATTCCGATAATCAATCTCTGTCATATACTTTTCCTCATCCCTTAATAAGTCTAGTATAACACAAAAATGTAAACGCTACTATCTTTTAGTTGAGACAATACCGATGAAATAGTTCATTGCGGTAAATGGGGGTATAGTACTCCTAGAAAGTCAAAAAGAGAGTTAGCAAAAGCCACCCTCTTGATTTTATATTTTCTACATACCGAAGGCACAAGGTTGGCTAGCATATCCTTTATTTAAGCTAATCTAACAAGCCAGTCAGCCTTGCGAAAGCAAGAGCAAAATCCCCTACGAGGTGAGAGGATAGCATCCTTCAACAAATCAATATTGCCTGCTATTTCAACTGTTTGAGGTCTTCCCAGCTCCCTCTCCTTCCAGTTCTTCAAGTGGTGTGATGAGAATTTTCAGCTTGGTGACACGACCATTTTTGACCTTGTCGTTCATCATGACCAAATGATGTCCCTTATTATCCAACTCGTGAGCCACTTTTTCTTCCTGAGTAGGGATTGTTCCCACTCCGGTCAGATAATAACCCGCAATCGTATCCACATCATCACTTTCCAATTCCAGCCCAAAGTGCTCATTGAAGTCATTGATGGTCATATTGCCTTGTACAATATAGGTATTGTCCGCAATCTCTCTGACGAAAATTTCCGTCTTATCCGTCTCATCATCAATCTCTCCAACAATCTCCTCTAGCAAATCTTCCAGAGTGACTAGACCAGCCACGCCACCGTACTCATCCAGCAAGATGGCCATTTGATTTTGGGTGTTACGCAACTGTCTGAGCAAGTCATCGACAAAGATGGTTTCTGGTACAAAGAGGGGTTCTTGCATAATCCGACGGATATTCAGGTTATCAAAGCCATTTGTAAACCCTTCTGCCAAAATTTTCCTCGTGTGAATGAGGCCGATAATATTGTCCTTATCCCCATCATAGACAGGAATACGTGAGAAATTCTGTTTGAGGACAGCAGACATAATGGTCTCTGGGTCGTCCTTGATATCCACCATAAAGGCGTCTGTTCGAGGTACCATGACTTCACGTGCCAAGAGCTCATCAAGAGCGAAAATTCCCTGTAACATCTCGATTTCTTCTGCATCTAGGGTCTCCTCGCTACGTGTTAGCATGTACTCAATTTCATCACGCGTCATCTGCCCATCCGCATCGTCAAAAGTCATTGGAGTGATACGACTGAGAAGATTGGTCGAGGCAGACAGCAACCAGACAAAGGGACTCACAATCCTACCTAATCCAATGATGACTGGTGCTGATAGAACCGCCAAATTTTCCTTCATGTTCATCGCAATCCTCTTTGGATAAAGCTCGCCTAGAACAATGGAGATATACGTTAAAAGTGTCAGTGCGAGCCAATAGCCAACGGTTTGAGCTGTAGTAGTGTTTCCTATCCAGCCTGCAAAAATAGCCCCTAAATCACCAGCCAAGCTCGCCCCTGATAAGATATTGATGAGGGTTATCCCGACCTGAATGGTCGATAAGAAGTTATTTGGATTGTCCAAAACCTGCTGGAGTCGGACGAATTTTAGAATACCTTCTGCAGCCTTTTGCTCCACCCGCGAGCGGTTCAGCGATACCAAGGCCATCTCAGAAGCTGAGAAAAAGGCATTCAAAAAAGTTAGAAATAATAAGACGATAAGTTTAAGATAAATGGTCTGACTACCGGGGTCTTCCATGACAATCTCCTGTTTCTTAAAAATAGTAACCTCATTATATCATATTTTAAGAATTACGGAAATAACAGGCTTTTTATATAGAAAAGATTCCAATTTTATCAAAAAAGAAGGAAGTACGCGCTGACTCTCTTTTTATGGTAAAATAAACAAAAAACTAAAAATGGAGATGCAATGATGATTTTATCCATGAAAGAAGTTAGCTTTCGCAGACAGGGCAAATATATCCTTGACAAGATTAGCTGGGAATTTGAAAAAGGGCAAACTTGGGCTATTTTGGGACTCAATGGGGCTGGAAAATCCACCCTCCTGCGGATTCTAACAGCAGAATTTTGGAAATCATCTGGAGACTTAACTGTCCTGGGTGTACCGTTTGGTAAGGGCGATATTCCAACATTGCGCACCAAAATCGGCATCGTCGGGTCCTTTCTAGCTGAGCGTTTTCCCACAGATCTTCTAGCTGAACAAATCGTCTTGACCGGCAAATACAAGTCCTCCATTCTCTACCGTGAATACGGGCAAAAAGAGCTAAATGAAGCTATCGAGATGCTGACCAGTATCGATGGTGCCCACCTGATCGGTCGCACCTATGCTAGCCTGTCTCAGGGAGAACGTCAACTCCTCCTCATCGCCCGCAGTCTCATGGAAAGCCCTGAACTCTTGATCTTAGATGAAGCTACAGTTGGACTGGATTTGCTGGCAAGAGAACGCCTGCTCAAGCACCTCCACCATATCTGCCAACTAGAGCATGCTCCCGCTATCGTCTTTGTCACCCATCATGCAGAAGAAATCACCGCTGACTTCAGCCATGTGCTCCTCCTTAAAGAAGGAAAAGTCCTAGCTCAAGGACCAAAACAAAAGATCTTGACCGCAGAACTCCTCGAAAACTTTTACGGAAACCAAGTCGAGTTGATACCACTTGGTGATGAAAGAGTCTTTATTAAACCAAAAGTATGAAGATGAACAGTAAAAAAGCCCATCAGGGCTTTTTTTGCTTCTTTTTTGACTTTAAACTGACAGCCAGATGTTCATCTTAACAGACTTATACCTGCTCACTTTTTGTTGCCTTATGAGGGCAAATAGATTGGATTATCCTCCATCACACTTCAGGCTGTACTAGAAAGAACTAAAGCCATTATTTCATCACAACCATCCGTGAGGGAATTCCCTGACTCTCCAGTTTTGCCATCAGCATATGAATGGTTTCTTCCATCTCTTCTTTTGTACTCTTAGTCACAAACTTTTGGTACAAAACACTACTATCAAACCAATAAGGACGACTGATTCGACCATCTTTTTTGATGATTCTAAGCTGACCCATAAAATTTGTAAAGCCTGATTTGGTGGTAGCAAACTTCGAAAACTCTACTCGGCTGATGTCTTCCAATGAATAGCTGACAGGAATCCCAGCCAGAATAGTCAATTTCCCATCTGAAATATAGAAAATATCATAGAAACCCTGTCTCTGCCTTCCTCTTTTGATCAGGAAAAATAAGCAAGCCACCAGCACAACTAGAGCCATGCCACTTTCAAGAAGTATCCTATTGTCTATCATTCTATCACCCCCCTATTTCTGATGATTTCCCCATCCAGTCATTGACTAACTCCATTTCCATGCACACTTCTCCAAATGCTCAAAACATTGACTAGCTACCTCTCTAAAAAAGCACCTTATTTCTTAAATATCCAGAGAAAGCAGTAGGTTCAATACGATTCCCACCTAACTTTGCCCACGTTATATTCATGTACAGAAGACTAAAATCTACTTTTACCAGCATATTTTTCCTTTACCAAGACTATTTCAAGCGCTCCACCATAACCAAAAAAGGTGGGGTATTGATTTGGTTAAGTGGCTTGTAGAGCATGGTAGCAAAATCTTCCTGAGGAAGTTTTTGGATAAAATCCAATACCGCATCCTTCTCTACATCCCCTCCCTCATGTCCATAATAAATCATGATAGATAGACGACCACCCACTTCCAGTAGGTTCAAGACCTTCTCAATAGCTATCAGAGTCGTTTGAGGTTGAGTAATGATAGACTTATCCGCAGATGGTAGATAACCCAAGTTGAATATAGCTGCCCGAATGGGCTCCGTGACAAACTCATCTAAATGCTCATGGCCTGTCAGATGCAGCCTCGCATTAGTGAGCCCAGCCTCAGCCAAGCGCTGACTGGTTTTTTCCAAAGCCTGCTCCTGAACGTCGAAGGCATGGACCAACTTAGCCCGCCGCGCCAAGAAGAGGGTGTCGTGCCCATTGCCCATGGTCGCATCCACAGCAACAGCACTCGAATCTAACACCTCCGCCAAAAAATCATGGGAGAGGTGGATAGGACGTTTGATCATATTTGCTCCTTATTCATCATCTACATTAAGTGCCTGAATATCACCCTTTTTTCCATAGTGGAGTATTCTAAGATATTCTCCCCAAATACGCGATTTCCCAACTTCTGTATCCATCCATGTATCACGTGATATAGAAATTCCCTTATAGGTTGCATTAAATGTGAAAGGAATAAAGTTTAGGTGATCAGGCAAATGTTTGGCTAATGTCCGCCATTGTCTACCAGTTACATGACTTTTACAGACAAACATCAACGAATGAATCCTTTCGAAATCAAATATTTCTTTCGCAAAAAGGACATTTTCTAACGTATTGGTAGAGCGATTCTCATACAAAATCACTTCATTCGGAATATCGGCTGCAAGCAAGTATTTCACAATCACTTCTGCTTCTGGTGTTTCTTTTCCATATTTCCAATTCGGATTCGGTGTTGATGTTGGACTAACACCACCTGTCACGATAATATGCCTTACAAGACCCGATTGGTATGCTTCAATCGCCTTTTCCCAGTGTCCAGCATGAGTACCACCAAATACGAAAAGAGAATCACAGACTCGAGGAGAAACTAACTCACCAAAGGTAAGATTTGTTAAAAAAGCTATCTCCTCTTCTGATAATTTAGGTACTGCTGGTGTTTTTGGAATTATTGGTTTCATATTGACTCACTTCCCAGCCTTACAGCCCTGCCTACTTCCTCGTCTCTCCATTTCTTTATCAATGGCGTTGAGGACCTCCCACTTGTTGAGACTCCACATGGGACCAATCAACATGTGCCGGGGAGCGTCACCTGTGATACGGTGGATAACCATGCGTGCAGGGATGATTTCCAACTGGTCACAGATAACATTGACATATTCTTCCTGGCTCATCAGCTGGAGCCTTCCTTCGTGAAAATCTCTCTGCATACGGGTATTGGTCATCAGATGCAGCAAATGCAACTTGATCCCATCAATATCATTATCCGTCACACAACGACGAACATTTTCCACCATCATCTCGTGAGTCTCTCCGGGCAGACCATTGATTAGATGCGCGACAATTTCTGCCTTAGGGGCTAGCTTGCGGATCCGCTTGACTGTCTCCACATAGAGGCTATAAGAATGCGCACGATTAATCAACTCAGAAGTGGTTTCAAAAGTGGTTTGCAGGCCTAGCTCCAGTGTCACATGCATACGGTCTGTCAGCTCAGCAATGTAGGCTAAAGTCTCATCGGGTAGGCAGTCAGGACGCGTACCGATGTTAATACCCACTACGCCTGGCTCATTGATGGCTTGCTCATAACGCTCACGCAGGACCTCCACCTTGTCATGAGTATTGGTGAAATTCTGGAAATAAACCAAGTACTTCTGAACCTCTGGCCACTTGCGATGCATGAAGTCAATTTCTTTGTAAAATTGCTCGCGAATAGGGGCATCCGGTGCCACGATGGCATCACCAGAACCAGACACTGTACAAAAAGTACAGCCTCCCTTGGCCACTGTTCCATCTCTGTTTGGACAGTCAAAACCTGCATCAATGGGCACCTTAAAAATCTTCTCACCAAAGAGTTTTCGGTAATAATCATTTAATGTATTGTAACGTTTCATATTCCTTTATTATAGCATACCTGAGAGGTCTTTTTTGGAAAAAACAGTATCCTATCTCCACTTTTTTCTACCTTTTTGCGAATAAGTAAGTATGAAGCTTATTATTATATTTTTACTTGGTGCCAGCCTCGGTTCCTTCCTTGGTCTAGTTATTGACCGTTTTCCACAAGAATCCATCATCTTTCCTGCCAGTCATTGCAACCATTGCAAAAAACAGCTAAAGGCTTGGGATTTGATCCCGATTTTTTCCCAGATTTGGCGCAACTATCGTTGTGGCTATTGCCAAGCCAAGATTCCCATTTGGTATGGTATTTTTGAAGCCATTACAGGAGGATTACTACTCTTGCTAGAGTATGGCCACCTAACTCTATCTCAACTTTTGCTGATTTTAGCTGGTTTAGTCTTGGCAGTCTACGATATCAAACACAGAGAGTATCCTCTCATGGTCTGGTTGGTCTTTGCCAGTTTAGTTCTAGCTCTCATAGGTTTTAACACCACCTTCTTTTTCTTTATTCTCCTAGCCATTCTAGCTGAAATTTTCCCCCTCAAGATGGGGTCAGGAGATTTTCTCTACATGGCTCTCATTGCCCTCGTCTTCTCCACTACCGACTTGCTCTGGGTCATCCAAATCAGCTCCTTCTTTGGTATCCTTTTTGCCGTCTCTTTCCCACAAAAATCCCAGCCCATCCCCTTTATCCCATTTCTCCTTCTAGGCCTACTTTGCTATCTCCCCTTGGTCTCCTTTGTATTTTAAGAAAACAACCCCATGCTAAAGCATGGGGTCTTAGCAGATAAGAAATATCCCTTCTGACTTTTTTATGCTATAATGATGTCATTATAAAAGGAGATTGCTTATGTATCCAGATGATAGTTTGACCCTACACACAGACCTCTACCAACTAAACATGATGCAGGTCTATTTTGAACAAGGTATTCACAACAAAAAGGCCGTCTTTGAGGTTTACTTCCGCAAGGTTCCTTTTAGCAATGGCTATGCCGTTTTTGCTGGACTGGAGCGCATTGTCAGATACCTACAAGAACTCAAATTTACAGAAACAGACCTGGCCTATCTACGTGATCAGGGCTACAATGAAGCCTTTTTAACCTATCTACGCGATTTGAAGCTGGAATTGACCGTCAAGTCTGCACGCGAAGGTGACTTGGTCTTTGCCAACGAGCCCATCGTTCAAATCGAAGGACCACTGGCTCAATGTCAGATGATTGAGACAGCCCTCCTCAATATTGTTAATTTCCAAACCCTGATTGCCACAAAGGCATCTCGCATTCGAGCAGTCATTGAAGATGAACCCCTCTTGGAGTTTGGTAGCCGTCGTGCTCAAGAGATGGATGCAGCTATCTGGGGCACCCGTGCTGCTATCGTTGGTGGCGCCAACGCCACCTCCAATGTCCGAGCTGGTAAAATCTTCGGTATCCCTATATCAGGCACGCATGCCCATGCCCTTGTCCAAGCTTATGGCAATGACTATGACGCCTTCAAAGCGTACGCTAGTACCCACAAGGACTGTGTTTTCTTAGTCGACACCTATGACACGCTGCGCATCGGAGTACCAACTGCTATCAAGGTGGCTAAGGAAATGGGTGACAAGATTAACTTCCTTGGCGTCCGTTTAGACTCCGGTGACTTGGCTTATTTATCCAAGAAAGTCCGTCAACAACTGGATGATGCCGGCTTCCCAGATGCCAAAATCTATGCTTCCAATGACCTCGATGAACACACCATTCTCAACCTAAAAATGCAAAAGGCAAAAATTGATGTCTGGGGTGTGGGAACCAAACTTATCACCGCCTACGACCAACCAGCTCTAGGCGCCGTTTACAAGATTGTTTCCATCGAAGATGAGGATGGTCAGATGGTTGACACAATCAAGCTTTCAAACAATGCTGAAAAAGTGTCAACGCCAGGTAAAAAACAAGTGTGGCGTATTACTAGCCGTGAAAAAGGAAAGTCCGAAGGGGATTATATCACCTTTACCGATGTTGATGTCAATGATATGGATGAGATTTTTATGTTCCATCCAACCTATACCTACATTAACAAAACAGTCAAGAATTTCGATGCTGTTCCGCTCATGGTAGATATTTTTGACAAAGGAAATCTAGTCTACGAGCTACCTACCCTATCGGAAATTCAAGCCTATGCCAGTAAGGAATTGGATAGCCTCTGGGATGAGTACAAGCGAATCCTCAATCCTCAGGACTATCCAGTTGACTTAGCCAAGGATGTCTGGGACAACAAGATGTCCTTGATTGACCGTATCCGCAAGGAAGCCTATGCCAAAGGAGTGAACTAATGTCTCTACAAGAAGAAATTATCGCTTATGAAGGCGTCAAACCTGTCATCGATGCTCAGGAAGAAATCAGAAACAGCATTGACTTTCTCAAAGCCTACATGCTTAAGCATCCCTTTTTAAAATCCTATGTTTTGGGGATTTCAGGAGGACAGGATTCCACATTAGCGGGACGATTGGCCCAACTGGCTATGGAAGAACTCCGTTTAGAAACAGGTGATGATACTTACCAATTTATCGCTGTCCGTCTCCCTTATGGTATCCAAGCTGATGAAGCAGATGCCCAACGTGCGCTTGATTTTATCCAAGCTGATATGGAACTGACCGTTAATATCAAGGAGGCTGTTGATGGTCAAGTCGCAGCATTGGAAACAGCTGGTGTTCCTATTTCTGACTTCAATAAAGGCAATGTCAAAGCTCGCCAGCGTATGATTACCCAGTATGCCATTGCCGGCCACTATGCAGGGGCTGTTATCGGTACAGATCATGCAGCAGAAAACATCACTGGTTTCTTTACAAAGTTCGGCGATGGCGGTGCGGACATCCTTCCTCTTTTTCGCCTCAATAAACGCCAGGGCAAACAACTCCTAGTAGCACTAGGAGCAGATCCTAGCCTCTATGAAAAGATTCCGACAGCTGATTTAGAAGAAGATCGGCCAGGTCTCGCAGATGAGGTGGCCCTCGGTGTCACCTATGCTGATATTGATGACTATCTGGAAGGCAAGACGATTAGCTCCACCGCTCAAGAAACAATTGAAAGCTGGTGGTACAAAGGCCAACACAAGCGACACCTCCCCATCACTATCTTTGATGATTTTTGGAAATCCTAAACTCACATCTAACCAGTAAAATAAAGTCCCAACAATTCTCTTCTTTCATTTTGATACAGGAGGCCTGATATGAATCTTATTGGTACCAAAATTTTAAACAGCCAACGTTTACTCTTGCGCCCTTATGTTTTAGAAGATGCACCGGCTATGTTTGAGAATTGGGCTTCTCGCGCTGACAATGTCACTTATGTGACTTGGCCTCCTCATGAAAGCGTAGCATTTACCAAACAGCTCTTAAAGGAATGGATAGCTAGTTATGAAAACCCTGGCTTTTTCCACTGGGTGATCGCTCTCAAGGAGCAACCTGAGGTGGTGATTGGAGATATTAGTGTCATCCATACCAATCCTTCTACACAGTCCTGTGAACTAGGTTATATCCTCAGTCAAGATTATTGGGGACAAGGTCTGATGACGGAAGCCCTGCAAGCTGTCATTGCATTTCTCTTTCAAGAGGTTCACATCAATCGCATCACGGCCGATCATGCCACAGACAATCCTGCCTCTGGTCGCGTCATGGAAAAAGCTGGCATGAAATATGAAGGAACCTTCCGCCAAGCTGTCAACCTCAAAGGAAAGTTAGTGGATATTTCCGCATACGCTATTTTAAAAGAGGATTTTTTAGGTAATAAAAAGGACTGAAATCAGTCCTTTTTTTGTATCCATTTCCTTATTCGCAAATACGTTCCATAAGCCAAAACTCCACCTAGCGTATTGGTCCAGAGATCATCTACTTCAAACACACGACCGGCATCGATGAGTAGGTCCAACAGAAGCTGGGTGCACTCGATAAAAAGACTGAGACAAAAACTATACCATATTGCTGCTCGAAGGCTCCGCCATTGTTTAAAGAGAAACAGAAAAGTTAAGACGAGAGGATAGAGTAGAAAAATATTAGATAGATTTTGGAGGATAATCAGCCAAAGTTCGTAGAAGCTGTCCACCTGATGTCCGTTTACAATACTATTGAAGGGGGTGGGGAGGAGATAAAGCCTACCGATTTGAACCATGCCGGGAGTTTCAAAGTTCTTGTATTGGGGATACCAATACTGGGGCAAGAAGCACATACAAACAATGACCAGAGCATACAGTCCAGCCATTATTTTTATCACTCTTTGTCCTAGATGGGTTAGCTCCCCATCTGCTTTCACAAAATGTTTTATCATGCCCTGCTATCCTCAATACCTGCCTTAGCTTTAGCAGCAGCAATCCGAGCGCGATTAGCTGCACGGTCACGTTTGAGGGTATTCGAACGTAACTGACCGCAGGCAGCATCGATGTCCGTCCCATGCTCCTGACGTACGACACAGTTGACCCCATTTTTCTTGAGACGATCATAAAAGGCCGCAACTCGCTCTGGTGTCGAGCGACTATACTGGTCATGCTCACTGACTGGATTATAAGGAATGAGGTTAATGTATGATAGTTTGCGGATATTCTTGGTCAAATCTGCCAATTCTTGAGCCTGCTGCACTCCATCATTAACCTCGTTAAGCATGATATACTCAAAGGTCACGCGGCGGTTGGTCATCTGGATATAATCCTCAATAGCCTCAAAGAGAACTTCAATAGGGAATTTGCGATTGATACGCATGATGCTCGAACGCAGGTCATTATTTGGTGCATGAAGGGAAATAGCTAGGTTAACTTGAACTCCTTCACGAGCGAAATCACGAATTTTTGGTGCCAAACCTGAGGTCGAAACCGTGATATGACGTGCTCCAATCGCCAGTCCCTTATCATCATTGACCACGCGTAAAAAAGTCATGACATTGTCATAATTATCAAGAGGTTCACCAATTCCCATGACCACAATGTGGCTGACCCGCTCACCCTGCTCACGCTCGTCAAAGTATCTCTGGACTAACATGATTTGGGCCACGATTTCACCACTGCTTAAATCTCTCTGCTTAGGAATCAGACCAGATGCACAGAAAGTGCAGCCAATGTTACAGCCAACCTGAGTGGTGACACAAACCGACAAACCATAATGTTGGCGCATCAACACTGTCTCAATCAGCATTCCATCAGGCAATTCAAAGAGGTACTTGACCGTACCATCTTTTGATTCTTGAACAATCCGCTGTTGCAAAGGATTGACTACAAAGGTCTCGTTGAGCTTGGCAATGAGGTTCTTAGATAGATTGGTCATTTCTTCAAACGATTGAACTCGATTGCGATAGAGCCAGTCCCAAATCTGGGCTGCTCGAAATTTCTTTTCCCCATTTTCCAAAATCCAGTCTGTCAGAGCGCTGCGACTCAATCCATAAATTGATGGTTTCATACTTACCTCTGTTTCTCGCGAATCACAAAGCCACGTTTGGCCTCTTGGATTTCACGGTTGATTTTCTTCTTATCTTGACGCTTCTGGCGTTCTTGTCTCTGTTGTTTCTGATTGGAAGACGTCTGCTTATGCCCATTACGGTTTTCTTGCGGTTTGCGGTTGTTCCGAGAACGGTTGCGTCTGCGTCGTGGTTTATCCTCAGGCTCCACTGGCAAATCCTGCGGATGTTTGTTCTCTAAAACAAAATAGGCACAGCCAAAATTGCAATACTCTGTCAAATAATCATCCAAGCGCCCAATTTTCAAATCGGATGTAACTGGCTTATCATCCCTATAAAAGCCTTTCAGGCGCAACTGCTCATTGCCCCAGTCGCCCACGATGTAGTCAAACTTGAGCATAATTTGTGAAAAACGCTGACCGAAGGCTGTTTGATCAAATGCTTCCTTGTGGTCTAGCAACAAGCTTAACTCGATATTTTCTGACACCACCTTGTCCCCAACACGGGCAAAGGCTGGACCAGGAAATTTGTTGTAATTATATAATTCTGGAGAAACTTCTTTCTTCATTCCGATTCCTTTTCTAATGGTCTCTAACCCTCTAATTATACCCTATTTCAAGTCTTTTTACCATGCCAGAACCCAATCTAATAAATTTCAGACAATTTCAAGCTAAAAACGAAGGACTATTTGTCCTTCGTCTTCTCTAAATAAGCAATAGCTTCCTGAACAGTGGTCACAGGAACGACTTCGATGTCTAAACCTTCTTCCTTCACTGTCTTGACCGCCTCATCATAGTTACTGAGGGCCTCAGGATTCTCCTTTAAGACTTCTTTATCAACAGGGTTATTCGGAGCAAAAAAGACGGTTGCGCCAGCTTTCGCTGCTGAGATGACCTTCTTGTCTACACCACCGATGTCACCAACTGAGCCATCTTGCTCTATTGTACCAGTCCCTGCGATATCACGACCATCTCGTAAAGTAGGATCTGCTAGTTGGGTATAGATGGACAGCGTAAACATCAGCCCCGCGCTTGGTCCACCGATTCCTGCTGTTTGAAACTCGATAGGTACATCTGCCTTGACTTCCGTATGGTCCACCAAGCCAATCCCAATCCCGTTTTTCCCATTGTCCAATTTAATAATCTGACCATCTGCTGTTCGTTTCTCACCTAGGCTTTCATAGCCCACAGTCACATCACTCCCTAGCTTGAGACTGCTAACGTAGTCAATCAATTCTGCCGAACTTTGGAATGTTTTGCCATTGATACTGGTCACCGTATCTGCCACATTGAGAATGCCCTTAAAGGTCGAATCTTTGGCCAGGCTCAACACATAAACACCAAAAAAGTCCATACTAACCTGCTTACCAGCTAGACTCAACCCTTGATACTTAGCCAAATTTTGAGAAGTTTCCATGTAAAACTGGCTGATACGGAAATAGTCCTCGCTGGAAGAACCACCAGTCATCTCCTCATCGGTATAGATGTCCGAATGCTTATCAAAATTGGCAGCCAAGAGTTGGAGAGCAGTTGCTTGACGAACCTGAACATAGACAAAGTTATAAGAACCGGGTTCCTGATCTTCCTGGCCATTGACCATCAAAACTTGACGGATATCTGTAGCACCACCTGGACTCTCGATATAGTAAGGCAGTGGTACCAAAACCGCTGCCCAGACAGCTACCGTCGCCAAAATGATGGAAAGAATAAGAATAATTTTTTTATGTGTTTTCACGACTTGCTAACTCCTTTAAAACGACTTGGGGAACATATTGTTCGATAGATTGTCGGAAATGAAGCAATTCACGCATCCGACTCGAAGAGACAAACTTGAGCTCTGGTTTAGCCAAAAGATAGAGAGTTTCCAGTTCTGGGGCTAATGCTCGATTGTAAAAATCTAAGCTGGCTTCATACTCCAAATCCTGACCATTGCGCAAACCACGCACCAGATGGGTCACCCCCACTGACCTTGCTACATCTACGACTAACTCATCAGTTGACACCAAGACTGAAACTCTATCATGATCCGCAAACAACTCCTCCAAAATCCGATGGCGAGTTGGTACATCCAGAAGACCAACCTTATGAGGATTGTAAAAAAGTCCCACGTAAAGATGATCAAAAAGGCCACTAGCCCGCTCAATCAGGTCTAAATGCCCCAAAGTAATGGGGTCAAAAGACCCTGTAAATAATCCGATTCTATCTGACATACACCGTCACCTTGCTGATTCCATATACTTTTTGCTTCCAGATACCCAAATCTGCAATTTCTTCGGGCAAATGTACCGCTTTATCTGTTTCGCAGACCACCATGACATCCTCCGCCAAGAGGTCTCTCTGACAGAGCTGCTGAATTGTTTCAATAATGGCTTCCTTGGCATAGGGAGGATCTAGAAAAACCAAATCGAAAGTTCCTGTCAGTTGGACCAAGGCCTGATTTGCTTCCATGGTCAGGAGCTGAAACTTTTTTTCTTCCTTGGTCATGGCTATATTTTCTCGAATAATTGCCTGAGCCCTACGATCCCGCTCAACCAGAATAGCCGATGACAAACCACGGGAAACCGCCTCGATAGCCAGACCACCACTACCAGCAAACAAATCTAAAACTCGCCCCCCTTCAAAATAGGGACCAATCATATTAAAGATAGCTCCACGAACCTTGTCCGAGGTTGGCCTCGTCGTCTGACCATCCAATGTTTTGAGGGGGCGACCACCATAATTTCCAGAAACAACTCTCATAGCTGTTATTATAGCAAATTTTTGAGAAAAGTAAAAAGACTAAATAAGCCTGACACCGTTTTAAAGAAGGAAAGAAAATGTCTATTCAAGAAACTCTTAAATATTACAAAAATATTACAAATATTACGTTATTCCTTGTTTTTTGTCATAAAAGTAGATATAATATAGTTGAAAAATAACCATTCATTTCAGAAGGAGTAATGGTATGAGATCAATAATTTTTAAAAAAAGTTTGACTGCTTTATGCCTTGTCCTTTCTCTTGTGTTGCTCGCTTCTTGTAGCCAAAAAAAGACAAAACCCTCGACTTCAACGAGTCACATACACCAGAAACAATCTGCTACTACTGAGGTGACGACAAGCACTACTCCTACCACTGAAATGCCTACTATCCCAAGCACAAGTCAACCTACTCCAGCCTCTATTATCCCTGCTGAAGCAATCGGCACTTGGGAAGGAGCGAGTCAGTTAGCCCCCGAAGTGAGGGTGACCATTTCAGCAGATGGTCAAATAAACACCTATAGTCACTTCGTCTATGGAGGCGAAGGTGGCATCGATGACGTACAAGAATATACTGCAACCATTACGGAACTCAAAAATATTGCCCCAAATACGTATATCATCATGAATCACACAGGACAAGTTCATGCGCTCCTGCCAGGTATCACCAATATTGGAGGGACTTTTGTTATGCTGGCAGGCTTCAAAATTGAAAATGGTCAATATAGACCAATCGCAGTCATCGGTCCAACTGTTGAGGAGATCGATTACCAAAATTATCATGACTTTGGTTTTGCATTGTCAAAATAAAAAACAAACCTTCTGAAAGCATCAGAAGGTTCTTTTGGACTTATCATCCCAACATTGCCTCCTTAACCACAGCTATCAGCTCCTTGGTCATCCGCCTTGGTCCACGAACAGCACGGACCCCCAATTCTTTCATTTTCTCCCTAGACAAGATATCATCAGAAAACTGGGCGATCAACTCTACTTTCATCAGTTTTTTGACAGGAGATTCGTTTGGATAGATGGTGTTCTCAATCTCCGATTCTAAGCAACGACAGACATAGCGAATGGCTTGTACAGGTGCCGTTATATACATGGCTACTAAGTCTCCTTTTTGGATTTTACCCTTTTGTGTCCAGTAAACTATCTTGGTCTGCGCAAACTCGCTGTCAATATCATAGACCTTGGGATTGGCAGGGATGACCCAGAAATCTGGTCCCTCTCCATTAGCCAGCGGATTGGGATTGGCTAGTTGACGGCTCTTTGTTATCAATTCCCAGACTTCCTCATCAGTCAGGCGCTCATCCAACACCAGAGAAATCCAGCTTTTCTTGGACATGTGGTAGCTTGGATAGATGCTCGGCAGACTGAGTAAATCCTGCATATCTCCTGGCCGAACCTTGAGATTGACCACTTCCACTTGCTCCTCTGCCCTATCTCCTATGACTCCCAACTTTCCCAGCTTCAGCGGAAAAATCAAGGCATACCACTTACCTCCGATACGATAGGACGCATAGTCTGGATGCTTTTCAAAGGGATGGTCCATAGGGTCACCCCACTCATTATGGATTCGCCTTGCTAGACGGTTGGTCTGTTCTTTGGCAAAAGGCAGAGCCTCAAAGCAGGTCACAGCCAGACGATTAAGAACAGCAAGATAAGCCTCTCTGACCTGCCCTACAAAAGGTCCAATCGCAGAAGGAACCTGAACAGCTGTGTACTCCTCTTCCAAATCTTTATCAAATACCAGGGAAGTCAACCGACCAGCCTCATCAATCTGGACATGCACCTCAAAATCCCCATCCAAAATCCCTTCTTTGTAGAAATAACTCTCACCTGAAAAAACAAAACCAGCAGCCTCCAGCTTATCAAACTGAACTACTTTTTTCTGAAATATAGCTTGGTCTAGCGACATAGCCTCTCCTTTCTCAGACTCTTGTTCTTATTGTACCATAATCTCTCTTCTATTTTGACAGGTAGGAAAGTGCTTGCTATAATAGTAATCTAAAAATATTTAAGGAGTATTTTATGAAAATTAGCATCACTCGAAATACAGGTTGGATTGGTTTTGCAGTCCGTTTAAAAGTCTTTATCAATGGAGTTGAAATGGTAAGAATGGCCAATTCTGCAACCCAATTCTTGGATATCCCACTTCAAGAAGGCGATACAGCCATTCTGACCGTAAAGTCAATCCGTTCTAGCAATATCCAGATTCAAGAGGGGGACCAAGTACTGATTGAGACCAATCCAGCCTACATGGTCTGCCTTTCTATCGCCATGGCCCTATTGATTATCAGTATGTTCTTGCGTTATAGCTCAAATATGGCTTCCATCATCCTATCGTTTGCTGCCTCTGGCCTTTTTATCTCAGCACTTTTCATGCAACAATTCACACTCAGTAAAATCAACCGCCCATAAGAATAGCCCTTGAACTTGACCCGCTTTGTCATGCTCCAATCCGTGAAAAACAGTCTTTTAGACTGTTTTTTTGTGGTCAATTCGGTATAATAGGGTCATGAAAAAATTGGCTATCATGAGTGACCTGCATATCGACAGCAATCAATTTGGGCAGGATGAAATCGAGACACTTATCCACACTCTAAAGGAGCAAGATGTCGTTCACCTGCATCTTGCTGGTGACATTTCCAACCACCATGTGAAAGAGACTCTGCCCTTTTTGGATCAACTCCGACAACACTTGGATGTCAGCTACAATTTGGGCAACCATGATATGCTGGGAATGGATGAAGCAGCTATTCAAGCGGAGAATTTTCAACTCCTAAATATTGGACAGCGCCAGCTCCTAGCCTTTCATGGCTGGTATGATTATTCTTTTTCGAACGAAGCATATGATCGGATTCTAAGGCGAAAAAACCTCTGGTTTGACCGCCGTTTGAACCGAAGAAAAAGCGACCAAGAAATCGTGGAGAGAGAACTGGAAGTCCTGGAAAGCCAGCTGCAGACCTTGGACAGGGACCGGCTGATCCTGGCCATGCACTTTGTCCCCCACCGCCGCTTTACCATGTGGCATGAGAAGTTTGCCCCTTTCAACGCCTTTCTGGGCAGTCAGGCCTTTCATGAGCTCTTTGTACGCTATCAAGTGCCTGATGTGGTCTTTGGTCACGCTCATCGCTCCTATGGCACAGTGGAGATTGATGGAGTCCGCTACCACTCTAGACCCCTTGGCTACACGCGTGAATGGAATCTGACCATCGACTTTGTCAATCAGCATCCCCACCTCAACCCCAGCCAGACCTGGAACCTCTCGAAGCGCTACAACCTAATCAAAAACAATCCCCTCTACCAAGTCCACAAAAAAGAGAAGTTCAAAAACGAACTCCTCAGATCCATGACATTGTTTGAGGTGGGGTAGAACTATTTACCGCGAAAAATCAAACTTGGGAGAATGGGTAGAACTTGCTAACCATACTCTTCTACTTATCTTATTCGAGAATGGAGCAGTTTCGAGTTGAAATTTGAAGTCAACTGCTTCGGCTAATTGTGTTCATAGGAATATTGTGATTTACACAATACGAAAGGAAACAATATCACCTCTTGCTTACTGGTGTTTAGTTACTTTTTCATGTATCTGCTCATAAGTATATTCACCACTTACCTGCTTATCAGCCAACTATTCTATATAAACATATGTATTCAACCCAACTATTTTTTGGAAACCAAAACCTCGTCTCCCAAAGCTCTTGCTTGACTTCGGAGGAGAGATTTAGAGAGTAGATATTGTGTTTTGGTTGCATACAGGCTCTCTTAGGGATATTTGATCCCATATAAGGTACTGATAGAATTTGAAAAAAATTGTACGTTATTTATTTGAGCCATCCCTTTGTCTTACTACCCAACCAATCGCATCTGCAGGGGGATTGTCAATATCAATCCAAATAAACTCTATACCGATTTCTCCGTTTTTAAATTTTGTCAATCGAATACCATTTATTCCCAAGGATTCCAGTTTTTTACCTGTTAAGACTTCCCGTTCAGCTAACTGGAAAACGCCCCTCAGCAGCCATTCTCCAAGAATATCTTGCTTATCAACAGACTGAATCGCTTTGCCAGCTTCTTGGTTAATGTAGGCTTCTATTGCATCTCCCGATGAGAGAAAGCGAAGTGTAAAGGTTCGCTCTTCTTTGGGCAAAGCAAGTTTCTTACCTGATTCATCGAAAGTTCCGATATTTTTGCCAAAAAAGTCTGGTCTGTCTTTATGAAACTTTTTAGAATCAGGCAAAGGAATATATACCTCGCTAACTGGACGATAGACCAACTTTTCAATCTTGTCAGAGAATTTATCAATTCCTGATTGACGAGCAAAGTCCATCAAGGCTGTCCTAATTGTCTTCATTTCAGCCTTCTCTTCTTTGCTTGACCACTTTTTCAACAAAACTTCTTCCAAAGAATACGTCACAAATGCCAGTTCTTCGGAGGATAGCTGATCAGCAAACTCCTCTTGAATTTTCTGAATACGAGATAATCTATCTTTTTTAGCTAATTTGGCACCACCATTGAAGGCGTTGAATCCTGAATTTTCTTCAACTTGACCATTCCTATCTGTCATAACCCAAGAAACTGTATCAATAATTTGATCTTCAATTTCCTCACTCTTTAAGGTATGCAAATTTTCAAAAATATAGAAAGGATCCTCAACATAATCAACATCCCATGTATCAACCACGATTTCCTTGTTGTGAAAGGTCATGTGCAGTTGGCTATCTGCGGCAGTATATTTATAGGTGTGCTGACCATCTGTAAATCGGAAATTTGTTGGATTATTTTTCCCAGTCGGACCTAGTATCTCCAATTTATCCAAATCAATGGGTAAATAACTTATCTCCCCAACAAATATTTGAGGTTTCTGACCTTTTGATGTTGGCATAAGCACATGATATACCGATTCAACAGATAGCGCATCCGAATTAAATCCTTTAATTTGAGCTTTTGAGGACTCTATCCGTTGGTTTCTTAACATTGAAATTTCACGTGCTAAAAATTCGTAGCGTTCTCGATTATCCTCTCCAATTGAATCATAAAATTGAATTTCAGATAAAATCTCATTCCACTCTTGTGAGTTCTTCTTAAATTGTGCAACTTTTTGATCTCCTGAATTAAAACCAAAAGATTTCAGACCAATCAGATACTTATGATTTTCATCAACTCTCAATGAAGCATCATATGAAGTATTGGCAATATCTTCTGCTACTGCACCGAAAGCTCTCTGAAAGACTGTTTCTTGAAATTTTGAGTTGACAATTGGTGCAACATAGTTTTGTACTTCTTCTGCTTCTCCAGCTTCTGATTTTTGCGAAAATGCTTCACTAAGACTGGCAAAATTAGTGATAAGGGCCTTATATTTTTCTTTTTGTTCAGATTTTAACTTTTCCCACATACTTTGCACCTCATTTCCTTAATATATAGTATAACAAAAGAAGACTAGTTTTTCACTAGCCCTCAATTTAATTATTCGTAACAGCAATACTGTAAAATTCTAAATTTCCACCTTTTTTGACCAGGCGTAAATACTCATAGTCTGATAAGATACCTAAACCATCATTGTAGCTGTCTATCTTGTCAATCGCTTCTTCATAAGTTGATACAAAATCCTTTACATAGGATTGACCTTCAAACTGTCCATTCATCTTTGTATAGATAATTGCGACGTCTCCAGTTCGTTCTAACTGTGACTTTCCAGATGAGGTTTTCAAGGCCTCGGCAATCTTATTAGCAATACGATTGATAACTGGCACAACAACACTATTTCCAGCCTGTTTATACAGTTGTCCATTGGACACTCCATCAGGAATTTTAAAACTCTTTGGATAGCCCTGAACATTAAAGGTTTCTTTAGGCGTCAATTTACGAATTTCTCCAGTATCTGTCAAGATAAGAGGGACGTTATGCCCACCTGTTCCCATATTAGCCGTCAAGGTTGGAACAACACCGTTTTTATTTTCCCTGACATACTGACGACGCCACTGGTAAACCGTATCTTGACTGGTTACAGCGTGTTTTAACTCATCGAAGAAAGGCTGTTTTCCTGCACGGTAATAGTAGTTCTCCTCAGGTTTTGCCCCAAAATCAATGACATCTTGGAGACCCATCGTGAGTTTGACTTCCTCTGGAAACTCAAAGTTGTCATAGGCTTCCTTGTTATCGAAGCCGACGATATAAATCCGCTCACGGTTTTGCGGGATATTTCCGTAATCCTTACCGTTCAGAACCTTCCACTTAATAAAGTAGTTGTTCTCGGTCAATGCTTCACGGATAACTTTGAAAGTATTTCCATGGTCGTGAGAAACCATGTTCTTCACGTTTTCTACAAAAATGGCCTTGGGTTTCTTGGCTTCAATCATGCGAAGCAACTCAAAGAAAAGGTCGCCACGGTCATCTTCAAAGCCCTTGCGGTAGCCTGCGATACTAAAGGCCTGACAAGGAAAGCCTCCGACAATCACATCGACTGTTTCCGAAGGAATTTCCTCTGGCAATACGGCGTGAATATCACGCCCGTCCAGATAGGTATCTGGGTAATTCAACTGATAAGTCTGTCTGGCATACTTATCAAATTCGTTGGCATACACCACTCTGAACTCGTTGGTCTGCTCAAAGCCCAACTCAATTCCACCAACACCTGAAAAGAATGCTGCAATGGCAAACTTCCCCTGCTGGCGCGAACTTACAGAATTTGTCATGTAAGCACCTGCTTTCTAGAAAAATACTAATGCTTCTATTCATCTGATCTGGATGAATATTATTTACAATGTGTTATATACAAGATACCAATTAAGAATTTAATTTCCTTTGCCTTTGCCAATGCTTCTGTTTTAGTAATAATTCTGGGTCCACCATGAGTCGATAAATTTAGAAAAGCCAAAAATGCTTCTTTTTCAACCTGAGATTGCAAGGAAGTTAATAAAGTACCAAGGGTTCTTTTATCATCAGCATCTAATGAACTACTGTCAATAATAGACTCGCTTTTCTCAATAACCTTGGAATAATTTTTCAAAAGGCTCTCATCTTTTGCAATACCTAAGTTAGATAAAATATCCCTTACAACAATTTCTACAAGAGCCCTATAAGATACGACTGGTATGGTATTATAGTTTTCATCCTGAAAGACACTGTTAAGCTCATCTATAAAATGAATTATATCTGGATTATAATTAGGTTTGACATTTATTGGTGATTTTATAAATTTATCATTTTCTTTAGAAGCACTTGGAATCTCATAAGCCTTCTGTATTACTCTAAATATAAAATCTGACTGATGTACTAGATTTGTTTTCTTATCAGTAATCTTAATAATAATTTTTTGTTCCCCTGAACGACCAAAGTTGACCTTACCTTCACTACTATTGAAGTGGATTGTATTATTTCCCTCAGTATCTAGTTCAAATTTTATACCCTTATCTTCCTCATTAAAACTATTCCAAACTTTAAATAATTCATCTAAACTATAATCACACCCCATTTCAACAGTATTTTGGACACACTGTATCTTTGGTGGTTGCACAGTTTTTAAATTCAAAATAGTCTTCTCCACAGAATTTGGGCTATCTTTTATAATTTCCCAGTTTCCTTCTTGTTGATAAAACTCTTCAACTGTAGTTCCATCAACTTTAAATTGAGTTGCAGAATGAATTAATTCACTAAAACCTTCTATTTGCTCATCTAATGTTCCAAAGTCTAACCACGCTTCTATGGAATCCATTAACTTCACTTCTTTTTCTTTTGGCAATATCTCTAATGAAATATAGTCATCAAACAACCACATTTCTACTATTTTTTTATCACTGTTTAATCTAGGTGTTAAAAATTGTTTTAATTTAAAATCAGGCTTTACATACTCTAAAAAATTATTATCCCTTAAAAACTCGTCTAACATTTCTTCATCAATGCTTCTAGTATTAAATGCATCAATATCTCTCAGTTCTTTTTTTAAAGAACTTCCTATAGATTGGATCTTCAAATTTATGTTTTCGATAAACTGTAGAATTTCATCAGTTAAGATATTTTGTGAAAATTGAGTACGGTCTGAATTAAACTCTAATTCGCTATCATCAGATTTTATAGAAATAAAGCCTATTAATTGTTTAAAAACATCTGAATATTTCTTTACCGTCATTATTTCAGTATTAAATATTGTATAGTTATTAAAAATATTTTGATTAACAAATAATAACGGTGTCAATTCATTAGTATTTATATTATAAAATAAAGAATTTATCTTCTCTTTCCCTCTCGATTTTAGACTATATGACATCAAATCAATAGAAAGAGTATATCTTTCTGATGAAAAAGGAATTTTTTCTGTAAATAACAATTTATCTTCTTTATAAAAGTCTAAATCTTCTTTATCTGAATTATATTTAATACGAAATAATTGTTGTGATGAATTCTGAGTCGCTAAATCCATGCTCTTATCAGTTTCAAATTTCTCATTATCAATAACTATTTGTATAGAAAATGATTTATCTATAGTGATATCTACACTATCATTTCTTGATCGATCTTTAATAAAAGAGTTTAATATTTTAAGCCGATTCATCTCAACACTAAAATAATTTTTTAGCGATTCTATATTATATTCATCAATTTGAATAACTATTGTTGTACCAGAAAAATTATCATCTTGAACCTCACGGATATCAATAGTTTTATCAGTCAGATTGTACTCCTGGATTAAAGAATCAAATTCTACAGAAAATTCACTTATACCACCATTTTTATATGTTTTCCATGTAACATTTCTACCGAACTTAAAAACGGATAAAAATCCCAAACCTTTTGATCCTTGTAAAAGTCGTCCTTCATACCCAGAATCAATTCCATACTTTTTCTCGCTACTAGAAATATGAAATAGTTTCTTTATATCTTCAGTATCCATCCCTATTCCATCATCAATTAATGTTAAGGTACTATTGTCAGTATCTAAAATAATTTTAACTTCTGTTGCTTTTGCATCATATGAATTTTTTATCAATTCATTTAGAGCAATAATATTATTTGGGATTTTCTCGGATAACTCACTAAGTATATTACCTGATACTGTTATTGGTACTTTTGGATTCATAACTAATCTTAACCTTTCTTAAAAATCATAATATATTCGATATTCATAGATTCTACCGAACTATTGTCAACTCTCGAAACTTTTCGAGGCATTCTTTTTTGAGGGATATTCCTTGTAAATGATGCTTCTAGCTTTAATCCGTTTTTCTCTAGATATTCTTCAGTGATAGCCGAAAGAGGTACAACTTGATTATCCACACGTCGATTCCCTAAAGTCAATACTAGATACTTTTCTTTTCTTAATATCCTTACTAACTCATTTAATACTTCAAAATAATCTGAAATAAAATTTTTTACCTTCTTATGCTTATCAGTACTTATCATGGACAAATAATTTTCAAGAATTTTTGAATCAATTTTTATCCGATTTCTCTTAGAATTGCCACCAAGACTATTAGTGTCAATACTAGAATAATTCTCTATCAAATTATCATCGAAATTCCCTAAATCTTTTCGATCAATCCAATAAATAGGAAGCATAGAATATTGACCGTAGGTGACAGTAGTTGAATTATCCCCATATGGTGGTGAAGTACAAATTAAATCAACAGTACATTCATCAAACATTGAAAGAACTTCTTCAGATTTTCCTATAACAATATTTAATTTTTTCGCTTTAGAATATTCTGGTAAATACTGAAAATGTGTTTCTATGTTATAGAAAAAATCTTCTTCTATATTATTTACCATAGATTCAATATCTTCTTGGGTTTTAACATGTAATTTGAATGTCGAACTTCTAGTATTACTATATTTTTTTAATACATTAATTAGACAAACCCAATAGTATTGTCTAATATATTTATATTTTTCTTGTTTAATTGCCACCCTAATTTTACTAAAAGTATGAATAAAATCCTCACGATACCACTTTTCAATATTATTGAAAGAATGAACTTCAAACTTAAAATTGTTGTCTTGCACTAACTTTTTAAGTCTCTTATTTGCTGATTTTATATATTTTTTATTAACACCTTGTAATTTTACAGTTGTTATAAGATTAGCTAGGGGGTTTATATCTATTCCAATTGGTTCTAGACCATTTTTCTCACCCTCAACCAGTGTCACACCTGACCCATGGAAAGGATCCAAAATATTTTCAATGCTGCTATCTTCAAGTTTAATCAATCTAATCAACTCATTTTGCATATCTGGCACCATAGTTGCGGGATACGCACTGATTTTATGAATACCAGTTGAAAAGGTCTTTGAAAAATCCCAATAATCCAATTCTTTCTTTTCTATCCAATCAACTAACGCCATGGCTAAACCCCTATCATAATAAAGAATCTACTCATTTCCATTATACCACAAAACCCAGCCTTTTAGACTGGGTAATATCGTTATTTATTAGGCTATTTTTTCAAAGCATTGATAATACTTTTTGTCACCTTTTTCCCCAAACCTTGATTTTTAGGATGTGTTCTTAAATAAGAATGTACAGCTTTCCCAGTATCTGAGCGTGTATATCCATTAGTATTAACAATTTTCTTATTTAAAATCTTTTTTAAAAGCCCCATAATTTCTCCTTTTATTCTAAATTGAAGTTCACTTGAAAATTTTAATGGTCAACAAACTGCTATTTTTTCTCAGCTTTAACAATCAATATTCAAATATTTATGCAATTTGAACTATTACCCCACCAACTTCTTCATCTCTTCAATCCGTCCTACTGTCGCATCGTATTTTGCTTGGTAGTCGGCTTGTTTGTCTTTTTCTTTTTGGACGATTTCTGGTTTGGCGTTGGCGACGAAGCGTTCGTTGCTGAGTTTTTTGCCGACCATGTCCAGTTCTTTTTGCCACTTGGCCAGTTCTTTGTTGAGGCGTTCCAGTTCTTCCTCGACATTGAGCAGATCAGCCAGGGGCAGGAAGATTTCAGCACCTGTGATGACGGCTGACATGGCCAATTCTGGTGCAGTCAGATCGCTTGCGATCTCCAATTTTTCAGGATTGGTGAAGCGTCGGATGTAGTTGACATTGCCCTTGAAGAAGGCTTCCAACTCGCTATCCGCCGTCTTAATCAAGATGGTAATTGGCTTAGAAGGGGCAACATTCACTTCGCTTCTAGCATTTCTCACCGCACGGATCAGGTCCTTGAGGCTTTCCACTCCCTTGTGGGCTTCCGCATTTTCAAAGGCAGGGTTGACCACAGGATAAGTAGCTGTCACGATGGTACCATCAGAGATTTGACCGAAGATTTCCTCCGTCACAAATGGCATAATCGGGTGAAGAAGGCGGAGAATCTGGTCCAGGGTATAGAGGAGAACCGAGCGGGTGATGACTTTCTCAGCCTCATTGTCGCTGTACAGCACCTCCTTGGTCAGCTCCACATACCAGTCCGCAAACTCATCCCAGATGAAATTGTAGAGGATATGACCCGCCACACCGAACTCAAACTTGTCAAAGTTCTCCGTCACTTTGGCGATGGTCTCATTGAGATTGTGAAGAATCCAGCTATCCGTCACATTACCAGCTTCACCGCTAGCTACTTTCTCTACATTTGCGGTCGCATCGGCCAGCGTCAAGCCCTCGTTATTCATGAGGATATAGCGGGAAATGTTCCAGATTTTGTTAATGAAGTTCCATGACGCGTCCATCTTTTCATATGAGAAACGGACATCCTGTCCTGGAGCAGAGCCGTTGGACAAGAACCAACGCAGAGCATCTGCACCATATTTCTCAATGACATCCATTGGGTCAATCCCGTTGCCAAGAGACTTGGACATCTTACGACCATCCTCAGCCCGGATCAAGCCATGCATCAGGACGTTCTTAAATGGCTGGCGACCTGTAAATTCCAGCGATTGGAAAATCATGCGGGACACCCAAAAGAAGATGATGTCGTAGCCAGTTACCAAGGTTGAGGTTGGGAAGTAGCGTTTAAAGTCTGCTGCTTCTGTGTCAGGCCAGCCCATGGTTGAGAAAGGCCAAAGAGCAGAGCTAAACCAAGTATCTAAAACATCCTCATCCTGCACCCAGCCATCGCCTGCTGGCGCTTCTTCGCCGACGTAGATGTCCCCTGCTTCATTGTACCAAGCTGGGATTTGGTGACCCCACCAGAGCTGACGGGAAATCACCCAGTCGTGGACATTTTCCATCCATTGGAGGAAAGTATCATTGAAGCGAGGTGGGTAGAATTCCACCTTGTCATCTGTCGCTTGGTTGGCAATAGCATTCTTTGCCAGTTCATCCATCTTAACGAACCACTGAGTGGACAAGCGAGGTTCAACCATGACACCTGTCCGCTCTGAATGCCCTACAGAGTGGACACGGTTTTCAATTTCAACTAGTTGGCCCAATTCTTCCAATTTGGCAACAGTTGCCTTACGGGCTTCAAAACGGTCCATCCCGGCAAATTCACCAGCTAGCTCGTTCATAGTGCCGTCATCGTTCATAACATTGACTTGTGGTAAATTGTGACGCTGTCCGACCTTAAAGTCGTTGGGGTCATGGGCAGGAGTAATTTTCACGACACCTGTACCAAATTCTGGGTCGGCATGCTCATCCGCCACGATTGGGATGGGTTTGTTAACGATGGGCAGGATGACATTTTTGCCAATCAAGTCCTTGTAGCGAGGGTCTTCTGGGTTAACCGCCACCGCCACGTCACCGAACATGGTTTCAGGACGAGTGGTCGCAACTTGAAGACCACGTGAGCCGTCTTCCAGCATATAGGTCATGCGGTAGAAGGCACCTTCAACATCCTTGTGGATAACTTCAATATCAGAAAGGGCTGTGCGGGCCGCTGGGTCCCAGTTGATGATAAATTCACCGCGGTAGATCCAGCCTTTTTTGTAGAGTTCCACAAAGACCTTGCGAACGGCTTTTGACAAACCTTCATCCAGTGTAAAACGGTCCCGCTGATAGTCTAGGGATAAGCCCAGCTTGCCCCACTGCTCACGAATGGTGGCCGCATACTCGTCTTTCCATTCCCAAACTTTCTCCAGGAATTTTTCCCGCCCCAGGTCATAACGGGTCACGCCCTGCTCCCGCAAGCGCTCCTCCACCTTGGCCTGAGTGGCAATCCCTGCGTGGTCCATGCCCGGTAGCCAGAGGGTGTCAAAGCCCTGCATGCGCTTCTGGCGGATAATGATGTCCTGAAGCGTCGTGTCCCAGGCATGCCCCAGGTGCAATTTCCCTGTCACATTGGGCGGCGGAATCACGATGGAATAGGGTTTAGCCTCTGCATCGCCCGACGGCTTGAAAACATCTTGGTCCAACCAAGTCTGATAACGCCCAGCCTCAACCTCGGCTGGATTGTATTTTGGTGATAATTCTTTCATTTTAGGTTCTCCTTTTTTCTTTTATTTTCTCTGTAAGCTTAGCTTTTTTGATATTTAATTTTTTCAAATCTTCTTCATTAATTTCATAATCAAGTCGATGTAACTTGTTCTGTAGATAATTTATCTCGTTATATAGTTCATTTGTTTGTTTTATTATTTCTGGATTTTCAAAATCAATAAGTTTTAACTTACTAACATATTCTTTCTCATATTTTTGTTTTGCTAATGCATAAAGGCCACTCAGAACCAGAATTGTAATAATTAAAAAAATCAATCGTTCATCCCATGGAAAACTATCTGAAAGAATATAGTTCAACTTTACTATGACATAGAGAAGTGGTAAGGCATAGGCTATTATTGCCCATAATAGACGTTTTGGGAGATTAATATTTGCTTCAATTGTCCATGTATCTTCAATGAAATCTTGCAGGGATAAAAAAACAATGGCAGCCCAGTCACAAGATATTAGTATAGAAAATGCAAAAGATTCACTCTTGAAAGTACTTGTAAAAAAAGTAATTAGTAAAAATATTATCGAGAAAAATCGGATAAAACTATAGAAAAGAGATGGAATTTTATTACTCACTTCCTGTTTTGTTCTTTCCCAGTCATATTTTAAAAGTAACTCTAAGTATCTCTCAAGTTTAAATATCTTTTCAGTTGTAAAATCAAAATCATATATTAAATCCCATATATGACCATCTTTCATATAGTATTCGCTAGAGAACTTAAAATTAGGTTCAAATCCATAAGGATTTAATTGGGTTTTCAATTTATTTATCGCCAAAGTTTGTTTATCTTTATCTTCACTCAGCAAACAAACAATAATCTTTTTAACGTCCTTCCGCCACTCTGATCTCTCTTTTGTGATATAATCCAACTGATTTCTCTTGCTTGACTGCATAAAAACAAAAGCAGCACTGACAATTGTTCCAATACCAAAAGCAGATAATAATTTAACAATTTCCTCAATCGCCATTTCTTTCCTCTCAAGTTATTTTTGATTCAACTGTTCGATTTTTTTGAACAGTTCAACTAGTACAAATTTTGTATGAGTTGATAATACTAACTTTGCTCATTTCTCCTCCCCCACCCACCTAAAGGCTCTGTTCAGATCTTCCTGTCCATTTTCCAGAAAACACTGGCCATGGGCTAGGATAATTTTTTCTGGTTTCCAGTTTTTCAAGATTTCAAAGCTGGCTTTGGCTTCGCTTTTATGACCTAAGAAGGTCAGGCGCAAATCTCTGGGCGTTTTGCCATTGGGATAGGCATTGTCGCCTAGCTTGTAGAGCAGGCGCTGGTGGGGCTTCATCTGATGGGTTTCAATATTTTCAATCATATCGGTCAAAATCAAGGTTTTGCTGGCCTTGTGGAAAAAGACAGCTTCCTGCATAAAGCGGCTCCCCTTGAAGAGATCTTGGTCTAATTCCGCTGACCAATCAGGAGGCGCCTGGTCTGTCAATTCCTGCCCTTGTGGCAAAGGCATTTTCTGGGTACGGGCTCGTTGGTTAACTCCTGGAGCCAGCCAGACTTGAGCCAGCGGATAGAGGTCCTTCCATGCTTGAAGATAGGCATAGTGAAGCTTATTGGGCCCAATCAGATAGGCCACCTCTCCCAGCTGGTCAAGGCTGTCTAACAAGGCCTGATTTGGCTCAATGGGCGAATGGCACCAGAGTTTGCCATTTGCCAGCCTGACGACGGTCATTCTAGTGGAAAAAGGCACCTTGGCTAAACCAAAAGGCATCTCAATAGCAGGGCCATCCACGATCCAGATATTCTCAGCAATGGGTTTGAGCTGGTAGAGGGGTTCGTAAAGTTTGATTGGGATGGTCATTGCTTTTCTTTCTCCCACTCACTCTTCAGCAATCCATACCGTAAATCATCACAGCGTTTGCCTTGAACATCTTGGCGGTCACGGATAGTGGCTTCGAGGGTAAAGCCCAGTTTCTCTGCCACACGTCGACTCTGTTTGTTGTAGTCATAGCAGCCGATTTCAATTTTATGGAGTTGGAGCAGGTCAAAGCCGATGTTGATCAGAGCACGCGCAGCTTCTGTCACAATCCCTTGCCCCCAATAATCTGGATGGAGAAGGTAGCCCATCTCCAGCACACCATCCGCATGGCGGTTGTTAAAATCAATGGAGCCAATCACCTTATCTTGCCCCTTGAGGGTTATACCATAGCCCGCTGGAATCTTCTTCTCAGCTAGATTTTTGGGATAAATATCACGCAGATAGGTTATCTCATCTTCCAAGGTCTCAACAGGCGGAAAACCTGCTGGATAGCTGACTTCTGCTAACTTGGCATAGGCAAATATATCTTCCGCATCAGCAAGTGTTCGCTGCCGCAAGATTAGGCGTTCTGTCTCGATTTGCGGCAAGGCTTTCTCGTTACATGTTTCCCCATTATTCATGGCACGCTCCTTCATTTTTCAAGAGTGAAAAGATAGACTGGTAATCCTTCATACTGCTAAAGGTTTGGTAATAAAGACGACGAGTATCGAGCTCTAGTTCAATAGGTGCATGATTCAACTCTCTAACTACCTGTTTCAAGTCTCTAGCCTGCTCCGCTGAAAAACCATCTCGATTGTAATAGGCCAAGGTAATGTGAGGTGTAAAAGGATAAGGCAGTTTTTTCACATCATCTACTAATGTGTACAGTTCCATCAGCCTATCATAATCTGCCCTACTTGCCGGTATCAAGCCCAATACCAAACTGGTATCTACCATATTGAAGAGAAAATGACTGCGCATCCGAATAACCATTGGTGTCAGAGGAGTTTTTACCAACTTTTCTTCTAGTCGCTTACGGTTCACAATCAGCTCATCGAGAAGCTGGGGCAACTGACTGCCACTTGATAAATCATGTAGCGTCATGTGAAAACTAGAGGTAGGCAGTTTTTCCGCAAAGCAAGTTGGGGCGGTGCGATATAAAGTATCCACCACTTCAGCCAAATAAGCCTTTACGCCATCATCCAAGTCAAAGACAACCGTATCCCCATAAAAGTTAGAAAAAGTATTGTCTGCCTTAACCTTAGCTTTGATAGAAGGATTCGGCAAGAATTCCTGTTCTGGTATGGAAAGTTCTGCCTGTTCAAACTGGCTCACTCTCTCTAAAAATGCTGCATAGGTTTCCATCACACACCTCCTCTCTTCCTCCATCAAAATAAATATCCCTGCCTAGACAAGCTAGACAGGGACGAATTTCTAATGATATCCGCGGTACCACCCAATTTCGGGTATGATACCCGCAACTTTACTTATTCCATTGAACCATCAGCAACCAATTTTGACATGTGTGCGGATTTCTCAATAACGCCGCTTCCTGTAACACATGGACTTCAAAACACCTCTGAATGTACTTATTTTAACAGATTTCCCAGACTTAGGCAAACCAAATCATTTTTTAAATGCAATACCCTTTTCTTTCAACTGCTTGATGGTCGCAGGACCAATACCTTTAAGGGCTAAAAGTTCTTTTTCAGTCCACTTGGCAAAATCTTTTGCAGATTTGATGCCTTCTGCATAAAAAGTTTCTAGGCGACTGACTGCCAGACCTTCCAACTCTTTGACAAACTTGTCAAAATTCTGAGTCGCAGTACTGACTTCCTTTTTCACTTCTTCCGTCTTGTCTGAAATAACCTTTACTACATCAACAGCCGTTTTCACAAGACCTTGACGCTTCAAACCTAGAATATACTCTTTTTTACGATTTCTTTTTTTTGCCATTATATTTTCTCACTTTACATTTTATTTTGTTGCTGTCCAAGTCCCTTCGATGTAGGGCAAAACTTGGTTCAATGTTTCTTTATCACCTTCCAGCGATACCAAATACACCTTGTCATTCTTTTCTGTCTTAAAGAACCATGCACAGAGGATTTTCCCGTCAGATTTTACAGTGCCATAAACTTGATAGGCTTCTCTTCCTGCAACCTCAGACATTGACGCTGTCAAATTTTCATATATATTAGATGATTCCATGCCATAGTAATAAGAAGCTGCTGCATTTTTTACAGCCAGTTGATCTATTTTTTCAACAGCTAAATCTTCCTTTGTGTAAGAATACAAAGTGACAATGTTGTATCCCTCTCTCGTATATTGATAGGTATCACTGCCATCAAGATCAGTAAAAGGAAGCCAATTATCGGGTACATACAGGTATCCATAGCCTTCTTTGCCAATTTGCTGCATGCCTTTCAAATCCAACTGAACATCCGAAAGGATGGTTGAACTAGCAGATTCGGTCGTTGACTGATGGGTCATCTCAGTAGTCCTTGTGTCATTTGCCTGCTTCTTTTTACCCGAACCACAAGCTGTTAACAAACCAAAGATTGCACATAAACTAAGCAGACTGATTATCGTTTTCTTCTTCATCTTTTACTCCTTTGTAAAGACAAACTAATAACGTCTCTCACCAAACAAGCCATCTGGTAAATCATGAAAACTTTTACCAGCCTTGTAATTGGCAAATTTCCCTTGGATGAACTGATAGGCATCCAACTTGCTTTCATACCGGATATAGGCATCTGCTGCCCGCTCATCCCTGTCTTCTTCCAGAACTCGGCGGCTCTCATGCATCGCCATTTCATTCACCATAATCTGGTTCTGAATCCATTCCTCAAAATCTCTTAAAAATTCCTGTTCGTAGGTCACTCGTTTTCCTCTCCAATCTCTCTGTAAAAATCTGTATCAATCGCCCGATAAGGTGCAATATCCTGAACATACTCTAGCACACCCTGAAACTCGCCAGCCTCGTTGCGCACCGCTGCATAAGTCACATGGACAAACTGACCACGACTTTCTGACTTGAACCACATGACAAACTGATCCTTTTTGCCACTGCGTAAGGCCTCAAAAATCTTCTTGACCTTAAACAACAGTTTGGGCGGATGGCAAAGTTCGACATGTCGTCCCACCTGACTAGGCGTCCGCTTGAAAATCATCTCCTCTGCTGGTACCGCATCATTGTAATATTGAAATATATCTTCCTTGTTAACAAAGGTAATCTCCATAGGCAAATGATTAAGAATGAGATTGGCCTCTTCCACCGATAAATACCCATTACCAAAAGGCTGGACTGTCGTTCTATCCACCTGTTGGGTTGACTCTTTGGGGGTAAATTGGATTGTAAAGCGTCCCTGCGGAGTATCAATAATCTGCTGGGTGCTCATTTCCAAGTTATGATCCAACTCCTCCTCTACTGCTGGTACAAAGTTTTCCCGTTGGGGTTGCCATGTTTCAGTTGGACGGATAATAGCATAGCCATAAACATCGCTTTCCTTTGCAATTTTAATCCAATCATCTTGGGTGAAGGCCTCCAGCAAAATCATAAGCAGAATTGACTCTTCCTTAAAAATCATACTCTCAAATTCCTGAGAAAAAGCTTCAAAATCTGCTTTAGCTTGCCCAATATCTGTTTGAGGCAAATTGGCTACAGAAGTCTTTGCTTCCTGGAAAAGGTCTCGAATCTGATCATCCACTCCCCACATGACCTTTGGAGGCGCATCATGCCCATAGGCCTCCATGATAGGGAAGAATAGCTCTTCTTTGCGCTGGTAATGATGGTTAAATTGTCCAAGCAAGTCCATCTGACGCTGAAGCCCCTTACTAATCTCCAATCGACTTTGCTCGTCTTCATTATCTGCATAGGAGTCCAACAGACGTCCTACCCGTATCAAGGCAGCTCGCAGAGCCAAATTTTCATCTTTAAAAATCCGTACAGGATGACCAGGATGCTCCGTTTCTGCCACTTCTACGCCAACCACTGCATTTTTAAAAAGATTGGCATGCACATTACACAGCTCCATGACATCCTCAAAAGTGATGCCCGTATCCGAGTTCATGAGTTCATGCTCCATTAGTGAAATCTCAATAGCCGAGACTCCCGAGAAAGTAGCATTAAAGCGTTCCTGAACTGATTCTGGACTAGCCCCATGGTGCAAATCCAGTAAAATATCCCGTAAAATATGGATTCTCTCCTCAGACATCTTAGTCCCCCTTGATTTCGTAACCATTCCAAATCAGATTTTGCTTGATTTTAGCCATATCAATCCCTTTCATCTTGGCCCCCTGTTTGATAGAAACTGCACGGCCAAGGGTCTGGCGCATGAGAGGATTTGCCAGTGGTGTAAAACCTAATTCCACCAGCAAGTCCAGCACCTCTGGATGTTGTTCTACCACTTCTGCTACTGGTATGGATAGGTCAATTATATTCATTCATATTCCCCATTTTATTTGATATTCTGCCCGTATTATACCATATTTTTAAGTCTTTTTCCTACAAAAAAGGGGCCAGCCATAGCCGAACCCCTGTCAGGAGAGTCTTTAAAAAATAAATTGATAAGAAAATTGACTATCAAATGATTGACCTTTTTCTAACAAGATAGACCCAAAATTTTCCAAATTGCAGGCATTTGGAAAGCCTTGGCATTCCAAAGAGAAGACACTATGACGATCTGTCATAGCAGTTGGTCCATGGTTGTAAGTATAAATGACCACTGCTGGTTGATTGCTCCGCATGATAAGGCGCACCTTCTGATCAGGACTGATGACCTCCACAGGAATATCTACCTGAGATAAGACCCAAGGATGATCATATCCACCGACAACCTTGTTTTGGGGATGCTGGTTGTTCAATCCTTGTTGGATAGGTGCAAAGTCTCGAAAATCAAAGGGAGTTCCCTCTACTGGCCAAAACTCACCCAAAGGCATATTGTCTTCACCCAGAGGTACAAACTGGTCTGCCACAATCTTCAATTGATGCTCTCCCACACTTTGTTGAAAATCACCAGACAAATTAAAGTACACATGATTGGTTGGATTGAAAATGGTATCCGATTCTGAGTGAGCCTGATAGTGAATCTTCAATTCATTATCTTCTGTCAATTCATAGGTCGCAGTGACTGTGACCGGACCGGGAAAACCATTGTAACCATCCGGTAAAACCAAATTAAAGATGACCTGATTCTCCTTCTCCACCAAATTCACTTGCCAGTATTGTACATTAGAAGCCTCAACACCGCTATGCAAGGTCCGTCCAGGTTCATTTTCTGTAAAATGAACGGTCTTTCTCTTGATAAGAGTCGCAGCTCCTGAAATTCGTCCTGCAACTGGAGCCACCGTAGAGCCAACATAGGCATCCTTGTTCAAGTAGTCTTCATCCGAATTCGCAGCCAAACTGACATTGCGAAGTTGACCATCAACAGGAAGTAAGATTTCTACAATCCTAGCTCCAAAATTGGTCAGAGTCACCTGCATTCCATTTTCATTGGTCAATCGATAAAGTTGGGCCTGACTGGTCCCAAATGGGCTACTGTCAATCATCACCATAAATCTTTCGTCCTCTCATATTTCTTGATAAAAGCTTAAAACCCAAAGAGGACTAGGAGCACAGTCCTAGTCTCTCTCAGGATACTTACAGTATATCACAGTACTATCTAAAACTGGCTTTAAACAGGGGATATTTTTAATTTAAACTCAAGTACTGTTTACACTTTTTAGTCTAAAACCAGTTTTATCTAGCTACTTTAATACATTATTCATCATCTTCATCATCATCTGAAGCTAGCATAGCATTGATATCTCGAATATTGCTAGCACCAAATTCGACATAATCTACTGCTTCACCGATTAACTCGCCGTTCAAAAAGCCAATAACCATCGGCATGTTCATGCCAGCATACAGTTGAATCGGATTGCCTTCCAAGATGAGACGTGAAACAACATTACAAGGGGTACCACCAAGTAAATCAGCAAATACCACATAGTCTTCCAGACTGGAGACAGTCTCTTCAAATTTCTTTAGAAAATCCTCTGGTCCCTCTTCTGGTAAAAGTGTCACTGTATGAATATCAGCCTGTGGTCCCATAATCATTTCAGTTGATTTTTTTAATTCTTCACTGAAAAGACCATGACTGACTAGAATTAAACTTTTTCCCATATTAAGACATACCTAAAACGAAGTGACCAAGGGCAGACAAAGCAAGCGCAAGTGTAATAATGATAAGGATTGCTTTTGTAGAATTCATACCCTTACGACCCAACAACCAGAAGACAAAGCCTGTGAAGATAGCAGGTACCAAGCGTGGGAAGATGGTGTTTAGGATATCTTGGATATCAATAGCCTTTTCACCAATTGTTGGTGCCCAAGTAACTTCAAAGTTGATCATGGTTGCGATCAAAGCCCCCATCATAAAGACCCCAAGAACAGAAGCTGCATCAACGATGGCCTGCATAGTGTCTCGCATGGTGGTAACAAGTTTCACACCTTCTTTATAAGCAAATTCCAACTGTTTCCAACGGAAGATATCATAGGCTACAGCCACCGCAACCCAGAGGAAGATTCCCCAAGGCATGCCTTCAACAGCCATTGAAGCTGCAATCGTACCCATAATAGCTGGTACAAGAGATCCAAAGATAGTATCTCCAAGTGGAGCAAATGGTCCCATCAAACCAGTCTTGATACCGTTAACCGCATCCGCAGATGCAACGCCTTCTTTTTCTTCCAAGGCCAAGTCAAAACCGGTGATAATCGTATGGAAGAATGGTGAAGTATTGAAAAACTGCGTATGCAATTTCATCATCTTCTTGAGCTCAGGAGTACCATCTCCGTACATTTTACGGAGCTGTGGCAAAATCATGTAGAGGTAACCAGAAGCCTGCATACGCTCATAGTTCCAACCCAACTGGTAGGTAAACATGCTCCGTTTATTAATTTGATTAAAATCTTCTTTTGTTAGTTTGTATTTAGAATTCGTCATCTTCAATCTCCCCGCTTTCTACGTTAGATACTGGCGCAGCCACTACTGTTCGACGAGCGTTTTGATAATGGAGCACAGCTAGCAAGATACCAATGATAGAAATACCAATCATGGACAAGCCTTTGAAATTGTTAGTGAAGGAAAGCGTTGCTTCAGGAATCAATTCATTAACTGCTGGCACGATACTTGCAACAGCCCCACCCAAAGCAGAGATATTTCCATATAGAACTGTTAGCATAGCTGTCAAACCAAAGCCTGCTGCTAAGTAGTGAAGATTGCGTTTTACTGGAAGGTAGTGAAGCAAGATCGCAAAACCAAGACCTGGAAGCATACGAGCTGCCAATGTCAAGCCTGCTGCAATCCAAGCAAAGTTTGGTTCTTCCAAGGCTGCAACCAAGGTTTCAACTAGGCTACCACCAAATGCAAGAGCTAGGAAAACTGGTAGGGCACGAGAGAGACCCCATGGAAGCGCACCTAGAAGGTAGTTACGCTCAATTCCTTTATAGTCAAAGCGCTCAATCGCTGCATCCACGCGGTGAGCAAAGAAGGTTGTTGTGAAACGACCAAGAATATCAGTATAGACAAGAAGTCCAGCTACTGGTACCGCAATAGTAGAAATCGCAATTTCTGGATCAATATTTTGTGCCACCGAAAAAGCTGTTGCCAAAACCGCACCAGAAGTCGCATCGATACGAGAAGCACCACCGAAGGTACCCACACCAAGAACCACGAGCTGTAAGCTACCACCAATGAGAAGACCTGTTTTCACATCTCCCATAACCAAACCTGCTACGAAACCAGCGAATACTGGTGAACCAGCAGATGAAACAATCGTCAACTCATCACAGATTTGATAGAATGAGTACAACGTCAGTAAAAGTATTTGCCACCATTGCATAATAGTGAACCTCCTATAAATTTTTCTTAAATATAACCAAATATTAACGAACTTTATCCAATAATGGCATAAAGTCTTTAGCTGGATCGTTTGGTACCATCTGCGCAATCAGTTTTACACCTTTTGCTTGAAGGGCATCAAAGTCCGCAATGTCCTTGTCCACCACATTGATCGAACGGGTTACCGAACGAGTTTCTGGTGTTTGAGACATATTGCCCACATTGAGTTCATCCAAGTGAACCCCGTATTCTACCAGACGTAGAAAACGATCCGGATAACGGGCTACAATCAAGAGACGTTGGGAATCATACTTCCCTGCTAAAATATTTTCAGCTGCCTTTTGAACAGGCAAGATACTCAATTTTACACCTGGAGGACAAGCCAATTTCAAACCTTGTTTTTCAATATCATTTTGAGCCACTTCATCGTCAATGACCATGATACGGCTAATGTTTAGTTTTCCTGTCCATAAATTTGCCACCTGTCCGTGAATCAGGCGACCATCAATCCTTGTAGCGATAATTGCCATACATATTCTCCTTTAGTTTGTAATATCTGTTTTAAAAACGGGTTCTTGAGAAAAGGTCAAGCTTTCTCTAAAGCGGCCCTCCGTTTCGAAGACCACAATCTCATTTTCTCCTTTCTTCAAGTATCCTTTCGGTACATAAAGAGAAAGATGTGGACCCTTTTCCCAAAAACGTCCGATATTGACATGGTTAATAAAGACGACACCTTTTCCAAATCCTGTCATATTTAAATAAGTATCTGCCAAATCATCTATTTCTATCTGATAACGATAAAAAGCTGGACTACCTTCTTTCCACTCCTTGGTATAATCTACATTTCCGATGTTATCTAATGGCAAGGGGTAGCTATCCCAATTTCCAATATAATGCAAATCTGCCATTGCTCCTCTTCCTAGACCCTTAATCTGTGTAGGAGCTGTCAGCTTATGCCCATAGTTTACACGACCCATATTCTCCACCAAGATCGAAATCTCAGATACCTTTTCAGGAAATTCCAGCAGGATATCCTCACCGATTTCTTCCTGATACTGGGTCGCAACCCATTCTTGATTTTGATAGACTTGAATGCGATCTCTGGCGTCAATGACCCGGAAACGCTCTGCCTCTTCCTTATCCTTTTCCAACTTGGTTTGATAGAAGATATAGCCTGTATTTTGACCCAACTCTTCCATATTCTGTGGATAAAAAGAGCTAGACTTCTTAGACAATTGTTCCAAGTTACTAAATAAGGTTGTCTTATCTTTCAGAGAAGCCTGAGGATAAGCTCTAGCCTCTTTTATCAGGGGTTCCTGGTAGTCTAAATGAGGATAAACTTCTTTCATTTTTTCCTGAATCAAATAGAATTTTCTAGTCGGATTACCCGCTTCATCTAAAATTGCATCGTAATCATAAGAAGTTACCTGAGGCAGATCTTTTTGACCACGGGCTGAGCAACCATTCATAAAGCCAAAATTGGTTCCCCCATGGAACATATAAAGATTGATTGACCCTAGCTCAATAGCTTCCATAACTGCTTGGGCTAGTTCCTCTGGACCCCTTCGGATAATCTCTTCACCCCAGCGGTTGAACCAGCCATCCCAGAATTCCATACACATGAGTGGCCATTTCTTACCATACTCATCAAAAAATGCTTGCATCTGGGCAAAATTAACTTTGGCCTTGGAACCAAAATTCCCTGTGACCAAAATATCCTCTTCTATCATACTGCCTGCTCGCAAACAAGCTCGCCAAGGGCCATCTGAAGTAAAAAAGGGAGCTGTCAATCCATATTTTCTCATCAGGTCTGCTACTGCTCGCAGATAAGCCTTTTCCTCTCCGTAAGAACCGTATTCATTTTCCACCTGAAACATGAGAATATTTCCCCCCTGCTCCAACTGATGCGGAACTAGTTTTGGCAGAAGCCAAGCATAGTAGGCATCTAGGTGACTTAGAAAATCGGAATCACTAGACCGTACTCGAATATCCTCACGTAATAACCAGGCAGGCAAGCCACCCCACTCCCACTCAGCGCAGATATAGGGAGACGGACGAACAATGGCATACAAATCCAAATCTTGTGCAATTTGCAAGAATCGTTCAACATCTAATATGCCCTCATCCTGGAAGCATCCTTTTTGAGGTTCATGCAAATTCCAAGGAACATATGTCTCAACAGTATTAAATCCCAATGCTTTGAGATTATACAAGGAATGGTACCAGTCGTCTGGATGAACTCTAAAGTAGTGAATAGCCCCAGATAGAATCTTAAAAGGGTGACCATTTAGATAAAAATTTTCCTTTATCTGAAAATTGACCATCTTACCTCACCTTGTAATCGCTTTCTTTCTATGTCATTATATTAACATAGAACACTGGTTATGTCCAGTAGTTTGTTTCATTTTTTTCAATTTTTTATATAATTTTTTTATTTTTTTATGATTATTTAGTATAATAACATTAGAAATATAACGCTAGTAAACAGAAAGGAGTTCCAGTCATGAAAGTCCCCAAATACCAGCTGGTTCAAAATGAACTACGCCAACAAATTATCTCCGGAAAATTTGAAAATGGAGATAAATTTTATACAGAAGCTGAGTTAACCAAACTCTACAATGTCAGCTCCATCACTGTTATCCGAGCGATGAACGAGCTCGTCAAAGATGGCTACCTCATCCGACAGCAAGGAAAAGGTACCTTTGTCTCGCGCTCTCGGAAAGGAAAACTAGTCAAATTCTCTGATATCGAAATCTTTTCAACCGATGAAGATACCGTTGAAGTTTTATCATGCGAAAAAGGAAATGACCAACGCATCCTCAAGACCTTACAATTAGATAAAAATAACTTCTACTATAAAATTAGTCGCCTGCGTTCAGCAAAAGGCGAGCCGTATATCTTCCATCAATCCTTCATCCCAGCTCGTTACATACAACAACCCGATGCACCTCTGGAACATTTCCAATCCATTTACCAACGATTTAAACTAGACTTTAACATCCACATGTCTGAGGAACCCTTCATTGAAACCAATGAAATTTGCTTCCCAACCCCAGAAGCCATTGCAGAACTGATGCAGATGAGCCAATCCGAACCGACAGTCCTTCAGATAAAAACTACTAGGAAAAATGGAACCGATGAAGTCTTAGAATACACTGAAACATACAAACATTGGAAATTTTATAAATTTGAAATTGCCGCAAATAACAACTAAAGAGAGTTCCAAGTGGAACTCTCTTTTCTCATCAATCATTTCTCTGGTGAATAATTTTATAGCGAAATTGGTCTGCCCTTGCTATACTAAAGGTATACTCAATCACGATATTTTTTGTGTTATATGTCTTACGCAGAAGATGAAGAACAGGGCTGCCACTGCGAATCCCTAAAAGCTCTGCTTCATTATCTAAGGCGATACTGGCATAAAATTCCTCCTCGGCAAGACGAATCGTCTGCGAAAACTGTAACTGAAAGAGTTCATACAGAGGATGCACACTCAACATTTCTTCTGTCAAGCCATCAAACAAGGTGTGAGGCACATAGGACCGCTCAATCATCATTGGAGTATCATTTGCAATCCGCAAACGCTCAATTTCAAAAATTAATTCCCCAGGAGCAATCTGCATCTGTTGGGCAATAGATTCAGGAGCCTCTATCAGCCTAAAGGATAAAATTTTGGTCTGCGGAACTTTTCCCAGCTTCTTCATCTGATCGGTAAAACTGTATGCAGCTGATAAATCTACCGCTGAATCGGTAATCTCAGACACATAGGTTCCCTTGCCATGCTTCTTGTAAACCAATCCTCTTTTTTCTAGCTCCTGCAAAGCCAAACGCACCGTAATCCGACTAACACCATAAATCTTGGTCAGTTCCCGCTCAGAAGACAACTTGTCATTTGCCAACATCGAGTTGCGAATCTCCATCTCCAACTGATCCACTAATTGTAAATACAATGGTTGCTCACTAGCCCCGTCCAACATCTACCTTTTTCCCTTCTTAAAAATCTAGAACCACTATCACCCTAAAGAAATCTCTTGGGACTGATTCCTTTGAACTTGAAATTATTATATTATTTTCAAGTCATGAAAGCAAGAGAAAATTGGTCCTGACCAGTTTTTGTCTGACCTTATCTTGAGAATGCCTAGATTAGTGATTCCTAGTCAATTTCACCACCGCCTCAGTCCGTGCTGTGTGTGGGAACATATCCACACTCTGTATGTATTCGACAGTATAAGCCTTCGTCAACTCGACTAAATCACGAGCTAAAGTAGAAACATTGCAAGAAACATAGACCATTTTTGCAGGCTTGTATCTTAAAATCGTATCCAAAAGTTGTTTGTCTAAACCAGTTCGTGGTGGATCTACAACCAGAGCATCCGCACGATAGCCTTCCGCATACCACTTAGGAATAAGATCTTCAGCCCTCCCAGCCTCATAGTAAGTATTATCAAAACCTAGGCGCCTAGCATTTTTCTTAGCATCCTCAATCGCCTCTGGGATAATATCCATCCCCCTTACCGACTGAACCTGATGTGCAAAAGCAAAGCCGATTGTTCCCACACCACAGTATGCATCAATCAAGTGCTCCGACCCATCTAAGTCCAAAGCCTTAACCGCCTCCCCATACAGAACCTCAGTCTGTTCCGGATTTAACTGATAAAAAGCTCTCGGAGATAAGTCAAACTCATACCCCAAAACAGATTCACGAATACTTTCCTGCCCCCAAATAATCTCTGTTTTTTCCCCATAAATCTCACTGGATTTACTCTTATGATGATTGAGGGCCACTGTCATAATTTCAGGATGCATTGCGATTAGTTCCCCAAGCAAGCGCTGCAAATTGACCTGACGTGAGGTTACAAAAATTAAATGAACCTGACCAGTCTTACGAGAACGACGAACCATGACCGTTCTTATTCCTAGCTGACGACGTTCATCATGGATAGGAATCTGATATTTAGTCAGCAAGTTTGCTACCTGGTTAATAATTTCCTGTGTCACCTTATCCTGAACCAAACAATCCTGAATAGCCACCAAACGATGACTCCCTTGAGCATAAAGACCAGCCTGAACCTTCCCTTTAAACTGACGCGTTTGAAATTGCAGCTTAGCACGGTAAAATTCAGGTTTCGCCATCCCAAGGGTCGGATGCAAGACATAATCTTCATACCCTGCTGGTTGGTATTTTTTTAATGCCTGACGTAGTAAGTCAAGCTTAAAATCCAGCTGCTTGTCATAGCGCAAGTGCATCAACTGACAACCTCCGCAGACCTCATAGATATCACACTGAGGCTTCATTCGAAATTTAGATTTCTTGTGGATTGTCAGGAGGCGAGCCTCTGCAAAATTTCGCTTGACAGCCGTTACCTGACATAAGACTTCTTCACCCTTGAGGGCCCCTGGTACAAAGACCAAGGTTTTTTTGAAAAAGCCTATCCCTTCACCATTTATACCCATCCGCTTGATTTTCAATGGAATTTTTTGTTTCACTTGTAGATTCATAATCTCATTATACCACGCTTTCCCCAGAATTTTTGACATTATGATACAATGAAAGAATGAAGAAAAAAGTCACACTCCAACTATTAGATTATCCAGACACACTCCATCCTTTTTTAAAAAATTGCACTGCCTACGATTCCTCATCACACTCTGGAGCTAGAGTCATCTATCTAGATAATGGCTACTATTTAAAAAGTGATGCCAAGGGCAAATTAAATCGGGAAGCAACCATAGCAAAATGGTTTGCTAAAGCAGGCCTTGGAGTACCTGTCATCCACTATCTTTCTACTGATAAGGACTACCTACTCACAAAAGAAGCACCTGGAAAAAATGCGACCTACTATCTCCATGAACCAGAAGCAATCTGTAAGGTCTTAGCCCAAAAACTCAAAGAACTCCATCATCTTGCTCCACAAAACTTCCCAACCAGTCATTCTCTTGACCTCTATCGAAAAGTTGCTCAAGACAATTATGAAAAAGGCGACTTCTCTCCAAAAGCCCTTTTACCACAATTTGGCATTTCTAATCGGGAAGAAGCCTATCGTCTCATCCAAGAAAAAGGACACCTACTGACACCAGACGCCCTTATCCACGGAGATGCTTGTTTGCCAAATATCATTCTAAACCATGACCTTTCATTTTCTGCCTTTATCGACGTTGGCTTAGCTGGCATCAGTGACAAACACATTGACCTCTACTGGGCCATTTGGTCACTCCATTATAATCTTGGTACCTCAGAATATGGTGAACTCTTTTTAGATTACTATGGTAGAAAAAATATCGATACAGAAAAATTGCGCCTCATTGCTGCTTTTGAAGCATTTGGCTAGAAAGTTACTCATGAAAATCACGAAACTCGAAAAGAAAAAAAGACTTTATCTCCTCGAAACAGATACCGGATTGAAAACCTATATTACAGAAGATACCATCGTCCGCTTCTTTTTATCCAAAGAGAAAGATATTTCAGAAGAACAATGGACAGAAATCCAGACCTTTGCTCAACTTTCCTACGGAAAAAATTTAGCCCTTTATCACCTTTCCTTCAAGCAGCGTACCAAAAAAGAAATCTACGACTACCTTCATGACCATGCTATCGAAAAGCATTTTATCTCACAAATTTTGAAGGAGCTTGAGGACGATAACTGGATTAACGACAGACACTATGTCCAAAACATCCTCGACCAAAACAAACTCTCTGGAGAAAAAGGTCCACTGGTGCTCCAACAAAAACTTCTCAATAAAGGGATTGATAATCATACCATCTCTAGCCTTCTCCCACAATACAATTTTTCTGAAATAGCTGAAAGAGTAGCTCAAAAGCTTCTAAAAAAATACCAAAACAAACTTCCCAACAGAGCCCTTCAAGACAAATTGATTCAAAATCTTCTATCCAAAGGTTTTAACTACCAACAAGCTAAGGAAAGCGTTGCTACCTTGCATATCGAAAGTGACTACGAGCTTGAAGAAAACCTAATTTACAAAGAAATCGATAAACACTTCAGAAAATACGCTAAAAAATATGAAGGATATGATTTAAAACAAAGATTGATCCAAGCCTTAGCTCGAAAAGGCTTCGACTATGACCTCATTCAATCGGTAATCAGAGATTACATGTAAAATTCTACCATTTCTAATCAGTTTATGGTATAATAGCTTGGATTAAACTTAAAATTGTAGAAAGATGGTAACATTGTGAAATTGCCCAAAGAAGGCGACTTTATTACAATTCAAAGTTATAAACATGACGGGGAATTGCACCGAACTTGGCGCGATACCATGGTACTAAAAACAACAGAGAACGCTATCATTGGAGTCAATAACCATACACTGGTGACTGAAAACGATGGCCGTCGCTGGGTCACACGAGAACCAGCAGTTGTCTATTTTCATAAGAAATATTGGTTCAATATCATCGCCATGATCCGCGAAAATGGGATTTCTTACTACTGCAATCTGGCTAGTCCCTATGTTTTGGACAGCGAAGCACTCAAGTACATTGACTATGACTTAGATGTTAAAGTCTTTGCAGATGGTGAAAAAAAACTTTTAGATGTAGATGAGTATGAGCGACATCGCAAGCAGATGCGCTACCCAGCAGATATTGACTATATTCTCAAAGAAAATGTCAAAATTCTTGTCGATTGGATTAACAATCAACGTGGTCCATTCTCGCAAGCTTATGTTAATATTTGGTACAAACGATATTTAGAACTGAGAAATCGTTAAAGTTGCATAACCGAAAAAACCTGTTTAACAGGCTTTTTTCATAGATAAAAAAATCAGGAGAACACATGGCCTTTACGCAGACAAAAGGAAGATATGCCACTTTTGGAGTAGTCACCTCGTTACCAGGAGAAGTCATAGATAGCTTTTGGTACTTTATTGACCAATATTTAAAACATGTCATCCCACTCAAGCATATCCTTCGCTTCAAATTACAAAATAAAAAAGGGAAACTCAGCATATCCTTTTCTCAAGAAAAGTATCCTAACACCATTACTGTTGATTTCCCCTACACTTTTGACCCCTTCTATCCACCGACCGTTCTAGTTGTTGATCGCAATGGCAAAGAAACCATTGCCCTCCCAGATGAAATTATCAATCTGTAAAAGATATTGAAAACTTCCAATGAAAAAAGTCTTTGTAAACAATTAACAAAGACTTTTTTTGTTAGTTCTGATTTATTAATAAAAACAAAAAAGGAGCGTAGCTCCTTACCTATAGTCCGTACGGGATTCGAACCCGTGTTACCGCCGTGAAAAGGCGGTGTCTTAACCCCTTGACCAACGGACCATATAAATAAATGGGCACGAGTGGAATCGAACCACCGACCTCACGCTTATCAGGCGTGCGCTCTAACCATCTGAGCTACGCGCCCAAACAGTTAGTGTTTGGACAGAACTATATAGTTCTAAGCGGGTGACGAGAATCGAACTCGCGACAACAGCTTGGAAGGCTGTAGTTTTACCACTAAACTACACCCGCTTAATAAAGAATGGGAGTTAACGGGATCGAACCGCTGACCCTCTGCTTGTAAGGCAGATGCTCTCCCAGCTGAGCTAAACTCCCATGGGATGAAAGTTTAACTCGCTGGCTCCCTGTCGTGCGCTAACGCTTCGACAAAGGTGACTAAGGTCTACCTTAGCTGAGCTAAACTCCCAAACGGAATCTCTACGATTCCTATGGCTAAGCGACTACCGTATCTCACAGGGGGCAACCCCCAACTACTTCAGGCGTTCTAGGGCTTAACTACTG